>CAVQMQ010000033.1:0-247848 GCA_963713645.1 uncultured Acidobacteriaceae bacterium | reverse complement strand
ACCGTGCCCAACCGGCATGAGCGCTCAACCATGCTGTGCTTGCCCGGAATGTATGCCGCCTCTTCCGCCGCCGGCGCCGCGGCCCCCGGCGCCTGTACTACCGTTTCCGCAACCACCGCCGGGACCCGGGCCTGTCCCCGTGCCTCCGCCTGCCCCCAATCCGCCTCAGCCTGTAAGAATAGGGGATGCGGCGGCACTCGAGTATGCTTTGGTTACACTTTTTTCGGCGACTATCGGAGTCGCTGAATTACCTGTGATTCGGTGCGATGCCCAGGCCTTGTATGCTGAGGATACTCTGGGAGTTCAAGGCTATGTTGATGTTGTGCCGATCCCAGCTCAATGCTCGGCTGCAGGCATATTAAGGTATCCATATGCCGGTCCTCCGACAGTTTATCCATTGCCTTATCCATTCCCTCCTGGATTGCCTGCGCCGCGAGGCCCCTTTAGGAACCCTGACGCTTGCGATGATGAAGAACAATGGCACCATATTGTTCCGCAACAGTTTAGACCTTGGGCTGAGGAATGCGGGTTCAATATTGACCAGCCAGGATTGGGGATGTGCCTGCCGGGAAGCTGCCACGAACGAATTCATGGCAACTCGAATGGAACAAACTGGAATGCAGAATGGGAATACCAAATCGATAATGTGTGGGGACGCCAGGAATGCCCGAGCAATCAGCAACTGGTGAGTTTTGCGCAGTCGCTCGCCGTGCAATTCGTCGACGATATTCTGTGCCAGTAGAGACCAGAGGTGAATGGGAAGTATGGAACCGATTCCTTTCTTTCAGTTTGAGGGACGCTATGAGGGCGACCTGACAGTCGACTCCGAAAAGCAATACAGCCAGTGGCGATATGAGCCATGCCCTGTTGGCGGAAAGCACAAATCGCACGGCTATAGACTCGGCGAACTTCACCACTACCTGAAACATAACCGCAGAGATGAACAGATCATATGGGGAGGAGATATCGCCATTCACGCGAATGTCCTGGAGAAATTCGAGGGCGAGGGATTTACGGGGTTTCGCGCAAAGCCAGCAAAGGTAACATTCTTGGACGGAGAAACATCGGACGAATATAGGGAATTCATTGTTACAGGTTGGGCTGGTCTAGTGCGGCCGGAATCGGGGATGCACCTACTTGAAAACTGCCCAGGCTGTTTATGGAAAGACTACGGCCCGATTCACGACTTCACCCAGGTTATCGAATGGGACCAATGGACGAAGGATGATTTCTTTATTGTCTGGCCACTTACTGGACAAAAGCTATGCACAGAGCGGGTGGCAAATTGGCTCGAAGCCAGCGGAATTCGAAGTTTTTGCCTTGGGCGGGGGTTCGAACTACTGGAGAAGAGAAGAGATCGCCTGAATTTTGGCATACCGAGGGGACCGCTATCGGATTACCTTCCCGAAGATTTGGCTATCAAATACGGCAGGCCATTGGGCCTTGAATAGCGTTGAAGCTGAATGATGATCTGCTATGCCGAGAAAAAGATCGGCACGCACAACGGCAATACGCTGGCCACAGACGGCAAGACATTTACCTATGACTCGGAGAACCATCTGCTGTCGATGAACAGCGGGGCAGTTACGCTGCTCTATGACGGGGACGGAAACCGCGTGGCCAAGACGGTGGGCGGAGTTACTACGCGCTACCTGATTGATGATATGAATCCAACCGGTTATCCGCAGGTGGTCGATGAATTGGTGAATGGTTCGGTGACGCGACAGTACACTTATGGGCTGCAGCGGATCAGCGAGAACCTGAACCCTACAGTAACTGCAAACAGTACCTGGACGGCGAGTTTCTACGGGGTTGACGGCGCGGGCAGCGTTCGCCAACTGACTAACTCGACAGGGACCGTGACGGACACTTACGAGTACGATGCCTTCGGCAACAAGATCAACCAGACGGGCACGACGCCGAATAACTATCTCTATCGCGGCGAGCGCTGGGACGCGGACCTCTCGCTCTACTATCTGCGCGCGCGGTGGTACAACCCGGCGACGGGCAGCTTTATGTCCCGCGACCCCTACGGCGGCAATCTCTGGGACCCGTCCTCGCAGCACCGCTACAAATACGCCCGCGCCAACCCGGTGAATTACATCGACCCCTCGGGTCGCGGCGCGTTTGGTGAACTTGGGCTGAATCTGAGCTTCAAAGTCGCTCAAACCGCAGCCATTATGTATGAAGCGCGTCAGGTCGCCTGTCTTTACAAACTGGACGCGGCCATGCTGAACGCGATTGCTCAGCCGCGAGCCGCGAATCAGGTCTTCGAATCTGCCGAGGCAGATTTCGATAAGTGCGAGGAGAGCATTACCTTCAAGCAAATTGCAACAGACACGCTGATCGTAAGCGTTTCGTCTCCTTTCAATTACCCACAAGTTGCCGTGGGGTATTGTCTGACGAGGTTCAGGACTCAAGGCGGATACTTATAGAGGGATAATGATCGATGCTGCACTGTTGTCATGGAGAGGCGGCGAAGCGGTTCAAGCAAAATTGAGCAGTGGGCAGAGGGCTGGATCGGCGAAGAGTTAAGGGAATGCCGGTTTCAGGATGCGAGGCATGGCAAGCGTCTGCGCGTAATGTTGGAACAGTTTTCGAATCGCATCGGGGGTAGCATTCCGTTTGCCTGTCAGGACTGGGCGAACACCAAGGCAGCATACCGACTGCTTTCCAGCAATCGGATCACAGAGCACGCAATCCTCGCCGGACACCTTGCAGCCACGCGGAGCCGATCTAGCGGCGGCGATGGGTCGCTATTGATTTTGCACGACATCACCACGTTCAGCTACAACCGCAGCGATATGGCGGCTGTCGGGATTACGCACAGGGCCTTTACCAAGAAAGATCGCAACGGGCTTCCTCAACACTATGTGGTTTGCGGCTTGCAGATGCATTCTGGCATGGTTGTAACTCCCGAAGGACTGCCTCTGGGGCTTGCCTCCATCCATTTCTGGACTCGGGATCGATTCAAGGGATGCACGGCGATGAAGAGAAAGATCAATCCCACACGGGTGCCGATCGAAGAAAAGGAGAGCCGACGATGGCTTGACGGTTTGCGAAGATCGTCAGCGCTGGTGGGTAGGCCGGAACGCTGCGTCCACATCGGAGATCGCGAGAGCGATATCTATGAGCTGTTCTGCGTGGCGGAAGAAGTTGGAACTCACTTCCTGGTGCGGACGTGTGTCGACCGCCTCGCCGGAGATGGCAAGCACACCATCGCCGACGAAATGGAGGAGACGCATGTCAAAGGACTGCACCGCATTGAGGTCCGCGACCGGAAGGGCGAGCTATGCGAGGCCGTCCTTGAAATCCGCTATCAAAGCTCGTGGTTTTGCCGCCAATTGGCAAGCAGAAGAGGTATCCTCAACTGACCGTGACGGTGATTCATGCTGTGGAGCGTGGTACTCCGAGTGATCGTGACAAAATCGATTGGAAACTGATGACTGACCTTCCGGTGGAATCACGCAAAGACGCCGTGGAGAAGCTGCAATGGTATGCGATGCGCTGCAAGATCGAAACCTTTCACAAGATACTGAAGTCCGGCTGCAAGGCGGAAGAGTCGAGGCTGCGCACTGCAGAACGGATCATCAACTTGATCGCCGTGCTCTGCATTCTTAGCTGGCGGATTTTCTGGATGACGATGATGAATCGCGTAGATCCATCTGCACCTCCGAACCTGGCCTTCACTTCGCTGGAACTGCAACTGCTTGATCAGCTGCACAAGGTTGGCAATGATCCTCCGACGGGATGTCTATCCGGCTATATCACCAAGTTGGCACGACTCGGCGGCTATCTGGCACGCGCTCACGACGCCCCTCCAGGAAATATGGTCATTTGGAGAGGTATCTCAAGACTCACTGATATCCAACTCGGCTTTCTCCTTGGTGCGCAACTTGTGGGTAATTGAAAGGTGGTCTTCCCCTCTTGACCAACTACCGGTGCCAGAGCAAGGGACGGAGCTGCTCGTAGTAGCGATGAAACTCTTGTAATGAGAGTGGAGCGAAGGGGCGGCGTTATCCGGTTGACGAGTATCGCCAACCTGTTTCATGGGGATGAGTGATATGACATCAACAAAACCCTATGTTATTGCGAAGCGCGCAGTATGGGAGGCATACCAGCAGGTCAAAGCCAACCGGGGCGCTGCCGGCATCGACGGGGAAACCATCGCGATGTTTGAGCAGAACCTGTAGAGGAATTTATACAAGCTGTGGAACCGGATGTCGTCGGGGTCATACTTCCCGCCGCCGGTGAAGCAGGTTGAAATTCCGAAGGCAAAGGGCGGCACGAGAAAGCTCGGTATTCCGACTGTATCCGATCGCATTGCACAGACCGTGGTCAAGCACATCATTGAACCGACACTCGACCCGATATTTCATCAGGATTCCTATGGGTATCGGCCAGGGAAGTCGGCGAAACAGGCGGTTGCCGTCACCAGAAAACGGTGTTGGCAAAACGCTTGGGTGGTGGAGTTTGACATCAAATCGGCTTTCGATCAGATCGATCATGGCCTCTTGATGAAAGCGGTTCGCAGCCACATCAAAGAGGGCTGGATACTGTTGTATATCAAACGGTGGCTAACTGCTCCGTTCGAGACCACAGACGGCGAACGGGTGACGCGGCAACGCGGCACACCGCAAGGCGGAGTGGTCAGTCCTATTTTGATGAACCTGTTCATGCACTACGCGTTCGATGTCTGGATGCAACGCACCAATCCAACTTGTCCGTTTGCCCGCTATGCCGATGACGCGGTGGTTCACTGCCGAAATCGGAGACAGGCAGAACAAGTAATGCGGTCCATCGCATTGCGACTGGCGGAATGCGGGTTGACGATGCACCCGGAGAAATCGCGAATTGTGTACTGCAAGAGCAGTGGCCGCAACGCCTCTTATCCGCATGTTCAGTTCACATTCCTTGGATTTGCATTTCGTCCAAGGCGTGCCGTCAACAGTCAAGGCCGGAGATTCACAAGTTTTTCTCCAGGCGTGAGTATTGATGCTCTGAAGCGAATGCGGAAGGAGGTGCGGGGCTGGCGCATCCATCGTAGGACAGCAACGACACTTGCTGAACTGGCGAAGCAATACAATCCGGTACTACGTGGCTGGTGGAATTATTTCGGGGAGTTCTACCCATCGGCGATGCACAGCTTCGCCATGTATTTCGATGGCAAGCTAATGCAATGGGCCAGACGCAAATACCAGACACTGGAACGGCGTGAGCAGGCCAGTGTGCAATGGCTCATCAAGATGAAGAACAGCTTTCCTCAGATGTTTTTCTACTGGAACGTTACCAGATATTCGGTTGGATAATGGGAGCCGTGTAAATCGAGAGATTTACGCACGGTTCTGCAAGGGGCTCAGGGTGAAATCCCCTGGGCCTACTCACCCCAAATCAAGCCTGGCGCGAAGCGGCAGCACATCACAGGGCGGGAAGACGGGCGAAAAGAAACGGAGCCTGCGGTGGCAGGCCCCGTTTGGAAGAATCGGAATTTGTCATTACGCGGCTTTGGCCTTCTTTGCTGGTGTTGGCCGCGTGGCTGGTTTTGGCTGGGCCTTCGCGGCCGTCTTCTTGGCGGCTTGCGTCTTTTCCTTCGCGGCAAACTCCGCTTTGACTTTCGTTGCGATAGCGTCCGTATCCACTTTGTAGTGCTGGGCGGCGTCTTTGAGCGCCTTGGCGGTTTCCTGTTGCGTCCGGGCTGAGTGGAGAATGACGGTCTCAACCAAAAGCTGTCCGAGTTCGCCTTCCTCGGCCTTGCGGACATAAGCGCCGATCAGTCTCCCCACGGAGTCGGTGCCTTGCGCCTTCTTGATGCCGCGATTCCGGGCGAGAACCTCAAGCCGCCGCTCGTCCAACTGTGGCAATAGCCGCTCGACAATAAAAATCAGGTCGCGCTTGGTGAGGCGTACCGGCACGGCTGCGACGATGGCGGAAAGGACGCGCAAGCCAACGGTGTTGGCAAGCGCCTCTTCGCGGCGCTGCTTTTGCTGCTCGGCCTTGATGCGCTCATCTCCGGCTGGCCGCTGCTTCTTCGGATGGTGGACGGGGCATTCCGGGTTAGCACAGATTTTGCGAAGCTCGCCTTTGTCTGTGCCCTCGGTGACAATCGCTTCGGTCATGGATTTGCAGGTCTGATACTCCGGCCAATCCTTGTGCTTCTTCACATCGGTGCCTTGCGGCTTGATCTCCACGTACTTGTTGCGGGGCAGGGCCGCGCTGCCGCCTTCGGTGGTTGTGGTCGGCGCATAGGCCGAAGAGATTTGAACCAGCTTGGGCTTTGCCGCGATGGTCTGCGCTACAAATCCGTCCAGCTTGGACTGGTAGCAAGCCGGGTCGGTGCAAGCGTCCTCTGCAATGTCGGCGAAAAGGAGCGCGTTGCCGCCGGTGCGCTTGGGGCAATCTACACAGGCTCCGGCGGCGGGGTTGACGTTGGGGTCGGTCTTTGAGAACGGCGCGTCTTTGAGAATGAGCAAAATGTTTTGCTCTATCCATTGATGGAGATGGCGGACGGGGAGCAAGATGCGTTTGGCCTTGCCCTTGCCGCCGTTCCAATCCTCGCGGAAGCAAGCAGAGAGGGCCTCTTCCTGCTCAGCGGGCTGTAGCTTGGCCAATAACAGGGCGTGGCCCACGCCGATTTCGTCCTTAGCAAAAGCTTCCGTGACGGCGGCTGTGAGTTCGGTCAGCTTGACACGCTGGGCGCAATAGGCCGGGGACTTGCCGGTCTTGGCTGCGATCTGCTCAATGGAATATTTCGGCTCGTCAAGATTGAGCAGGGCGCGGAATCCCTGCGCCTCCTCCAGCGGGTGAACGTCGCGGCGTTGCAGGTTTTCGATGAGTTGCGCCTCAAGCGCCTCGGCATCGGTAAGGTTGACAATACGGACGGGTACGGTTTCTACCTCGGCAAGCTGGGCAGCGCGATAGCGTCTGGCTCCGGTAACAATCTCGAAGCTGCGCTCGGTCAAAGGTCGTACCAGCAACGGCATAAACAATCCCTGAGTGCGAATGGATTCGGCCAACTCATTCAATGCGGTTGGGTCAAAGAAACGGCGTGGGTTGGTCTTCGACTCTATCAGGGTGGACAGTGGGAGGTCGCGGTATTCAGATTGCAATTGAACTTCGACGGTCATTGAAGATTCTCCTTTGATGTTGTCCTGCGTGAGTGCGTGGGCGGGCCGCAAGTGCCCGCCCAAATCGTTGCGGGTTATTGGTTGCGGCTGCGCTCAAAGGCTTCAAGAAATCCCTGTGCGCGTAGGTTCTTGTCCCATGTGCGGGCAAAGCTCTCATGCTCTCGCAAGAGGCCGGGGACGAAGACATAGTTCTCGCCTTCACGGTTGCGGGAGTACTGCTCCACTCCCATGTAGTCGTTGCGAAAGTAGTACGGTGCGAGAATCCAACCCATACCAAGCGGATTGGATAACTCGAAGCACATCTCCGGGTCGCGCATCAGGTCGCCGTTCTGTTCGCCGTAATGCGCGACGGAAATTGCCTGAACTCCAAGCGGGCCGGGTTCCGGCGTGGCTTCGATCACGAGGGCCATATAGGGCGGGTTCTCGATCCGCAGATAAAGGTCGCTGCGATAGCCTCCCGCCCTTTCGAGGATTTGGAGAATGGTCCTCACTAGGCCACCTCCGATACGGCTTCGCTCTCCTCTGCCGCGTCCTCTGTTTGAACTGCGGCGAGAATTACAGCGGATGTGCGCTGAATGACTTCAAGACTTTCCGCCAGCAATGCCGCGTTGCCGTGGTAAAGCTGGATGTAATCGGCGGAAGCGGTGCTGATCTGGAGTCCGATGGCTTTACCCACAATGAAGGCGATGGCCTCGGCTTCGGTCTCCCGCACAACTTTGGTTATCGCTGTGCGTCGGTCGGCCCTGTGCAACATTTCGTGGCCTAACTCATGGACTAAAGTTGCGAAAGTTTCCGCCTTCGACTGCCCCGGCAAAAGTACGATCTTGCCGCCATAGCTTGCGCCAAGTGCTGGCGCAATACGTTCGTTGTATTCAAGCTCGATGCCCTGCTGCTGTACGAAGTCGATGAGACGGTCAAGATGCGCTCCTGCTTCACCGCTGACAGTGGCAGGTGCGGGAAGCTCGGCTCCTCCAGTCTGCGAAACATCGAAGACGTAAACGGCGCGAAAGCCAACTAAAACAGGGGCGCTCTTCCCGGCTCCATCCTGCTCGCCCTCTGCTTCCTCCTGCTTCCTGCTGCGAACGCCGATCATGGGCGCAAGAATCTGGATGCCTTTCTCGCCCTTCCTCACGTGGCGTCCAAGCTGATTCCATGTGTACATTCCGGCTACGTTGGTTGCCGTCGGCTTTTGGCGCGCAATGGCCAGAATGTTTCCGAAGCTGTAGTTGTGGAACCGGGCCATTGCGTCAAGGTACGCGGTCAGTGCATCGCTCTTGCCCGCCTCAAGCTGGGCAATGAGTGCTTTCACGTTCTCGGCAATCTCATCTTTTGCAGTCTGGCGCTGCTGCTGTTTAGGTTGGTAGGTGGACGACTGGACGGGGTTGTTGACGGTGACTGCTGCGCTGCTCATGGGTGCTTCTCCTTTGTCTTTGCTTTTGAATGGCCGTGCTGTTGTTGTTCACACAACAACGCCTTGGCCCAGGCCCACGCCTGCGGGGGTAGCAACTGCAAGGGGAGGGGAATCACCCAGGGCTTGCAACGGAGCGCAGCGAGAGTGGAAAGCCCCTTGGTCTGCACAAACGGAGCGCAGCGCAGTGCGGAAGACTGGGGAAACCCCTTGCGGGCGCGAGAGGGCAGAGACCCCTTAGGAAAGGTTTTTGCTGTTGCTTTTCGGCAAGGGTAGGAGTTGCGGACAGGAGACAGGTCCGCTAGAGGGGTAGCGCAAGACGCGCCGTTTTTCACTGCGGCGCGCCCGGAGCGTAGGGCAGGAGCCCTCACTGAAACGGCAAGAAGTTATGAATGTGGATATGCAAGAGTTGTAGCCTTGCTGAACTTCGCCAACGGCCCCAAACCTGATTCGGCAGCATTCTCGACACGAAGTCCCATGGAAGGCACTCCGACGATGAAAAAATCAGGGATAATGCAAAATAATGATTGTCTGGGCAAACCAAAAGAAAACGAGGCGCGTCTATTGAAATGTACTACTCAATTATAGAAACTCGAAAGAACTTCCGCTTTGTGTGCAATTGCATTTTGGGAACGACACTGACAGCACAGAAAGGAATTGGGAAATCATGACGACGACTGCGGAAGAGACTCTCACAAAGCAGTACGGACCGTTGCTCAGCATCAACCAATTGGCGGCACTCCTTGACCGTTCCCCGGACGGCTTACGCATCACGCTGCGGTCTTCAGGGGAGTGGGTCAGAAAGATCAACGCAACCCGCTTGAGACTTGGTCGCCGCGTCTACTTCCGCACAGCCGAAGTTGCCAGCGTGCTTGGAATCCGGTAAAGCGACGGGTGAGTTCCGAACTCACATCCGTAAGCGCGATTCTCGGGCTGAATTCGATTCCGGCTGCCGATAAGCGGGCTTCAGCTCCGCGGTTCAACGCGGCTGGCTTGTCAGCGCATTCGCGAAAAGGTTCCATTGCGTCCAGGCAACCATATCCCCTGCTGTCCATCGCGCCAACAATTCCCACCGAGAGTGCCGTCGATGCCGGCGCGCTCGGCTTCATGGCAAAGTTCCTGGTCCAAACTACCCTTCCGCATAGGGAGCAAACCGGCACTCAATACGTTCGCACAGATGGCAATATCACCCTCCGCATCTCCGATGTTGCGGGCTTTGGGCTGCCCTATGGCAGCTATCCACGTCTGATTCTGATTTGGATAACTACAGAAGCCGTCCGAACCGCAAATCGAGAACTGGAACTCGGCTCCTCGCTTTCGAGCTTTATGGCGCAACTTGGACTCCAAGCGACTGGCGGCCACTGGGGGACCGTCCCTCGCTTCCGCAACCAGATGCAGCGCCTGGTCGGTTCCGCAATCTCGACTCGTTGGTCGCTAGATCACGGTGATCAGCATCACTCCGCAGGCGAAAATCTTCTCCTCGCAGAGCGGTTTAATTTCTGGTGGACTCCACAAAGGCTGGAAACTCGAAGGTCAACAAAGTCCTCTGTAACTCTTACCGCGAACTTTTTCGAGCAGCTGTTAGCCGCTCCCGTCCCGCTCGACCTGAGAGCCGTCAAAGCTCTCAAGCGGTCGCCTCTGGCGCTCGACCTCTACGCCTGGGCGACACGCCGGGTCAGCTACCTCTCGCGACCCACGCTGATTACCTGGGAGTCGCTGCGCCGGAGCTTCGGAGCCGGGTACGCCGATACACCGCAAGGCCGTGCCTGCTTTCGAGCAAAAGCGGTCGAAGCGTTCCGAAGAATAGTCATGGTCTACCCCGAATTGAAGATAGAAGACCATGAGAATGGCCTACTGCTTCGCCCTTCAGATCCGCACATCCCCAAAGTTCTGCGCTAGTCATCGGTGGCGCGTAGCGCCCTTTCCCCCGCTGAGGGGGCGGAGGTTCTCGTCTTGTCTCGTTGCGCACCTGCACATTTCCACAGAGCAAGGGCGCTACTACAGGTTATCCATATAGGTTCAAATACAGGTATTACAGGGCGAGATAGAAGTTGTTTGTAATCAAAATAATGCAAGCGATCCGTACACCGTTTATGCGCAAATGTACACCGGATATGCGTGAAAATCTGCCGAAGATACACCGCTTATGCGTGAACAGATACACCGCTTATGCGTGGGAAAATCGAGAACATCACAGCGGAATTGTGAATATCTCCTACGCATTGCGGGTAGTCGATCCCGCACGAGCTGCCTGCCCAGCGGGGCGGTTAAAGCGACCTCCAACCGTCGTTCACTGGGTCACGAAATCAAGGCCAGTTTGTACACAGCAATTTCAGATATGTTGGCATCGTTAGACAGTGAGATCGCAAAGTTGCAACTGCGCGTGCTCCACTGAGCAGTGGAGCCGCACCGGCAGGAAAGCGAAAACCGGTCAGGCCAAAGAAGGTAGTGGCAGCGGTCACGAAGGCTGTAGCGTCCACCGCGGTGAAGCCTGCCAAGAAGAAGAGGAAACTCTCAGCGGACGCAAGGAAGCGTATCGCTGATGCAGTCAAGAAACGTTGGGCGGCGCAGAAAGCCGCGGTGACAAAGTAGCTGGCGCGGCTTCGGAATCGAAGATGAGCTGGCGTAGGCACTCACCCACGTTGGCTCATATCTCCTCGTTCGTTTCATTCTCCGGTCGCGGTGGCGGCTGGATTGCACTGATCCCGAAAGGTGGGAATTTGGCATAAAAAGTTCTTTGGGTTTCATTCTTAGCGGTAAAAACCCTTCAGGCAATCTCCCACACGGTTGATGAAAGCAGACATCTGATTTGTTGAAATGGCAGAAGAGCACGAGATGATTGCCTGAAGGGTTTTTACGGCTGGGGATGGCCGGGATTCACCGCTCAAGTACACTGAGCGAAGATTCCCCCGTGAGCATGAGCTGCTGGGGATGGCCGGGATTCACCGCTCAAGTACACTAAAATATTGGGAGGGGAAGCTCAAGGGGTTGCTGGGGATGGCCGGGATTCACCGCTCAAGTACACTGGCAACGTGCAACGAGTCACGCTCACAGCCGCTGGGGATGGCCGGGATTCACCGCTCAAGTACACTGCACAGCGTAATGATGCTTGGTGAGGAGTTGCTGGGGATGGCCGGGATTCACCGCTCAAGTACACTCAGGTCTTCGGCGGTAAGTACCGCGTCGAGCTGGGGATGGCCGGGATTCACCGCTCAAGTACACTCAGGTCTTCGGCGGTAAGTACCGCGTCGAGCTGGGGATGGCCGGGATTCACCGCTCAAGTACACTTGAATGGTTCTTATTCCCATGAGCAAAACGGCTGGGGATGGCCGGGATTCACCGCTCAAGTACACTAGATCATTTTCATAGTTATTGTGGCTTTCCAAATCGGAGCCTGAACCATGCCTGAGCGTTGTCGGCGGTGATTTGGGGGAGAAGAGTTTCGATGGCTTGGTCGAGAGCTTTGACGGACCGGGCTTTACTTGCTCCCATGAGCTGTTTGAGTTTGGACCAAGCCTTTTCGATGGGATTCAGATCCGGCGAGTAGGGCGGCAGGTAAAGTAAT
Organism: uncultured Acidobacteriaceae bacterium; assembly: GCA_963713645.1. Taxonomy (GTDB): domain Bacteria; phylum Acidobacteriota; class Terriglobia; order Terriglobales; family Acidobacteriaceae; genus Telmatobacter. The sequence goes on along the minus strand of CAVQMQ010000033.1, from coordinate 235,751 downwards.
TCTGCCTGCGCGGTCTCGATCCTCTCGCGGACCTCCTCCACCAGATGGGTGGAGAGGTTGTCCATCACCACCACGTCGCCCGGCTTGAGCTTGGGACACAACACCTCGTCGAGGTAGGTAAGGAAGACTTCACGGTCCGTGGCGGCCTCAACCGTCATGGCGGCAACGATGCCCTGTGTGCTCAACGCGCCGAGCACGGTCAACGTCTTCCAGCCGCCTGCGGGGACGGCTTCGCGCAGCCGTGCTGAGCCGCGAATCCGTCCACAGCGGCGCGTCATCTGGGTCGAAACACCGCTTTCATCCAGATAAATCAGCCTTTCCGGCGCGATCTGGCCGATCCGTTCGAGGTAGGCGGCACGGCGCTGCCGGTTGGCTTCGGTGTCGCGCTCGGCGGCGTGGATCGACTTTTTTTCAGACGCAAGTCCAGCGTACGCAGCACCGCCCACAAGCGTCCGATGCTGACCTTCACTTGGCGCTCGACCAGCAGCAGACGTTGCAGTTCGGCCAGCGTGAGATCGGCTTGCCGTCCCACCTGCGCCTCGATATAGGCCGTCACCTTCGGCGTCATGCGACTGGCCGGCCCAGGCCGGTGACGAACACGCTCGGCTTGACCGGTTCGCTGCCGCTGGCCCACCACCTTGCGCGCCCATCCATGGCTGACTCCAAAATAGAGCGCAACCGTCTTCAGACCGTCCGTGCCACGGTCATACGCGGCCAGAAACTTCCGCCGCAAATCATCATCGAAGGCTCGCGCCATAGCGTTCGCGTCGCCAGAGAATCGCCTGCATCTAATCTACACTATCTGTGAAAATGATCTAGGCCGCACCGAACTTGCTGAAAAGCAGCAAGTTGGCGCGGCTTTTCTCTCTAGAAAAGGAGAATTTGCTCTGGGATCTCTTCCGGTTCTCGCGGTTTTTTACCATAAAAAACCTCCATCCTTCCAAACTGATGATCTGTAACTGTCATTAGCCGCACTTGCCCCAAAGGCGGAATCACTGAGCGGATTGTGTTTCGGTGTGCGTCCGCAGCCTCTTCACTCGGCAAGTAGCGCGCATAGACAGAGAATTGGAGCATCATAAACCCGTCTTTGAGCAGGGCTTTCCGGAAGCGCGTGTAATCGCGCTTATTCGCCGGCGTTTCTACCGGCAGGTCGAACATGGCAATGAGCCACAAAGACCGGTACGCTGAAAGAAGCAATCCTTTCATGAGTGATCAACTCAGCATCCCCAAGAATCACCTTCAAATCCACCTCGTCAGCCAACTGTCTCAATCCGTTCTTGCAATCTTACGCTCTGTGGACCCTTCCGGCGTGATTCAGGCTCGGGGCATGGTTCTAGTAGTGAAGGAATCGTGATCTCGCGGGATTCCCCGGTAACGCATTTCGCCAGGGAGTTCGCAGTTCGCAATAGAATATCGAAGAGTGAGCGCTCCTCGCGCTCAAAAACATAGCGCGAAGTGGTTGCGCCTATCAACCAGGATTTAGCCGTTGTATCCAGAGGGTCCGCCGGGTTGTGATCTGCAATCCATTGGGATACACGGCGATCAATGAGAGGCCGGAATGGCTCCATGACATCCGCAGCCAGGCAAAAAGCATCATAGCGATTCTTATGGCGTAGGCCGATGGATGGATGCAGCCCCGCCGCACAAAGCGCACGAGCCACTGCGGCCCTGAGAACTGTGTATCCGTAATCAAGATGACGATTCTGTCTTGGTTCCTCCGCCCCTCGACGAAATTTCGGGTCATCAAATACCTGTGCCCAATATCGTCTTGCCGCCTGAGCTTCCAGATTGCCCGAGTCGTCTGAACGAACTCGCACCGCCATCGCAATTAACCCGCCATCTGTGCCGCGAAGTTCTTTCAGCAATTCCCCTTGTGCCCGGATTTTGGCGCGAACAATTTTCTGCCATAGCCGCTTCCGTGTCGGGAGAGTGAGCTGCATCTGTTTGGCAAATCGCTCTGTCTGGAGGAAATGCGCCTGCACCGGCAGTTGCATTGACGCGGGGAGGAATTTCCCGTCGATAGTAACGACCGACCCGCCAACCTCAGCAATCCTGGAGAGGACCGCCTGCGAAAGAATGATCTGAGGATGCGCAAGAAGCAAAACGGCAATCTCGCTAATTGGCGTAGTGAAGGGAAGCGAAAGCTGCTCTGTCTGCGCTCGCTCTATGACGAGCTGCGAATCGCGAACGCTCAACCGTGCCGGATTAGCGATTTCAATAATGCGATCAATCATTGGCCGGATGCACCTTTCCCAGCAGATCGACGACAACTTTCCGGGGACGAAGCTCTTTCAATGAATTCGGCGTTTTTGACCAGGTTATGCCGAGTTTCTTCTGCAGAGCATCATCATGAGCATCATTCACAGGAACAAACCACATTTGTTTGTTATCACTGAATTTTTTAACGCGCAAGATATAAGTTCCATTCGGATCAGTAACCTCTATCGTATCGTCTTTCATCAGCGAAAAAATGAATTCAGCGTCTGTCAAATCGGCGAGTTCATGGGCGACGACCGGAAGTCCTTTCCGACAGCGATCAAAGGCCTCAGTTATCTGAACGACGCAACTATCCCATTTCTCCCGTCGTTTTTCGTCGCGGCCGACGAACAGTGCAATATGATGTATGCCCGCCGAGGCAACAAAGCGCTCCCGAACACCCCTGCCGACCTTGAGCGGATTCTTGGTCTCACGGATGCGTACCTTGCGAATGGGTACGAGGCGTCCATCTCGGGCGGCGAGGCCCGGCGCATTTTCAGGCCGGTCAAATAGCTTTGGATTTCCCCCGAGTTCTTCCAGTTTCCGGCGAACGGCATCCCGAACAGCAGGATCAACGATTACTTCGTCATCTGCAATATCGGCAGCAGACAACGCCGACAATGCACACCTTGTATGAACCGTGGGTTTTCCCTTGTAATTATAGGGTGCCGAATAATTCGTTCCCTTATGTAGCTCACCACTCATCTTGTGTTCCGGCCGATGCGAAACAAGCATCTGCTCGATATGAGGGCGGATCGATGGAACGAAGTCCCGCCAAGGTGATTCGATCTTGCGCCAGGCTCGCGAGTCTCTTTGCCAAGGCTCCATTGACGCTGTCTGTGCCATCGACTGAATGACTTTTGGACGGGTAAGAGCGATCGTTATTGCGTCAATTGCATGATGACGATGATCGGTGCGCGGCTTGCCGCGGGACTCACCGGGTTCGGTCAGCACGATCTCACGCAAGATCGCTTCCAGTCCCCACGAACTGCGCAGAGTAGCCGTAGCCGCGCCGCTGGATGCGAAGATCACCTGGCGCACTTTCTCTCCATCGACCATATCGCGGCCGCCGTAGAGGGATCCGAGAAAGCGTGCCGCCAGGACGCTCGCATAGCGCGTATCGTTCATTTGGCGTGCGCTGAACTCGCCAAGAGCCTCCTCGGTTTGAATTGAAAACCGCGCCAGTTTTCCTCTGTTTTTCCAACCGCCAACGCGAGTCATGATCTCGGCCCAACGCTGCTCATCTTTCCCGTATGCTTCCCAGGGCGTCTGCCCCTTTTTTACGTCGCGATTTTCAGGCAGGTAGCAGAGGGTTTTATTCTGGAACGAATCGTCCGGGTAGCGGCTGCGAGGAATGATGTGCTCTACGTCGAACTCCGAGTTGTCAAAGAGATTTGAAAAAGGAATGTGCTTGCCTGTGTAGGGACAGATGCCAGCGCATTCCTCATAAAGAAGTGCTTTTTCAATGTCCCTTCTGGAGGGATTCGATAGGCCGCATTCGCGCAGAATCTTGACGGTGATGTCCTCGCGCTCCCTTTGGCGAGTTCTATTTTTCTTGCTTGCTTCAACTCGCTCTTGTCGAGGCTTCTTTAGTTCGCGTGCAAGCTCAATCCGAATCTCATGAGGCTTCCCATATTCACGCACGATGGCGTTCACGACTTTGCGCAACTCAGTGAGGGCGCGCTCGACGGCTGGGTTGCGCAACGACTCAAGCTGCTTATGCACTTCTGGCAGGGTGTCGAATACCACTCCGCCAGAAAAACGAGCGCCGTAGACTTCCGTTTCCGCCTCTTTGAAAGACTTACCGCACTGCATCAAAGGGAGAAGCTTGGAGATTGCAGTCAGCGAGACGGCACAGTAGCCAGGCTCTGGAATCTGCTCTGACAACAGAGTTGCGGCGGCATCGTCCAATGACCACTGTTCGACTGCCTCGCGGATCAATACCTCATCAGACTCGCTGTTTCTCCAATTCTCGATGATCTGATGCTGCTTTCCATCGCTGAAGGCATTCCAGCGGTCACCAAATACCTTCCGCATGGCCGCCTGCGTTCGATTTCCGCGAAGACGTTTTTCGTCCCCCTTTTCAAGATTGAATTGCACCTCAGAAGGGAAGGAGAGGTACTTCTTAATCGCTTTGAATGTCTGGTCCCCTTCACGATCCAGAAGGTCGTAAAGTCGCTGACGCTCCTCCTCGGTTAGTGGGTCAGAAATCAAACTTCCTGGGTTGATCAACCTCAGGTCGTTCACCTTTTGCAAAATCCGGAACCGCTGGGCTTCCATTGCGGCCCACGGCGCTCGCTGCTTTCCGGGTTCTAACTCACATTTGCCGATTAAGTGTGACTGCGCTGCAATTGGCCTTTGGAAGAAAAGAAGGTGAGCAATCTTGTCATGCAGTTCCGGCGTCAATAAATCGGGGTGGTGAATTGCTTGAGCTTCCCAGATTTGCTTGAATTCATCTTGGAACATCTTTCGCGAGGTCCAGCGACGGCGTACCTTTTGAGCGTGCGGGTTCAACCCGGCGAAAAACTCACCCAGGGTTCGTGCGCCAGCTTCCAGGATCTCTTGTTCCAGGCTATGAATTTCGGTCTTGACCAGTCCTAATTCTTTCTTCTGTTCCGGATTTTGCTTACTCTCCCGGCGATTCGATAGAAAGCCGCGCCGCTGAATCAGATGAAACAATATCCGCCCGATCTCGTGGGCTTCCAATGGGTTGTCAAGCGCCTTTTTGCGAAGGTAGTACAAGGGAAGCTGAGCGAAACGATTGGGCGGAAATGCGGCTTTCCATTTATGGGTGAGCTGTTGATCGAGTTCATTGAGAATCGAATGCCGCTGTTCTTCTGGCGATCCGCTCAGCGTCTCTGGAGCTGGCAACAAAGAGTGTCGTTGGAGAAGGCGGAATAAATCTCTCTGGCGGGCAGCGCGTCGGCGGAGTTGGCGCCTGTGCAAACGAGCTGTTCGCCTCTCCACTGCTTTCGACTGGTCTTTGCCCTGTTCGATCTCCATCGACGTACCGTCAACCCCCGGTTCAAAGATACGAACCCCGGCACGAATCAGTGAAACTGGATCGTCGGCACTATCCAGAGCGATCAGCGCCCATCCCAATGAGGCCGAACCAAGGTCGAGACCGAGGATATACTTCTGCTTAGGTTCCAGGGTAGAGGGCATCTAATTCCGCCTTGACGCAGTGATCCCACAAAGGATAGAAGTATCTTAGTGTACTTGAGCGGCGATTGCCCGGCTATTCTTAGTAAGCTTTCGTCGTAAGGCTCCGCTCAATGAGCGACCTTTGAACGCCCCGGAGACGGGGCGTTCTTGTCTTGCTGTCTTTCGGGTTTTGCTCTAGAGGCTAAACCGCCTGCCACCGAGGCTGATTGCCAAGGGCCGTCTCAAATAATCCCTCTAGAATGGCCGTGTTCAAATCGAGTTTATTATCCGTCTATGATGGAGAGGCATTGATAATCGGGCACATTTTTGTGATGTATAAATCATATATTTAGCATTAATCACTAATTTAGTGATGTATACTTCACTTTATGAAAAGTCTATCTCAGCTCGGCGAAGAAGTTGCAGCCCGACGAAAAGAGCGCCATCTGACGCAGGTAGAGCTTGGCTGCCAAGCTGGAATCACACGCGAATTGGTTGCCCGGTTTGAAGGTGGACGAGTGACGGAGTTTGGTGCCCGCAAGCTGCTTGCGGTTCTGGCGGCTTTGGGCTTGGAGATGACCTTCACTGAGGTGGACGCATCCGGCTCTCTCGATGAATTGCGGCGGGAGCGCGGTGGCGTATGAAGCTCTCGGTCTACGTTCTCGGCCGGGAAGTCGCAGTGCTGGAGCCGGTTGGCGACTTCAAAAGTGTGCTCACGTATCGACCGGATGTCGCAACCGATAACTTTGTCTCCCTCACTATGCCGGTGCGAACCGAGTCCTGGGTTTGGGACGATCCACTGCATCCGGTCTTTCAAATGAATCTGCCGGAGGGTTATCTCTTGCAGATATTGCAGGAACAGTTTGGGCCGCACATTGGAGCCGATCCCATTGCGCTGCTCTCGGTCATCGGCCGCAACATGGTAGGGCGTGTGCAAGTGGCTGCTCCAGGGGCCGTGCTGGACGAACCGGCCAGGCCAGTTGAAGTCGCCGAGTTGCTGCGCGGCGATAACTCCGAAGAGGCCTTTGCGGAGCTCGTTCGCCAACACGCCGCCAGTGGCGTCTCGGGTGTTTTGCCGAAGTTCATGGATACGGAGACGCGTGCAAGTGTTGCCAAGCAGTTTCAACCTCATCGAAAAATTTCTCTTCTCACTCGGAAGCACCTCATCAAAGGCTCGTCGAGTAGGCTGCCATTTGCCGCACTCAACGAGCACCTCTGTATGCAAGTAGTGGCAAGGGTATTGCCCAGCGCCAAAACGGAGGTATCGCAAGACGGAAATGCGCTGGTTGTGTACCGCTTCGACGTGGATGAGCAAGGGCAGCTCCATTGGGGCATGGAGGATTTCTGCGCATTGCTCGGGTTGCGGCCTGCTGCAAAGTATGAGACGACCTGGGAACGCATCGCGCGAGCCGTGCGGGATCATGTACCTGGCGAGCGCCAGTATGAAACCTTCCGGCGTCTTGCGACGGTATTGTTGCTGACGTATGCGCTGCGCAACGCGGATTGCCATGCCAAGAATCTGGCGCTGTTGTACACCTCGCGTCGAGACGCGCAACTTTCGCCAGCCTATGATTTTCTGACAACTAGCGTCTATGCAGGCTATCAGCACAATCCGCCGGGGATCAGCTTTCTGGGCAAGAAAACGTGGATGCCGGGAAAGAACCTGGCGAAATTCATCGCCGGTACATTTGGAATCCCTGCAAGGGAACAAGCCTTACTCGTTGACTCCATAAGCGACGCGATTGCCGAGGTTGTGCCGCTGGTCCACGAGAAGATGCGGAAACTTCCTGCCTTCCGAGACCTTGGCAAGCGAATGCTCCTGGCCTGGCAGGAAGGTATCTTGGGACTCAGGGATCATCTTGTGTATGCATCTGGCGACTGGCCGGCAGGTCAGGTATTCAAGGGAATATCGGACCCGCCTAAACTGAAGAACCCAAGAGCCGCTATCGGTCGCTCTCCCTTACTTAGTGATCGCTCGAAAAAACCATGAAGTGATCCATGCGGTGTACGGCATCGGCCAGTTCTCCAGCAGAGCAGAATCATTTTGTACTGAGTGCCTGCATATTCTGAGGTACAGTAGCGGTACACTCGTCAGCTTTGCTCGATTGCGAAAGATTGCATTAAATTACGGTCGCTCAATTACTTAGGCATTCTCTTGATTACGGTCCTTTCCTATTAATTATCAATGGTTTACAGTGTTATGGCCAGACTCATAATCCCTTGGTTGGGGGTTCAAATCCCTCCGGGCCCACCAGAATGCAGATAGATAAATACTGAAAATTAAACAACTTCACGATTGATTCCGGGCTTCCGGCAGGAAGGCTAGTCGCCATACTTACGCCTTGATATGGTCATCGGGCACAGCTCCGGGTACAGCAATGATTTTTTGAGTACTGTTCACCAACCGCAGCTGCGTGGGGAGTGCCACGGTGAGCTGATCCAGATTGATGACCGCGATCACGGTCGGTTTGAGGACCAGGACGCGATGTGCCCAGAGATGGCGGAGCAGAAGAATTGATTCTCAGGCTCCGCGTTTACCGACGGGAACCTGAACGGCGTCCCGCACGAAGATGCCAAGCTCGCGCGTTTCGCGGTAGAGCCGCTCCGCGGCTGACGCATCCAGAGGTTTTGAATAGAGAAAGCCCTGAATGTGGTTACAGCCCAGGTTGCGCAGGTTGCGTAGTTGCTCTTCCGTCTCGACCCCTTCAGCAATGACCTCAAGGCGGAAGGAGCGGGCTAGTTCCAGGATTGCCCTGACAATGTCCATGCTGCCGCTGCCAGCGGTCAGCTCGCACACGAAGGAGCGATCAATTTTGAGAATATCGAAGGGCAGACGCTGCAGATAACTGAGTGAGGAGTAGCCGGTTCCGAAGTCGTCGATTTCCAGCCGAATTCCCATCTCATTCAGGCGTTCCAGAGTCAATACCGCCTGCTCGGTATCTCCCATGATCGAGCTTTCGGTCAACTCCAGCGCGAGGGAGGAGTGATTCAGCCCGCTTTCAGCCAGCGCCAGCTCAACATACTCGGCCAGGCGGGAGTCGCTGAACTGACGCGCCGATATATTGACACTGATCATCAGCGGCGGATCCGGAGCGTAGCTTCTCTGCCATTCGGCCATCTGCCGGCAAGACTCGTTCAAAACCCAACGGTCGAGCAGGACAATGAGGTCGGTTGTCTCGGCGACAGGAATGAACTCACCCGGAGGAACAAGCCCGCGCTCGGGGTGCATCCAGCGAACCAGCGCCTCGAAGCCAACGATCCGGTTGTCGCTGAGCGAGACGATTGGCTGGTAATAGACGACGAGCTGGTTTTCATCGATGGCTTTGCGCAATCCGGTCTCTGTTTCGAAGCGGGTGACGGCTTGCTCGCGCAATCCGTCGTTGAAGAATTCATAGCGCGCCTTGCCGCTGGTTTTGGCGTGATACATGGCGGTGTCGGCATTGCGCAGGAGATCTTCAGGGGTGTCGCCAGTGGGGCTGAGAGCGATGCCGATGCTGGCAGAGACGAACATGCGCCGCCCATCGATATGAAACGGTTCGCCAATCCGGTCAAGAATACGGCTTGCAACAGTGGAGGCATCGTTCTCCTGATGAACATGGCTGAGGAGGATGGCGAATTCATCCCCGCCGATACGCGCTACGACAGTTTGCCCCGGTCCATCCTGACGCACGCTCGAGCGGATACTGGCGCGCAACCGCCCTGCGACATCGATCAGCAGCTCATCGCCGGCGGCATGCCCCAGGCTGTCATTGACCAGTTTGAAGCCATCTAGGTCGATGAACATAACTGCGAATTGCCCGCCATGCCGGCGTGAGGTCTCAATTGCGGATTCCAGACGATCCATAAAATAGAGACGGTTTGGAATGCTCGTGAGCGGGTCGGCGATTTTTCCTTCGGTGACATCTGTCTGCGAACCAGCCATCCGGACCGCTTTCCCGGCGCTGTCGCGGATGGCGATGCCGCGGCTCAGCGTCCAGATATAGCCGCCGGATTTGTGCGACATTCTGTATTCGCTCACAAATTCCTGAGTTTTGTTCTCGCAGTGAGCGGCAATCTCCGCTCGAACTCGCGCGCAGTCATCGGCATGAATGTGGCTGAACCATTCATGCGGCGTGGTCCAGCGTTCGCTCTCCGAGTAGCCAAGCATCAGGCTCCAGCGCGGAGAAAAATATATCTCGTTGGTGATAAGATTCCAGTCCCACAGGCCGTCGTTTGCTCCTTCCGCGGCAAGGGCATAGCGCTCCTGGCTCTCCTGGAGGGAACTGAGGGCATTGTTCAGAGCCTGTTCGCGCGATTCGATCTGCGAGAGCATTTCGTTGAAGGAGTCGACGAGCAAGCCGGTTTCTCCGCCGGATCTGATTTGAGCGCGGACCGAGTAATCCTTGTTGATGGAAATCTGGCGCGCAACAGCAGCCAGCTGAATCAATGGATCTCCGATGAAGCGTGCCAGCCGCAGCGAAATCAGAAACGTCGCAAGGACGGATACGAGAAGGACCAGCAGCGCGATCTTCGCGTATTCGACAAGCCGGGAGCTGAAATCGTGCAGATCGAAGATCAATGCAATGGAGCCGCTGCGCTCCCCGTTGAGAGTGACACCGCGGAAGAGAGTGAGAGAGCCGTTATCAAAGTAAGCACCGTCCGGGCGCAACTGCGGGGTCTTGAGCGCCGGAGCTGAGCTTGAACTGCGGTACTCAGCAAAGAGATGCCCGTGGCTGTCATAGAGGCAGGCGACGAGGACATGGGGCTCAGTGGCAAGTGCGCCGAGCATCTCTTTCGCGGTTGCCTGATCACTGAAGGCCAGCGAGGCCGCAGTATTTGCGCCGAGGGTATCGGCCAGCGCGGTTAGCTCGCGGACCGCGCTGGCTCGATAGCTCTGATATTCGTAGATTACGAATCCGAGCGAAGCAAGCAAAACCGCAAGTACACTGGCGGTGAGGATCAGGATTGCCAGTTTGAATCGGATAGGGAGGTCGTTGATATGCATCGCTTCACCTCGCCCGATCCGTCCCGTTGCCGCGCATCACCGAGGTAGCGAGAAGCAGCAGCCGGGAACTGATTTTGAGATGCGCCGCATCGGCGGCTCCAAGGTTAATTTCAAAGCGCGTCTTATTTTGATCGATGCGGAAACGTATCATTCCGCCCTGAACGAGAAAATTGTCGGTTTCGCCCACGGTGAGAACGGGAAGGGCGCTTAAATGCGTGAGAATGACGGTTTGGTGCGATGCCTCATCCCGGCTGAGGAAGAGGATGTTGCAACCCTGGATATCCCGCTGATGGCTGAGCAGATGGACATGAAATACGCGAGTTCCAAGGGCCTTGCCCTCGATGGTGCTTTGCAGTTCCTGACGTCGCGGCTCGTCGTCGAAGATACAAACAATGATTGAATTCTCTTTGACGCCAAGGGCGCTCTCAGGCCAGTCAACAAACTGGGCGAAGTTGAATAAAAATGCCGCCTTGACCTGGTACTCATCGGCGACCGCCTGGGAGTAGGCTGGCAGCGGTGCTCCTGATACGCGCAAGGCCATTCCGAAACACACCCCTATCCAGACAACATCGCGAACCCGCGTGAAAGCGGTCTGGCGAGCCGGTATGTTGGTTGCGCGATGCAAATGCTACCTCCCGCTCAGAATGACCAGACAATTTTGGCGTAGGCGTCTCGCTGCATCATCCCGGACAGCACCGAGGAATTGGTTCCGGCGAACTCCTGATGGCGGTCTCGTAACAGATTTTGCCCCACAAGATTGATAGAGAGATGTCCTTCTGCCTGCCAGGTCAATCCAGTGTCCAGACGGGTATAGGAAGGGATCGACACGGCGGGCAGGCGATTGACAAAATATGCTGACGCGTTCCAATGGACATTCCAGGGTAAGCTAACGCTGGAACGCAACTGTGCCTGATGATCTGGCGAGCCGCCGTCCGTTATCGGGACCGATGTGGTGTCATGACTGCTGGCGTATGTATGCAGATGCATCGTCAAAAACGCATAACCGGGACTCAGAGTCCAGATTCTGGCAGCCTTCCAGTTTGCGAAGACTCAACGCCGTTCGTCTCTCCGTACAGTCCGTTGCCGATGACAACGGGAAGGTCCAGGTGGGTTGGCGGCGGATTCGTCTCGACGGTCGTCGCTCCCGGCTCCTCCGAATTCAAATGGCTATAGTGGTTATAGAAAGCCGCCGTATCCAGGGAGAAACTGCTGGTCAACGCATTTCTGTAACCTGCATCGAATGCGGTCAACCGTTCATTCGTTTCATTTGGATTGCCTAAGAAACCAACCAGCAGCGGAAGGCCTTGCGGACCGGGAAGAACCTCGATATTTGCCTGAACATCGGAGTCGACGCGGGAGGGGGTTCGATGCGCGACCGAGACCGCAGCCCAGAACATATTCTTATTGTCCGCGGTCCAGACCAGCCGAGCGGAGGGATCCACATTGAAACCGGTGTAGTAGTTGTGCTCAAGCCTCGCTCCGATGCTTAGGAGAATACGGTCAGGACGGACAGCAATTTCATCCTGAGCAAATAAACTGAAGAGCTGCCGAGTGCTGTCCTGCGGCCAGAAAGTGATGCGCAGGGTCTGGATTGTGCCATCGGCGCTAATTCTGTAGCCGCCTCCCCAGACGATGTCCTGCCGCGCGCCCCAGGCGAGATGGTGCTGAAAATCAATATCCAAGGTGTTCTGGCCGATTCCGTAGGTCTGATCGCCACGGGTCAAGCGGTCAAAGTAGACCTGAAGCACCGTTGCCGATTGTGGCGAAAAACTGTGACTCCATCGGGAGAAGAGGTTCCATCCGGAGTATCGGTCCCGCAGAGCAAGAGTGGCGTTTTCCGGCGGCGACAGGGATACCGGAACAAAGACCATCTCGCCGGCATCACCCTGGTAAGCCTCGCCCTCGGTGAGAAGCGAATCCTTCGCGGAAAGAGTGGTGTCGGTGCGGAATCCACCATGGATCAGACGCCAGTCGTCCTGACCATTCGCGCCGGTGGGCGTAGGTTTACTGCCGACGTGGAAGCCTTCCGCGTCAACTCGATAGGCTCCTATGCCGCGCGCCTTGCCCCCATAGCGAACCGTCTCCGGCCCGATCATGGCGTTTCCGTTGCTCGCTGAAAGAGATCCGCCCTGCGTTGTATCAGCGCTCTTGGTGATGATATTGATCACGCCGTTTACCGCGTTCGCGCCCCAAACGGCTGCTCCGGGACCGCGAATCACCTCAATGCGCTCGATACTGTCCAAAGGAATGTTCTGACTATCCCAATAAACTCCGGCAAAGGTCGGCGTATACACCGTGCGGCCATCCACCAGAACCAGCAGTTTGTTGGAGTATTGGCCGTTAAACCCGCGCGCGCTGATGGCCCACTTGCCCCCATCCATCTGAGCAACATCAAGGCCCGGAACCATGCGCAGCAGATCGGGGATATTCAGCGCGCCGGAACGGCGAATATCCTCCGGAGTAATGACAAACACGGCTGCAGCGACCTGCGAGGTCTTCTGCTCTTTCTTGGAGACAGAGGTCACGTCAATATTCATCAGGTCTTCAAGGCTCTTCTGCGTCAGATCCGGTGTCTGCCCGGAACAAGCGGGAACTCCAGTGCAAGCAATCAGGCAAATCACGGAGAGTGTGTGAAACCATCCTGAGCTGTGCCCACTTCGCTGCGAGAAAATGGATTGCCTCGGCAATGCCGAGCGTACTCTGCGATGAATTTGCATATACCGATACCTGCCTCCACAATCCGGTTTGCAGCTCGACCACGAGAAAGGGGAAATCCAGCCCTTGAAGCACACCAACAACCCGTATGGCTGGACGAGAAGCACTGAACTCGCTGCAAAGATCAGCCCGGATCAATTGTGCAGAGAGCCGCCTTGTTCTCGGTGCAGTCTCATGCGCGCCGCGGCATCAGCTCAGGTTATCGGCAGCGGATAGAAATTCTTGAGAATGCAGGAGATGAACGGCGCCTGTACAGCGAGCAGCTAAAGGAATGTCCGAAGCCAAATCAAGCGACCTGAGCGGAGCGATAATGCAGGCCGCCGATTCTTCACGTCGCAATAACCCTGCTCGCCGGTCTGGTTTATCAATGGACGCCGCACCATCCGAGCGGAGCACGCGCTGTTTAGCCCACAGACTAGAGCATTTTCGATTCAGATGTTGACGTTTCGAGATCGTGTAAGGTGGCTTTTTCTTGAGGAAAAGCCACTCAGCATCGCGGTATCTGTAAAGAGCTGAATCGAAAATGCCGTAACTCGGCGTCTTGGGAAACTAGTAAATCCTGGTGGCGATCACCTGTGTCCCGGTAGAGTTTGACTCAATACTCGTCGAGCGCAGCAGGATTTCGAAGTGGCGAAGTGAACCGTCCGGGCGGGTCGCGCGCCGAAGAACCGCCGTGATCTCGCCCCGATGGAAGAGAGTCTCAGCCGCTGCTTGCGTTCCAGCCACATCCAGACCCTGAAGAAGCAACAAATTGCCTGTGCCGCCAAGGTTGGGGAGAAAGGCAATGAGCGCAAAGGTTTCGTGCGCCGGCTCGTTCCAGTGGCTTGCATAGGATGCCGCTTCGCCGGGTTGCGGGTTAGCATTGATAATCCTTGCGCCCTGCATCTCCTGGCCATAGACGATGCGAAAGTTGGCGCTGCCCTCGGCGATTGTCGCCCAGGGGTTGCTGCCCACCGAGCCGATGAGGATAGCGTTGCTTTTCTTCAGATCGTCGAGCCTCAGGTCGCGTGGGAAGCGGAGCAATGTCCGCTGCGGATCGTACTCCGGAAGCCGGGCAAGCGATTCGACAATCTGGAAGTCGACAAAGCTGGTGAACTGCTGGGAACGCAGGTCTCCGGCACTGTGCGCATCGACTCCCGCAAGAGGTACGTCGAGGTAACCTCCTTTAATGTACTCAGCAAGCGGCAACGGACGGTGGGACAGATCCTCTATTAGATTGAATCCTGCGTCCGCTGGCACGATGTAGGTATTCGCAGGGCCACTGAAGAGAGCAGCCCAGAGCGGATCTGCTGGCTTGGCAAGCCGTTGCGCCGTGCGTATTCGGGCCGCGGCGAACCACGTGAGGGAAACGATGGCCGCACTGTACGCGGCTAACAGCGAAGCGCGGAGGAACCAGCGTCTCCAGTTCCATTTGGGCGCGGCCGGCGCGTCCAAGATGCGCAGATCAGAGGCTCCGGCTCCTGGCGAATACGTACGGGTATGGGAAGCTGGTGCGCTTCCCTGGCGGGAGCAGCTTCTGGAAGAGGAACGAAGACGGGAACATAGCCGCCGACGGGAATATCGATGCGCATGGGTTCTGTGGCTCCCTCGCCGGCAAAATGTTCCGAGAGGCGCTTGCGCAGTTGGCGCGCATAATTGCGGACAATGTTGTCTTCGGTTGTGCTGTAGCCCGACCGCCGGTCAAAGACCTGCACGCCGATTTGATGTTCGGTAATTTTTGCCTCGCGGCCCTCGAGGGTTTCCGCCACCACAAACAACAGGAATCTGCTCAGCAAAGGGGAGCGGGCAAAGTGAGCGCCTGAGACGACCCGCTGTGCAAGGCGCCAGCGCGAATCTTGCAGCCGGTCAGGCCACGTGTCCTGAGAGGACGGCACCCTTTGCTCTCGGCGGAGTACGTCGGTTTGTTGCATCTTGATCACCTTCCGTGGAGCCTGCGAGGGGAGCCTTCTTAGTCGAAGATACGAATCCTAGGTGAATAGGCGATGAACGCGATGGGGAACCCGGTCCTCGCCGGTGCATTTATCAAGAATTCACTTAGAGTCTAAGTTGAATTAAATCAGCTGAATAATGAGGCTATTCACCCGTGTATACCCCCCATGCACACGTGGGGTAAACACTTCCGCGGCTGCCTAAAACGACCTACGATCTGCTTACGATCTTCCGGAATTTATTTGCGAGCTATTCCGCAGCCTATCTCACAAAATTTGCAACATGGAGGCAAGAAATATGGAGGCCACAAAGTGAAAACAAAAGCGCATACCCTATCGTTGGGCGCATGGTTCCCGATCCTGTGTCTGTTCGTTCTGATATTACTGCCAGGCAGATTAACGGCCCAGATTGATCGTGGAGAGATCACAGGCACGGTCGAGGATCCGAGCGGCGCAGTGGTTCAAAATGCGAAGATCGTACTGACAAATACTCAAACAAATGTCACCGCCAGCACCAGGTCCACAAAGACGGGGACGTATGTTCTTGGCGACTTGTTTCCCGGCCAATACACCATCGAGGCGGAATCGCCAGGGTTTGAGAAATACATTGTCCACAACGTTGACGTCCATGTGCAGCAGGTGCTGACCCTGGATGTGCATTTAGCCACCGGCAGCGATCAGCAGAGCATAACGGTCACCGCCGCGGCTCCGCTTCTGGAAGCTGAAAGTGCTGCGTTAGGGCAGACGATCTCGAATGAGATGGTAAACAATTTGCCGCTGGCAACCCGCGACTGGGGTTCGCTGGCCCAACTCGCCGCCGGCGTCTCCACTGCCCCGTCTAATTCCTCCGGTGGGGGGATCACAGCCGATGGGGGCAGCTCTGAATCCGCCTATTTCTCCGTGAACGGCGTGAACGACTGGCAGAACGATTTCCGCCTGAACGGAATCAACGACAACATCGAGTTTTACGGCGGGAACTACACGCTCACCAACGCCGCTATTGTTCCCCCACCAGATGCGGTGGAGGAATTTACGCTGCAAAGCGGCAATTTCAGCGCCGAGTTCGGCCATTCTACCGGCGGCGTGATCAATGCGGCCCTCAAATCGGGCACCAATAACCTTCACGGCGACCTGTGGGAGTACGTACGCAACAACGACCTGAACGCCAACTACTTCTTCAACAGAGTCTGCTCGGCTTCGGGGTGCGTCAGCAACCCAACCCCCGAATACCACCAGAACCTCTTTGGCTTTACAGCAGGCGGCCCGGTCATCATTCCCCACCTCGTCCATGGCAAGGACCGGCTGTTCTGGTTTGCCGATTACCAGGGCGGGCGCTATGTATTGCCGGAACCGGCGGGCGGGCAATCCGTTCCCACCATGAACATGATCAACAGCAACTTCACCAATCTTCAGGACAACATCGTGGGCAACACCCCAAAGTCCGGGGTTGAGAGCACCTTCACCGATAAACTGGGCCGTACGTTCGCCAACGGCACGATCCTTGATCCGGCGACGACGCGCCAGCTTCCGGCATCGGGCGTGGACCCGGTCACTGGACTGACGGGCTCACCGAACGCCTTCGTGCGCGACCCCTTCTATCAGTGCACGGCGGGCGGAGGTTGCACGAACTTCAGCGGTCTCACCAGGACAGATTTTTCGCAGGACACAACAGGTGTTCCGCTTTCAAGCCTGAATGTCATTCCTACCACGCGGCTGGATACGAACGCGGTCAAGCTGTTGGGGGTTTATCCGCTGCCGGAAATCACATCCGTGGTTCCTGGTTCCGGGCTGGTGAACAACTTCGCGAGCTACGTGCCCATCGAATACAAGAACACCGATACATGGGACGTCCGCATCGACGCAAACATCAGCTCCAAAGACACTCTGTTTGGAGTTTTTGACCGCAGCCTCTTTAACGTCGCGGTTCCGTCCAATCTGCCCGGCTTGGCGGTGGGAGAAACCGGCGGACGCAACGATAGCCTGCCTGCCTACGCCTGGGCCGCCGGCTATACGCGCGCCCTGACTCCCACGCTCACCAATGAGATGCATGTGGGCATGGTGCACAGCGATAAGCTGCAGAAATCGGTCTTCGGCAACACCTTCGGCATTCCCGCGGAATACGGCATTCAGGGTGTGCCACAGGTGGCCAATAACGGCGGCCTGCCTCCCACCATCATCGGCGGAATGACTCACATCGGTGTCGGCAACTCCACGCCGACTCTGCAATACGTCTGGAGCCTGGAGGGAGTGGACGCTGTCACAAAGGTGATTCGCAGCCACACTCTCAAGGCCGGAGTGCAAGTGGACGATCTGGAAGGCGACATCTCGCAGCCGCCGCAAGGCCGTGGCGACCTTAGCTTCAATGGCATGTATACCGATGTTCCCAACCGCGTCTCTGTCACTGGCACCGGGCAGAACGGAATCGGAGATCTGCTGGTTGCGCCCACGAACTACGCTTACGCGGTGGGCAACGGCGTGAACAATGTCGGCGGCCAGAACGGTTTCTCGGGCTCCGACATCGCTGCCACCGACGATCACCGCTGGTACATAGGCGCCTACTTCCAGGACGACTGGAAGGTGAGTCCCAAGCTTACGGTGAATCTTGGCCTGCGCTGGGACCTCTTCACACCCTATGCGGAGACGCGCGGTAACCAGGCCAACTTTGTGGCGGCGGGCGGGAATGGCGCTACCGGAACCTACTACATGTCCAACGCAGGCTGCAAGGTAGCGCGGGCCTCAATATTCGACCAGGTGCTGGCTGCAAGCAACATTGCTCTCTCCTGCGGTTCAAGCCTTGCGCTCGGCAACGATCAGATGACCAACTTCGCGCCGCGTGTCGGATTCGCATATCGCGTTCTACCGACGGTAGTGGTACGGGCAGGTTACGGCACAGCGTATGGCGCATTGGGCAACCTTGGGTACGGCGGCACGCTGGGAACCAATTATCCCTTCGTGTATACCCAGACCGTTCCCGCTCCTGACTCCAATCACCCGCTGCTTGTCGGCTCGCCAGGACAGCCGGCAACGATGGAGTATGCATTCACCCAACTCAACTTCCAGAGTCCGACCGTGCTGCAAAGCCCGACCCCCTATACGAACCCGGACTATCTCGGCCTGAACCTGTATGGACGCCAGTACAACTACCAAACTCCTCTGGTGCAGACTGAGAACCTGACTGTCGAGTATCAATTCACAAACCACGACGCCATTCAGGCCGGCTTCGTCGGGACGCAGGGCCGTCACCTCGACAACCTGGGATACAACAACGGGAACACGCAGATACTGCCTCCGGGACAAAACGCGCAGGCCTCCATCCCGTACCCCGCTTTCGGCCGTAACGCGACCTATGAAACCACCAATGCGAACAGTAGCTATAACTCGCTACAGGTGACCTATCAGCATCAGACAAGCTACGGCCTGTCGATGCTTGCTAACTATACCTGGAGCAAGTGCATGACCGACCAGCACACCCAGGCTACGCAATACAACGACACGTACCGCGCCGAGTGGCTGCCGGGATTCGGGATCAAAGGTGATTACGGCCTCTGCGACACCGATGCCTCAGATCTCTTCCATCTCTCCGGCACCTACAACCTGCCCTTCGGCCAGGGGCGTGCGTTCATGAGCAGCGCCAACAAAGTGGCAAATCTCCTGCTGGGCGGGTGGATGGTCAACTTCTTCTACACCTACCAGAGCGGCCAGCCGTTCACTGTAACCTGTCCGACTGCCACCACGGCCGACTTCGGCTGCGCGGCGAATCTGACGGGCCAGCCTCTGTACAGCGGTCCGCATAACTTTACGCAATGGCTGAATTCAAGCGCGTTTGTGAACCCTCCCCAGGCCACCGCGATCGGTCAAAACGACTATTCGCCTCTCGGCGGAGGAGTGCAGCAAGTGCGCGGACCACACTTCGCCAACCTGGATTCCTCCATGTTGAAAGACTTCAACTTCACGGAGACAAAGTGCCTCGAATTCCGCGCTGAAGCTCTCAACACCTTCAATACGCCCCCGTTTGCGCAGCCCGGCCAGTTGAACTTTACCACCTCGGGCTTCAGCAGCATCACTGCCACCAAGAACAGCAACCAGAACTTCGGCGCGCGCACGCTCCAGCTTGCGCTGAAATTCTTCTACTAGGTTCCTAACCGTCCGATGTTGCAGCCATGCGGTTATCCACCCTTTCGGCAAAAAAGCCGAAAGGGTGGGCAACGCTCAGGCCATTCAACTTCCTGCTATTTACCCGCTTCAAGCCGCAATAGAGGTGCTCTCTTGGGAACCATCAAGCAATGCATCGCGCTAGCCGGACTTCTCTTCTCGATATTTGTGGCCAGCGGATCGGCACAGATTGGAAGGGCCCAGACCACGCCGCCTGACCTGGTGCTTACCGGCGAAGTGACAGGCGCGCAGCACAAAACCTACTTTGAGGCGCCCTTCGCCGTCCCCGCCGGTACGCACCGCATCAGCGTCGATTTTGAGTACACCGGCAAGGAAGAGCGCGCTACGCTCGATCTTGGCGTTGCTGATCCGGAGCGTTTTCGCGGACAGAGCGGCGGCAACAAAAAACACTTCACCATTAGCGAGACGGACGCCACCCCCTCCTATCTGCCTGGCGCAATTCCGGCTGGCATCTGGCGTCTATTGATCTCGGTGCCGAACATGAGGCCGCAGACTGTCTCACACTATCGTGCCGAGATCCGATTTAACGATCGCCTAGAAGACGAGAGCTTCACCCCTCAACCCCTTGCAACTGGGACGCGCTGGTATCGCGGCGATCTGCACATGCACACCGCGCACAGCGACGGCAGTTGCCGCAGCCAAAGCGGTAAGCAGGTTCCTTGTCCGGTCTTTGTTACATTGCAGACGGCAGCCGAGCGCGGCCTGGATTTTATCGCCATCACTGACCATAACGCCGATTCGCAATACGACGCGGAGCGGGAGCTTCAACCCTACTTCGACCGCGTCTTGCTGATTCCGGGCCGCGAGATGACCACATTCTATGGCCACTTCAACATTTTTGGCGTCACGCAGTTCGTCGACTACCGCGTGACACCCGGCGGCCTTGATTTGAATACCGTGCTGCGCGACGTCAAGTCGAAGGGCGGTATCGCCTCCGTAAGCCACGCTGAAGCACCGGCCGGCGAGGCCTGCATGGGTTGCAAATGGGAACCGCTCGCCGGGGCAGACATGGGTCTTTTCACGGCTGTCGAAGCGGTCAACGGCGGACAGATCATGTTCCCGAGCACGCACTTTTGGGATGCTCAACTACGCGATGGCCATCGCCTTGCTGCTATCGGTGGCAGCGACAGCCACAATGCAACCAATCCACCGGGACCGCCGGGATCTATCGGCTGGCCTACCACGGCGGTCGAAGCCGATGAACTCTCGGTTCCGGCAATTCTCAACGCTATCCGCGCTGGCCGCACATTTGTGGACCTCACAGCGTCGCACGATAAAGTGGTCGATTTCGAAGCCGAGTCTGGTGGCGTTACCGCGCACATGGGCGGCACTCTGCGTGCCGGTGCCGAAGCACCGATTCATCTCCAGATCCACGCCACGGCCTGCGCGGGCCTGTTCGCACACCTGCTGCTGGATGGCGTAGACGTAGCGGGCGTTGCGCCGATGCCAGTGAAGACCGCGATGGACACTGTGGATACGGCTCTCCCGGCCGGAGCTGGCCTCCATTGGCTGCGTGTCGAGGTGCGGGACAGCGCCGGCACTCTGGTTCTCCTAAGTAGTCCGCTCTATATCAACTTCCCGAATTGATCGAGGATCTCTCCTTTGATACGCCCCCCTGGAAGGGATCAGGGAGGGATGGTGTGGATTGTCCTGTAGCAACGTCCAAACCCGGAGCGCTCGCATCTGGCTGCCGGAATGACCAAAAAACGCTTCAAAACACAGCGTTTCACAACGGGGAAAACAATATGAAAACGAAGATGACGAAACTGGTATTGGCGGTGGCTGGCTGCCTGACGCTGGCCTTTGCCTTGACCTCAACTCTTGTGCAAGCTCAAACCATCAATATTCTGATGCTCCATGGAAGAACCGACCCGACTTCGACCACGCCCAATGAACAGTACGGTGTCTTTACCACCGACCAGATGGGTAACTGGAATGGCGATGTGCCGAATAAATCCGGCGCGCATGTCTACTATGTGCAATATGACGCATGGAATTCGTACTTCGATAGCACGACATCGGGCACGGGCGGCTGGTACTGGGTCAACTACGCAGTTAACACTTACTGCAACGGCGCGAACGGCCAGGCATGTTACATCATTTGCCATAGCATTGGCTGTGCGGCTTTCGAAAACTGGCTGGCAAAATCCAGCTACAGCACGAGTAAGTTGGTCATTCACTCCGTGCTCGCGGCTGAGAGCGCGGCCGGCGGCTCGGAGCTGGCGGATAGCGGCGTTGCTTTGATCGGCGAGTCGCTTGGATTGAACACAGATGCGCCGATCGACGCATCGATCACAACAAGCTACACCAGAGGCGATTACAACCACAACAACATGCAGGGAGTTATTGTCCGGGGAACCGGCGGCACCTCGAACGATACTGACACGGAAGTCCTTACCACGTGCGCCTATTTCCCGGAGCAGTTTACCCTCAGTGGGAATTCCGACTGTACGACTTGCCCCCTGGACATCGAGACTTCATGCGATGACTCAACCGTTGCGCTGCACAGCACCTGCGGCCACAACCGCGTTGCCGCCTTTGAGAACTGCAATGGCTATCTGCCCGGCACCTCGCAAAGCGATTCCGCCGGTACATATGAATACCACACCTATTGGGTCAACGACTCCGGCTATAAGGGTCCGTATTCTTCGCAAGGCAAAGGGTACTGGAATAGCAGCGAATTTACCTGGCGCGTGGATCACAGTCTGGGCAAGGCGCTTGTGGTTGACGAATGGAACGCCGCGCCCACCGCTCTGGCGCCCTAAGCGCGGCCGGTCGCCGTCTCTCGCAAAGCTTCATGGTCTCGGAATTAGGACCCACTGGAAACCGATCCACAGCCATTGATTCAAGGAGAATTGATTCATGACACATATGCTAAGGAACAGCTTGCGATGCGCAATAGCCGGCATTGCTCTGTACTCCGGTTTTGCCATCGCCGCGAACGGCCAAACAGCCGCCATATCTCAAGCATTCCTGAACGACAACACCGCAAAGGAGACCCTGCAGCGCTATCAGGACTATTCGAAGTATCCGCCGGAGTCGAGGCCGCTGCATACCTCGAATTGGGATCTGCTCAATCCGTGGACGGTGGACACGCCTACACTCCCACTGACCCCCGCCTCATGGACGGCCCAGATGAAGTCGATGATGAAGTCGGGTCTGTCGCAGGCGGTTATCGCGCGGAAGATCGGGACGCCTGCTTCCTTTCCCACCTATAACTTTGCGGTGAACAAGTTGATGCTGGCTGGCACTCAGGATGAGCTGGACGCGACTCTGACCGTGTCACCGGCACCAGGCACAGCGGCGCTCCCTTCCTTCCATATCGCCAAGGCAGAATTGATCGGCGACACAAGATTCGGATCGCAGAATCTAGGCTCGGTACCATTTACGTGCGCTTCCGGCCCCAGTCCGGTATGCACCTTCCGTTGGAAGGCCCCATCTGCCTCAAAGCAATATTGGGGCGCATTGCAGCTCCAGGTTACGGCTGCGGTAGACGGCCACGGGGATGACTATATGGCTCTGCTTCATTTCTATTCTTCTCCGATGGTGGCAGGCAAATTCACGGGGAGTTTTCAAGAGAGAATGGAAAACGGTTCTTTGTTGATCGACGCGGGCGTAAGCGTGCAAACGCGGATGGCCTGTTTCGTGAGCGCCAACCTGTTCTCCGCTGGAAATAACGTTCCAACCCATCATGCCGAGCGGAGAATGATCGTGGACCCATCGATGAACACGATCACCTTCACTTTCTTCGGCAAGATCTTTCGTGACAACGGGTACGAGGGCGCTTTTCGCATTCAGGATCTGAAAGCTCAATGCGAGAACCTGTCCTACCCGCCGGAATGGTTTATGGATAGTGCGGCGCACATGGCGGACCTGGAACAACTCCAGAAACAGCCGGCCATTGCCCAGGAACCGGGCATCGTCTACTTTGAATACAACAACTTCAACTTCACAACGAAAGCCCACTCGATCAGCGAGTTTTCTGCGAGCGAATGGCAGTCTCCGGAACGCACAATGAAACTGGAACTGCTGAAGAAGGCCGCGCAGTAGAAGATCGATGCGGCGATAACGGAACCGCTCAAGAAACTATCGCGGTCGAGCATTTTAGGAAAATGAATATCAATCTTGTCCGGCAAATGGGATTCCGTTTTTCGATGCGGCGGAGAGGATCAAACGGCCCGCAGGGGCTAAAGCCCTTCTTCATTTTGCTGGCTTTTGCGGCACGACTGAAGTCGTCCCCTGTTACAAAACCGGCCCATGCGCGGGAACTTGCAATGATGCCGGAGTTAGGCCGATATTCATCTTACGGAATACTTGCAGACCTGTTCGCGGCAGTAAAAGGTGGCTTTTACTTCCACCCCAGCGACAAAAAACCTGTCGCTGGGGACCCCTGAACGGAAAAAGCCACCTGAGTATCTGCTTTTCGGATTACAGTAATTCCGAAAACGCTACAGCCTGCTTGCACCGAATAGGCCGTTTCCAATGCGGGGATTGCAGTGTCTGGTACTTGGCACTGCACCTCGCTGAAAGAGTGCGGCTACTTGAACTGACAGCCTGCTACTGCACATTGAGAGTGATGGCGCTGGTAGCGGTCGTCACTCCCGAAGTGCCGGTTACGGTGATGGTGTAGGCTCCCGCGGTAGTGCCAGGATTGCTGGGGGGTGGGGCGCTTGCACTGCCGCCGCAGGCAATGACTCCACAGGCAAGAGCGGCGAACAGCGCCAGCATACCGAAGATGCTCCGCCAACGGCGACGGCGCGCCGGGATGCCGAAGAGCAGCAGAAAGGCCATCGTTGCGCCGCCCGCCGTGTACCAAGGCAGACGTGGACGCGGAGGACTGACAAGTGCGGCGCTGGTGGCTGCTGTGGTGGTTATGGTGAGCGTGGCTGAGCTGGCCGCTGCGCCGCTGATGCTCACTGGAGTGGTCGCGCCGAAGCTCAAGGTGGGTATGTACTCTGCGCCGGATGGACTGTTTGTGATCGCTGCAGTCAGCGCCACGCTGCCAGTGAAGGCACCGCTGGGGGTGAGGGTGATCGTCGAGGTGTTGCCGGTGGTTGCGCCCGGAGCGACAATGACCGTTGTCCCGCTGACCGTGAAGCTGGGAGCTACAAGGAGCGTTACTGTTTCGTTCAGCGTGGTCGAAGTGCTGGCGGAAAACTCTGCTGTTCCTTGATAAGCCGCCGAGATCGTAAAGCCGCCCGCCGCTGCCGGAGCCGTGCCGTTATACGTCGCGATGCCGGAAGAGTTCAAGGCGACAGTCTGGGTCGCGGAGCCGATGGAGAAGACTAGATTGCCGGTTGGGATTGTGGAGCCGCTCGAAGGCGCGACCGTAGCCGTCAACGTGTAAGACGAGCCTGCAGTGAGAGTGCCGCCACTGGGGCTAATCGATACAGCAGTGGTTGTGGGGATTGCCAACACGGTCTCATTCAGCGTTGCCGAAGTGCTGGCTGAAAACTCTGCTGTTCCCTGATAAGTCGCCGAGATCGTCAAGCCGCCCGCCGCCATCGGAGCCGTGCCATTGTAGGTCGCCACGCCGGAGGAGTTCAGTGCGACGGTCTGGGTCGCGGAGCCGATGGTGAAGACTAGATTGCCGGTTGGCGTTACCGAGCCGCTCGAAGGCGAGACTATGGCCGTCACTGTGTAAGCCGTGCCGGCGATCAGCGTTCCCCCGCTGGGGCTAATCGACACAGCCGTGGTTGTGGGAACAGCGCACGGAGCGGCTGAGACTGTCAGGGCAAGCGGTATGGTGATAGGATTTGCGCCAGAGTTGCCGCCAACGATCACAGCGTAACTTCCAGCGGAGACAGAACAGGTCGCGTTCAAGGTGAGCACACTGGTTCCCGCAGTGGGATTCGGAGAGAACGACGCGGTCACGCCCTTGGGAAGATTGTATGCACTCAGATTCACATTGCCGGTAAACCCATTCAGATCGTTCACGGTGATCGTGGATGTGCCGGAACCGCCTGGATTTATGTTCAGGGAAGCCGGTGAATCACTCAAGCTGAAGCTTGGACCGGAAGTCACAGTCAGTGGAAATCCGATTCCATAGCTGTCTGCGCCAATGGTTCCCCAAATGATTAGAGTGTAGGTTCCAGGGGTGGTGGCGCTGCTCGCGTTCAAGGTGAGTACACTGCTTCCTGTTGTGGGGTTCGGGGAGAACGACGCGGTCACGCCGCTGGGAAGCGGGCCGCCGGGGATGTTGGGAAATGTCACTGCGGACAGAGTCACACTGCCGGTAAACCCGTACAGATCAGTCACGGTGATCGCGGACGTGCCGGAACCGCCTAGGTTTACGCTCAACGAAGCAGGCAGGGCGCTGACCTCAATGCTCTGCGGTGGAGTAACCGTGAGAGCGATCTTCGGCGAGGTCGCCGTTAGCGTGCCGGAGGTTCCGGTGATGGTGATGGTGTAGCTTCCAAGGGCGGCGCCGCCCGCGCTCAAGGTGAGCACACTGGTTCCGGTTGTGGGATTCTGAGAGAACGCCGCGGTCATGCCGCTGGGAAGTGTCGATGTAGACAGAGTCACATTGCCGGTAAATCCATTCAAGTTGGTTACGGTAATCGTGGATGTGACGGTGCCGTCTTGGTTGATGGTTAGAGAGGTCGTTGAGCTTCCGATGGCAAAGCTGTTATTCACTGTTCCGCTCAACGGAATGTCCTGGGATGTATAACTTGACGCGGCGGTATTCAGATTGCCATCCGTCAGCACCAGCGAGCCGCTGTATGGACCCGCCGAGCCCGGCGCAAAGCTTATGGCCAACTGGCAGGATGCGTTTGCCGCCAGTTCGCCAGTCGCCGATGAAGTTGAGCTCACCACTGGGCAAGCCGAGGCCCCACTGCTATTCAACGTGAAATTCGCCGGGGTGCTCGGATTGTTGCCGCCGGTGGGAATCGGGAAGCTCAACGTGGCATTGCCAAAGTTCTCTACCGTCACGGTCTGCGGGCTATCGGCGCTGGTTGTTCCTACGGCAGCAGTGGCAAAGGTCAGGCTCGGTGGAGCGGAGAAGTTCAGCTCTACTACGCTGGAATGACCGGAATTGCCAATGAAGACGTTGCCGCTGCTGCCAACTGCTACACCGCCTGGACTATTGAGACTGCTCCCCAGCATGTTGACCACAGGCGAAGCAGGAATGCTGCCATCGACTGCTAGAAGCTCGTAGATCGCGCTGCTTCCTTCATCGGCGACGTAAACATTCCCGTTGCCATCCACTGCAATACCGTGCGGAAGGCTGAAGCCGCTACCCAGGGTATTGATGACGGACGAGGCCGGAATGCTGCCATTGACCGCCAGGATCTCTTTTACCGCACTGCTCCCTGAATCGGCGACGTAGACGTTACCGCTGCCGTCTACTGCTACACCACTGGGAGTGCTGAAGCCGCTGCCCAGGGTATTGATGACGGGCGAGGCAGGAATGCTGCCATTAACCGCCAGGATCTCCTTTACTGCATTGTTTCCTTGATCGGCGATGTAAACATTGCCGCTGCCGTCCACTGCAATGCCGTGGGGAAGGCTGAAGCCGCTGCCCAGCGAATTGATGATGGGCGAGGCGGGAATGCTGCCATTGACCGCCATAAACTCGTAAACCGCATTGATATTGCTATAACTGACGTAAACATTGCCGCTGCCATCAATCGCCACGCCGACAGGGCTGCCGAAGTCGCTGCCCAGCGTGTTGATGGTGGGCGAAGCCGGAATACTGCCATTGACCGCCAGAAGTTCGTACACCGCCCCTCTCTCGAAATCGGCCACAAATAGATTGCCGCTGCTGTCTACGGTCATTTCGTCGGGTTCGGCGAAGTTGCTTCCCAGCACACTCTGTGCGCCGGGCAGGAAGTTGATCTGCGCCCCTATTCCCAGCCCCGATAAATTGCCGCTTGCAAGCGCGTTTCCGGAGCCATCTTCCAGAACCACTGCCCCTAAACGGGTTCCAGGCGCCCTGGGTGTAAAGGTCACGTTGACTGTGCAGGTTTGGCCGGCAGTATAGGCCTTATTCGCCGCGCAGGTGTCCGATCCGGCATCGGCAAAGTCCAGGCCCGTAGCGCCTTGCGTCAATACCGCCACGCTTCCCAGGGTTCCGGCGGCTTCGATGGTAAAGACAAGGGAGCTTACCGGGCTTGTGCTTCCAATGTTGATCGGCCCAAAGTTCGTCGTAGCCGGAGCGGTGACCTGCATGGAGCTGACAACTCTCAGAGCAAAGTTAGTTGTTGCGGTTAACGTGCCGGAGCTCCCTGTCACAGTCACGATGAAGCTTCCGGTAGCAGCAGTGCTGCCTGGGGTCAGCGTCAGCACACTGCTTCCAGTCGTGGGGTTCGGGGCGAAAGATGCAGTTACTCCGCTAGGAAGATTAGAGGCGGTCAGAGTCACGTTGCCGGTAAATCCGCCAGCCGCTCGTACCGTAATGGCAACTGCGCCGCTATTGCTAGTATTCATGAGCAAGCTGCCCGGCGAAGCCGAAAGTGCAAAAGAAGGTATACCCAACAAACTGTTGAGCAGACCCTGCCCGTTTGGACTCCCCCAGCCGGTTACCAGATCATAGCCGGTGGTTGCCGAATAGCTTCCGGATGTGCCGCTGGTGATGTCATGAAAGCTCGTGGCATAGTCCGAGGTTACATTTTGCTCGTAGATGGTTGGGTTGATGAAGCCGAGGGATGCGCCGCCGCTGGAAGCCGCCTGCTGGTTGACCAATGCCAGGTAGCCGGCCCACATCGGCGCGGCAAAGCTGGTGCCGCCATACTCGTTGGCTAGGCAGGCTACCTGGTTAGCGCAGGTGTAAAAGGTGAAGTTCGCGTTCGCGGATACATCTGGACCGTTGCGAAGGCTCGTCGAACCTTGATTGCTGGAGTCAATCACACCCGGGATTTGCTGCCATGCGGGGATTGGAATACCGTCAGGGGAGATGCCGCCGCCACTGTCGCTCCAGGCGGTCTCGGAGAACCACGCGCCTCCAGCGTTGGCGGTAATCAGGTCCGTGCCGCCAACGGTAATTACATTCGCGTCGTCTGCCGGGTAGACAAAAGGGGCAGTCGCCCAAGTGGAATCGTCGCCAGAGGCTGTAAAGAAGCTTTGGCCCTGAGCCGCCATCTTTTCGAAGTAGGGATCGAGCGTGCCGGGATCCGCCAGATTCCAGCCCCACGAGCAGCCAATCGTAGTGGGCAGCGGGCTATGCGTGGTCATCGAACTGAGGATAGCCGTATCCGTTGTTCCAACATACATCGTCAGACTGGCCAGCCCCGGCGCCATGCCGATCGCCTGGGTCATATCGAGTGTTTGCTCGGTATCATCGCAACCGCTCGACTCCAGGCAACTGGTGCTGGTCCCATCCGTGGACAGCACGGTGATCGGCACATTGTTGGTCTGACCGATGTTGCTGTAATAGGTGTTCAAGTCCGCGAGATCTGTTCCGAGAAACTCGAAGAGTCCAAGGTTCTGGCCGGCGCCGGTCAGAGCCGTTCCGCCATAGTAGGCTGCGCGCATATCGCTGCCCAAAAACGATGCCGAAGGTCCTGAGCCGGTGGTGGCATGAGAGACAACGTCTTCAGGCGCAATACCATGAGCCTGCGCGTAATCGCTCCGTTTAATAAGCATGCTCTGCGGAATGGAGTAGTTGTCCAAACCGGAGATGTGCCAGAGCCGGAAGGGCAGATTGACGCTCGGCTCACTGTCTGGAGCATAAAAGGTGCGATTCTCAGTTGGATGCTGATAATTCCTCAGCCGGATGTGGAAGGCTGCTTCAATGGCCGAAACGGTACCCGTGACCTGCACATCCATGCCATCGCGTGAGCCGCCAACCACATTCAGGCCGCTCGCCTGCGCAAACTCAACCACGGTGTCATAGTTCGCCTGCGTGGGGCCAAACCGCTCAGTGAACTCCTGCGGGCTAAGGAAGTGCCGGTACGAGGGGTTGGCCGGGTCGTATATCTCAGCCAGGAAGGCATCCAGGCCAGTCGGATCGCTGAGCGGCAGAACTATATCCAGCTGCATCATCTGGGTCGCGGGAGGCTGTCCGACCGGTTTTGCCTGCCCCGTGCGCACCGCTCCCCGCAGATGGCGCGTCATCTGCGATTGCTGTGCCTGACCTTGAATGGCGAACAGTAAGAAAACTGTGCAAACAGACGACAGAACGGGAATCTTGAATTTCACAGCCTGGCTCCGATCAACTCTCTGTATTGGAGAATACTAATCTGCGTATCTTACGCGATCAAGCTCACAGAACGATGACTCGGTAAAGGTTGATTTCGGTCAGGCAGAAGGACGGTGATAAAGGTTGCGGTTGAACTAGATGCGGTACGGGTCGAGATAGCGAGATCCCGAAATCCGAAGCTAGCCATTCTCACGGTCAGTTCGCACGAATTCGCAAATTCTCAAAGACTGAAGTGAGGTTCAGAAGTGCAATGTCCACTTTCGCAGCGACTCCTTGAAGAGACCGAGGGGTCTGATCCTGAGAGGGACCAAGTGTTGAGTTCCTCCCAGAATCCGAACCCTTCAAAAGCCTCGACGCGGTGTGTTCTTAGCGCGTATCTGCCCGGACGATTTCCAGCCTGCGCGGGAGCAGCCATTGCGCTTACCGCTGGATCATAGTATTCATAGGCGCGTGATTGAAATGTCTTCGCGCGGATGGGATACTTGGCCCGCAACCTGAAAGTGACTCTCATCGTCTGGTTCGGAGCCAGCGCATTCAGATAGAGAATCGCCTGAGTTGCGGTCAGAGAGAACTTCTCCAGCCTCCCGGTTACCGCATGTGCGGTGGTTTCCTGCAACTGCTGCAAATCTTCACTCAGCAATTCAAACCCCGGTGGAATTCCCAGATCAATCATTACCATCTTTGCTGTCTTATCAAGATTGTTCCTCACTGTTGCCGTTGCAGTGGCTATATCGTTTTGCGCAAGTCTGGAACGGTCATACGCAACATCAATCGAAAGCGCATCGCGCGTCTGCGCGGTTGTCCAGGGAACAAAATACTGCCCAACAACCTGATAACCAAGCCCGCCTGAGCCGTCAAACTTGATTTCGACGGAGTTTCTGTCGCCGATCTCGCCTCCCTTGAAAACGTATTGATGGAATAGGTCGGAGTTATCCGCATCCAATTGCAGTGTCTGCACCGTTTTTCCGTTCAGCATAATCTCGACGTTTCCGCGAGCGTCGCCGGCCTTTGCCTCGGTGCCAAGAATCATAGCGCGCAGTGCAACAATAGTCGCTTGCGTCGAACCCCAAGCACCAGTTGCATCCTTCTTCGAGGCAATGAATGCAAGCGCCTGACGCGCCACAGTCGCAGATTGCCCCCACTTGAGTAACGCCTGCGCAGCCAAACCAGTGGTTTCAATCGCCGCGCTAGCGCCCGTCGAATAAACTCCCGTTTCCTCAGCGCTCCACCAAGTCAGTTCATCCTTCGTTGTGCGCGCATCTAGCAGCAACTCCATTGCCCGCTGCGTAAACTCGTTGTCTTGCCCGTAATCCACAGCGAAATTTGCAATCACGGCTAGGGTATAAGTGTCTGCTTTGGTAGAGAGATTATCTTCGATATACCTCTGCGCCCTTTCAGCAGCCGCTCCCTTGTAGCCAGTGTTCTCAAGCGCCCATGCAATATAGGCTGTGATGCGCAGTGTGTCGGAGTTATAACGATTGGTCGCTCCCTCGTTGATGAAATAGGTGTCCGGCTTCCAGCTTCCATCCGGTTGCTGCTGGCCTGCGAGCCAATCCTGGGTGCGCGCGATGAGCTTCGGATCAACGTCGTAGACCTTCGCCATATCGTTGAACTCCATCAGCCCATACGCCGTCAGAATCTTGTTGGCCGGCGCTTGCCCGAACCAGGAGAATCCTCCACCCAGAACCTCGAAGGTCAGAAGCCGCTGATAGCCGTTGGCAATATATCCTTCGGCCTTGGCGTGAATCTCAGGTGTCAGCTTCTTTGTCCGCTTCATGTAATCAAGAGCCAGTACATTTGGATAAGTGCTCGAAGAAGTCTGCTCAAAGCACCCTCCCGGCATTTGCAGAATGCTATCCATCCCTTCGATAATCTGACTCAGCGGCCCTGGATAAAGCCGGACAAAGAGCTTGCTGGCATCGGAAATGGAGGCCGGCGGAAAGTTCACATTTTGCTGAATGGTGTTATCCAATCGGCCATTGAAGACGATATTCTGCTCACGCCCATTGGGAATCACCTCAACCTCGCGGACCACTATATCCTGCTTGCCTCCGTCCATCTTGGCCGAGATCGTAAGCTTGAATTTGCCGATGCGTTTGGTCTCCAAGGTGAACTGTGCGCTGCCCACGCGGCCTGAGTCAATATCGATTTCCTTTTCAGGCTCATCGTTGACCAGCGAAAACCAGTCCTCTTCGTTGAGCTTCAAGCTAACCTGTCCCGCCTTGCCGGAGTAGTTATAAACCGCCACTGGGATCGATACGCGGTCTCCCTGCGTCAGCGTCACGGGCAGATCGAGATCGACAAAGAAATCCTGAAAAACCTTCAAGCTCGAAGTGCCGGTTCCCAATGCGCCCATTGCGGTAGACGCCAGCATTGCCATGCGCCATGTCGTGATGGAATCGGCAATCGGAATCGTGATATCCGCATTGCCTTTGCCATCGGTAATGATCTCCGGGTTGATGTACAGCGCTTCAGGAAAGTACGAGCGAACGTGAGGCGCGGCTGCTCCAGGCTGCGCAGCGGCCTTCGCTTTTTCCGCCCGGCCTGCCATGGGCATCAGCTCCGCGGCGTTCCTGCCCATCAGTCCAGCCGAATCGACCAACACGCCGTTCAACGTTACTGGAGCAGCGGCAGCATCAACCGGAGCTTCCATTGCCATGGCGCTTGCAACCGTCACGGTCTCTGACATTGCGCCAACGGTCAATCGCACATTCACAACTGCCTGGTCGCGCGGCTCCACGGTAAACCGTAATTCTGTAACCAGAAAACCTCTCGCCGAGATTCTGATCTTGTATTTCCCGACCGGAACAGCAGAGATTGAAAAGACTCCCTGCTCATTTGCAGTCACCTCCAGAACTCGCCCGGTGGCGATGCCAGTCAGTTGAATTCGTGCGCCCGGGACGCGCGCCCCCGTTGCGTCTGTCACTGTGCCTGTAACCTCAGCGCGCCCGTTGAATGGCCCGCGATCATGCACAATCGTCACGTCATTTTCCGCGGCGGTTTCCAGCCTAAGCTGCATATAAGAGGTGAGGTCGTCGGAGGTGTTGAACTTCTTGTCCGGTCCCGCGCTGCGAACGAAAAACCCGCACCGGCGAGCGCCGCACCATCCGTTCGACTCCAGCAGTAACTTCGTTCCCCACGCATCCCGTGTGAGCGGATTGTTCGCAGCAGCGATGCGTCCGAAGGCAGTATTGATTTTCTGATACTTCTCGCTTTTTGCGGCCTCCCGAAGCATCGCTGCCAATTCGCTGACCTGCTCTTCAAATACCTCCTGATAGCGTGCCCTATATTTTTCTGCGCCTTCCTGCGGCAAGTCGCGGCCGAACTCAGTATCTAGTTTGTCAGGCTGTGTCATCTCAGTTGCGGAGAACAGCGCGCGTGCTGCAAGGTCTTTCTGCGGTTGCTCTTCTGTCGACTTGAACGGCTTTACTATGCTCACCGGCGCGACGATATCCGCCATCGAGAGCGAATGAATCTCGAAGCGCGGTTTCATCACCTCCTGCTCAAGATAGAAGAAGACTTTTGCAAAGCCCGGCTGCTTTTCGGCCAACGCGAAGACGGCTTCATCCACAACCTGCACGCCCAGCGCCGCGCTCACCCCCTGGCCGCGCGCGTTGGTCACGCGGAAATGCACTCGCGCCTCGGCTCCCGGTTTGTACTCAGCGGCATCGGCTACTGTTTCGATATGCAGCTCATCGGCAGGCTGAACGAAAACCAGGCGATGATCGCCAACCAACTGCGCGTCGCGGCCAAAGAGGTAGGCGTCAATGTCCAGAGAGCCAGCCATCTCAGGCGTAACAGGCACATCAAGATCCGCCTCACCCTCATCCATATCCACATCGCGCGTAAGGATGGTTTGCCCATCCTTGACAATGTCCAGATACGCTGCGCCGCGCTCGCGCGAGGAGAAGACTTTGAGGTGCATCACATCGCCTGCGCGATAAAGCGCATGTTCGGTTCGCAGCAGAATCTGGTCTGCGCCATCGCGATAACCAAGATCGATTTTTGTTGATGTATGGTTGCCACGGTGATCGTCCGCATCAATATGCAGAGACTCCTTGCCGAGGCTTGCGTGAACCGCGAATGCTTCATCGTCTTTGCGCGCAGGCAGATGAATCACTGCAACTCCAGCGTCATCGGTGCTCACCTGCAATGCCGGCAGGCCGTGGCGATGGATTGTCAGGCTGGTACGGGCAGGTGTTCCGTCCGGGTAGGAACTGAGAATGAAGACCTGATTTTCAATATCCGGAATGAGCTTGCCGCTCTCAGGAATCGCCGTAATCAGCAGCGCAGATGGACTGACGGCGATCGGCTCTCCGCGCGACTCAGCGTGGCTGGCCGAGTCTTTCACTGTAGCCTCGACCAGCACCCTGGCCGCGCCGGCGCTGATGGGACGCCCCGCAAAGTAATCGGGCAACGTCAGATCGAAATGGTAGTTGCCGTCCTGGTCCGTCTTCCCGGATGCAGTTGCGGCATCGAAGATCGTTACATCCATCGCGGATGCTTTGATAGTGATCTCTGCATTATCCACCGGCTTGCCGAAGAAGTAATTCGCGCGCACGGTTCCGGTAACATGATCGCCGGGGCGGTAATCCTTTTTGGGCTTGCCGTCTTTCTCGGTGAAATCGACAGCGACCTTGAATTTCGGCAACACATACCGCTCTATATTCACTGTAACTTCAGCACGATTTTCAGGCGCTGTCTCTGCCGCTCCCATCAACGCACGCAAGTGATAAGCGCCGAGATTCACCTCGTCTGCCAGCGTAAACTCAGCACTGGCAACACCGAACTTATCGGTTTGAGTTGCCTTCTTGAAGACTCTGTTGCCGTGCGGGTCTTCGAGTTCAAAAGTCAAGTCACGCTCACTGACCGCGGCATGATGATCGCGATCGAGCGCCAGAGCGCGTATGTGAATCGTCTGACCCGGCTGATAGATCGGCTTTTCGGTTGTAAGTAGAATCGAAACCTTGTCTTTTAACTCAACACTCTGCGTTGACTCAGCAGAACCAATGGCTGTCTCCGCAATGAAGTGCAACGGATAACTGCCAGTCAGACCGGCGGGAAAGCGCAGTTGTGCTGCAACGCTTCCGCCACGACCCAACGCACCCGCGAAAAGTAGCTCCGGTTTCTTGCCCGGAATCAGCAACTCAACCTTCACCGATCCTTTGCCGTGAATCTCCTCGTTATTTGTGTCCGTAACCAGGATGCGCATTGCCGCCTCGCTGCCGGCGAGATACGACTTCTGCGCAAGAATTCGCACTACGGGCCGCAGGAGAATGCGCGAAATGGATTCTGTTCCCTCATATGCGGGCTTTGTGTCGCTGTCGAACGTGAAGCGGTAGCGCATGCGCTCCCAGAGCAAATCTTCAACGGACAGCGGGGATTCGATAGCTATCTTCTCCAGCCATGAGCCATCTTTTCCGGTCATCTCAGTGGACCTTTCCGCCTGACCCAGCAGATGATTTTCCGGATCAAGAATCTCCACGGAAAGCCTTCCAAAGCCGACGCGCGGGTTGTGAAAGGGAATCTGCAAAGATAAATTTCCGTGCTCATAAATAGCGGTCAGTGATTGTGCTGCGGTTTCCGCCGATGCAAAGTGGCTGGTGAAAAGCAGGACAAACAGCAACGGCAGTAGGCGAAAGGCTTTCATGGGAACTCTCCTTGCAGAAACTCAGAGTTGCGAGGCGAAGCAAAAAACTTCGTCTCTGAGCTGGGAACGAGAGCCGCGGGGAATCTTGCACGGATGAGTGAATTATTTTTTGCAGGCACCGCAGGGAGGATTGCTAGTGCAGCATTAGCGGAGGGAACGGCGGGCCGGAGCACGAAGACTTCGGCGGATATTTATTTGCGCTTCCAGTGATGTCCATCCGAACTGGTCCATACAATGCCGGTCTCAGTGGTCAGTTGAAATACCGCTCGGCTTTCTGAAAGCTGATCCTCATTGATCGAGGCCGCAACCGGATTGGAGTCAGTCTGAATTTCTGAAGCATTTGTTGTAACTGCTATTGTTTCTGCCTCCGCGCCAATTTTCAGCTGAATGTTGATCGATGCTCCCTGCGATGCAGTGATCTTGATTACGTTTTGCATCCATGTTTCAAAGCCCCGCGATGTGACCTTGAGAGAATAGCCGGCTGCAGGCAGTCCATTGAAGAGATAGCGGCCTTGGGAATCAGACTGAACTGTGCGCGCTCCTCCCGAAGACGTATTAGTCAAAACCAGCGTAGCGTAAGGAATCACTGCACTGGTCTGGTCTGTAACAACGCCACTGAGCGTGCCGGGGC
This sequence comes from uncultured Acidobacteriaceae bacterium, assembly GCA_963713645.1. Lineage (GTDB taxonomy): Bacteria > Acidobacteriota > Terriglobia > Terriglobales > Acidobacteriaceae > Telmatobacter. The sequence continues at coordinate 200,129 of CAVQMQ010000033.1, read as the reverse complement.
CAGCCGCATTGGAGATTTGAGGTACGGGGTGTGGAGTTTCCGAGGGCGCTGATTTAGCTTTCGCGGCGGCCGGTACGGCTTTCTCCTCAATGGGATGCGCGAACACGCCTGCGACTGGCGATGGTTGCCGCGATGCGGAGGCGAACTCTACCTTGACCGCTCGGCCCGTCCAACGCGCAGAGACGGCCTTCCAATGCTTTCCTCCGTCTTTGCTGACAAACAGCGCGCCTGCAGAATCAATCGCTAGCGTGACGCGTCCGTTGGAGACCCTTGAGGCCACTGGCTGATGACTCGGCAATGAGGCTGCACGTTGAGAGGGCGCTGGCGAATCGACTAGTACACCGTTGAGTGTTACAGAAACCCCTGCCGTGTCTACCGGCATTTCAGCCTCGTTGCCAGATGCAGCAACGGTGACGCTTTTCGCCGACGGTGGAGCGGCCAATTTATTCATCGCGGCGGCTGGCCTTTCGGATTCGGTAGATTTTCCAGCGACTGCTGCGGGAGGCGGCTCCATGCGCGCCAACTCACTGGCGTTGCGTCCGGTCAGAGTCGCTGAGTCTACTATCTGCGATGAAATCGTTGTCGTTACAGGTTCCGAAGCAACATCAACCTTTGGCCGCTCGGGACTCCTAGTCACTGGACCCGGCAATGCATTTCCTCTGGGGGCAATCGGCTGCTGTTCCGGCGTTGCTTGCGGAGCCAATGGCGCGATCTTTGCCGGCGGCAAATTGGCAGCGACCGTAGTTGGCACGCCCCCATCCTTGCGCGCCGAAAACAGATGCAATTGCACCGCTGCAATCACCAGGCACGCAACCGCCGCTCCCGCGGGCCATGCCAGATTCCATCCCGTGAACCACTTCGCAAACCACGGATTCCTCGCGCTCGCAGATGGCGCGCTAGCCGCGTCCGGCGCAGCTTGTTCTTCAATCGCCGCTTCCGCGGCCAGATAGGCGATGCTGCGACACGCGGCACACTGTGCCAGATGCGCCAGCATCTGCTGCTGCTCGTGCGCAGGCAGCGCCCGCTCGGCAAAGGCACTGAGCTGGTCCGCGTCGGGGTGTTGGCCGGGTTGGAAGAATTCGCTCATCTTGATTCGGGTCCCGCCGGTTCCCCTTGCTCTGAGAACGCAGCCGATTGAGATTTTTGCAGCAAGCTGCGCAGGTTTATTTCAAGATCGCGCGGATCGGTCCCCAACGCCTCCTCGGCCTGCCGCTCGCTCAGTCCTTCGGCTCTGAGGTTATGCAGCAACCGCTTCCTTGTCTCCTCAACCAAACGCTTGAGCCTGCGGCTGATGGTTGCCTCATGCACTTTCAGCAGGCGGGCAATCTCCATCAGCGTGCGGCGGTCCAGAAAATAAGACGAAAGCAGAAAGCAATCTGTTGCATCCATCGCCTGCAATGTGCGGGCAACTGTGCGGCCAAGAAGATCGATCTGCTGTTTTGCTGGCGCTGGCGCGTGCAGCGAGGCTGGCGGATCGAGATCCTCAAGCGGTTCCTCCCGGTGTGTACGGCGATGAGCATCAATATGCCGCTGGGCCAGCGTGGTGCGCAGCCACCCCAGCAGCGATCCGCGCCCCGAGTAGCTCGCCAAGGGAGAGATGCGCCGTCCTTCGCGATCCTTCAGTCCGAATAACTCGGCATACAACGAATCCGCCAGCTCCCGGCCGAGAGAAGCCGAGTGTGTAATCGCCGTGGCCGCCTGCGCGATAGGAGCACGATAGAGGCTCAGAAAGCGTTCCCAGGCGATCTCGCTTCCCATCGCGCAAGCGTGAGCCAGTGCAAGCTCCGGCAATCGCAATGCGTGATAGAATTCCATTTTTTGGTTTTGGCTGGGATCAATCCCAGAAGGCAGGCCATGATTGCATCTTCTCCCCACGCTGTCGAGAATGGTGGCAAAATCCTGTGGTGCAATGCCGCAAGCGCTACCCTCCGCGGCGCACCAAAGTTGCTCGGCCAAATCTTCCGGAATCGCCGTATCGACAGCATCGATAGAATGGATTGTTATGCTCGTCCCGCCAGGCGGAGAAACCGCGGCTTCCAGAGGAAGGGCAAGATCGCCGGGCTGCGGGGTAGCCGTGTCCACATCTCCCAAGATACGTCATCGCAACCGGCAACACCATCAAGGAGAGTTTACTCTGGAATACGATGTCATCTGCATCACATAGGCCCAGTGATGAACGCAGCCTTCGCAATTTCCGCCTTCCAGTTGCTGGTGGCAAAGAAACATAGCAATACGAAGAATGATCGTGCAGCTCGATTCACAACTTGAATCATAGCCGCCTATTGATTAGGACTTAGTAGAATGGAACCTTTGATGGCTCGACTGAAGCGCGCGGAGGAGATTGTGGTACTGAATTGTTCGACAGAATCCAACATGCTATTTGTTATCAAGAAACATCGCGCCTCAAGCCTGCATTACGATCTGAGGCTCAGATGGAATTGGGTGATGCTAAGCTGGGCACTTCCAGAGGGTCCCAGCTACTGCCCCGACCACAAGCGAACCGCTGTTCAGGTTCAGGACCATGAGAGGAAGAATGCCGGATTTGAGGGGGTTATCACAGAAGGTCGTTATGGAGCCGGTGAAGTCATGCTGTGGGATACGGGAACATGGGAGCCTCAACCCGAATGCATAGACGTAGATGCGGGACTGCGAGACGGTTGTCTCAAATTCACAATGCACGGGGAAAGGATCAAGGGTGATTGGACGCTAGTTCGGACGGCAGATGCAGACGACAATAGACCAAAGCCGTTATGGTTGCTAATTAAAGATCCTGACCAGTTTGCACGAGCTGCGCATGAGCCGAGTATCCTGGAAGAATTTCCAAACAGTGTAGCTACGGGAAGGTCGTTGGAAGAGATCGCTCGCTATTGGGCAACAGGCAAATGCAAGAGCACATCTCAGGCAGATCTATTTCAAAGCATTCGTGCGGACGGATGATGCGATCAATCCGTAACATGCAGCCGAATAAAGTCGAGCACGCCGGTGATCAGCGCGATGCCCCTTTTTTGCTGAAAATAGTTTAGCTATGGTGGAGGCGGCGGGAGTCGAACCCGCGTCCGAAATCATTGTCAGCCAGGAGAGTTCATGCTTTGTCCGATTCCCTTTGGGTTTCGCCGCTGGCACTCAGAACGGACAAGATGCGCCAGAAACTAGTCCGATTGATCTCGCATCAGCCGCCCGGACCGAGCCGCTTTTGCCAGCCCTCTGTATGACGTCCGCTCACAGCCCGAAGGCAAAGCCGTGGAAGACGGCTGCTTATTTAATTAAGCAGCAAGTGGCAGACTGTAGTCGGCAACTTTGTTTTTGCAGGCGATTACAGGTGCCCACACCCTGACATGCCTCCTAAGCCGCAATCGATCCCGTCGAAACCGTGACGCCCCCAGTTTGCTGCATCCTCATCTTCACCAAGAATGCCCAGGTGCGAGCCGGACAACTGGCTCGTGCTGCATATATCCATTCTACGCCAACTCCAACTAAAACTATTTGGAACCGCAACTCCGCGCCTTTTTCTGGTGCGAAAGTGCCGAAGGCAATTGGCCCCACCGCAGGTGGCTACTGCTTATCGAGATCAATCTGCTCGTACTCATGCCACGCAATGGCCGCGCGAATCTCCGCCGGTGTCTTACCCAGCTTGGTTTGCTGGTAAGCGTAGAAACCCTCCTTGGCGCAGGTGGAGCACTCGGTGCCGTGGATGGTCTCAAAGCAGCTTCGCAGGCTGGTATGGCCCAGTGAGCGGTCGCAGCGGCAGTTGCAAGGCACTTGATACAGCACACTGCTCACCTTGGCCGCCTGCTGGTAGACATGTGTCTGCCAGGGAAAGCGGAAGTTCTCTCCGGTCAGCTTCGCTCCGGAGAGAATCGGCGGCAGGGTGCTGACCTTGAGCGGAGCCGAGGCGTGGTAGGCGGGCACATCGTCCGCCGGATTGGTCCACTGCGCATAGCTGGCCAGCGTCACGGCAAATACGCCCAGCCCCAAACCCCAGCGTTTTGAAATCTTCGGAATCATCAAAGTTCTCCCGCCCCCATCTTAATCCGAATGAGTCTGGAACGGAACTGCCAGAAGCGGAATCCGACAGCTGTGCCCATCGCGAACACATCACATAATGCTGTTGCACAAAAAAGACGGCACGAGCGGTGAAGCTCGTGCCGGGAGGCCAGTGACGCAACTTACGACCAGAGGAGAAACGACATCGCTGCCGATTCGCAACTGGAATATATACACGTTAACATAGATTCAGTAGATGTCAAATACAAAAAACGAAATTATTTTTCGATTCAATCCTTGAAACGATCTTGCTTCTCATTCATCTATATAACGGTACCTTCCTTTACAGACATGCATGAAAGAGTTGGACAAAGATGGCAGAAATAGAAACAAAAACCCCTTTGCAATCATCCATTTCCACTATCGACGAGTCGAAGAAGTCTCCGGTCAGGCGGTGGGGGACGTGGGGGATTCTTGCTGCTGTTTCGGTTGCTGCCGGCGGGCTAGCAGCCGCATGGTGGTACAAAAAGGCAGTTAAATCCTTGCACCAAGCCGAAGAAAGAGCAAATTATCCAAGATCCTGAATTTTGTTTTGAGCCGGCAGCGGCAAGCTGTCGAGTTGATCAAACGCAATTTGACTCAGCTTGCTGACCGCCTCAGCCAGATCAAAATCTTTCGTCGTCAGTCCGCCTGCGTCGTGCGTGACCAGCCTCAGCCGCACCCGGTTGTAGCGAATATCGATATCCGGATGGTGCTGCGCCGCCTCGGCCAAATCCGCCACGGCATTTACAAACCGCAGCGCGGCTATAAAATCTTCAAACTGGAAGGTGCGATCCAGTTCGCCTGCCGAAATCTGCCACTCTGGCAGCGCCGCCAGCCGGGCGGTAATTTCAGTTTCTGTTAATTTCTTCATCGCTGACCTCCAACTTTGTGACGCTAGCGCTCAATTTCTGCACTTTTTGCCGTTTCCGCTTTTCAGCTACCCAACCCTCGCGGTTAATCTGGTGTGCCCGCGCCACTGCCAGCGCTCCGGCGGGCACATGCTTTGTAATGCACGATCCGGCTCCAATATACGCTCCGTCCTCAACCGTCACCGGAGCTACCAGCGTCGAATCGCTGCCCACGAAGGCTCCCGCGCCGATCTTGGTCGCGTGCTTATGCACTCCGTCGTAGTTGCAGGTAATCACCCCGGCACCGATATTCGCGCCCGCGCCCACCTCGGCATCGCCCAGATACGTCAGATGGTTGGCCTTTGCACCCTTGCCCAGCTTCGCCTTCTTGGTCTCGACGAAGTTGCCAACGTGCGCCTCTTCGCCGATCTCGCTTCCAGGTCGCAGGTGCGCAAAGGGGCCAATCTTCGCGCCGTCGCCTACCGTACTCTCAGTCAGCACACAGCTTTGGCGAACTAAGACTCCCACGCCTAGCGTGCAATTCTCTATGACTGTATAGGACCGGACCAGGCAGTTCGCGCCAATTTTTGTCCGACCCAGCAACTGCACGAACGGCTCGATCACCGTGTCCGCGGCGACTTCAACATCGGCATCGATCACGCAGGTCTCGGGGCGGAAGATCGTTACTCCATTGGCCATCAGCCGGTTCGCTGTTGCCGCCCGCAGAGTCGCATCCAGAGCAACCAACTCGGCAATTGTATTGGCTCCCAGCACCTCGGTCGTCTCTTCCGCCTCGACCGCAACCACCCGCTGGCACGCAGCCTGCAGCAGCCCGGCAATGTCCGTCAGATACAGCTCGCCATGAGCGTTGTTCGCGGTAAGTTTGTCCAGATGCGCCAACAGCGGCACGATCTTAAAGGCGTAGATGCCGGAGTTGATTTCGCGGATATTTTGCTGCTCCGCCGTCAACGCCTTCTGTTCGACAATCGCTTCCACATCTGGCAAGTCCGCTGCCCGCCGCACGACTCGCCCATACCCGAAGGGATTCTCCGGCGCTGCGCTCAGGATCGTCATTGCGGCCTGCTGGCTCTGGTGGAAGCCGAGCAGCAACTCAAGGGTCTCGGTGCGGATCAGAGGCGCATCGCCCGAGAGCACCAGCAGATTCTCATAGCCTGCAATCGCCTCGCGCGCGCACTGGATTGCATGGCCGGTGCCGCGCTGAATTGTCTGCTCAACAAAGCCGATGCCGGTTGCCTCGACTGCCGAGCGCACCTGCGCTGCCTCATGGCCGATCACCGCATAAATATGCTCCGGCGCAACCACACGGCTGGCCGCGGCAATCACATGGTTCAACAGCGGCTTGCCGCCAATCTCATGCAGCACTTTGGGCCGCCGCGACTTCAGCCGCGTCCCCTTGCCCGCAGCCATAATCACCACGGCCAGCTTTCCCTTTCCTGCCATGCGCCGCTCCCTGAAGAGAAATATAACTCTCTGATTGTAGTTTCTCTGTTCAGGGCACTGAACGGGCGGTCATTGATCCACAGGGCCACAGTTTCAAAATAACTGTGCGCCGTTTTGGCGGCTTCTGTAACCTGTTGAATCGGAACTTGTTATAAGGAAGTTTGCCGCTTCACAGAAACGCAAGATTTGTGTTCCTGTGGGGTTTTATAGACTTAAATCTTTGAATCCAAGGCGGTTAGAGATCGCCACAGTTTCACAGCCGGGGATTTGATTTCCGTTTACGATTTGGCCGCTTGGATTTTCTGACAAGTATTTGTATTTGAAGCGTTTGCGCGAATCTTCTCCTCTCCAAAGGTAGGTATATATGCAGAGTTTTTTCATCAAAACAGCCCGTTTTTTCGTCGAAATAACCCGTTTCAGGCTCGAATTGCCTCCGGAAACGCCGATTTCGGAGGGCTTGCAGCGATCGGAGCACTGTGGATAGTAGACAGCGAACGGGGGGTGCTCTAGTTGCCAGTTTGCGTCAGGGAAGGAAAATCATCCGCAACCACCTGCGGTGGGGCTGGCGGCCTTCGGCGTGGCGGGTTGGGTCCGTGCATTCCCACCCTTCGATAGAGTTCTCCATTTTCACCAAGCACGCTACAATACTTACAAGAGTGACCTTGTGAGGATTTTATTATGACAGCGGCTTCTTCGGTGGTGGTGAGCATGCGATTGCCCGCGGAGAGCGGGAAGCGTTTGAAGGGCATGGCCCGGCGGCATGGATGGACCCCGAGCGACGCCAGCGCGCGCCTTGTCGAGGAGGGCCTACGCCGCGCTGAATTCGCTTTTATCGACTTTCGCGATACCGCAGCGGGGCGGCAGGCTACCATTCAGGGCTCGTCGCTCGGAGTATGGGAGGTGATGCAATTGGTGCGCGCGTATCAGTCAGACGCTGCCGCCGTGGCCGTACACCTAAAGTGGCCGATGGTGAAGGTGCAGGCGGCGATTCATTATGCAGAGGCCTTCCCTGCCGAGATCGATGAGGCTATCGCGGAAAACGATGCGATGGATTTCAATGCGCTCAAGCGGATGCTGCCGCAAGCGGCCGAGTTTGTCGCCGGGAAAGCACCAACCCGCACGAGAAATAAAGCGCGCGCGAAGGCAGAGGCGTAGCCGTTGCTCAAGCTGCTGCTCGACGAACACATTTCGCCCGCTGTCGCAGTAGGTTTGCGCCGCCGCAACAAGGCCGTTGCCGTTTACGCAATGGCTGAATGGGAAGGCGGCAACTTTCTCGGCGTCGATGACGCAACCTTGCTGCGCTACGCCGCTACACAAGGACTCACTCTCGTCACCTACGACCGCCGAACCATTCCGCCCCTGCTCAAACTCTGGGCAGAGGAGGGACGCTCCCACGGCGGCGTCATCTTTGTAGACGAAAAGACGATCTCACCGGCGGATATTGGCGGGTTGGTTTTCTCGTTGGCCGCTCTGGTCAAGGAAGCGGGAAGTTGTGAGTGGAGCGACCGCGTTTCGTTTCTGCGGCGGTGAGAAATGCAGTTCAATTGCCAACGAATCGGTGTACAATTCCAACCGTGAAGCCTAACATTGCCGGGTGCCCCATCCTTCGATTTTTTCTTTAGAAGGGTGGGAAAGCACGAACCCCAACCCGCAACGGCGAAGCCAGCTAGCGCACTGCAGGTGGCGCAGGTGCCAATTTCACATCAAAAAACGCCCAAAAACGCGCAAAAAACAGCGATTTTCAGGTTGTTTTTCATGCTTTACGCCGCGCCAGCAAGCAGAAACCCGCAAAAACCTCCGCCTGAGCGAGGAGTTTTCGCACTCACCAGATCTCCTCCGCTCAAAACTCCTCAACCATGCCTAGCTAATCCCCATTTATATAGGTATATATGCGCAGCACAGAAACACAGTTCTGCATGTCCTGCCCTTGGCTGGCCAGTCAAAGATGTGCCCCACCCTTGCTGTCATCCTGAGCGCAGCGAAGGATCTGTGTCTTGATCCAGCACGCTAGGGTGGGATCGCAAGAACAAAATCGCAGCTCCGGGTGATTGACAATGCCTCCAAATGGCTTGAAGAAGACCTGGAACCACACCTCACCGCCGAAACGCGAGAAAACATGAAGCTGCTGCGGAGCCGCGTCCTGCGCATGGAGAGGCTGCTGGACGATCTGTTGGAATATTCCCGTATTGGTCGAAAGACAGATAGAGGTACGTCGAAACGGTCTCCGGTGACAGGTTGATTGAGGATGTTCTGGAGCTGCTCTCTCCTCCCAGCGAGTTCACAGTAAATGCAAGCTCGTCACTCGCCGGCATTCAGGTAAGTAGAATGCCGATCCAGCAGATCCTTTTTAATCTCATTGGCAACGCCATCAAGCATCACGACAAGAAAACAGGATGCGTCGAGGTTTCCGTCGAGGAGTTGGGAAACAACCTTCAATTCACGGTCCGCGACGATGGCCCCGGCATCCCGTCACAGTTCCACGATCAGATTTTTCATATGTTTCAGACGCTCAAACCCAGAGACCAGGTGGAAGGCAGTGGCATGGGCCTGGCCATGATGCGCAAGCACATCGAGATCGCCGGCGGAAAGATCACGCTTGAATCCGCGGAAGGCCAGGGCTGTACGTTCCGGTTTACCTGGCCCAAACAACAGAAAATTGAAGGAGAAAGCTCATGAACTCATCCTCGGCTTCAGCTCACAAACCTATTCAAATACTGCTCGTCGAAGACGATGACGGCGACGCCCGGGCCGTTGAGCGTGCATTCCTGAAATCCAGAATCGCAAATCCCATACTGCGGGCTATCGATGGCGTTGAAGCGCTGGAGTTTCTGAAGGGAACAAATGGACGAACCAAGCTGCAGCGCCCCTACTTGCTGCTGGTGGACTTGAATATGCCTCGCATCGACGGCATTCAACTCATCACGGCGATTCGCGCCGACGCGGATCTGCACCATGCGGTGATCTTCGTCCTGACCACCTCAAACCGGGATGAAGATAGGGTTTCGGCCTACGCAATGAACGTAACCGGCTACATCCTCAAAGAAAATGCGGGTGAGGACTTTCTGTGGGTCTTCAGTCTGGTGGATAGTTATTGGCGAATTGTGGAAATGCCTTGACCAGCTCCTTATAGCTGTTCTCCAGTTGGTGTAGAGCGAAACCACAAGCGCTGAGTGGCGTTTTCCTCAAGAAAAGGCCACCTTGCACGATGCCAGAAACACCACGGAAACTGGAGAACAGCTCTAAGAGCTTGTTGAAAAACGTGAAGTGTTCCCGCACGTGAAAAATGGAACCGCGCCAGAATGCCCGTAGAACGATCGGAGCGACATCGGAGATGGCTTTGGCATGCCGATTCTTGCCATATTCCGGGATCAAGAACCCTTTTTCAACAAGCTCCTAAGAAGGGAGAAGCAAATGAACGGCGCTGTCTTGAGAATATTGATTGCGGACGACGATGAAGGCGATCGCAGGCAGATCAAGCGAGCCCTCGATCAATCCGGCCTCCGCTGTGAGTGCTCGGAGACGTTGAGCACTGAACAGGCGCTTGAACTATGCGAATAACCCGAATTCGATTGCGCGATCATCGACTACCAGCTTCCGGGCCAGGACGGCCTGGCCGGAATCAGCGCCATGCACGAACGATTTCCTCATCTTGCCATTGTGATGTCCACCGGCCACGGAGACGAAATGGTTGCGGCAGAAGCCATGAAGCGCGGAGCATCCGACTACATTCCCAAGGCCGGCGTCAATGCCACATCGATTCACAAGATCATAAACAACGCAATCGAGAAGGCCGCTCTGAGGCGGAAAATACAGCAACAGGAAGAAGACCTGCAAAACTTCGCCCGGCTACTGGTCCATGATTTGAGGTCTCCAGTCCTTTCCATCATGGGCTTTGCCAATCTCACTCAGGAAGAACTCAGGGATGGACATCCGGAAGAGGCGATCAAGTGTTCCAACAGGGTAATTCAGGCAACTCAGCGGCTGAGCCGATTGATTGAAACCTTGAGAGAGTACACACACGCTGACGCAAGGGTTATCTTCAATTTGGCAGACATGAACGGAGTGTTTCAAGATACGCTTGCCAACCTCGACAACCTGATTCGCGAAAGCGGCGCGGTCGTGACAGCCGATCCGCTTCCGGCCATTGCTGGAAATGCTGCGCAACTTATCCAACTACTGCAAAACCTGATCGTAAACGGCATCAAATATTGCGATGAGCCTGTGGCGCGCATCCATATCGCCGCCACCAATATCGACGATAACAAATGGATCTTTTCCGTGAAAGACAACGGGATAGGCATTCCCGAAGAGCATTATAAAAACGTCTTTCTGCCGCTGAAGCGCATGAACGGCGCGAGCAAATGCGAAGGAACCGGTCTCTGGATTGGCTACCTGCAAGCGAATTGCAGAACGCCACGGAGAGAAAATCTGGTGCGAATCTGCGGGAGGGCCGGGGACCACCTTCTATTTCACTTTAGGGAACCTCTGCGCAGGTTTGTGATTTTGCAGCGTGGGGGCGACCGGCGATCATTTTTCTCCTTTTGCTGCGGTTTACAAGGGAATGCGGCGAGGTTCAGTTCGTCTCTTTGATCTCCGCAGGCGGTTTTTCCGGCCTCCAGAGACACTACGCCGCTTGTGAGGCCAGCCGGTTGCGGTGTTGGTACAGGTTCACCAGCGCAAAGGCCGCGCAAATCCATTGGTGGTTTTTGAAGATGCCCCGGTAGCGCAGCCGGGTAAATCCAAAGACGCGCTTCAGGATGCGGAAAGGGTGCTCGACTTTGGCTCTAACTCGCGACTTAGCCGTGTTCTTGCGTCTGGCTTCTTCATCCACATAATTCTTGTATTTTGTCCGCCGGCAAGTCATATCCTGCGCCCGCGGCGCGGCGGCGCGGATGGTTTCGCTCTGGCCCTGATAACCGCCATCGCCCCACACCTTGCGCTCCTCGCCGTGCAATAACTCGGGCAGCATATGTTTGTCGGCCACGCTGGCCGCGGTGGTCGCCACCGAATGCACCACCGTCTCCTTGCTATCCACGCCGATGTGCGCCTTGGCTCCGAAGTACCATTGGTTGCCTTTCCTGGTCTGATGCATCTCCGGATCGCGCTTGCCGCTGGAGTTCTTGGTCGACGAGGGCGCGCTGATAATGGTCGCGTCCACCATGGTGCCCGTCGTGATGCGGATGCCCTTCGACTCCAGATAGCGATTCACCGTGTCCAGCATCTGGCCGCATAACTCGTTGCGCTCAAGCAGGTGTCGGAAGCGAAGGATCGTGGTTTCATCCGGCGCCGCGGCCAGGCCCAGATCGACCCCGGCAAAACGGCGCAGCACGGGCGACTCGTAAAAGGCCTCTTCCATGCCGGGGTCGGAGAGGCTGAACCACTGCTGAAGAAAATATGTCCGCAGCATGATCCCCAGGCCCACAGGCTGACGACCGTTGCCCGCCCTGGGATAAGCGGGCTCGACCAACGCCTGTAACTCGGCCCACGGAACCACCTGGTTCATCTGGTCAAGAAACAGCTCCCGCTTGCTTTTGCGCCCATGCTTCTCAAAACTCGCCTGCGAGGCAAACGTCTGCTGAAAACGCGCCATCTGCTTCATGCCTATAGTTTATCCAAGAATCACGCGGCTTGCAGACTTGTGCAGAGGTTCCTTAGTCGCCGCCAATAAGACATAGGGATATCTGCAGAACCTGGTACTCGCCGGGTGCTCCAGGGCTAACTAAGCAATAAAATGGGTGCCCCAGGTCCCTCGCTTTTGGGGGCATGGGAATGGCAGGTGGCCCATGTCCATAGCCGCAGAAAGCTGGGTGCCCCCGGTCCGGATTTTCGGACCTGGCAGGATGCCGCATGAAAGACAGCATGCTCCTGTCCGGCGCTCCCTCCCATGTCCCCAAAGGCGAGGGACATGGGGCACCCAGATTCAGCTCATCTCACCGGACTGGGACCTGGACCACCCGCCATAAAAGACCGCTGGGTGCCCCTTGACGCGTACTTCGCGGCAAGAATGGCCACCCTCAGTCGCGCGAGGTCAAGGGCGGGGCGCTCGGCATACCCTCGCCTTTCGTTCGTTATACTGTTCGCTATGTGGACCGACACGGCAGAAGAATGGCGGAGACTCCGCGAACACTACAGCGCGCTGTGGGATGAGGAATTGATCGCGCTGAGCGCCGATGCCGCCGATTTGACCGAAATAGCTCAACAGCTTCTCCGCGATGAAATGAAGAAGCGCGGTCTGGATAAGCAACGAGCGGAACAGCCCGAAGAAGAACAGGGAACCAACAGAGCCAGCCGTCGTGGAACTCTGCATTGGGAGGGCGAAGACAGCTCAAAGAACCTGGAAGATCGGGAGGAAGAAACCGGCCAACCGCGCAAATGCTCCTGTCCCCGTGAGTACTCCTGGAAGGTGCTGCTCTGTGAATGCAAGGAAAGGGAAGAGGCCTGGCAGCTTGCCCGAGCGCTTGAAGAGGCGGGAATCGATTGCTGGATCGATGGACCGAGGACGCAGAATTCACAGGACACACGCTATCCTCGCGTGCTGGTTGCTGCCGACCAGCTTGACCGCGCCCGCCTGATCGCCGCGCAGCCCATCCCGCAATCCATCATCGACGAATCAAAGGTCGAGGCCCCGGAGTTCGAGCTGCCACGCTGCCCGAGGTGCCGAGCCGCCGACCCTTTACTCGAATCCGTTGATCCTACAAACTCATGGCACTGCGAATCCTGCGGCTTTGACTGGGAAGATAGGGTGGATGATTTGGATATATCCTCACCAAAATAGTAGAAGATGCTTGCAGCGCTTGCTCAATGATCAGAGTGCCTGCGGTAGAAGTTTGCCTCAAGGCGCCGGGAAACAGCGCCATATCACGTCGCAAGGTGACAGAATGCACAGACTAAATATGCCTGAAAATGTCTCAATTGGTGCCCTGGAGCGCCTCTCCGGCTAGCAGCTTCCAACTGGGATGAAACGCCAGTTCTCTGAGGCGAAGCGCCCCGGGTTTCATGTGTTCCCTGAGGCCCGCAAAGAGGGGCCTACGTACATTCTCGACGGGAATCGCTGGCCGATCACGGATTTCAAACGATTTCCTGCCGGTGCGAGCAGGCTCGTTCAGGCATCCCGCCGTCCTGGGAAGCTTTGTCAGGATCGCGGGACTCGTGAGCAGGGACTCATGGATCGCGTGGGGCTGTGACCAGCCACAAACCGCCATACCGATTCAATGAGAGGAGACACCATGCCAACAGCCCTGGACCAAATCAACGAACAGGAAACGCAGCCCGGTGTTGCAGGAGTTCTGGCAACCATAATGCAATCCGGCTGCACCAACACTTGTGGCTACAATGTTGGGATAAACACTGACGGCAGCGCCACGGTATTCACCATTGCTACGACACACTCCTTGGTGACGAGGCAAGATTTTCCCGCCGGCACCATCGATACAAAAAACCTGCAGACACTGCTTACGGAGATTGGCGATGTCAGCAGAATCCCGATTGGATTCCACCCGAAACCGGTATCCTTTGCAACCACGACCAAGATCACCTATGCAGGCAAGACTAGCGGAGATCTGCAGTGCGTTGAGCAATCTGACCCGGGCGGCGATCAGACGCTGCTGCACGAATCTGAACAGTTGGCAAGAATCGTGCTGGCGATCCTGGTTCAATTGAAGTTTGACGACAGGCTCATCACTCCGAACAAGTAGAACGGAAATTGCCGGCTTTCCCAGGTCCGTAGTTCCCGCTGACAGGCCTTCGTCCATGGCGTGGAGTTCTCGCTTTTAAGACTCGGAAAACCACCTGCGGTGGGGCTGGCGGCCTTCGGCGGGAAAGTTTTGCGCTCTTCTATGCGCACAAATGCGAGGGAGATGGCGTAGCCGGCTGCCGGACTAAGTCTAGCCGGGCCTGGCCCGGTGGAATTCGGGCGGATGACGGGGGATAATTCAGCAGCTTTCGGGCTCAAAAAGAAACGGCTGATGAGAGGAGAGGAGTATGAACAGTAAGCGCAAAGAATTGCTTTCAACGGAGCATGCGATTCTCAGAAATCACGGATTTCGAGATGAGTGTCTTCCATTGGACGACATCGCAGAGCGGATAGACAAGATTGACCGTAACGTACAGGGAAAGATTTTCTTCTACAAGTGGTCGGGCATGATTGTTCTTGTTCTCGTTCCGCTCATATCGACCATGCTGTCAATGTTTGTCACTAAGAACCTGACCACAGATTGGGTGAAAGCATTTACGTATACTTTGACGATTCTGACCTTGTTCAACTCCATTTTCAGACCAAGCATCCACTTCAAAGACCTGTGTGGGATGGGAATTCAAATTCATGAGCTCAGGTGCACTTTTCTGGCCTCTCTCGAAACATTGTCGAGTGTCAAAGAACATGATCTGCTTGCAATTCGTAAGACATACGACAAGAACCTTGTGGAACTGGAGAAAAAGCTGATGGGTTACTTCTTTCCGGTGGAGCTTCAAAGCGGTGAAAGACGGGCAGCTTGAGTGGAGATTCCAGCAGAGGTTCGTGGCAGGTGACCAAATCTCAATCTACCGCGTTGTAGCGGGTGCGCGTTGCGTCCATGGATCGCTCGAATAACTCGCGCGCAGCAGCGGCTTTGAGATACGGAAGCTGGTGATAACAAAAAAATCGAAAGATGCGGCGCCCGGTTGCTGTGACTGCTTTTATTTCGCGCTTGACAACACATTACGTTTGCGGTAATTTGTTGCCTCCAAACTTTACGATGCAAATTGGCAGTGGAAGTGATTGTTTGAATCACCATTCTCTTGCACCAACCGTTCACCGCATATTTCTCCACATGCCAGAACTGCTTTTCATTCTGGCCGGCATCACGATGGTTAATGTAATCGCAAGTCTCCTGTGAGGTAGATTATGGGTTCTTTGAGCAGTCCCCTGTTTTGGTCACAAGCATCCAGTTCGCTGGGATTACTGCAACAAGATGGATCGCTGCGATATGTGCTTCTGGATCGCAGTTTCAAAATGAAGCCTCTGATTAGAAAGAGCCGGACGACATTCACTCAGTTTTTAACGAGCGACACGCAGGCGAGAGCGTGCAAAGTTGCTGTAAATGGCAATATGTACGACCTCGACTTTATTGCAAAAGTTGAAGATTTCTTCGGTGTCGCTGACGATCCGAGCGATACATCTCCGCAAGGACAGGTGGTGGAGAATGGCCGGGTTGTTACTGGCGACAGCCGGCCGGAGAGCTTTTGGTTCGGTCAGTTGATATCTCCCACACCTGATCAATGGGCATGGACATACGCCGCCGGGAAGGGCAATCCGCCGGCGCAACAGACCACCTTGGCCGCAATCGGAGGAGTAGGGCCTTTGATAGTAGGGGCACTACCTTTCGGTACTATTGATCGCTACCGGCCGGGTGCGCCGCCCGGGACTGTCGAACCACTTATCGGAGAGCCTCCACCACCAGCCCGGCCTTATTTGATCCAACGAAGTAATAGGACTTTCCAAGATGTTAACTCAAGGCCTCCCGCGACCGGAAAGACAATAATTGCTTACTGTGCGGTCAAACGCACACTATTAGTTGCCGTTCAGCCACACGGGGCATCTCCAGGCCAAACTCATGAGTCTATAACGTCAGCGCTAGCGCAGCAAGGTTTTGAGGTCGCGGTGTTTTTCGACGGAAGCGACAGTGCTACCCTTGTATTCGATGGGAAGCTTGTAGTTGCTCCAGGAGACCGAAAAAACAGGACAATTGATATCGGGGTTGGGTTTCGAGCATGAAATACCTTTTAAGATATGCCATCAAGGCAACCATCCTATTGGTTGTTACAACTATCTTCGTTCTCACTGACAATGTGTTCTGGATGGTCGGAGGCAGTGACGTTACTTCGTCCCTAATCACTCCCAGGTGGCCCATACAGGTCATTTCTCTGCTTATTTGTTCAGCTGCGCTTTTGATTCCCGCAAAAAAAATAACGAGAATCACCTATCTAATCATTGCAACTGCCGCGATCTTGCTGGGAAGCCATCGTCTGCTTGTGGATAATCTTCACCATCGAATCAGCGACGTTTATCTTGCTATCCCAGTGCAGGTTTTATATCTTAATCCCGACAGTGAGTTTGGGCTGAATATACATCCGGTATTCGGCGGTGTTCTTATCACGCCCGCAGGCGAAAACCGTTCTTTGCGAATAGTATCGCCTTACTTGATTGGGCTGGATCCACATGAGCTTGCCCCCCTCGCTCAATAAAGGATTCATGAATTGATTTTTTAGGAAAGGATGCCGGATTCCCAGATCCCGATTTTGGAACCTGGGAATCCACTCAACCTTTCATTTCTACTTCTTCCCCGGCTGAGGAATCGTAATATCAATCGGCTGCACTGCACCCAACTTCAACTCTTCCAGTCCGGGCTTGATCTCGGGGCCGTTGCCAACCACTAAGACTGCCAGTTTGTCCGGGTGGATGTACTTTTTGGCGACTGCATTCAGGTCGGCTACGGTTACCTTTTCTAGGGCCGCCTTGTAGGTTTCCAGATAATTGGGCGGATAACCGTAGAAGTCCAACCTCACCTGCTCGCTGAGCACCTTCTCCTTGCTGTCGTAACTGAAGAGGAAGGAAGTTGAGGATGACGTCCTTGGCGCGCTTGAGTTCTTCCTCGGTGAAGGGTTTGGTGGTTAGCCCTGCGATCTCGGCCAGCGCGGCCTTGGTTGCGTCAACGGTGGTGGCGCTCTTGGTCATCGCCAGCACATGGAAGGTGCCCGGATGATCGTAGCTGTAGCCGTATGCGCCGCCGACGGCGTAGGCCAGGCCCAGCTCGGTGCGGACTTTCTGGAAGAGGCGGCTGGAGAATCCGCCGCCGAGAATTTCGTTCATCACCGCGAGCGCAGGCACGTCGGGATTATGACGGTCGGTGCCCAGGCCCACGATCTGGATGTTGGACTGGTTGACGTCTTCCTTGTCAATGAACGATACCCCCGGCTTGGGTCCGGTGAAGACGTCGTGCCGCGCCGGCTCGGTTTTGACCGGCGGCAGCCCTGCAAAGGCCGCGCGGAGCTTGGCTTCCATCGCGGCAGAGTCGAAGTCGCCGCTGATGGCGATGCGCAGCTTGCCCGAGATGGTGCGGTCGTGCCAGGCGGCGAGATCGTCCACTGTGACCGCGCCGATGGTGGCCAGCTCCGGCTCCCGCGTGTAGGGGCTGTTGGCTCCGTAGACGAGTTTTGCCGACTCGCGCCGCGCGATGCCGCCCTCGTCGTCGTTGCGCCGGACAATACCCGTGGCTGCTTGTTGCTGGGCCAGTTCGAGCTTTTCAGCGCTGAACTTGGGATGGAAGAGGAGATCCAGCGCGAGCGCCAGCACCTGGTCCGAATCGCCTTTCAGCGAGTCCCACGAGAGGGAAGTAGAGTCGTCGTCACCGCCGGTCTCGATGTGCGCGGCCTTGGCCTCGAGCAGATCGTCGAGCGCGTCACCATCGAGTTTGGCGGTACCGCTGGTGCGCCAGGCTTCGCCGTAGAGGTCCACTAGCCCGGTTTTGGCTGGATCTTCATCGCGGGAACCGTCGGGAATCGAGACCGAACCGGAGACAAAGGGCAGCTCGTGATCTTCCTGCAAAAAGATCACGATACCGTTCTTCAGCTCGATGCGCTTGGGCTGCTGCGGCTTGAACTCATGCAGTTTGGGGATGGGTACTTGCTCCCACGGCTTCGTTTGCTGCGCGGAGAACGTGATTGGAGCAACCAGAATTACCGCGACCAAAATCCTGCTGAAAGAATTTTTATAGGTAGAAAAAATCATTGCGCCCCTCCCTTGCCTTGCGCCGCAGGCGCTGTTGGACCCGCCGCTGGGGTCTCGGTCTCAATCCATGCGCTGGTGCGGTTGCTGGCGACAAAGACCTTGTTTGCTACACGCCGGATATCGGCTTTGGAGACCTTGTCGACCTTGTCCAGCTCGCGGAAGAGCTCGCGCCAATCGCCGTAGCGTGTCTGATACTCGGCCAGCTCGTTGGCCAGGCCCTGGTTGTTGGCCAGGCCATGCAGCAGCTCGGCGCGGGTGCGGGTCTTGTACATGGCAAGCTCTTCGTCGGTCACGTCGGTTGTCTTCAGCTTGTCAATCTCTTTGTGGATCGCGTCGCGCATCTCCTGCGGCGTGTGGCCGGGGAGCGGAACCGCATAAAAGGCAAAGAGGCCTGGGTACTTGTCGCCGGGGAAGCCGCTGAATCCCGCTGCTGCGGCTGCAATCTGCTGGTCGCGCACCAGGCTGCGGTAGAGGCGCGAAACCCGCCCATTCGAGACGATGTCGCTGATCGCTCCATAGACCTCATCGTCTGGATCACGGTAATCCGGCTTGTGGTAGCCCTCGATGTAAAACGGCTGCGTCTTCTCGCGAATCGCGACAGTTTTCTCGGCAAACTGCTTGGGTTCAACCGTGGTCATTTCCTCCGGCTTGGGTCCGGCGGGGATCTTGCTGAAGTACTTTTCGAGCACCGGCAGCGCTTCAGAGGCTTTCACGTCGCCGACGACCGCGACGACTATATTGGACCCAACGTAGTACTTCTTGTGGAAGTCCATTGCCTCGGTGGCGTCGATCTGCTGCACCTCGCTGGGCCAGCCGATGGCGCTGCGCCCGTAGTTGTGCGCTACATAGGCCGTTGAAAGGAACTGCTCGATGAGCCGGCCGATAGGACGGGAGTCTGTGCGCATCCGCCGCTCCTCGTTCACCACATCCCGCTCCTTGTAGAACTCGCGGGGAACTACGTCGGAGAGACGTCCGCTCTCCAGCCACGCCCACAGCTCCAGCCGGTTCTCCGGCATCGACCAGAAGTAGACCGTCTCGTCCATCGCCGTGAAGGCATTGAGTCCGGTGGCTCCGTTGCGCTCGGCAACCTCGGTGAACTGGTTGGGGATGACAAATTTGTGCGCCTCAATTTCGGCATCTTTGAAGGCCTTCTTCAACTCGACGAGCTTCTTCTCGTCGCGCCCGACCGCCTTCAGATACTCGGCTTCGTAGGCGTCGTTGGCCGCTTCCACTTTAGCCAGCGCTACTTTCTCAGCCGCGTAATCGGTGGTCCCGATCTCGCTGGTGCCCTTGAAGGCCAGATGCTCGAACATATGCGCGAGGCCGCTCTGGCCAGAGGGATCGTTCACGTCGCCCGCGTCAATGAAGGTGGAATAGCTGAAGACCGGCGCTTCGGGCCGCTCGCAGATCAGCAGCGTTAGCCCGTTGGGCAGGACCTTGGTGGTAATCCGCTGCTCGAAGCTCTTCAGATCCTGCGCCCGCGCTCCGGCAGCCGCGATCATCAAAGCCAGAAAAATCCATAAAGTATCTCTGCTTCGCATCCGCACTCCTTTTTGAGAGCAGGCCCAGCCGCGCCCGCCGCACTTCATAAAGCTATTGCATGTACCAGATTGGGTCAAACCTCTCCGAGGTTCGATCTCTCCTGAACGCCGGATGGCAATCGCGTCCGGCAATCCCAACCTCACTGACCCAACCAGCCTCCGCTATGGTATTTTCGTGACGGCGGCTTTTTTGTCTTTCTTTGGACGCTGAACAATCCATAAAGGAATGGAAATCGAAGAATAATATTGACCCGCCCAGGACGCTTCCGCAAATGACCTCAGTAAGACAAGTCGAAATCTTCGATACCAGCCTGCGCGACGGCATGCAGCAGCCCAACATCGAAATCTCCATCCCCAACGCCGTCACGCTTCTCCAGCGCATGTCCGGCTTCGGCGTCCACTACGCTGAGATTGGCTTTGCCGGCGCGAACCAGTTTGTCGCCGACCTGACCCATGCCCTCGACTCTGCCGATACCGGTGCAATGAAGCTGGCCCTCTTTGGGCGCACCAGGGGCCGCGGGGCCAAAGTTCAGGATTGGCCCGACGCGCAGTTCATCCTCCGTCACAAAGCCCGCGTCCCGGTTGCCGTGCTGGTCATCAAGTCGCGCCTCTTGGACATTGAGCGCTCCCTTGAAACTACGCCCGAAGAAAACCTGCTGATGGCCCGCGAGACGATCGACTACCTCCAGCAGAACGGTCTCGAAGTCCTGATCGATTTCGAGCACGCGATGGATGCCTCCTGCGGACGCCGCGAAAATGGCGAGTTGTGCGACCCCGACTACCGCGCCCGCAGCCTTGATTACTTCCATCAGCTAACGGAACAATGTATTGCCCAGCGGGTCCATCGCATCGTCATCTGCGACACCACCGGCGGAGCCAGCCCGGAAGAAGTCAGCTCTGTGATCAGCGGCCTCGTCGCGCGTTACCCTGCCGTCGGCTTCGGCTTCCACGGCCATACGGATCGCGGACTCGGCGTGGCCAACGCCCGTGCAGCGGTCTTTGCCGGCGCGGTGCAGATTCAGGGCACGTTGCTCGGCACCGGGGAGCGCTGCGGAAACGTCAACCTGACAACCGTGATTGGCTCCATGCAACTGCGCGGCGAAGCTGAATTTGTAGCCCAGGAAAACCTCTCAGGACTCACCCGCCTCGCTCACTCCGCCTTTGCCGCTTTTGGATTCGAAGTGCCGCATAGCTCACCCATCGTGGGCCGCGGGGCATTCGGCACCTGGGCGGGCATGCACGGCTCAAGCGAGCGCAAGAATCCCGGCGCGTATCTCTGGAGCGATCCGGCGCGCGTCGGTGCCAGCCCGGTGATCGGCGTCAACGGGCAATCGGGCAAGGCCAATATTCTTCTGCTTTCGGAGTCTCTGGGTGCGCCGCTTGATTCAGCCCAGGCGCAGGCTCTGCTCGACGCCAACCAGCCGATGATTGAAGGCGGCGGCTTTACTTCGAGCGAGGTCAGCTTCCGGCTGGCCTGTTTGAGAATTGTCGGCAGTCTGCCCAACCGCTTCAGCGTTAAAAGCTGGCGGGTGATTGATGAATCTGACGAAACCCGCAACCGCTACGTCCAGGCCTCGATGCAGCTCACCATCGGCGACGCCTCGGTGATCACCACACGAGCCGAGGGCTCCGGCCCCGTGGATGCTCTGACCAAGGCCATGCGCCGCGAGTTGGAGAAATGGTATCCGGTGATTGCGAAGATGCGCCTGGGCACCTTCAGCGTCAAAGCCATCGACGTCTCCGCGCACGACACCGCTGCCTACGTCCGCGTCACGGTCAGCTTCAACGCCGACGGCCATCAGCCGTGGACGACTGCCGGCGTCAGCAGCGACATGAACCAGGCCGCGCTGATGGCAATTGAGGACGGATTTCATCACTGGCTGCTGGTTAACGAGTAAATCGCTAACCCCGCCAATAAAGATGTCATCCCGATCGGAGCGCGGCGTGCCGGGGGCTGCGGCGAGAGGTCTTCGTCGCAGAGGTGGTCAGTCAAAGAACCTGCATTTTCGAGCCCCGATAGGAGGAGATCGGTACTACACCGGTTCTCCAACTGAAGTGAAGTTGGAGAACCGGTGTAATCACCTCATCTACTTCTAACGCCCGTCGCCCACCCGTTTTATTGCACAGCGAAGGCAGCCGAGTAGAAGTTCCAATCGGGGTTGTCCTGGTTGAGGGTGAGGGTTTGCGTACCGGCTGGCAGCGTGACGGTGGCGGTTACCGTCTTCCATGTCTCCCAGCCGCCGGTGTTTGGAACGTTGACCGAGCCGGTCAGGTTGGTTCCAGCGGCGTTGGAGAGGTGGAAGGCGTCAGTCGCGCCGTCGTTCGAGGCAACCGCGAAGGTGACCGTGTAGGTGCCTGCCGTGGCCACGTTGACGGTGTATTTGAACCACTGCCCGGCCTTGGTCCAGCCCAGGTCGTTGCCGCCGCCGGTGGCCGTGGTTGTTTCCAGGTCCACGCCGTCGGTGCGGTAGCTGTTATCGGTTCCGTTGACGGACAGTACGCTGTAAGCCACGCCCTGGCCGCCGGTGTCGTAGTTCTCGGCCTTCACCGTGCCGGGGATCGCCGCCGCCGTGCCGCCGTAAGGGGCTTCGGACGCCGCCGCAAACGTCGCCGAGTAGAAGTTCCAGTCGGGGTTGTCCTGGTTGAGGGTGAGGGTTTGCGTGCCGGCCGGCAGCGTGACGGTGGCGGTTACCGTCTTCCATGTCTCCCAGCCGCCGGTGTTTGGAACATTCACCGAGCCGGTCAGGTTGGTTCCAGCGGCGTTGGAGAGGTGGAAGGCGTCAGTCGCGCCGTCGTTCGAGGCAACCGCGAAGGTGACCGTGTAGGTGCCTGCCGTGGCCACGTTGACGGTGTATTTGAACCACTGCCCGGCCTTGGTCCAGCCCAGGTCGTTGCCGCCGCCGGTGGCCGTGGTTGTTTCCAGGTCCACGCCGTCGGTGCGGTAGCTGTTATCGGTTCCGTTGACGGACAGTACGCTGTAAGCCACGCCCTGGCCGCCGGTGTCGTAGTTCTCGGCCTTCACCGTGCCGGGGATCGCCGCCGCCGTGCCGCCGTAAGGGGCTTCGGACGCCGCCGCAAACGTCGCCGAGTAGAAGTTCCAATCGGGGTTGTCCTGGTTGAGGGTGAGGGTTTGTGTGCCGGCTGGCAGCGTGACGGTGGCGGTTACCGTCTTCCATGTCTCCCAGCCGCCGGTGTTTGGAACATTCACCGAGCCGGTCAGGTTGGTTCCAGCGGCGTTGGAGAGGTGGAAGGCGTCAGTCGCGCCGTCGTTCGAGGCAACCGCGAAGGTGACCGTGTAGGTGCCTGCCGTGGCCACGTTGACGGTGTATTTGAACCACTGCCCGGCCTTGGTCCAGCCCAGGTCGTTGCCGCCGCCGGTGGCCGTGGTTGTTTCCAGGTCCACGCCGTCGGTGCGGTAGCTGTTATCGGTTCCGTTGACGGACAGTACGCTGTAAGCCACGCCCTGGCCGCCGGTGTCGTAGTTCTCGGCCTTCACCGTGCCGGGGATCGCCGCCGCCGTGCCGCCGTAAGGGGCTTCGCCGCTGCCGCTGCCGGAGGTGGTTACGCTCAGAGCCGAACTCGTAGCCGAGACCCCGTCACTGTCGGCCGCTTCCAACGTAAAGCTATAGGTCGTCGCAGCCGAGAGGCCGGCTACGGCAAAAGACGTGGCTGTTGCCGTTCCAATCGAGCTGCCATTTTTCAGCACCGTGTAGCTGCTGATCGAACAGTTGGCCGGCGCGGTGTCGGCCGTCCATGTCAGCGTCGTTCCGCTGCTGCTGGTGCCGGATGCGGCAAGTCCTGTCGGGGCCGAAGGAACCGCTGCGCAACTGGCGGCGGTGATGGTGAGCGCAATGCTGGTGCTGGCGGTCAGCGAGCCGGAGGTTCCAGTGATGGTGACCGTCGAGGCGCCTGCGGTCGCCGTGCTGCTGGCCGTGAAGGTGACCACGCTGCTGCCGGTGGTGGGGTTGGTGCCGAACGCGGCTGTTACGCCGCTGGGCAGGCCCGAGGCTGTGAGTGTGACACTGCCGGTGAAGCTGTTCACTCCAGTAACGGTAACGGTGCTGGTTCCGCTGCTGCCCTGGGTAACGGTTACAGTGCCTGGCGTCGCCGACAGCGTAAAGCTTTGCGTCGAACCAGCCAGAGCATTGATGAGGGCCTGTCCATTGGGACTTCCCCAACCAGTTACCAGATCGTAGCCGGTGACGGCATTGAACCCGGCCTCGCTGTTGTCGTTATTCCCGGTTGTAATGTCATGAAACTCGCTTGTATAACTCGAACTTGTTCCGATCGCGTAGACGGTAGGATTCAGAAATCCGACGGTTGAGTTGCCATTGTCGACGGCCTGCTCATTGACCAGCGCCATAAAGCCGGCCCATCGTGGCGCTGCCAGGCTTGTTCCACCCAGGCAGCAGGTGCATGCATTTCCGTTGATGCAATAGAAGCTATCGGTATTGGCGTCGATGGAGACGTCAGGAATATTCCGAATAGTCGTTGATCCCTGATTTGCGGAATCAATCACACCTGACAACTGCTGGTAACTTGGAATGGGATAGCTTTGATAAAGATCAAGGCCGCCTCCGCTGCCAATCCAGGCGCTCTCCGACTTCCATGAGCCGCCAGCACCGTTGGTAGTCAGATCTGTGCCGCCTACCGCGACAACGTAGGGATCGTCGGTGGGAAAACCGGGCGTGGTGAATACCGAACTGGATGAGTAATATGCGCCCGAATCGCCGCTGGCCGAGAAGAAATTTTGTCCCTGTGCCGAGAATTCCTTGAAAATCCCATCAAACGTCGTGCCAGGATCCGGCGAATACCAGTAGATAATCGAAGTACTCAGTTGCTTGGCCGCATTCACTGAAGCCATTGTGTTGAATACCTCTTCCTGCGAGGCACCGAAATAGACAATCACAGAATTCACTCCGGGGGCCATTGAAAGCGACTCCGTAATATCCGCAACCGGCTCGCCGTCATCGCAGCCAGTGCCGCACGAATTTACCGTTCCATCTCCCGAGTAGTCTTGGACTGTGCTTGGATTGAAGGACTGGCCCTCGCTACTGAAGTAGGTCTCAACGTCGCTGATGTTGTAATCAGCTCCGAAGATGCCGATCGATTGGCCTGCTCCGGTGAGCGCCGTTCCGCCATAGTAGGCGGCGCGCATATCGCTTCCATAGAACGCACCGCCGGGCCCCGAGCCGGTTATTTCGGTATGCACTGCTTCCGGAGTCGCGTTGTACCGCAGCATGGAGTGGGCCGTGGCTATATTGCTTAATCCGGCAATGTGCAACAGCGGCACGCTCAGATCGACGGACGGTTCGCGATCTGGTGAGTAGAAGGTTCGTGCTTCATAGGGGTGCTGGTAGAAGCCCAATGTCACATGAAAGGCGCGGTTGATGTTGGCGACAGAGCTTTCGACACCGACCAGCCTACGATTGGCGGGCATTACGGTGACCTTCATACCATTTGCCTTGGCAAAGTTGACTACAGTCTCATAGTCTTCCGGAGTTGGCCCGAACCTATCCGTGAATTCCTGCACGGAGAGCCAATGATGATAAAGCGGACTTGTGCTGTCATAAAGCCGGCTGAGCAGGTCATCCAGTTGAGACTCGTTCCGCAGCGGAAGAAGGATTGACAGCTTCAAGATTCGGTCTTCAGGAACCAATCCCAATCTTGGCGTTTGCTGGTTTGTGATTTCTGCGCCGATATGACGCGTCAACAGAGGTTGTTGCGCCGTTACTGGAGAAGCGATGGAGAAGAGTGCTAATGCGCAGATCAAAATCGCTGGGGAAAAGGATATTGCATTTCTGAAATTCAGTTTTTCCTGTCTCATCGTGTCCACCTTTATCTCGTCACAATTGAAAGAACCAGGCAATGGAAGAGCCGCATTTTTAGATAGCAGCTATTTGTTGCAGGGGAGGGTAACTCTTATACGAATGTGAGTAACGGGCCTAGTATACACGGCGTGGCCGGTGGTACAGCGGTGCTTCGGAAAGCTGGAGGGAGCAGGAGCTTTATTCGACAATGATCTCTTCATTTTCCTTCCTCATCAGGACGCTTCTTGAAAAACGCGCTGAGCGCGACGCAAAAACGCTCGAAGATTGCCAGCCCGGTGCGGCCGCCGAGGGTTTTTCAGATGGCTTTAACCGGAGTTGTTGGCAGTGCGCAAACTGCCTTGTAAGGAGTTCCGGCGGAGGGGGGTCCGCAGGAGTTGGGACTAGTAGCCGCGCGAGTTGGCAGGCGTCTGTGCAAGCGCCAGCAGGCGGTCCTGGGTTACGCGCTGTTTGCGGCTGGCGGCCTGGAAGCGCACCAGCTTGCTGCGCTGGTCGAAGGAGACAGCCAATCCCTGGAGAGGGGCGGCTCCGATATTCGCCACCGGGAAGCTGTCGCTGATTTCGACGAAGGGTGCGTTGAAGACCTGGCCGGCCATCTCGATGCTGCCTTTCATTGTGCCGCCCTGGAGGAGGAAAGCACCGACCTGGGTTTTGCCGCGCGCTATGGTCTCAACGACTCCCGAAAACTTGAGCGCGTGGGCCACGCTAACTGGCAGGCAGAGACCGCCGCCGCCGGTGTCGATCTGCGCCTCGACGCGCATGCCCCCAACAGCAATGCTCAGCGTGGGGACGTTCTGCAGCATATGCAAGGGCCGCACATCGGGGCTGTTGGGATCGGAGATTTCGTCTGCGCTCAACTCCAGGGTGCGGTGCGGATAGTCGAGCGTTAACTGGAGATTGCGAAAGAGCCGGAAGCCGAGGATGCCGTCATAGGAGCCTTCTCCGTCGAGCGGCTGGTGGACCACGGCGCGCAGGGAGTGGAATTCGACTCCAGCGAACGAGATGGAATCTACAGCTACCTCATTGACCTGCTGGAGATGCTCACCGCTGATGTCAGTGAGGTTTCTGCGGGCGACGACGGGCAGTTTGAGGGTAGCAGCGAGGGCCGGGGAAACGATGGCCTCGTTACTGGTTCCAGTGTCAATACAGAATGTGAAGGGGCCGCGGCCATTGACTAGGGCCCGCACGAACGGGATGCCGTGACGCAGCTCCATTGGGGCCGAGGCAGGCGGTTCAGGTGAAGACGCATAAAGCAATGCAGGGGGAAGAATGGCAAACAGAACACAAAGGCACCACCAGCGCGAAACGAGCATCGCACCCCTCCAGATTGAATTTTTTCTGAAAGAAAATGAAGGTACCCGTCACCACTATGCGGTGGAAACAATTGAGTTGACAAGAGTACGGCTACGCAACTGAAGCGTTACCAATAGCTTGCGGGGTAACCCCTCTCGTCCTGTTTCCCCCTGCTTAGCGCGGGAGGTGCCAGGCCTGCGGAGCAACAGCGGAGGCGGCTGGTTGCAGGCCGCGCATTGACCGGCAGCTCATTTTCCCGTAGACTAAGTAATTGCGAGGGATGCGGCCTTTGTTGCACTCTGGCCCATTCACCCTGAGATAAGGAAGAACTATGGCAAACCATGTATCGAGCCTGAAGCGCGCCCGCCAGACCGTCACGCGCACCGCCGTCAACCGCGCCAACCGCAGCCGTGTGCGCACCAGCCTGCGCGACCTGCGCGAAGCCATCGCCAAGGGCGAATATGCCGCGGCTTCGACGCAGTATCGCGCCACCGTTTCCACGCTGGACAAGAGCGTGCAGAAGGGCATCTTCCACAAGAACACCGTGAGCCGCTACAAGAGCCGGTTGAATGCGCGCGTAAAGGCGCTGGCGACCGCCAAGGCTTAGGCGCTGGCCGGTGCTGACCGCACGGGCGGAGTCCCAAAGTTCATCTGAGAAATAAAGGAGCAGCCGGGAGCGATCCCGGCTGCTTTTCTTTTGTGAGGCGGCTTGGCGTGAAGAGGCGGGTTGAGGGGTGTTGCTCTCCCATGTCCCCAAAAGCGAGGGACATGGGGCACCCGGCGCCAGGCAGTCTGCGGATGATTACGTTTGCTGGGCTGACTGTTGTTCAACGCCACGGCGAAGATCGCTGCATAGTTCGTCGATACGTTCCACCTCTGAGTCCCAGGAAAACATGAACCGCGCCGCGCCTCCGATGAAGGTATAGAACTTCCAGCCGCGCTCACGCAGCGTGTCGAGCACATCGCCGGGAATGCTGACAAATACCGCATTCGCTTCAACGCCGAACGAGATTTCAATACCCGGAATCGATGCGATCTTCTCCGCAAAATAACGAGCGCTGGAGTTGGCGTGGGCGGCATTCGTCAACCATGCGCCGCTTTCGATCATGCCCACCCACGGAGCGGCGAGAAAACGCATTTTGGACGCAAGCTGTCCCGCCTGCTTGCAGCGATAATCGAAATCCTCTGCGAGGCTGCGGTCGAAGAACAGGATTGCCTCTCCAACCGCCATCCCGTTCTTCGTGCCGCCAAAGCACAACACGTCCACTCCACTCTTCCAGCTGAGCTCCGCGGGCGAGCAGCCGAGGCTTGCGCAGGCATTCGCAAAACGCGCTCCATCCATGTGCAGTTTGAGCTTGTGTTCCTCGCAGGCCGCGGCCACGGCATGCAGTTCATCCGGCGTGTAGACAAGCCCTGTCTCAGTAGATTGCGTGATCGTGGCCACGCGCGGCTTGGGGTAGTGAATATCCTGGCGTTTCGTTGCCAACTCGCGTATCGCAGCCGGCGAAAGCTTCCCATCTTCAGTGTCGGCGACCAGGAGCTTCGAGCCGTTGGAGAAAAACTCCGGCGCGCCACATTCGTCGGTCTCTACGTGCGAGGTCTCAGCGCAGATCACGCCGTGGTACGACTGGCAAAGCGAGGCCAGCGCCAGCGAGTTCGCGGCCGTCCCGTTAAAGGCAAAGAATACATCGCAATCGGTTTCAAACAGCTCGCGGAAGGCGTCGGCCGCGCGGGCTGTCCAGGGGTCGTCTCCATACGCGGCGGCATGGCCGCGATTGGCGGCCTCCATTGCCGCCCATGCTTCCGGGCAGATGCCGGAGTAGTTGTCGCTGGCGAATTGCTGGGAGAATTCAGTGCCGTTGAAATCGGTCATAGTGTGTTGGAAACCCCTCAACAAGAAAGGTTGCTGGACTCATTTCAAATTGTATCGATATGGGATAGGAGAGCGTGTCGGGTTTGCAAATGTTGAACTGGCGCAGAAGTCAGTGGACTTCGAGTTTCACAAATGCGAGGGACCTGGGAATCCCGAAGTCTCTGCATAATTCTCTAGAGACAAATCCTCTGATGGCCGCGTCGAATGGTCCAGCATGTGTTGTGTGCGCGATTGATTCCTCAACTTAAGAATCACGCCGCAGAGAGAGAACAATGAGAAAACTGGCTGTTGTACTGTTCCTGGCGCTGTATGCTGCGTCTGCAATTCACGGGCAGAAAACACGATACGGACAAGGCCCGGGGAAACCAATCGGCCCGGTCACCAAAGTGCATATTGCTGCATCGCGCATACGGGCTTCGTGTAACGGCTTCTACGACAACCTCACATGCACGGATATGCTCTTTGTGGACGTGATTGTCGCCGGGATGAGGCTTGAACTCCGGGGACCCGCAGCGATTGAAAAGCTCAACTTTGCCGTTTTGGCACCGGGTGACTACTCAGCAGGAATGACAAAAGACGAGCGAAATGCGGACAGCAGCGCTGTCGGCCAGGAATACGACATATTGCTTCCGGATGGCGCTTTCTGGCATGGAGTAGTTACAGGGATCTCCGAGTAGGCACTCCAAATCAAAGCAATTCGAAGATGCCCGTCGCCCCCATGCCGCCACCGGCGCACATCGTCACCATTCCATAACGCGCCTTGCGGCGGCGCATTTCGGCGAGCAGCGTTGCGGTAAGTTTCGCGCCGGTGCAGCCCAGCGGATGGCCGAGGGCGATGGCTCCGCCGTTAACGTTGACGCGGGCCGGGTCGATGCCCAGGACGCGGATCACGGCCAGTGTTTGCGCGGCGAAGGCTTCGTTGCATTCGATCAGGGCGATGTCGTCGAGCGTGAGTCCCGCCTGGCGAAGAGCCTTGGGGATCGAGTAGATGGGACTGATGCCCATCTCTTCCGGCAAACATCCCGCCGTTGCATAGGTCACAAGGCGTCCAAGGGGCTGAAGGCCGAGTTCAGCGGCGCGGGCTGCGTCCATCAGGATGGTCGCGGCGGCTCCGTCTGAGGTCTGCGAAGAGGTGCCGGCGGTTACGGTTCCCTGAGCATGGAAGGCTGGTTTGAGCTTGGCGAGGGCTTCGAGAGAGGTGTCTGCGCGTGGGCCTTCGTCGGCGGTGATTTGTGTCTCCGACACCTCCGGCTTTCCGGCCTTCTTGCCCGGTCGAGCGGAAGTGACCGTGACGGGGACGATCTCTTCTGTGAATCGGCCAGCAGCCTGCGCGGCGAGGGCTTTCTGGTGGCTCGCGAGTCCGAAGGCGTCCTGATCTTCGCGGCTGATTTGGTAGTGTTTTGCGACACGCTCTGCGGTCAGTCCCATCGTCAGCAACGAGGCCGGGTAATGCTCGGCCAGCCAGGGGTTGGGGCTGGGCTTGAGTCCGCCAAAAGGCAAGAGCGACATGGATTCGGCTCCGCCGGCGATGATTACCCGGTCGCGACCCGCCTGGATCCGGAGATCGGCGAGGGCAATGGCTTCGAGTCCAGAGGCGCAGAGCCGGTTGACTGTGACGCCGGGTACTTCGACGGGCAAGCCGGCGCGCAGGGCCGCGAAGCGGGCAATGTTCCAGCCCTGCTCGCCCTCTGGCTGGGCGCAGCCGAGAATGACGTCGTCGATCTCTGGCTTTCCAAGCCCTTGAACTTTTTCAAGTGCGCCGTTGATGGCGAAAGAGGCGAGGTCGTCGGGGCGGGTGGTGGAGAAAGCGCCCTTGGGAGCGCGGGCGACGGGGGTGCGAACGGCGGCGACGATAACGGCTTCGGGCATGGGGTAGGGTCCTTGATTGTCCCGAGGGGAGTGTACCCCAGCGCAGGGGCAAAAAACAAAGGCATTGAGGCGAGGGGTGGATAGCTATCGCTATCGGTAGTGTTTATTGTCAATTGCAGTTTTTATCCAAAATGCACTAACTCGGGTTGTCAAAGAAGCGTCCCATACAATGCCACCATGAGGTCTAGCGCAATGAAAGCCTCGCTCCAAATCAGCGCCTTTGCAATTCTCCTTCTCGCCTGCACGCCTACGCTTGCTCGCGCGGCCAAACTTCTTTCACCGTGGGACAACCGCCCCGTCACGCAGACCGATGCGGCTTACGACTGCCCCGCTACGCCGCCCTTTGCCAGTAAGCTCGATGTTGAATCCTATTACATCGACAAGAACCACTCCGTCATCGACCCCAAGAAGCTTGAAGCCTATCAACAGGCAACCGACGCTTCCACGCATCTGGGCCAGTACGCAACGCTCGCCGCCGACGCGTATCTCGACAAAGGCAGCCGGGCCGCGGCGCGGTGCGTTTACTCGCTGCTCGACGCAGCCGCCGAGGCTAAGGCCTGGACCGGCAAGATGCCCAGCAACAACGGCGTCTATAACCAGAACTGGCTGTTAAGTGGAACCGCGATTGCTTACCTCAAAGTCCGCCCCAGCGGTCTGGGAACTCCGGCAGAGGATGCCGAAATCCAGAAGTGGTTTCGCCAGCTCGCCGGCCGGGTGCGCGATTATTTCGATGACTCGATTCTGCGACCGGGCAGCGACGGCTGGAACAACCACTTCTACTGGGCGGGCCTGGCGGTTGCCGCCGAAGGCATCGCCGATGATGACAAATCGGGCTTCAAGTGGGGCATCGATGCCTATCGCGCCGGCGTCGGGCGCATCCTCACTGACGGCTCTCTGGATGCTGAGATGGGCCGCGCGCAGCGGGCAGTGCACTATCACCTGTACGCACTGGGACCGCTGATTATTTTGGCTGAACTGGGCGAGGCCAACGGACTCGATCTCTACGCTGAAGACAAAGGAGCAATCCATCGGCTGGTCAACTTCTGTGGGTCGATTCTGGAAGACCCGACGCTGCTGGAAAAGCGCACCGGCGTTCCGCAGGTCGCCTCAAAGCCCTGGAAAGGGCAGGAAATCGGCTGGGCTGTGCCTTATGTGCGCCGCTTCCCCAATTCGAAGCTCTCAGTGCTGATTGCACAGGCTCCGTGGGTCGGGTTCTGGCAATGGGGCGGCGCGCCGCCACCTGCGGTGG
This sequence comes from uncultured Acidobacteriaceae bacterium, assembly GCA_963713645.1. Taxonomy (GTDB): domain Bacteria; phylum Acidobacteriota; class Terriglobia; order Terriglobales; family Acidobacteriaceae; genus Telmatobacter. The sequence goes on along the minus strand of CAVQMQ010000033.1, from coordinate 168,377 downwards.
GGCCAACTGCTCGCTAATCGCTCGCGCCGGATTTTTGCGGGTCCGAATGCCACCTGCTGTGGTCTGCTGCACCGCAGGTGCCTTGACCCGGTAGGCCGCGCCGCCGTATGCTGCGAGGGTTTCCGCACGGCTGGAAATCCGATCTTGAAGCCGCGCCAGGGAGAGCAAGAATGAATCCCGTATCCTTCCAGCTTCGCGTCATGCAGTTTGCATTCATCGCATCCGTGGTGATGTTCTTTTTTGTCGGCCAAACTCTCATTCCGGCCACACCAAGCATCAATGCCACGTTTCAGTGGGTCATTGTCTTCATTGCGATAGGTTCCGCCTCGATGGGATTCGTGCTGCAGAGAATCTTTCTTCGCGCCGCAAACGAGCATGCCTCAACCGCGCAAGGCGCGAGTGCTCTTCGCGTCTGGCGTGCCGGTCACATTCTGCGGTTTGCAACAGCGGAATCAGTTGCCCTGTTCGGATTGGTGTTGCAATCAGTAGGCGCTTCGGCGAATATCGTCTACGCCTTGTTTGGCGGCAGCGCTCTCCTGCTTCTCCTCTGGCAGCCGGGAGCCGTTCCAGCCTGAGACCGTATCGAGAACCACAGTTGGCTGAACCAACAGAAGCAGGGAGAACCCTATGTCCGCATCGACCCTACCTCTTCTCGTCCGCCGCGCCGCCGTTCTGGGCGCAGGAACCATGGGTTCCCGCATCGCAGCGCACCTGGCTAATGCCGGAATTCCAACCCTCCTATTGGATTTGCCCGGCAAAGAAGGTGAGCCGCGTGATAAGCTCGCCGGCGCCGCACTCGACGCCCTCGCCAAAGCCAAGCCCGCCGCGTTTTACGAGCCGTCTCTTGCCCAGCTCGTCACCCCCGGCAACTTTGACGACGATCTGCCCAGGCTCGCGCATTGCGATTGGGTGATTGAGGCTGTCGCTGAAAATCTGGCTATCAAGACCGCGTTGCTGGCGCGCGTTACTCCGCATCTGGCTGCACATGCTCTACTGACCACCAACACCAGCGGGCTACCCGTCGCCCAGATTGCCGCTGGCCTCGCTTCGCATAAGGACAGATTCTTCGGAACTCATTTCTTTAACCCGCCGCGCTATATGCGCCTGGTCGAAGTGATCCCCACGGCTGAAACCGAACCAGCCCACACCGCCGCATTTGGCGCCTTCGCCAGCCAGACCCTCGGCAAACAGGTTGTTTTCTCGCGCGATACACCCAACTTCATCGCCAACCGCATCGGCATCAGCGTGATGTTCAACGCGGCTGCGCTGATGATCAAGCAGGGCTTGACGATTGAGGAGTTAGATGTGCTGACCGGCCCGGCCATTGGTTTTCCGCGTACGGGAACCTTCCGACTTGCCGATCTGGTGGGCATCGATATTCTGGCGCACGTCGCCGCCAATTTTCCCAAAGGCCTGCCATCTGAGTTTTTAACCGTCCTCGACAAGATGGTCACGAACGGCTGGCTGGGCGACAAATCCGGCCAGGGCTTTTACAAGAAGTCCAAGGGACCCGACGGCAAAGAGGTTCGTCTGGTTCTCGATCTGAAAACATTTGAGTACCACCCCTCGGCCAAGCCCGCATTGTCCGCCCTCGAGATGGCGAAAAACGCCGCCTCGACGCCGGAAAAACTGCACTTGCTGCTTGGTAACGACCCTGCGAAAGACAAAGCCGCCGCTTTTCTCTGGCCGTTTTTGGCGGGGCTTTGGAAGATTGCGTCAGATTGCATCGGTGATGCTGCTGCCGACGCGCCAGCAGTCGATCAGGCGATGCGCGCGGGGTTCAACTGGGAGCTGGGCCCGTTTGAGATGTGGGATGCCGCTGGAGTCGCGTCCTCTGTCGATAAAATCCGCGCTTTGGGCCTGTCGCTCAGTCCGAAGGCGGAGGCGTTGCTGGCTACCGGAGGGACGAGCTGGTACGCACCCGGCAACCGCGCCTGCTTCCAGCCGGCAACCGGGGCCTGCGAGCCGATCCCTGCCGTTCCCGGTCAGGCCCGCGTTGCCGATTTCCGCACCACGCATAAGGTAGTGAAGACCAACCCCGGCGCGTCGCTGGTTGATCTCGGCGACGGCGTGGCCTGCATCGAGCTGCACTCGCTGAAAAACGCTATTGGAGGCGATGTTCTCTCGCTGGTCTCATCGATTCTCAAGCCCGGCTCGGAGGCGGTTCGCGATTTCTCCGCTTTTGTTATCACCGGCGACCGCGACAACTTCAGCGTGGGCGCCAACCTGATGCAGATGCTGATGATCGCGCAGGAAGGCGAGTGGGAGGAGTTGAATGGGATCATCCACGCCTTCCAGCAGATGACTGCGGCGATCAAATTCTGCCCACGCCCGGTTGTCGCTGCGCCCTTTGGGCTTACTCTCGGCGGCGGCGCGGAGATCTGCCTGCACGCGACGCGGCGGCAGCTCCACGCGGAGACTTACATTGGCCTGGTCGAAGCCGGCGTTGGACTGATCCCTGCAGGCGGCGGGACAAAGGAGTTGTTGCTGAAAGCCCTCGACTCTGCCACGCAGCTTGCACCGCCGGACCCACGCGACCCGCCCTCGCGCTTCGCACAATCCGCCGAGTTGGCCACGGCGCTGCGGCGGTCGCTGGAGACGATGGCTCTGGCCAAGGTTTCTACCTCGGCTGCTGAGGCGAGGGCGCTTGGTTTGCTCATCCCCGCCGACCGCATCACGCTGAACCGTGAGCGGCTGTTACTGGACGCAAAGGCCCACGTCGCGGCCCTCGCTGAGGCCGGCTACGCGCCGCCGCAGCCGCGCGCGCAGATTCCCGCGCCGGGTACGGCGGCTCTGGCGACGCTCGAAACCGGGATCTACCTCATGGGCGAGGCCGGCTTCGCTTCCGAACACGATCAGAAGGTTGCCCGCTGGCTAGCGTACATCCTCGCCGGAGGGCGGGTAACTCCCGGTTCGCTGGTCAGTGAGCAATACATCCTCGACCTCGAACGCGAGGCCTTCTTGTCGCTCTGCGGCGAGCGCAAAACGCAGGAGCGCATCGCGTTCACGCTCAAGACCGGAAAGCCTTTGCGGAACTAGGATTGCGACAAGGATTTGTGGGAACATGGTGGATGAAGGAGGAGTCACTTTGGAACGCATACGCGGTCACTTCGATAGAAGATGTAGCAAACTGTCCCTCAACGGCGCACTCTTTTTCACAATAATGGGCAGCTTCCTCTTCACTCTCGGAAGCTGCATGTTACTCAAATTCTCCTGGATGAGTGCGAACGCTGGATTGACTTTGACTATAGGAATTGGACAGTTCATTGTTGGCCTATACTTTATGCTGGCAGGCATCCAGATGGTTCACGCCGTCGTTCGCCGCCTCAGAAAAAAACAACCGACTGAAGCATAGACTCAAAAACGAATTCTCATGGATGGTTTCAGAAATTTCGGTCTGCTATGGGCTGCTCTTCTCCTCGCCAGCACCATCGTTCCCGCACAACAGCCCTCACCCCTCGTCGAATCCGGCCGCATCCAGCAGGCTGGCCGCTCTACTGCATACATAATCCGCCGTCTGCCGGTCAGCTCGTTTCCTCAACTTCCTGCCCCTATTGCCGCCCAACTCACCCTGCGCGGCTGCATGATTCCCCAAACCTACGCCGCGCATCACCCGGAAAATGTCATCCACGCCAGCTTCGAGGCTCCCGGCTCCGCTGATTGGGCCGTTCTCTGTGAGGCCGAGGGAACCGTTTCGCTGCTTGTTTTTCTCGAGAGCGCACCGGAAAACCCGCTTGTGCTGGCTTCCGTCCCACAAACATCCAGGCTCCAGCTCCACGACCTCACCGGCGTTCTTGGCTTTAACTGGGGTATCGACCCTGCCACTCCCAACGAGGTGCATGAGGCCCAGGCCGCGATGCCGCATCATCCGGGGCGCATTGCGCATGATGCATTGGCTGATTGCACTGTTGAAGGCTCAACGCTCTACCGCTTTTACGACAAATCCGCCTGGATACTGCTCCCGACAGAGTAGTTTTAAGCGGAATTCACTGTGTCGAAGGCCAATAGCCCCACCGCCGGATGGAAATTGAACCATAATTTCAACAATCTTTAGCGTTCGGGCATTGACGAACGGGCAAACCGGCGGTACTCTCAAGCCCAGATACCCGATTTGGTCGCCCATGCCAACCCGCGGTTTTCTCACCCAGCCGAGAGCTTCGGCTCATCCGCGCTCCGTTTGATCCAAACGAGAATAACTCACCTATCAAACACCACCGAGGCAGGGTCAGTTGGCCCCACCGCAGGTGGTTTCACCGCGTTATTAACCCCTGGAGGCCGTCGAAGCCATTGAAAATTGCTCTGGAGATCACGCCCAACCTTGAGCCCCTGTTCGGGACTCGCGATGAAAATCTCAGGCTCATGGAAGACTCGCTCGGCGTGCGCATCGATCTGCGCTCTGACGCGGTCCACGTTGAAGGCCCCGATGCCGGTGTCCGCCGCGTCCAGGGCATCTTTCAGGATTTTGAGACACTCCGCAAGCAGGGCGTAAACCCTCACAACGGCGAGTTGCACGGAATGCTGCGCCTGGTGGTCACCGACCCCGTCACGACGCTACGCTCGCTCAATGAGAGCGGCAAGCAGCGCGCCACCGGCATCAAGAAGTCCGTGCAGCCGCGCTCCATCAACCAGCGCAAATACCTTGAGGCTATCGAGCAGAACGATATGACCTTCGGCGTTGGCCCCGCCGGAACAGGCAAGACCTATCTCGCCGTGGCTATGGCCGTGGCCGCCTACAACGCGAAAAAGGTCAGCCGCATCATTCTTGTCCGCCCGGCTGTTGAAGCCGGGGAAAAGCTCGGGTTCCTGCCTGGGTCGCTCCAGGAAAAGGTTGATCCTTACCTGCGCCCGCTGTATGACGCCCTTTACGACCTGCTGGAGCCGGAGAAGGTCGAAAAGATGCTGGAGAAAAATATTATTGAAGTCGCTCCGCTGGCCTTCATGCGCGGCCGAACGCTCAACGACGCCTTCATCATCATGGACGAGGCCCAGAACACCACCATCGAACAGATGAAGATGTTCCTGACGCGCCTGGGCAATAACTCCAAGGCGGTTATCACCGGCGATATAACTCAAATTGATTTGCCCAACCCGCGCCGCTCCGGCCTGGTGGATGCGATCAATGTTCTGGACGGCGTCGAAGGCATTGTCTTTTGCCACTTTGAAGACGGCGATGTCGTGCGCCACACTCTAGTCCAGCGCATTGTGCGGGCCTACGAGTCGGTGAAAACCCAGCAGCAGGAACTGCCGCTGGCTATCGGCGAACCGATCGATCTGAGCCGGCAGAACCGCGAGAATCGCACAGAGGGGCAACCGCTGCATCCGCCCAAGCCGCAGTAGCAACGAAATTCCGGGTGCTCGGCATTAGAGCGAAACCAGGGTTTCTGTGTCCTGTTGAGTTTTGTGCAAGGTTGCCGCTCCCTGATGGTCGCGTCAACTTGAAGGGCGTGCTTTCGGGATACACCATCCCTGGTTTCGCTATAGCTGCGATTTTGTTCTTGCGATCCCACTCTTGCGTGCTGGCTCAAGACGCAGATCCTTCGCTGCGCTCAGGATGACAGCAAGGGTGGGGTACATCTTTGACTGGCTAGCCAAGGGCAGGACACGCAGAACTGTGTTTCTGTGCTGCGCATATATGCCTATAAAAATAGAGATTTTCTCTGCTTGCCTCTGGAGTTTTGAGCAGGGGAAGGCTGGTGAGTGCAGAAACTCCTGGCGCAGGCGGAGAGATTGTATGGGCATCTCTCTGCTGGCGCGGAGTAAAAGGTGAAAAACAGGGTAAAAATGGGTCGTTTTTGCTCGTTTTTGGCGTGGAAACGGGTATTTTTGGCAGAGGCCGAGGGGCAGTTGCCGGATAATTCCTGGGGTGAGTTTTCGGTTTTTCAGTTTATGGGTTTGACGGGATGGAATGGCCAAGTTCGTGCAACCTCATGCCAGCGCGGCCAAGGCCAGCTCGCATATGGTTACGCGGTAGCGCAGCTAAAAGGTGGAGGAAGCCGAGGCAGCTTTGCGGGACCGCTTGTGTGGTGCGGCGGGTTTCGTCTTGTACTTGTATTCGGTGATGATGATGTCCTTATCCGGTATCGACATGGCTTTGTCGTAGGCCTCGTTCATCTTCACCAAAACCGATGACGCGATCGTTCGTCCGGTTGCTTCCACACCGTAGTAACCTTCACCCAGATTATTTATCATACTCATACCCTTCAATCATTACCTGCCTATCGGCTGCAAGTCAAGAAGGTTGAGGCTGTGAATAACGAGCGTTTTATGTGGATATTCGATTACGGAGGTAATCGTCCGCGAGTGCCTTATTGACTTTGTGCTGAAAATGCAGCAGTTCCTGGGATCTGGCTGGAAGCAGGAGTTGCCCGATGGGGCAGTCTTCGGACTGGCTGCCTATATTCAGCACCCCGTAGGGTTCGCGCCTTTCGTAGATGCTGAAATCATCGTAGAATTCCTTATCTACTACAGGAAGGTGGACAGGAAAGGCGATGAGCGCCTTGTGGGTGATGGTTCCGGGAACTTGCTTATAATAATTGGGTTCGACGCGGCTTTCGCTCGCCTTGGGGAGCTGTGCGCCGGCCTCGGTGCTGGGATCGACATAGACGCGAATGCGATTGACTTTGAAGGCGCGCCCGGCAATCCCCTCTCCATATTCGAGAACAACTTCATTCATCCGCTGCACGGATTTGTCGCCGGCGGCAGTGCCGGAGGTGTAGCCGGCGGCGACGGCCTTCAACATGCTGGCGGTCTCTGCCATATTGAAGATCATGAGGGTGCCGTCGAGATCGCGATCCCATTCTGAGAGGAGGGATTCCCGGCTGAAGGCGAGAATTCGATAGATGCGCTTGAGGGTGTCGTCGCTGGCGTTGTACAACTGCGTGGTCAATCTGGTGAGGGTCGCTCCGGCTTCGGTCTTGGGCGCTTCTGGCAAGTGCCACTGAATCCCGTAGCTCAACCCGACTTTGGGCGCGCGGACGCGGAGCGCGGCGATATTGAGGGGCTCAAAGTAGCGCAGTGCATGGATTTCCTTGAGATAGGTTGCCTCTTCCTTGCTTTCCTTGTCGCTGGTCCAGTCTCTTGAATCCCTGGTTTTGTCGACGCGCGAGATGCGCAGGGTTGGCAAGAACCCGACGGGCAGCTTGAAGTTCCTGGGAAACTTGACGAAGACGGTGAGCCGCTCGGTGGGGTCAGCGGGAATGAAGTCGGTGAACTCGATTTTTGGGGAATTCGCGTAGTTGGTGCCATATTTCCGGATGAACTGGAGTTCATCGAGGGCGAAGGCATTGACCGCATACCATTCGTAGAGGTAGCTGATGGAGGGGTTCCCGGGCTTGGCGGGGCCAATCGGCAATTCGGCGCCAAAGTCAAGTTCGACGGTACATCGTTTTGTGTTCTGGCGGTCTGGGATGGATTTTTTGATATGGATATACAGGCCATCGCTTTTGCCCCTGGCGCGGAGCATATCGAGGTAGCCGGAGGTCTGGGGCAGGTCAAGTACATGGCTGGTGGCGCGGGAGCATTGGTTGTGAATGACCAGGTCGTCGCATTCGACGACGCGCAGAGCATCGCCGTCTTCGTTGATCCGGGTAATGGAAACGATATCGCGATAGCTGTATCCTGCCTTCTTGACTTCCGTAGCGTTGAGGGTCCGGGAGTGCGCTCCGTTGGTGGGCGCGGGCTTCCATGTCAGGGCCTTCAAATCCTCGTCGATGTCGCCTTTGGCGACGGAGCAGGGGATATCGAGGATGCTGACACTGCGGCCATGGCGGGCGGATTCCACCTTGACCAGGTGGAATCCGCGGAAGTTTTCACTGGGGGCGAATCCGCCAACGGTGGGACCGCCGATGATGTGGATGTCCTTGCCTCTGAAGCGATGAAGCATGAGATAGGGCTGATGCTTGTGACCGGTGAGAACGATGTCGAAGTGGTGGCTGACGAGGAACTCGAGTATCTGCGCTGAATCGACGGTGGCCTCGTATCCTTTGTGCTCGGGATTCTGGCCGGGAAAGGGGGTGAGATGGTGATGCAACAGAGCGACGCGAAGGTATCCGTCCCAGTTTTCAGCCGCCGCCTCCTTGGCGGTTTTGAGTTTTGCTTTGAGTTCGTGGAGTTGGGCCTGCGTGACCTGGGCGACGTCACGAAGAAAAAAGGGCCGGATGCTTTGCGGAATGGTATTCAGATCGGCAGTTTTGCCGGCTGCCCCGGCGGCAAGAGCGGGGAGGGTTGAGCTGGATGGAGGGGATAAGTGCTTTTGAAGATCGAAGTACATTTTGCGGTTCAGCTCTCCGCAGCGGATTGCTGAGTTGAGGTTGAGCACCAGAACGTGATTGTCCGGGTCGATGTAAAGAGGGCCGTTTCTAGGCGGATCGAATTTGAGGTTTTTGTCTTCGTGCAGTCGGGCCGGACGCAACTCTCCTTTGGGGATGAGGCAGCTCGTGGCTTTGGCCGTGTCCACCATTTTGACAAAGTCTTTGAATTTATTGCCGAAATAGTCTGTGCTGGTGGGGTCGAGGCCCCACTGGACATCGTGATTGCCGGGAACAATGCAGATGGCTTTTGGCTGGTCGACGAGGCGCGCCAGGTTGGGAAGGGCCTCGTCGAGGAATCGCTGGAAGCCCGCGGGACGGCCATGGGAGGTGATGTCGCCGCCGATGGCAATGAAACTGAGTTTCTTGGATGGCTCAAGCTCTGCGACAGCGGAAAAGTTGGCCTCCAGCAGGGAATGAAAATCGGGAAATATTTCGTCGCGCAACTTCTCGTCGAGAGCCTTGTCCAGTTCTTTGGGGTCATCGGTAAAGTTGGAGTCAGGCGACTCGTAATGGAGGTCAGTGACCCAAAGGAATGCCCATTTTCTCATGTGGGGGGAATCTCCATAGAGAAGAGAATTCACACGAAAGTGTAGCGAAACCATAGGTTACTTGTAAAAATGCACCTTGTCTACGAAAAATTAGACGCATTTCAGAGTTATTCCGGGGCCGTGTGGTCCACACTTCACCGGCACCTACACCTTAAAGCTCAGATATGCGGGCCAGGCGAATCCACTATCGATAATCCGGCTGCTTTCGCTTCATCCCCTTTGGCTGCTATCACCGCTTTCAGCACCCAGGCACAGCGGCTGCGGGTGAACGCTTCGAGTCTTCGCTTGAAGCCATGCGCCGCCGCTACGATTTTGTAGTCAGCGGCTATGTGATCATGCCGGATTTCGCCCATCCGCTGCTGAGTGAAAATCAAACGCAGGTCCTTCGACTGACCACCCCTGTGACAAAGACCTGTCGCAGGGAACCCCGACGCGCCGCGCTCCGCTCGGGATGACGGCGGTGAGGGGGCGTCCCTCGGATGCTTCCCGATATTTTATTCGCATAGGGCTGCACAGTCGTGCGCTTGCGGATGTATGATTCCTTGGCCGCGTCCCCTTGGCGGTTTTCCGGTCTCTATTCTCTGCAAGCCCCTCTCGCCGGGCCGCCCGATCATGCCCTTGTCGCGATAGGGACGGGAATCCGTACCAGGACACGGAAACCTGAAGCCGCCAGCGCACAGCGCCGAACGAAAATTTCTCCCAGGAGGAACTTGATATGGCAACCATCGAGGTTTTGCATCCTGCCAAGCTGAGCGAAAAAACAAGCTTTCGCGCTCGCTATGGCAACTACATTGGCGGCGAGTGGGTTGAACCCGCTTCTGGCCAGTACTTTGAGAACGTCACCCCCATCACCGGAAAGACATTCTGCGAGATTCCGCGCTCTGGCGCGCAAGATATAGAGCGGGCGCTGGATAAGGCGCACGCGGCGCGCGATAGCTGGGGACATACCAGTCCCACGCAGCGCGCGATTATTTTGAATCAGATAGCCCAGCGCATGGAAGAGAATCTTGACCTGCTGGCGCTGGCTGAAACCTGGGACAACGGCAAGCCGATCCGTGAAACCACGGCGGCCGATCTGCCGCTGGCCATCGATCACTGGCGCTATTTTGCCGGCTGCATTCGCGCCCAGGAAGGGACGCTGTCTGAAATTGATCGCGACACTGTGGCCTATCACTTCAAGGAACCGCTCGGCGTAGTGGGGCAGATCATTCCCTGGAACTTCCCCCTCCTGATGGCCACCTGGAAGCTGGCTCCTGCTTTGGCGGCGGGCAACTGCGTGGTGCTCAAGCCGGCCGAGCAGACTCCAGCCAGCATTCTGGTGTGGGCCGAACTGGTGGGCGACCTGCTGCCTCCCGGCGTGCTGAACATTGTCAACGGCTTCGGGTTGGAGGCGGGCAAGCCGCTGGCCTCGAGCTCGCGCGTGGCCAAGATTGCTTTTACGGGCGAAACGACTACTGGCCGGCTGATCATGCAGTATGCCAGCCAGAACCTGATTCCGGTGACACTGGAATTGGGCGGCAAGTCGCCGAATATCTTCTTTGCCGATGTGCTGCAAGAGGACGACGATTTCTTCGACAAGGCCATTGAAGGCTTTGTGATGTTTGCGCTGAACCAGGGCGAGGTGTGTACTTGCCCCAGCAGGGCGCTTATTCAAGAGAGTATCTACGACCGCTTCATGGAGCGGGCACTCAAGCGGGTGGCGGCCATCAAGCAGGCCAGCCCGCTGGAAAGCTCGACGATGCTCGGCGCGCAGGTCTCGACTGAGCAGATGGAGAAAATTCTCAGCTATATCGACATCGGCAAGCAGGAGGGCGCGGAACTGCTCACTGGGGGAAGCCGTGCTCATCTGGGCGGCGACCTTGAAGGCGGCTACTATGTGCAGCCGACTGTCTTCCACGGCCACAACAAGATGCGTATCTTCCAGGAAGAGATTTTTGGGCCGGTGGTCTCGGTAACTACCTTCAAGACCGAGGAAGAAGCGCTGGCCATCGCCAACGATACTCTCTACGGCCTGGGCGCAGGACTGTGGACCCGCGACGTCAATCGCTGCCATCGCCTAGGACGCGGAATTCAAGCTGGGCGCGTGTGGATCAACTGCTACCACGCGTATCCGGCTCACGCAGCCTTCGGCGGCTACAAGCAATCGGGCATTGGCCGCGAGACGCACAGCATGATGCTGGACCATTATCAGCAGACCAAAAACCTGCTGGTGAGTTACAGCCCCAAGAAACTGGGCTTCTTTTAATCAAGGATCGAGTTATGACGGAGTTACCTGAGCAAGTGTTGGCGACTGACTTAGCGGTTCATCTGATACGAACACTACGCGACAAGCATGGGCCGCTGATGTTTCACCAATCGGGGGGCTGCTGCGATGGCAGCGCCCCGATGTGTTACCCGCGCGGAGAGTTCCTGGTCGGCGATTCCGATGTTCAATTGGGAGCGTTGGACGGCGAGCCTTTTTACATGAGCCGGAGCCAGTTTGAATATTGGAAACACACGCAACTGATTCTCGACGTAGTGCCGGGCCGCGGAGGCATGTTTTCACTGGATGGGGCCGAGGGTGTCAGGTTCCTGACGCGCTCGCGTATCTTCGCAGATGAAGAAATACATTCCCTGCGTGCGGCTGGACGCATATAAATGGCCCGTGACGCGAGCGTCTGGATTCCTTGCACCCAGCTCTAGTTCTTCGACACGACCAGCCTGGCCGGTGTGGGAACCTCTAAAGTATCCTTCGAGCACTCCGGCACCGCGTGATAGTTCCTTGAATGCAGCACAGACTCCAAAGCCTGAAAGCAGGCCGACTCCTTGGAGTGGATCGCTAAAGTGGTGGGGCTCCCGGCGACAACCGCAGCCATCTGGGATGGACCGCGGGAACAAGCAGCACAATCCCACAGCGCAGCCGTGGCTAGATGGGATAGTGTAGACATGGTTGTGTTGTGGCTCAACTTGGCATCGAGCACGGTGTGCAGGACCGCGACCACCGCCTTCTCATTATCTGCCTGGGCTTTGGTGCCGAGATCGGCTAGAGCAGCGCCGACGCTGGATGGAACCAGGGCGCTATCGGGTGGAGCCAACTGGTACCCTTGGGTCTCCTTCTCGATCATGCGCAATGCCTTGAGAGAGTGAGCAGCGAAGGCGTGCTTGAGTTTCTGAGCAGATACGGGAGGGAGACAGCACAGCAGGATCAGGCAGGCAGTGAGCCGAATGGACATCCACAACTCCTTACGCCAGCGATGGAAATATACTAATAGGCTACACCAAGCTAAAGGGCTGTTGCACGCCGGTTGCTTTAAGTTCCGACCGTATTGATCCCTACAGATAACGCCCTTTACTTCTCAACTCCTGTCTCTTCACATAGGCTTGTGCTGTCTTGTTGCTGGGGCGGGATTCACCCGTTTGCAACTCTGATCGTTACAGCCCTGATTGCGCCTACTCCGTAAAGCTGAGGTTCACCGGAGCGGTGGGCAGAGTCTTTTGGCTTGGCCCGCTTACCGTCAACGGGGTCTCAGAGCTTACGATCTCGAAGGTCGCGTCGTTCATCCACACTTCGCCGCTGCCGGAGGGCAGAATCCCGAATGAAATTGCGGTTGCATCCTGGGGCACATCGAGAACCACATCGTAGGAGTTCCACGACTGCGTTCCCTTGATCGCGCGATTCTGCATGCTGTCGAAAGCAACCATCTCTGTTCCCTTGTCTACGCGCATCCATAGCCCGGCCCAATCGCCTACCTCCTGCGCTTTGACCGAGGACGGGTGCTTCGCCTTGATCGCGTTCCTGGTTTTGCGGCTAGCGTGTGAACCGCACAGTTCGATTGACGTGCGGAGGGCAGATGGTCCCACCGCAGGTGGCGTAGAATTGAAATTGAATCGAGCTCGCGCACGCAGCGACCTCGGGCAAGATGATTCTTCTCGACCCAGATTTGGACCCCGACCCTGCGCCATCGACGGCGAAGCCTTCGGCTGTGTCCAGCGTCAAGAAATCAAACGCTGCGACTCAGGATAAAGATCTACGTACGCCTGCTACGCGCACGCTGGCGCGATTTCTTACCGCCGCGCAAACTGCCGTTCGGCTCAAAGGCCAGGTCAATGTGCTGCTTACTACGGACACAGCCATTCGCCGTTTGAACCGGCAATTCCGCGGCAAGAATAAAGCTACTGACGTTTTATCTTTCCCGTCCAGTCCGGCTCCACGGATCAAGAGCGCGGAAGCGCCGCTTGCGGGAGATCTGGCGATCAGCGTTCCCACAGCGCGCAAGCAGGCAATCGCTCAAGGGCATTCGCTGGCGACGGAGATCAAGGTGCTGATGTTGCACGGGCTGCTGCATCTTGCCGGCTACGACCACGAGACCGACTCGGGGCAGATGGCGCGGCGCGAAGGGAAGTTGCGAGCTGGTCTCAAGTTGCCGCTGGGTTTGATTGAGCGTGCGATTGGCCACCCTGAAAAGAAGCCGCGAATAAAAGTTAACCCTGCCGCAGGTGGTCGGAAACCATGACTCCCCTCACTCTGCTTTTCGTTCTGCTGTTGGCGCTGGTTGAAACGCTGGCTGCTTACATGACTCGTGTCTATGCTGAGTTTGGCAAGATCCTTACTGGAGAGATCGAGGAAAATCTTGATGCATGGGAAGAACATGTCGAGCCGCAGTTGGGACTCTCGCGCGATCACGCCGCGCTTTGCGCAGCGATGCTGCAGCAGCTTGCTCTCGGGCTGATCGCGCTGGAGTACGGCGCCGTGCTCTTTGACCGCGCGCCGCACCTGGCCCGCCCTACTACGGCGGAAATCGCGCAGGCCATTCTCGGCGTAGTTCTGGTGGTCGTTTTCTGCAATCAGATTCTGCCATCGCTGCTGTTCAATCGCACCCGCGGCCTGTGGGCAAGACGGCTTATCTGGCCGATCCGTTTTCTGCTTTGGCTGATGACGCCGATTACGGTTTTCGTCCGCTTCTTCTTCTCGCTGGCCGCGCTCTCAGAGGAGCCGGCTAGCCCGGAGGAAGAAGCCGCCGTCGATGTGGAGGCACTGCTTGAGGCCGGCGAAGAGGAAGGCATCCTCGAAGAGAGCGACCGGGATCTGGTGCGCTCGGCGGTTGAATTTGGCGATAAGCTGGTGCGCGAGGTGATGACTCCACGGCCCCGCGTCTTCGCTGTCTCGGAGTCCATCACGCTGGAAAATTTCCTGGAGCAATTAAAGGAACAAAATTACTCCCGTGTGCCGGTCTATGACGGCTCGCTCGATAACATCACCGGCATTGCTTTTGCGCACGACCTGCTCCAGATCACGGATACCGAGGCGCTCACCCGTACTGTCGCGAGTATCGAGCGGCCGGTCGAGTTCGTCCCCGAGACCAAGCGCGGTTATGAACTGCTGCGTGAGATGCAGCGCGAAAAGCAGCACATGCGCATTGTGATCGATGAGTACGGCGGCGTCTCCGGCCTGGTGACCATTGAAGATTTGCTCGAAGAGATTGTCGGCAACATCCGCGACGAGCACGAAGAAGATACCCCGATTGAGGAGCCGCAGCGCGAGGATGGCGGCGCATGGGTTGTCCCCGGAGATTTTCCTGTTGCGCAGCTTGTCGAGCTATTCGGTTCGCCTGTCGAGCCGGGCAACGGCTTTGAAGCTACCACCGTCGGCGGTCTGGTCAGCGAGATCGAGGGCCGCATTCCGCTGGCCGGCGAAGTTGTGCTGCTGGAACCGGCAGGCATGCGCATTGAGGTTCTTGCGTCTACTGACCGACGTGTGGACCGGCTGCGGCTCTTCCCGCCGGTCAGCGACGCGGCGGCTCTGGCGGAGTGAAATTGTCTTCATTGTCGTATAACTCGAAACCGTAAGTAATTTGAAGAATTCTTCGTTTTATTTGAAGATTACATCGCTTTCACCCCAGGAAATCAGGCAAATATGCGGTTTGCCGGGTGCAGTCAGAATTTCGGCTCTACCTTTTCTAAAATAATTTTGCTCCCGTTGTAACGATTTTTATTCCCACGACACATTTATTGAGTAGGATGGGTATGTTCGGCTCTGTACCCATTTTTTCCCCGGGACCATGCCAGAACCTGCGGCAGTCTCCTCCAACGACGCCTTCAGCGTCCACAATCGCAAGATTGATGTGCAGCCGAGAGGAACTGACCCTAACCACACGCGGCCAACCCAACCAGGCCGTGGATTGATCCAAGGAGTTTTTTATGGCGAATCGCATCGTCAGTCTGACGCCCGATCTGTACGATTTTGTGCAGACCGAGGTGGAGAGTGGACGCTACGAGAGTGTCACTGAAGTTATGCAAGCTGCCTTGAACGCCCTGCATCGCGAAGAGAAGAATTCCCGAGCGCAGAGCCAGCCATCGAGCATTGCCGAAGGTGACGTCTTCCGTAAGTTGTGGGAAGCCTCGCAGCAGTCAACGCAATTGGCCCGGCCTGTTCGGTAGCAGGCGGATCGAGTTTGAAATTCGTTGTGGAGTCAGCCGGAAAAATGCAGGTCCTTCGACTCCGCTGCGCTCCGCTCAGGATGACAGCGGTGAGAGGCAGGTCCTTCGACTGACCACCCCAGCGACGAAGACCTGTCGCCGGGGATCCCGGCGCGTCGCGCTCCGTTCAGGATGACAGCATTTTTGTGGAACGGATTTTTGACTGGAGATGAGCGGCATTACTGGCGCTGGGTTTTCACCTTGCGCCATTCCTCAGCCGTGATCTCCCAGATTTCCGAGGGCAGACGGCCCGAGACGTACTCCTTTTCGATGACGCCGACGCGGCGCATTCCCTGTTTCTCAGAGATGCGCACGGAGGCGGTGTTGGCGGCGGCCTTGGGGGCGCGCAGCACAGGGTAGCCGAGTGTCTCAAACCAGTAATCGTTGGCCCACGCGGCGGCCTCGGTCATCAGCCCCTGCCTGTGCCACTCTGGGCTGAGCCAGAAGCCCCGGTTATCCTGGTCGCCATCTGTCAGGCTGATAATCCCGATGATCTGCTCGGGCGCAGCGCGCAGCCGCAGAGTCCAGTGCCAAGCTTCGCCGCGCTCCATTTGCGGCATCGCGATCTCGCGGCAATAGTGCAGTGCCCCATCTGCCGGGTAGGGCCAGGGCACACGATTCAGCAGATACTTGACCACCTCCCATTGCGGAAACAGTTTCTGAATCTGCTCCGCATCTCCCAGCTCCAGCGGGCGCAGCAGCAGCCGTTTTGTCTCCCCTGCACTGATCACGCACTCATCCTACCAACGCTTCCGGCGGGTGGTTGCCGGTCACGACGCTCCGCAACGTCACCGCTGTCCCCAATGCGTTGAAAAGGCGCAATTTCGCTCACATTACTAAAGGACGACGTACTTCCGTAATACATCCGGTAGTGACTTTTATCTAGACAGTCCTCATTAAATGCGTTACGTTTTCAGCCATATCTTGTTGCCGAGCCGTTTCCTCCTAGGAATTTAACCGGCTCCAGTTCTTCCCCAACCGCAGTCCCGCAGTGAGATGCCCTGGTTGATTCTGGTCGATTTCGGTCTGAGTCACACACAAAGGGTCGCCGGGACGGCCAACCGAAATACAAGGAGAGACCATGAACCCCAGAGTGGTTACGTTTCCGTGCGGCAAAGCTTTGATCGGCCTTGCCATGTTCGCCGTGCTACAAATTAGTGCCGTTGCACAAACAACCTTTACGCCGCCTGCCGTTGCGCCGGTGGCTAACCCCTGCTCGCGGCCCGCAGCCGGAAGCGCGGTACTCAACCCACCCGCGCTGTTCAGCTCGAAAGGGATTCTCGCTGTCAACTTCTCTTATCAAACCAGGACCGATGCCGAAGGCCGTACCCTGTTTTGCTTCATGACACCGAGCGGCCTTGAGAATCCGACCCTGCACATTCTTCCCGGCGACCACCTGGTTATCACCGTGACCAACAACACGCCGCCCGGAACGGGACCCATGCTGCTGAACGCGCCCAACTGCGGTTCATCCACAATGGATTCGTCCTCGGTGAACATCCACTATCACGGCACCAACACTTCCCCGACATGCGGCCAGGATGAAGTCATCAAGACCGTCATCAACACCGGACAGACCTTCCAATACAACGTTGCCTTCCCCTCGAATGAGCCGCCGGGACTGTACTGGTACCATCCACACATTCACGGCATTGCCGAGGCTGCCGTACTGGGTGGCGCATCCGGAGCCATTGTGGTGGATGGGATTCAAAACGTTCAGACCGCCGTTGCGGGACTTCACCAGCAGATCATTGTGCTGCGCGATCAGCCGCAGCTCAACGGCTTGACTGAGGGCGCGGGCGGATGCGTCAACGGCGTTCCTTTCCAGGACCTGACCGTCAACGGCGTCCCCATCAACTCCTTTCAGGCAGCGAGTGGCCTGGTTACCTTCACGCCTGCTGTCCTCAACGTGAACCCTGGAGAAAAGCAATTCTGGCGGGTGACTAACTCCACCGCAGATACTATTCTCGACCTGCAGGTGCAGTTCAACGGCGTGGCGCAGACCCTGAATCTGGTGGCCATTGACGGGGTCTCGGTAAACTCGCAGGATGGGACGACCACCCCCAGCCTGATTCCTGTAACCCACTTCCGTCTGCCGCCAGCCGCGCGCGTGGAGTTTATCGTCACGACTCCAACAGCAGCCGTCAAAACAGCACAGTTTGTAACCACCAGCATCGGTACCGGCGTCAATGGCGACTGCGATCCCACCCGCCCGATCTTCAACATCGCCCTGGGCGGGGATGCCTCATCCTCCGATGGCACTGCGGATGTTGTTGCAGCCACGTCGGTTGTCAAAGCGAATGTGCAGCGCTTCGCCGGTCTGGCAGCAGCGCCCATCGCGCAAACACGTCTGCTGTACTTCTCTGAGAATTCGGACCAGACCCAGTTCTTTATCACAGTGTCTCCGCAGACTCCGGCAGTCTTTAACCCCAACGCAGCCCCGGCAATCACTGCGACGCAGGGAACAGTGGAGCAATGGACGGTGGAGAACCAGGCGCAGGAGAACCACGAATTCCATCTCCATCAGGTTCACTTCCAGGTTGAGTCGCAGAATAACTTCGCCGTTAATGGAGCACCGGCGGCGCCGGGAATCACCGGCCAGTTTCTGGATATGGTTGAGGTGCCGGCATGGGATGGAAACCCCGCTCATCCGTTCCCGAGCGTTACGCTTCTGGTCGATTTCCGGGGGCCGGACATCGGCTCCTTCGTCTTCCACTGCCACATCCTCGGCCATGAGGACCTGGGCATGATGCAGATCCTCCAGGTTGTTCCAGCCACGGCTACATGGAACAAGGCTCAACCCACGGCTGGTGCTGTTGCGGAAAGCGCAACCCCGGTTCCCGCACGCACGCCGGCTTCGAACACCATGACGATGCCCATGCCCGCAGAGACGGTGAAGCGTAGCACGGGCGGAGGTCGGTAGTAACGGCTTCTGTAATTCGGGAGGCGCGGTCTCAAACTGCGGAGCCGCAGCTCAAAGAGGCTGATTGAGATCGCGCCCGCTCTCTCTGTTCTGATCGAGTCCCATCCTGGTTGCGAGGTACTTCTCGCAGCCGGGGTGGGACTCATTCATGCCCATCCGTGCGCATCCGACGAGAGAAGTAAAAATCCGCGATAATAGAAGGCAGGAGCAACCCCCGCCTTTGAAATCAGGATTTGTCGCCATTCTCGGCCGGCCCAACGCCGGAAAAAGCACGCTTCTCAACGCCCTCACCGGCGAAAAGGTGGCCATTGTCTCGGCCAAGCCTCAGACCACACGGCATCGCATCGCAGGGGTGGTTGAGGTTGAGGCCGTTAAAGGCCCCGGCGCGCATCCTGCCGCGCAGATCGTTTTCGTTGATACCCCTGGGGTCCACAAGCCTGGATCGCACCTCGACCGCCGCATGTTGCAGGAGGTCTACGAGGCGCTTGAAACCCGCGACCTGGTGCTGGTTTTGATGGATGCGACGCGGAGGGTGCAGTTGGAGGCAGCTGTGGAATCCCAGGTCCCCAAAAGCGAGGGACCTGGGGCACCCATTTTGGAATCAACCGTGGAATCCAAGGTCCCCGAAAACGAGGGAGCCTTCGACAAGCTCAGGGCAGGCACTGGGGCACCCATTTCCGAGGGCGCGAACGCTGGGAATCAAGAGAAGAGAATCGCGAGCGGCGCGACGAATTGGGCCAGCGAAGATGAGTTTCTCTTTGGCTTGATCCGCAAGCTCGATTGCCCGGTTTTTCTGGTGCTGACGAAAATCGATCTCGTTCCCAAAGACCAGTTGTTGCCGCTGATCGACACGCTGACGCGCCAGTTCAGCTTTGCGCAGATCATCCCGGTGAGCGCCCGCAAGCGCGACGGACTGGATATTCTCGTCCGCAAAATTATTGACGCTCTGCCTAAAGGCGAACGCTACTATCCGAAGGATCAGTACACGGATCAGCCGCAGCGTTTCATGGTGGCAGAGCTGATCCGCGAGCGCATTCTGGTTGAAACCGGCGAGGAGGTTCCGTACGCCTCTGCTGTGGTTATCGAGCGGTTTGAAGAGCCGCCTGCGCAGCCGCCGCGCAAGAAAGGCGCAGCTCCAACGCGCGCGCCGCTCACTCGCATTGCGGCTGCCATCTATTGCGAGCGCGACG
This sequence comes from uncultured Acidobacteriaceae bacterium, assembly GCA_963713645.1. Taxonomy (GTDB): domain Bacteria; phylum Acidobacteriota; class Terriglobia; order Terriglobales; family Acidobacteriaceae; genus Telmatobacter. Next base: position 148,951 of record CAVQMQ010000033.1, on the reverse strand, counting down.
GGCAGAAAGCGATTCTGATTGGCAAGGGTGGCTCAAAGCTGAAGGAGATTGGCACCGGCGCGCGCAGGCAGATCGAGTCCTTCCTGGGCACGCGGGTTTATCTCGAATTGCATGTCATCGTTGAGCCGAACTGGCGCGACTCCAAAGCCTTTGTCGAATCGCTCGACTGGCGCAACCAGTTGGAGCGGCTGGCTGAGGCCAGCGGCTCGGCGAAGCATCTGGCCGAGGACGAGTAGCGGCTTGCGCTACGCTCCCTGCACCCGTCCTCGCCCATCCATCTTCACCTGATACATCCGGGCGTCCGCAGCGCCGATGATCGCGTGCAGCGCTGAGCCGTCAAACGGACTGGTCGCCACGCCGATGCTCGCACTTACCTGCAAGGCAAGCGCGCCGTTCATCTGGAAGGTTGTCTCCATCAGCGACCGGTGCAGAGTTTGGATTTGAGCCATGCACTCCGCCGCAGTCGTTTCCGGCAGCAGGATTACAAACTCGTCGCCGCCATAGCGGAAGCAGAGATCCTGCTTGCGGCTCAGTTGCTTGAGCCGCTGGCCGACGCGCGCCAGCAGTTCGCTGCCGATCAAGTGGCCGTGTACGTCATTCACCAGTTTGAAGCGGTCAAGGTCAAGGAACGCTAGGCTGACCGGCTTGTTGGCCTGCCGGGCGTGTTCCAGCTCGCGCGCGAGAACCTCGTAGAGATAGCGTGCGTTGTACAGCCCGGTGGCGTCGTCGGTAATGCTCAGTTGCTGGATGCGCGCCATTGCGCGCGAGTTTTCAATTGCAATTGCGGCGTGGTCGGCGAGAATGTGCAGGAAGGCAATGGTGTAATCGGTCATCTGCGCGGCGCGCGGGTTGAATATCTCAATGACTCCGAGAATGCCTTTGCTCCCGCGCAGCGGCAGAGCGATGACAGAACGCAACTGCGGGGCCTTGCCCGTTTTTACTGCCGGTAACGCGCGCGAGGCGAGTTCGGCGCCGCGCGGATCGGTTCCTGTCTCAGGAACAATCAGCGTCTTGCCGTGCGTGACTACCCACCCGGCGACGCCTTCTCCAATATTTACCCGTAGCCCGCGCAACGCGGCCTCTTCGCGCCCGCCGGCAATTGCGTAATAGAGATCGTGGCGTTCCTCATCCATCATCAGCAGCGCCCACATATCGGCGTCGATCATCCGTTCCATCTCGTCCAGGATGGTGCGCAGGATGGCGTCCAGCTCGAAGCTTGAGGTGAGCGAACGGGTCAGCTGGTGAAAGACAAGTAAATCGGCAAGGGGGATGTGATGGTCTTTTTGTGGCGTCATTTCTCAACTCTTTTTTGTTTAGGCCCGGTTTGAAGGCCTGGTGCGGCGATCCGGCGACGCAGGCAGCAAAGACCGCGCACCGGAAAGCGCTGTGAAGGGGGAGAAATGTTCCTAAAGTGCGATTGCAGTCGTGCCGCGGGGGTGTTCAACAGATATACCTCATTCCAGCGGCAGTCAAGCGAAACTCTATCCTCCAATATGCACCATCGAACGGGATGGTTTTTCAAATTCCGGCTCGCCAATATGATGCCGGGCTTCCTTCTTCTGCACTATACGGGCAATGAACTCTTGCAGTTCCACATCCGTCGCGCCGCCGCGCATTCGCCCGTACAAATCATGTTCCATCTGCGAAAACAGGCAGGTGCGAATTTTTCCATCCGAGGTGAGCCGCACCCGGCTGCATGCTCCGCAAAAGGGCTGCGAAACCGGCGCAATAATCCCGATCTCGCCCACTCCGTCGCTGAATCCGTAGCGTCGCGCGGTCTCGCCGGGGTCTCGGGCAGGCAACTCTACAAGCGGCAAAACCCGCCCGATGCGCTGCACAATTTCGCGCAGAGGAACCACAATCTCCGGTGTCCACAGACGCCCTTCTTCGAGCGGCATGAACTCGATAAACCGCACTACCACGCCTTCCGCGCGGGCAAAATGGGCAAAATTCTCAATCTGATCGTCGTTGAATCCACGCAGCAACACGCAGTTTACCTTCAGCGGCTCAAGGCCCGCCTTGCGTGCCGCGCGCACTCCGGCCAAGACTTTGCCGTAGCTGCCTGAGATGCGCGTGATCCGCTCAAAGGTAGCTTCTTCCACCGCATCCATGCTCACCGTAACGCGGTGCAGCCCGGCGGCCTTCAGCGGCTCCGCCAGCTCTTCCAGCAGGTGCCCGTTGGTGGTCAGCGCCAGCTCAAGCGGCGCGCCGTCCAGCGTGCGCACCAGCGCCAGCTCACGCACCAGCTCTACGACTCCACGGCGCAGCAGCGGCTCACCGCCTGTCAGCCGGACCTTGGTGATGCCGAGACCCACAAACAGCCCTATCAGGCGCAGATATTCTTCATCGGCCAGCTCGGCGTATTGCGCGCCCACCTCGCCGGTCCGGCAGTAGACGCACTTGTAATTGCAGCGGTCGGTTATGGAGACGCGCAGATCGTGGATAACGCGGCCATGACTATCCGTCAGCCGCTGCGCGGCGGCTGACGCCGCGCGCATGCCAGCGGGTGCTGTAGTCAACGAAAGCGGGGAAGTCACGGCCATAACCATTTCCTAGGTTATACCGTTCGATGCAGAAGGGGGCTTTCAGGGACCGCCTCAATCGTTTCACAGGTGGGAAATCAGGTGTGGGCCACCTGGGAACTTGTTGCAAAAGTAACTCGGAGCCGAGAAATCGCCCTCAGGGGCTAAAGCCCGGCTTGATTTTGCAGCATTTGCGGCATGACTGAAGTCATGCCCTGATACAACGCCAGTGTATTTCAACAAGTTCCCAGTTCTAATCAGCCGCTGGTGGCGGGAGCGCCAGAAAATTCAGCAGTAGCCCCTGCGCGTCAATCTCCGGATTGGTCTGGGAGAGATCGAGGCTACCGCAGTCGCCAGCATACTGCCAGGCCAGAATCGGCCAGGGAACCCCGCCGTGCGGCGTAATAAAGTCGTCGTCCCAGGCAGGCATCTGCTGGCATCCGCTCTCGATGTAGCGCGCAATCCACAGCCCTGCGCAGGTTGCCCCTGCAGCGGTTGCCTGCCTCAGCGCCGCCCAGGTCGGGTTATCTGCCTGAGTTGCGTAGACACAGGGCCGCAGCGTGACGCTTCCGCTCGTTGTCGCATTGCTTTGGCTGGCCAGGGCCTGCGCCCAACCGGTGTAGTAGTCAGCTGACAGGCTCGGTGAGCCTTCCACATCTAGAAAGACGAGAAAGACTCCACCTTGTGCGGCCAGGTATGCAGAGCCAAAAGTGTCCAGGAAATCCGCAGCATTGTCCGCGCCGTCCTGTGCTCCTTCCACCGCGGTCAGATTCACCCGCTCGGTTTGGCGCGCCACTGGCAGCACCTTGATTCCGGCCGCGTTCAGCAGGCCGCTCTCGTCCGCGTGGTGATACTCCACCGTGCCGGCTGTTGTTGGGCTGGTAAAGTACCTGCCCCAGAACGCCGGAGCCGATCCAAAATGGTTGGTTGCGGTTGCAATCAATTGGCTGGTGACGGGTGTGGAACTATCTGCTCCGGGGGATCCAAAGGCCATCTGCATCTCCAAAGAGTTGAATGCCGCTTCACGCGGCCATCAGCAACTTTCTCAGGTTTATGGCATATTTCACAAGGACATTTTTATATTTTCAGCGTGGAATCGGTCCGCCTGGCCGGATCCCCGACTCGCCCTCGCAGCAAATCTGCAAAGCTGTATACAAAGTGTTGAATAAAATTCTTTAGGAGCTTGCTGAAAATGTAACTCGAAACCAAGAAATCCACTCTCAGGGGCTTAAGCCCGCCTCGATTTTTCGGCATTTGCGGCGCTCAGTGCTAAAGGGCTGACTACCAGTCATGCGCTGATACCAAACATGAGTATTTTGACAATCTCCTAGAACCTGTCTCATAAACCAAATTCTTCAACTCGCGAGTCGCATTCAACCCGCTTTGATGCGGGTCTCACAGTCGGCAAGTTTACAAATTGCCATTTATGAGACAGGTTGTAGTGTCCCGAATTAAAAGTTCGTTGAAGAATTGGCAGCGAAAATGCAGGTCCTTCGACTCAGTTTGTCGCCTAGAACGCGCCAAACTTCGCTCAGGATGACAGAGTTTTTTTGTTTAGCGAATTTCAGGTTCAGAACACTAGAGCGAGCCAACCGCCAGCAGTTCATCTCCGGTTTGCGACCGCGTCTTCCCGTCTCCAATTTCCTGTGCTGCATAGGGCGCACTGTAGCAGCGCACCTCAAAGCCATATTTTTCGCCCATCCGGGTGAGCGCCGCCGGACTCAGCAGCAGTGGATGCACTAATCCCCAGATCTGATGATAGTGCTTGTAAACCTTCTCCCGCGCCGGTTCGCCATTGGGCATAAACAGCACGATCTTGCCTCCCGGCTTCAATGCAGCCAGCGCCGTCTCCCATATATCCCGGGGGTTGGGCAGGTGCTCAATTACGTGCGCGGCAAAAAAACAGTCCACCTTCTCCGGCAGAGTCTCGGGTGTTGTCAGTTCGCAGCCCAGCTTCTCAGCGGCATAGCGCGCGCGCGGACGGCTCAACTCGGAGGAATAAACCTTGTATCCGGCGCGGCTCAACTGCCAGCTTCCATATCCCCACGAGCAGCCAAAGTCCAGAATCGAACTCCCCGCCGCCAGAGGAATCGCCCGCAGCACGGCTATATAACTGGAATAATCTTTCGCGGAGCCGGCAAAGGAATTGGCAATCAGCCGCTCCAGTTCCTCTGTTCCCGGGCAATCCGTCGTGAATCCTTGCTCATAGTCGCTCTGGTAAAACTCGTCGCACTCCTCTACGGTCGGCTTAGGAACGCGGAACATCAGTTCGCAATTCGCGCATCGATAGAGCGCAGTTACCAGATACTTGCGCTTGACCAGCGCCGTCTCTCTTCCTTTGCATGCGGGGCAGCTCTTGTCGGCTGTCAGGCAGCGGGCGGCAGCCCAGCCAAGGTACTTCAGCTTGCCAAAGATAGACATGTTAGTTGGATGCTATTGGAACCATTGCCTTACGTCAATTGAAGCATCTATCGAGAGGACCGCTCAGAAAGCGCGTTCAGGCCGCCAGATGCCTCCTGCGGGCCTGGAGACCCACAGGACAGCCGACCCGGAGGTCGGCGCTACCAATTTACGGATAGGTGCTTAGTCGAGGCGCGGAGAACCCTGTTTGAGCAGGATTCCGGCGATGCCGAAGACAGAGATGATTAACAGGGCAAGGCCAAAATAAAGGCCAATCGGATAAACTCCCGGCGAATAGCTCAGGTCCTGGCCCACCCACAACAGTAGAATCGTGGCGATCACCGCAAACTGCCCGGCGATTACCAGGAAGGTGTGGCCCAGATCGCGCCGGTTGTCCAGCGCCTCGACCTGGTCGGGGGTCAAGTACCGCTCTTCGGGGGGAAGCAGGGAATTCGCCATTTCGTCTCTCCTGATCTCTCGGGCGAGCTACTGAGTCTTATTGCAGATTGCCCGCACGGCTAGCGCTCAGCCGCATTTTCTCCATTTAATCATAAGCCGAGCCGCCTGCGGCCGTCGAGACTCTGGATTTTCCTGTGAATTCCTGTTGCTGCAAATTTCGGCCTTCCGGGGTAAATCGCTTTCATTGCGGGTAGGAGCGATATTCTGGCTTTGCAACGATTCAGTGACTTTTGAGACAATGCAGAGAAAAATATTCAAAAATATGTATTGACACCTCTTAATGTGAACGTGTAAACCCTAGTTCTCAGTAGGAGAATGCACTCTCGCCAGGATCGATTGTCTGGCGCTCCCGAATAATTCCCCACCCTTTTAGGTATTCGCGGTAACGAGAAGGATGTTTCCTTCGCTGAACGACTGCTCCGGTAGTGAGCTATTTGCCGTAATAAATCAAAGACACAGCCGCTAAAGGCTAACTTCACTGTCGCCCATTCGATTGCCTATATTCACGGCTTGAGTGTAGAGCCGCTTTGTGCCTTAGCACTGATCAATCCGGCGCCTCAGCACAGTTGTGCCAGGGCCACGGGATTTCGTGCGCATTTTTTTAGAAGTGCATTCGGAAGCGACATAACCACTTTTTACCCCCCAGAGGAGGAATCATGTTCAAAACTGCAAGATTCGTGTTTGGTACGGCTTCGGCGATGATCTTGTTCGCCGGAATGGCATTTGCGCAACAAGACCCCGGAATTCAGACCGCCAGCAGAGGTACTGGCGCGTCCATCATTCCGACAAGCGACACAACGGGTTTCCTCACGTTTTTCAACGACGGCCTCAGCCGCTTCCAGGAGGTGGAAACCGTTTCCGCCGGCGCAAACGTTGGCTTAGGGCCACGGTTTAACTCGAACAGCTGCGTTTCGTGTCATGCGCAGCCTACCATCGGCGGGTCAGGCGCTGCTGCCGGCAGTCCCCAGTTCACGTTCACCACCAAAAGCGATGGGATTGTCTCCGGCGCGATCGCTGCGGGCAATACCATGCCCTCGTTCATCACAAGCACCGGCCCCACCCGTGAAGCTCGTTTCCCGTTCATGATGAATGCCAACGGCACGGTTGACACCAGCGTTCCCAGCGGCAATGTGGAAGACATCTTCACCGTCGCAGGGCGCTCTGATCGGGGCACCTGTACAAGCTTGGCTCAGCCCAATTTTGCCGCAGCAGAGGCGGCGGGCAACGTCATCTTCCGCATTCCGACGCCGGTGTTTGGCTTGGGCCTGGTTGAAAACCTCGACGACTCAACTCTGCTGGCTAATCAGACGAAAAATTTGGCCAATAGCTTTGGAATCGGAGGAACTTTCAACCGCAGCGGCAACGATAACACCATTACCAAGTTCGGCTGGAAGGCGCAGAACAAGTCGCTGCACATCTTTGCCGGTGAGGCTTACAACGTGGAGATGGGAATTACCAACCTGCTGTTCACCAACGAAAAGCCGTTGTTTGAAGAGGAGATGGCTGGCACAGGGTTGCCGGAAACATGCCTGAACCTTACCGGAACAGGTTATCCTGAAGACGCCTCCAACCCATTGGAGACAACAAACGCAGCGGTTCTGGACGACGTGTCGGCCTTTGCCAACTTCATGCGCTTCCTGGCTCCCCCTCCGCCGGGCGGGGTTATCTTGAACGGGACAGCAGTCCCAGCGGCCACAATCGCCGCCGGCAAGACCCTGTTCACTTCGATCGGCTGCGCGACCTGCCACAATCCGAGTCCGGGTAACACACAGGTGTCGAACTTAGTGCCAGCCTTGAGCAATAAACCGGTGCCAGCGTACTCCGATTTCGAGATCCATCACATGGGCACGGGCTTCGCGGACAACGTCGCGCAGGGCAACGCAGGCGGCGACGAGTTCCGCACAGCTCCTTTGTGGGGGTTGGGACAGCGGGCCTTCTTTGATCCTGACGGCCGCGATCCAAACCTTAACGCAGCTGTTCAGAATCATGCCAGCAGCGGCAGCGAAGCCACCACGGTAATTACGAACTACAACAACCTCAGCGCGACATCGAAGCAGGAGGTGCTCGACTTCCTGCGCTCTCTGTAACTGCTACGCTCGCTGGCGAGACACGAAGATGTGTCTCGCCAACTTCTTTAGCGCGTTTAATTTGCGAATGCAGGGTACGTGAACAAGCCATCGAAAATCGCACATTACTTTTTCCGTATACTTTAGTAATCTATACATAATTAATTCCAGTTAACTATTCTTTCGAAGCGAGGGTATCCCCGAAAGTTTTCAAAATCAGTCCTAGCTTTCAAGGAGACTGTTTTTAACCCTCCTGTTCAGATTGATCGCATTGTACCTATGCACGAGTTGAACTCTGCATCTCTAACTCAAAATTAAGATCGCATAAATTCCAAGGGAATTCCCTGCTTTGACGCACGTGAGAGTCAAGGCGAGGGAAGAACTGCGTCTTACGCGGGTGCGGGATGGTGCGCCTTTTATACCGTGGCCTGGACCTCTGGTCCAGGACTATTTCATCACAGCCACACAGTTTAGAAGGAGGAATCATGGTCAACATAGCAAAACTCGCCTCAGGTCTAGCTTCGGCGGCCATCATGCTCGCCGGAGTAGCATTTGCGCAACAGGATCCCGGAGTTCAGAGCGGGGTTCGCACGGGAACGTTCGCCGGCATTACGGTCAAGCCCGGCACAACCCTCATCAATCCCAACGACGATCCCAACGGCTTCACCGCTTTTTTTGCGGACGGCCTGAGTCGCTTCCAGGAAATTGAGGACGTTTCCACCAACAATAACGCCAACGTCGCTAATGTCGGACTCGGTCCGAGGTTTAACTTCAACCAGTGCGCAGGATGCCATTCGCAACCTGCCGTCGGCGGCACGGGCGCGGCTGTGAATCCGCAGTTTGCCGCCTTTGGCAGCTGCGCCAACGAGGGCGACCTGTCCGTGACAAATGTCAGCACCGTCACGAGCGGCCAGTCCTTACCGACGCCGGCACAGAAGGGAACCGTAATCTGCAACAACACCAATACGGTTCCATCCTTCATCACCGCCAACGGCCCCACGCGAGAAGCCCGCTTCCCGTTCCTGATGAACGCCAACGGCACGGTCAACACGACGGTTCCCAGTACTGAGGTTCCCGAAGACCTGTTCACCGTCGTGGGCCGACCCGATGCCGGCACATGCACCAGCCTTGCGCAGCCCAATTTCGCAGCCGCCGAAGCGGCCGGCAACATCATCTTCCGGATTCCCACGCCGCTGTTTGGCGACGGCCTGTTTGAGAACCTGGACGACTCGACCCTGCTCAAGAATCAGGCGGCTAATCTTGACAACACTTTCGGCATCGCCGGCACCTTCAACCGCAACGGCGGGGCGAATGACGGCACCATCACCAAGTTTGGCTGGAAGGCGCAGAACAAATCGCTGCACATCTTTTCGGGCGAGGCCTACGATGTGGAGATGGGCATCACCAACCTCGTGTTCCCCAACGAGAAACCGTTGCCGGAAGAAGATCTGTTAGGCACCGGATTGCCCGCAAGCTGCTTGAACCTGAGCGGAAGCGGCTATCCGGAGGACGCGTCGAATCCGAATTCGACGCCGAATGCGGCCGTGCTGGATGACGTGTCGGCCTTTGCGAACTTTATGCGTTTCCTAGCTCCGCCGCCTACCGGAACGGTGATCCTCAATGGGACGGCGGTGCCTGCGGCCACCATTTCTGCCGGAGCTACGCTGTTTAGTTCGGTCGGCTGCGCCACCTGTCACAATCCAACCCTCGGCCCGACGCAGGTGTCGAACTTAGTTCCGGCACTGAGCGGGCAGACGTTCCACCCCTTTACCGACCTGGAGTTACACCACATGGGCACGGGTTTCGCGGACAACATCGTGCAGGGCAACGCGGGCGGAGACGAGTTCCGCACGGCTCCGTTGTGGGGAGTGGGACAGCGCATCTTCCTCGACCATGACGGCCGCGATCTCAGCATCGCCGCGACCATTCAGAATCACTCCAGCAATGGCAGCGAAGCCAACACCGTGATTGCGAACTTCAATAACCTCAGTGCGACATCGAAGCAGGAATTGCTCGATTTCCTGCGCTCGCTGTAATCTAAACGTTAGCGGGCGAGACAACAGTGCGCGTCTCGCCTGCTTTACTTATTCCAGCGGCTCAGAAGATCGTATTGCAGGTGACTGCGAGGCGGTGCAGGGATATCCCGGAGGTGGTATCAAAAGATAGGTTGACTCTTTATGAGAAACCGTGCATATTTTGATGGCCGGAGTTGGAGCATGCCGTCTCGTCAGAATATTTACCTGGCGCTACCGAATAATTCCCCCCTTTTTGGGTATTCGCGGTCATGGGATGGAAACGCATTTATTGAATCACTGCTCTGGTTAAGAGTTCACTGCCTTTAATAAATTCACAACAGTCGCCAAAGGCCAACAATAGAGCCGTTCTCAAGTTTTTGTAGTGTTTCTGGCATCGTGCAATGTGGCTTTTTAGGTAAAAGCCGCTTGAAGGTTCTGGTTTCGCTCTACACCAACTGGAAAACAGCTGTAGTCCCGATCTGTGATGTGTTCATAGCCTGAACGTTCAAGCCGTATCTCGCCTTGGCACTGAAGAATCCCCCTTGCTCCGCTCATCCAGCGCAGGCTATGGGTTCTGTTGTGCCTCAATTTACGGTCAGTCATTGAATGCTACATAACCTCGTTGCCCCCCAGTAAGGAGGAATCATGATCAGGACCTTAAAATTCGCATCTACTGCAGCTTCGGCGGTGATCTTGCTTGCCGGAATCGCATTTGCTCAAAGGGCGAATGCTCAGTCAAATGGTTCGGGAAGCTTAGCCATCGATCCCGGAGTCCAAAGCGGTGTCCGCGGCACCGGCACATCCGGCCCCGACGGAGGCGCCGGCCAATTAATCATTGCTCCTGGGAACGACCCGAATGGTTTCAGTGCCTTTTGGGGTGACGGTCTAGCTCGCTTCCAGAATGTCTTCTCCGTTTCCGGCAGTTCGACCTCCAACAACGGCCTGGGGCCGCGATTTAATTCGAATCAATGCAGCTCCTGCCACTCCCAACCTGCCATTGGCGGAACAGGCGCCGCCGTCAATCCGGAGGCTAGTTTCGTCACCAATGGGGTTGCACCCGACAACACCATCCCGTCGTTCATTACAGCCAGTGGCCCGACACTTGAAGCCAGGTTCCCGTTCTTTTTCACAACCGTTGGCGCCACGGCGGCCGCCACAGTTGTTTCCACCACAATGAATGGCCGAGTCGAGGATCTGTTCACCGTCTCTGGCCGTTCCGATGCCGGCAGTTGCACGCAGGCCCAACCCCCCTTTGCAATTGCCGTGGCTACAGGCAACATAATCTTCCGGATTCCCACGCCGCTCTTTGGACTGGGCTTGGTTGAGAACCTTGACGACTCAACCCTGCTTAAAAATCAGAAAGCCAATCTCACCAACAGCTTCGGTATCAGCGGAACTTTCAACCAGAACGGCAATGACGGCACCATCAGCCGCTTCGGCTGGAAGGCACAGAATAAGTCAGTGGAGATATTTGCCGGTGAAGCCATGAACGTAGAAATGGGCGTCACCAACGGGCTCTTCCCTAACGATCGCCCCTTGCCAGAGCAAGATATGCTTCCGGATACTGGGCTGCCGGTCGCATGCCTTAACCTTGCTGGAACCGGGTACCCCGAGGACAAGCTCACGCCGCTGGCGACGACAAACGAAGCGGTTCTGGACGATATGACGGCGTTCGCGGACTTCATCGTGTTCAACGCTCCGCCGGAGCCCGGTGGGGTCGTGCTGAATGGGGTCCCAGTGACAGCGGCAGAGATCGCCGCTGGCCGTGCATTGTTTATTTCTACTGGCTGCTCAACCTGCCATAACCCGACGCCCGGCACAACCCAGGTGTCGAATCTCGCTCCGCAGTTGAGCAGTGTTGCGGTGAATGCATTCTCGGATTTCGAGATCCATGATATGGGCACGCTGCTCGCGGACAACGTCATGCAGGGCACAGCAGGAGGAGATCAATTCCGCACAGCACCGCTGTGGGGCCTGGGACAGCGGATCTTCCTGCTGCACGATGGCCGCGCGACGAACCTGAATGCGGTGATCACGGATCACATGAGTTCTGGCAGCGAAGCCAGCACAACAGTGACGAATTTCGATGACCTCAACGCCACACAGCAGCAGGATGTATTGGATTTCTTGCGCTCGCTGTAATCGCAACGTTTTCGGGCGAGACACTAGAACGCGTCTCGCCTCCATTTTTTGTATCTCAACGAAAGTATCTATGCCTGACCCGCACCGCATGGAGGAAATATGCGTTCTCAGTTTTTCTATTCCCTGCTCTTCTGCGTTTTGACAGCGCCATTACTGGCCGCGGGCCAAAGTGCCGAACAGCAAGACTCTTCGAAGAATACTGACAGCAACACCAACAATCCGCGATCGGTAACCAAGGTGCCGCAAGGGGTGATCCTGGTAAAGGGCGCCTGGCCGAGTGCAAGCGATTCCGTCACCCCGCTGCCGGAAGATGGAAATGTAAATAACAACATTTTCAATGACCGGTATTTTGGCATGACCTGGACACTTCCCCAGAATTGGTTTCAGAAATATACAGGGCCGCCTCCATCGGATAGCGGCCGTTACGTGCTGGCGCAGATCATACCCACGGACGCATTCAAAGGTCCGGACCGCGGAAGTATCCTGATCACTGCCGAAGATACCTTCTTCACGCCCATGCCGGCGGATAACTCGCTGCAATTCGTGACTTACATGAAGGATAATCTGCAGACCTACTACGAGGTCGAACACCCGCCTGCAAAGATCAGCCTTGGCGGCCGAGCCTTCACATCCTTCGCATACTGGGCTCCGGCGGCGCAATTGCATTGGTATATTCTGGCCACGGAGATTCGCTGCCATATTGTAGAAATAGTGCTCAGCAGCCGCGATACAAAACTCCTCGATAACTTGATGCAGGACTTGAAGACGATGAAGTTACCCGCTGAGGACAGCAGCGTGATAGACGGAGATGCTCTGCCTGTGTGCATCAAGGATTACGCGAGCGATGAAAACGTGATTACGCGTGTCAATCCAGTCTTGACCGAGCATCGCTACAATGCGATTCCAGTCCGGATCATCATCGACAAGGAAGGCAAGGTCAAGCATATTCATTTTCTGCGGGCGTTTCCCGATCAGGCGAAAGCCATTACCGATGCCTTGGAACAGTGGAAGTTCCATCCGTATCTGCGTAATGGACAGCCAGTCTGAAGTGGAAACCGGCATCCTGTTCGGGTATGCGCCACATCCGATGATAACCAAGGCGCCGGCGCCGGCGCCTAACTAATCCACGAAACCCCGGAAATTGCGGATAGGAGGATCTGTGTTCAAAGCAGGTCGTAAATATTTAACGCGGTCTGATGATTTTCAACCAGTGACAAACGGAGGCCGGTAATGCGTAACCGCAACGGGAAATCCCGCGGACTCAAGATCGTGCTAGTCGCGTGCCTTATTGCTTTCTGTTCTTCGCTGTCCTTTGCCGCCGACTCGATTACTGGCGTGGTTCGCGACCGGACCGACGGCCAGCCGGCGGTTGGCGATGAAGTGCTTCTTCTTGATCCTGGTCATGGGGCGCAAGAAGAAGCGCGCGCCAAAACGGACTCTCAAGGAACATTTAATCTCGCATTGCACCACACTGGAGCGCAGTATCTGGTGCGTGTAATTCATCAAGGCGTCAACTATGATCTGCGGGCTGCTGCGGGCGCTGCGATCTCGATTAATGTCTATGATGCTGCGTCAACGGTGCAGGGAATCACAGGCGGTATCGAGATCATTCGCGCAGGCACAAACGGAAACCAGCTTCATGTTTCCGAAATGGTCGAGATCAGGAATAACTCCAACCCGCCGATAACCCGGTCAGGGGAACGAACCTTTGAGGTTTACCTCCCTGCCAATGCGAAGATCGATTCGGTTCTCGCTGCCGGCCCTGAAAACATCGGAACAATGATTTCGGCAGCCCCCGCAAGCAGCGGGTTGGGGCACTACACGGTGAACTTCCCTTTGCGGCCGGGAGCGACAAAGTTTGCATTCAACTACGATTTGCCCTATTCCGGCCATGCTGTCTTTCGGACCAGGAGCGTTTATCCGCTACAGCAGTTGGCGGTCATGATTCCTTCGTCCATGACATTCAAGTCGCCCTCTGCGGCTTTTCAGGTCCTTCCCGTGGGTGCTGATCGTTATCGCGTCGAGGCAGCCGAACAGGTGAATGCGGGCGAGGGACCGCAGTTCGAGATCGCCGGGGTTGGCGCGCTCCCGGCCATGCAGGCTCCGGCTCAAGCTCAGATGAAGCCGCCCAGCGGCGCTTTCGGTGCTCCGCCGCCGCCGACTCAGGAGCGCCCGGCGCAGCTTGCTCACAGCGCAAGCGCATTGGGCTTGGCTCGCCTGTCAGAACCGTCGGCTGCCTCATCGTGGGTGCGATGGTGGCCTCTTGGCGCAACCGCTGCGTTGCTGCTCGGCATTGCGGGATTTCTGGCTTGGAATCGACCGCAGCGGCTCTTCGGCTTTCGGACTGCCGCCGCGCAAGTGGCCGGCCAAAACCCGCAAACGGCATTGCCTCTGGTAGAGGCATTGAAGGAGGGCCTCTTTCAGCTTGAAGCGGATCGATTGCAAGGCGCTATCTCGATAGAAGCGTATGCGTCCACTAGGCAGGCCCTCGATGACACAATCGAGTGGGCGTTGGCGCGTGCTCAAGCACAGCGCGGCGGAAAACGATCTTGACGCGGGTGTAGCCAAGGCCGTTGCGCCTGCTGCAGGCGGAGTTGGCCCAACCGCAGGTGGCTATTCGCTTAAGAAGGCCAGAGACTGCAGCGAGGTAATCTCAAAGGGCTTGCGGCAGCGGATATTGGCGCAGGAGAGCTTGTCGTCCCGCCGCACCATGTAGCTCTGCGCCTTGGCAAACTTCGCGCGGTCCCGCTCGTCGGCTCCGCGCGGCAACTGAGCCTTCTTGCGCCGTACCACCCACGTCACTTTGTACTCGCCTGGCTGGCCGCACTTGGGGCAAATCACCGTATGCGTCCGTTGTTCCGTCGTTTCGTTGAAAAAATCCCGCTCTTCCATCGCCCAACACTTCCCTTGCCCAGCAATCTATTCCATACTCATCCTAGATCATGAGAAACGCAAGGACTTCGCAAATGGATGCCAGACAATGCAGATTCCCGGCAGCGGAGAGAGAGAAAGCAAGAAAATGACCAAACGAAAGCCCGCGCCGTTCTCCGCCGCCAAGGCCGTCAAGGCCAATGCGAGGGAGCGCGTCGGTCAGCCCAAACCCGCGAAAGTAATCGATACCGAGCCGCGCACTGGCCGCGAAACCAAACATAAGCCCAAACTTGACCAGCTCATCGCCCAGGAAGAGTAAAATTCGCCGGAAGGACAACCGGCCCAAGCGGGAGCAGGCCGATTACGGTCGCTTTGCCTGGATCTGGGACCCGGAAGGCAATCGCTATTGAGTTGTGGCAGCCGCTGGGTTGAGTCCGGCAGCGGGTGATTTTCAAACCGGGAAAAATCAGAGGGTTAGGGTCGGTGGCGGTACTGTTTCGGGCCATTTCTGCACCAATAATTGTGCAAATGGACAGAATTGACGTAGGAGCGACCGCCGCGGGTCCGGCAAGGCAGACCGATCTACTTTTTTGTGAAGCACCGGAATGCACGCGCGATGCACACTCCGAGAGGGCCGGAAGTTTGTTTACATGGACGGGTTAGCGTTTTTTGCTGAATGTCCATGCAGATTGCACCAATAATAGTGCAGTCTAATCTCCAGAAGCCGTCTTACATCCACATCCGCCGTTGTCTCACACTTGTCCCAGCTCAGGTAAGACGGTGGGACAGCGTAAGAGTGGATTTGATGCAAGTTCGTCTTCTGTCCCGCATTTGTCGGGCAATCGTCCCGCACTAACCCGTCTTCGGTAGTAC
This sequence comes from uncultured Acidobacteriaceae bacterium, assembly GCA_963713645.1. GTDB lineage: Bacteria > Acidobacteriota > Terriglobia > Terriglobales > Acidobacteriaceae > Telmatobacter. The sequence continues at coordinate 133,603 of CAVQMQ010000033.1, read as the reverse complement.
GGACGTAAAGCAAATCCCCAGTTTTTCAGGCCGGTTGAACACATTCCGGGGAAAAATGTCTTACAAATTCCATTCCTACCGGATCGTTTCGTACAGAAAACGGTGACCCCTTCACATTAATGCGCACTTCCGAACGGAGAAGTACAGATGTCTGCGCAAACTTGCGTAGAACTGCGGTGCAGACCGCGCGAAATCTCAGCGAAGTGGCCACTGAGCAATCCGCCCGCAACATCTGTCTGCAAATTTGTCTGACAGAGTATCTCGCGTACAGCTTACGTCTCTGATTTCCGATTTCAGCGCGCAGTCGGCCCGTAGCGAATCGTCGCCGGCTTGTCTGCTACTCCAGATCCTCAAGCCTAGAGCGGTTCTCCAATTCCCGTGGAGCGACTGAAATGGTGCAGGGTGGCTTTTACTTGAGGAAAAAGCCACTGTAGAGCATCAACTCCGCTCTACACCAATTGGAGAACCGCTATAGCTGCTCGATAGAGGTTGTTATTCTTTGCTGTTGCTGCCCGGTGATCGGCCAAGTCAGAGGTGCAAGCTGCGGTTTTGTCGTACAAATCCGCCTGTACCGCTCCCAGCGAGGTACATTCTGTTGGACTTTTGCAAGACAACGGTTTGGCAAATGTCAGACAGAGGAATGAAAGACCCGATTAGCCGCAGGACAGTAAGGCAAATCTATAGCAATTGTCCTACGGAAGACGCGCAGATACGCCGCTGTAAGACAGTTGGGGGAGCAATTTTCCGGCGTTGTCGGCCGCATCTGTGCTCCTCGGTCAGGTTCAGTATCCAACTTGGCCCACATCTGCATCCTCCAGCTCCGAATATCCTGAGAATCGAATTCGATTTTGTGAAGATCAGCGGGTTTTCGACGACTGCTCCGAATAATGATGCCCTTAGAGCATTTTCGGAATACGGATAGACCTCTTCGCGGTGGTGAGAGGTGGCTTTTTCTTGGAGAAAAAGCCACTTGAGCGTATGTTTTCGGACTACAGAAATTCCGAAAATTCTATAGCAGAATAAAGGGAGAAAATTTCTTCGACATCCTTACATAGCGCAGCCAAAACCGCAGCTCAACCCGACTTGATAGCCTAGCAGACGCCGATTGGGTTACATCAGATGAGCGTATTCCCTTGCTGCGGGCGATTTTCATGAACGCAGGCACAATTGCGCCCGCGTCGCTGTATTACAAATGTAAGACAGAGGAGTCTCAACAGTAATCCAGCGTAAGACAGTAAGATGGCGCGAATACAAAACCTGGCGAATGAGCCACCCCGACCGTTGGCTCTGCCTCGCAAACCCAGTCATCGTTGTGTCTTGTACTCTGTCTCTAGAGCATTTTCGATTCACTTGTTGACGTTTGGAGATCGTGCGAGTGCTTTTTCTTGAGGAAAAAGCCACTTAGTACCTCAGTTTCTGTGAAGATCTAAATCTAAAATGCCGTAATGTTCGTGGCTGAAATGAGCGACGGAAAGATCCGGGTTCCTCGGAGGCGTTTGGCGCAAAAAACGCGGCAAACTTCGCTCAGGAGGGCAGATTATTTTGGTGCGTATTTGCTAGATAGGACTCCAGGACCTCCTGCAAGACCCACGCCCTGTCTCAGCGGATGCAGCTTGGCGTGACCTCCCGATGCATGCGTGACGCCCGACAGAGCAAGTCCGCTACGTATCGACGCCGGACCACTCCCAATTGGCCTACCGACCCTCCCCCACGCATCGGCCCGCTCGACGCCTGCGATTATCCTTCGCTTTGCTGGTTTTCCTGTTTCCAGCGGCATGCGCTCCACTCGAACTGTACGTTCGCGACTGCGGAAACCGTAAGACATCACTTATTATGAGCAGCATTCGCTGTAAGACGGTCCGGCAGGGAATCTCGCACAAAAGGCGGTTGTCTCACGCCGTCTCACTGCTTTCGCAAATCTGTCCTGCAAATGTCCCACGTCCGTCTTGCGCTCCTGCTCGACCAGAAAGCCAGTTGTCTTACATTTATCTGGTCCGGAATTGCTCTCGCCGACAGACAAAAACGCCCTCCGGCTTGCACCAGAGGGCGTTTTTGCAACCTGCTGAGTCAAACGCTAAGCCGCAGCCGCGTGCTTCTGCTTGTGACCCACGAAGCCGTAGAAGGCAATGTACAGGTAGCACAACACAGGCAAAATTGCTGCCAAGCGGAAGCCAAAGTGATCTACCAGCCCGCCAAGCGCCACCGGAATCACCGCTCCACCCACCACGGCAGTCATGATCAGCCCCGAACCCTTGCTGGTCATCGGGCCGAGGCCGGTAATGCCCAGCGCAAAGATGTTGGGGAACATGACGGAGTTGAAGAACCCGCAAATCAACAGGCTCCAGACGGCAACTTGCCCGGTGGTCGAAATCGAAATGAGCACGCCAGAAGCAGCCGCCAGCCCAAAGAGGCCAAGCAGCACACCTGCATTCACTTTGGTCAAGATCCACGAACCCAGCAGCCTGCCCACAAGTGCTCCGCCCCAGTAGTAGGAGGTCAATCCGGCAGCAGTCGCCGCAGCCAGCCCGCCCAGCTCCTTCAGGCCGAAATAGCCAACCATGAATTGCGCCAAGCCCACCTCGACGCCGACGTAGAAGAAGATACCGAGCATTGCCAGAACCGTGTGCCGATAGCTCCAGATGCTCTGGTCCAGAAGCGCAACGCCATCCTTGGTGGGGCGAAATTCCTGCGTGGCCTGAATGGTGGGCAGATGAGCATAGTAAACTGCAACGCCCAGCAGAAACAGCGCCCCTGCGATCACCAGATACGGTAGCCGCACCGTGCTGGCAATGCTGATTTTGTATGCCAGTTGCTCCTCGGCCGTTTTCGCTGCCAGTGTAGCCGCATCCAGCACAACCTTGTGCTTGAGAATCAGCGCGCCCGCCACCAGAGGGGCAATGGTGCCGCCGATGGAGTTAAAGGCTTGCGCCAGATTCTGACGCACTGGCGCGCTCGACTCCGGCCCCAGCACTGAAACATACGGATTCGCTGCAGTCTGCAACGCTGCCACGCCTGAGCCAACGATGAAGACGGCTGTCAGGAAGAGCCAGAAGTTCGGCAATGCCGCTGCGGGCAAAAACAGCAGGGCGCCGACCACCTGGACAAAGAGCGCGACGACCATTGTTTTCTTGTAGCCGATGGCCTCAATCAGCCGCGAGGTCGGTGACGAAACCACAAAATAGGCCGTGAAGAACGCGCCGTTGGCCAGCGCAGCCTGCAGCCAGGGCAGATCGAAGACCGAGCGCAGGTGGGGAACCAGTTGCATGTTCAGGTTGGTAATAAACCCGAAGATGAAATAGAGAAAGGTGACAGTGATGAACGGAATCAGATACCCCGGCGATGTGAGAGGCGCCGATTGTTTGCTTTGCGTTGCCATAGAAAGTTGTTCTCCGCTTCCTCAAAAAAAGTACCCGGTTAGGGTTTGCTGCTGATTCCCGGCACTTTCGGTAGTGTGCCGTAGCCTGGCTGCGCAGCTCCCGGAGGAGGTCCTGCCGCGCCGTCCATAACACTATACGGAAAGCCCTGTACCTGTGAAGTGGCAAGGCGCACAGCGCGCGGCACGACTCGCATCCAGCCCTCCGTTCAGCTATCCTCAACTCAAAGCCTCAATAGAAGGTATGGATTCGAGGCCAGGAGAAAAGTGTGGCGAAAGAAACCCTGAGCAGCGCCAAAGTAAAGAAGGTTCTCGCGGCCCTGGAGGGCAACTGGCAGGCAGAGATGGAGGGTTACCACACCTATCTGACCCTTGCTGACCGCGATACCGACCCGGTCCGCGCTCAGGTTCTGCGCCACCTTGCCGGAGCCGAGTGGGAGCACGCAGCCCTGTGGCATGGCCGCATTGTTGAGCTGGGCGGGCCAGAGCCGGTCTATACCGGCGACCCCGGCGGCGAGGCTAACTCGCTGGCCAACCGCGCCGGCGGCGTGCGCATGGCCCTCAGGCGCCTGGAGATTGAAGAAAGCCGACACATCGCCAACTACGGCAGCCAGCTTAAGGAACTGGGCGACGAAGGCTCCGTCGCTATCCTCGAGCACGTCATTGAAGACGAAAAAGACCACCACCGCGAGCTTGGGTCGCTGTTGCGCGGTCACTATATTGCCCCCGCCGGCGCGCCCAAGGTCGATCCCAAGGCGGTGCTGGAAGAACTGCTGGCCAAGCGCAACAACGGCCGCAAGCAGCCCGGCGCGTGGATTGGCGACGCGATCTACGGCGTCAACGACGGACTCGGGGCCATCTTCGGCATCGTCAGCGGTGTTTCGGGTGCTACCGCTGGAGACAGCAAATACGTGCTCCTCGCCGGGCTCTCGGGCATGATCGCCTCGGCGCTCTCGATGGGTTCCGGCGCGTACCTCGCAGCGAAGAGCGAGCGCGAAATCTATCAGGCCGAGCTGGCCCGCGAGCGCGACGCAATCAAGATGAACACCCCCGAGGCCCGCGAGCTGCTCTCGCTCTACTACCAGGTCAAGGGGCTCCCCGAGGCCGACGCCGACCACATGGTCAACCACATCGCCAGCGACCCCGAGCAGCTTCTGCGCGCCCTGGCCTCTGAGCGCCTCGGCACGTCAGAAGAGGCGCTGTCGAACCCCATCGTCTCGGCCAGCTCCGGCGCGCTCTCGACGGCGATTGGCGCGACGATTCCGATTATTCCGTTCTTCTTCTTGAGCGGAGTGACAGCGGTCATCGCCGCCGCGGTCATCTCGCTGGCCGCGCATTTTGCCGTCGGAGCAGCCAAGTCCCTTATCACCGTCCGCTCCTGGTGGTCGTCCGGGCTAGAGATGACCGTCGTCGGCGCGCTCGAAGGCGCAGTCACCTACGGCATCGGCATTTTGCTGGGCAAGGGCGGGATGTAGTTCGCCTCGCTAATAAACTGGGTGATCGCCACCAAACTGGGTGCCCCACCCTCGCGACGTTCTTGTCTTTGTCGCTAGGGTGGGATACTGCCAAACCCACCCCAGCGCTGTCATCCTGAGCGAAGCGAAGGATCTGCGGTTGCTTTTTTCTGCGGACCCACTTTTCCACGATAAATTTTTATTGATAACTCGCGCTCACAGCGTAAAGTAACTCACAACGACTCACAGCAGGAAAGCCCCCATGTCTCTCCTCGACCAGACCCGCAGAGAAGCACTCATCCAGTTAGCCTGCAAACGCTTTGACCCTGAGATCACCGATGCCGAGTTGCAGGTGCTGCGCGACTCGGCCAGCTCTGTTGATCCGGACATTCCTGACAAAGACGCGTCTCGCCCGACAATCCGCCCGGACTTTCTGCGCTGGCTGGCGACGGACAAGGATGCCGCACAGCAGATTGACCCCAAAGGCCTGCGGGTATATGGTTTTACGATTCCGGGCAGTCTTGAGCTGCAACAATGCCACATCGCCGCAGCCCTCGATTTCTGCTTTTGCACTTTTGAAGGCGAAATCAATCTTATGTCAGCAGAGACACAGGGCATATGCCTCTTCAACTGCGATAGCAAATACGGGGTCAGCGCAGACCAAGCCAAGATCAATGGTCCCTTCTTCCTTAAAGCGAGCACCTTCACAAGAGAAATCAGCATCCTCGGCGCAAAGATCACCGGCCAATTGAACTGTCGCGGAGCAAAGCTGACTGTAAAAGAAGGAGACGCGCTCGCTGCGGACAATGCCGAGATCTGCGGCGATGTCGTTCTCGATGAGCAATTCGAGTCCGCCGGCACAATCAGCTTCCACGGCGCAAAGATCACCGGCCAGTTGAACTGTCGCGGAGCGAAGCTGAGGGTGAAAGAAGGCACAAACGCGCTCTTTGCGGATGGAGCCGAAATCGTCGGCGATGTTTTTCTCGATAAGCAAGAAGGCTCTGGCCCTGACGAGGGATTCGAGTCCACCGGCGCAATCCGCTTCCCCGGCGCAAAGATCACCGGCCAGTTGAACTGTCGCGGAGCGAAGCTGAGGGTGAAAGAAGGCACAGACGCGCTCGTTGCGGATCGAGCCGAAATCGGCGGCAGTGTATTTCTCGATGAGCAATTCGAGTCCACCGGCGCAATCCGCTTCCCCGGCGCAAAGATCACCGGCGGGTTGAGTTGTAGCGGGGCGAAGCTGAGGGTGCAAGAAGGCACAAACGCGCTCGTTGCTCAAGGAGCCGAAATCGGCGGCGATGTCTTTCTCGATAAGCAAGAAGGCTCTGGCCCTGACGAGGGATTCGAGTCCACCGGCGCAATCCGCTTCCTGGGCGCAAAGATCACCGGCCAGTTGAGCTGTCGCGGAGCGAAGCTGCGGGTGAAAGAAGGCACAGACGCGCTCGCTGCGGATGGAGCCGAAATCGTCGGCGATGTTTTTCTCGATAAGCAAGAAGGCTCTGGCCCTGACGAGGGATTCGAGTCCACCGGCACAATCCGCTTCCCCGGCGCAAAGATCACCGGCCAGTTGAACTGTAGCGGAGCGAAGCTGACTCCGAAACAAGGAGACGCGCTGGATGCAGAAAATGCCGAGATCGGCGGCAGTGTTTTTCTCGATGAGCAATTCGAGTCCACCGGCGCAATCCGCTTCCCCGGCGCAAAGATCACCGGCGGGTTGAGTTGTAGCGGGGCGAAGCTGAGGGTGCAAGAAGGCACAAACGCGCTCGTTGCTCAAGGAGCCGAAATCGGCGGCGGTGTATTTCTCGATATGCAAGAAGGCTCTGGCCCTGACGACGGATTCGAGTCCACCGGCACAATCCGCTTCCACGGCGCAAAGATCACCGGCCAGTTGAGCTGTCGCGGAGCGAAGCTGCGGGTGAAAGAAGGCACAGACGCGCTCGCTGCGGACAATGCCGAGATCGTCGGCGATGTATTTCTCGACGAGCAATTCGAGTCCACCGGCACAATCAGCCTCCCCGGCGCAAAGATCACCGGCGGGTTGAGTTGTAGCGGGGCGAAGCTGAGGGTGAAAGAAGGCACAGACGCGCTCTTTGCGGATGGAGCCGAAATCGGCGGCGGTGTATTTCTCGATATGCAAGAAGGCTCTGGCCCTGACGACGGATTCGAGTCCACCGGCACAATCCGCTTCCACGGCGCAAAGATCACCGGCGGGTTGAGCTGTCGCGGAGCGAAGCTGAGGGTGAAAGAAGGCACAAACGCGCTCGCTGCTCAAGGAGCCGAAATCGGCGGCGGTGTTTTTCTCGATAAGCAAGAAGGCTCTGGCCCTGACGACGGATTCGAGTCCACCGGCACAATCAGCCTCCCCGGCGCAAAGATCACCGGCCATCTCGGATTCGACAAATCCAGTGTCGCGGAGGTTATCTGCTGGAATCTCGACCTCACTGGCGATCTCTTTTGGAGAAGCATACAAGTTAATGACAAAACCTCCCTTGATCTGAGAGGCGCGAAGGTGAAATGCCTGCGGGACGACGAGGGAAGCTGGCCCAGTGAAGGCAAGCTCTATCTTGACGGTTTTGTCTACGAAGACCATTCATCCTATCTGCGGCAAACCGCTGAGGAGATTTCCAACAGTGCAAAGACGGTCGGCTTGCACTTAAAGGTTGAGGAGCGCATTGAATGGCTGAAGCGCCAGCCGACGGAACCGACCAATCACCAAATGAAGCCCCAACCGTGGATGCAGCTTGCCAAACTGTTGGAAGCCAAAGGCGACCGAAAAGACGCCAAGCATGTCGTCTATAGATTTCGCCGGCTGCGCGCCGAGCAAAAGTGCTTCGACATTCTGAAACTTCTTCTTGGCCTCATCCTCACCCCTTTGAAGTTTGCTCGATTCCTTCTCACGCCCTGGAAATCAATCCCGCTCACTTGGCCCTATCTCCGTCATCCGAATCGTAGCTGGTCCATCGCCTTTGCATGGCTAGAAGAAGCTCCGCTGCGCATTCTGTATACGATCACGATTTCGGTTCTGCTGGGGACACATATTTTTGCCGGTGCGGAGTATCAGGGCGCAATGATCCAATCGACCCAGATCCAACCGAATGCTATAGATAAATTCGACGAAAAGTCGAAAGAGGAAAAGTTCAAGCCGGTCTCGATCTACTATCCAAAGTTCCAGCCCTTCATTTACGCGCTGGAGAATGCGATTCCATTGGTGAAGCTGGGGATGGACGATAAATGGACGCCAAATCCGATTCACACGCCGAAGCTACTGTATCCGAATATCCGTTGGCTCAACTGGCTGTCGTTCCCGAACAGCTATTGGTTTCTCATGGGAACCCGCTGGGTGCTGATCCTGACCGGCTGGGTGCAGGCCACTATCTTTGTCGCCGCCGTCGCAGACCGCTTCAAGAAATAGCCGGGTGCCCCAGGCCGGGGTCCCCGCCGGGTGCCCCATGTCCCTCGCTTTTGGGGACATGGGAGACCGCAAACCCCAACCCGCTGCGGCGAAGGCTACCAGCCGGCGGGTGGCGCACCCTTCACCGGCTGATGAAGTGGGTGCCCCATCCTTCCGCAGTCTCATCGTGGGTAGGGTAGGAAAGCACAAATCTCAACCCCAACGAACAGAGTTACGAAGCTGGCTGTCTCATCCTTGTGAAGTAATTGTTCTTGTCACAGGATGGGATCGCGCATATCCAGAGATCAAAGGCGCGCAAGCACCCCGCACGGCAGCCGCGCTCGGCCTACCCCCACCGGCGGCATTGCGGAAAATTACCCCCGCCCGGCACAAACTACCAAATAGAGCACCACTGTCCACTGATCACCGTAGTGGGGCAGTTTGAAGGGTACGGGCTCCAGCTTGGAAAGTACTGGGTTCAGCTTGAAGGGTACGGGCTTTAGCCCGTACATAAATGCTGCAAATCGTTGGCTTTAGCCCCTGAGGGAATGCGCTTTCAAACTGACCCACAACCCTGACCACTGTTCAATGTGCATCAAAAACTCCGCGTAGATGACCAGTTTCTTGAGCGGATATAATTCTCGCAAATGCTTCAAATACAAAGACATGGGAGAGGGTTGAGCGGCTGGAATCATGAATAAAAAATCCCCGCTGTAAGCCAGTATTTACTCACTAACCGGCATAGATTCAACAGGTTAAACCATACAGCCGCCCCAGAATACTGGGCCAGTACGCCAGTATCTGCCAATAAAAAGTATAGAATCAACTATTTAAGAAATACCGCCGCGCAACATACTGCGCCAGTATTTCAGTAGCGCACCGCCTTGCTAACTCGCTGACTGGCAGACTGACAGACTGGCTAACTCGCTCACCAGCTCCTTCGCCGCCGTCCGTCCCAGCCGGATGCAATCGGGAATTCCGATGCCGTCATAGGCATTGCCGGCGAGGCGCAGTCCGGGGAGCGCTGCCACGCGATCAGTGATGCGCTGCTTGCGCTCCTGGTGGCCCACGGCGTATTGCGCCATTGCCCGCCGCCAGCGCGATACCTGCACATGCTCCGGCTCAACGCTGAGGCTGATCACTTTGTCGCCGAGGATCTCGCTCAACTCGCGCCGCACTGTGGCGGCGAGTGTCTCGTCTGGCTCGGCGAGCAGCGCCTCGTTCTTCATCCCGCCGAGAAAGGCGCGGAAGACGGCTTTGCCCGGCGGCGTGCGCCCCAGAAACTTGCGATGCACAAAAGTGCAGGCCAGCATTGAACGGCCTTCGGTGATCGGAACCAGAAACCCGAATCCCTCGGGCAGTGCGCCCAGCTTGGCTTCGTCGTAAACCAGATTCACGGTGATCGAAGAGGAGTAGGGAATGCCGCTCAGATCCTTGCCCAGATCCTCATCCACTGGGCGCAGCAGCACTCCTGCGGCCCATGCGGGCGAGGCCAGAATTACCGCATCGAAACACTCTTTTTGGCCATTTCCCTTGCTGCCGTCGGTTTGAATCTCCCATCCGTCCGCAGTCTTGCGCAGGGCGCTCACGGGCGTCGAGAGGTGAATGCACTTGCGGTCGAGCTTGCTGGTGAGCGCATCGATCAACTGTTGCATGCCTCCGCGGAGCGCGGTGAAGATAGGTCGCGGCGCGGCCGGAGCTTTTGCTGGCTGGCCATTTGTGCTTGCCGCAGCCTTCGCAGCCAAGTGCATCTTGCGGTGCGCGGCCAGCATGCCTAGCGTCAGCGATCCATGCTCGCGTTCCATCTCGACGAGGCGGGGCAGCACAGTTTGCGCGCTGAGTTGCGCTGCGTCGCCGCCATAGATACCGGAGAGTAGGGGATCGGCTAGGCGGTCAACGGCCTCCGTGCCATAGTGCCGCGCCACCAGCGCCGCGACCGACTCATCGCCTTTGTCGCGGCGGCGCGGCGGGTTCAACAATTCAAGCCCCATGCGTACTTTGGTCGAAAGGCTGAAGAGCCGCGTCATTGCGGTGGGAATGAGTTTTGTTGGAATTAGGAACATTAGGCCGTCGGGCAGTGGGACTAGACGGTTTTTTACTACGATAAACGTCTTGCGTTCGGCGTCGTTTGAGGGCAAAAGCTCTTCACTCAGGCCTAGTTCCCGGCAGAGTGCGGCTGCTGCGGGTTTTTCGGTGAGAAAGGAGTCTGGCCCGCGCTCTAAAACCGCGCCATTGACGACTTCGCTGGCGAGAACGCCGCCCAGCCGCGCATTGGCTTCATAGAGCGTGTATGTGACAGCGCTGCCCGCCGCCCGAGCCTGCTCCAGCTCATAAGCGGCTGAAAGCCCCGCTATCCCGCCGCCGATGATTGCTATTCTCATTCCCAGCCCTGATTAATATTACGATGCGCGATCCCACCCTAGCCGCAAAAACAAGCACACGGCGAGGGTGGGGGGCGCTCCGCGCTTTTGATGGTTGAGTCTGTGCTAGCCCAGGTCCCCAAGTGCGAGGGACCTGGGGCACCCAATTTGTGTTGCTGCGGCCTACAGAATCGACAACGCCGCAGGTTCCGGCTGGCAAATCGCTGCCGGCTCATGCACCTGGCGGGGAACCCAGTTGCGCGGCTGATAGATGCAGCACGGCTCCTCGGCCAGCGGATCGCCGGTGACCGCGTAGGCCCGCGCCCGCGAACCGCCGCATATCTCCTTGTACTCGCATGCGCCGCATTTGCCTTCCAACTGGCTGGTGTCGCGCAGGGACTTGAAGATCGGCGCCTCGCGGTAAATCTCGCTCAGCGGAGTCTCGCGGATATTGCCGGCGTGCAGCGGCAAAAATCCGCTGGGGTAAACATTCCCCGTGTGGGATACAAATAAAAATCCCTTGCCGTCATTGACGCGGCGCGTTGCCCAGCCCATCGTGCGGCTGCCTGCATCGGCCTTTGGCGTGCCCGGCTCATACTCGTGATGTGCCGCACCCATTGACGCTCCCATTTCGGCTCCGGGGTGCCCGTGGCCCATCTTGCGCTCTTCCAAGTTGTGCTGGAGGAGATAGCGGCGGTAGTGCATCGCTTCTGTGGTTTTGATCTGGAAGTTCACCCGGTGCGATAGCTCGTAAATCTTGCCGAAGACTTTTTCGAAATCCTCGCCGGTCAACAAATCGCCGAGCTGGCCGCGGCCTACGGGAACGAGGAAAAAGACATTCCACATGACGATGGCGAGCTTCTCAAAGAGCGCGCAGAGGTTGTCGAGATCGTCCACATTATGGCGGCTTATTGTCGAGTGCACCTGAATCGGAATCCCCGCCTCGTTGGCCCACTCAATCGCCTGAATCGTGCGCGCCCACGCGCCGGGAAAGCCGCGAAAGGCGTCGTGAATCTCGGGGGTTGAACCGTCGAGGGAGATGCCGAGGCGGACCAGGCCGGCGTCGCGGAGTTTGTGCATTGCTTCAAGGGTGAGCAGCGGCGTCGCGCTGGGGGTGAGCGCCACCTTGACGCCCTTGTCCGATGCGTAGCGGATCAGCTCGAAGACATCTTTGCGCTTGAGCGGATCGCCGCCGGTAAAGACAAAAATCGGCACTTTCATCTCGGCGATCTGGTCGATAAGGGCTTTGCCTTCAGCGGTATTCAGCTCGTCGGGATGAGCGATGGGCTGGGCGGCGGCGCGGCAATGCTTGCAGGCCAGGTCGCAGCTCTGCGTGACCTCCCAGATGGCCAAAAACGGGGTTTCGTCGTAGTTCAACCCGCCGCGTGCGGGGATATTGTGCATCGGCTGCATGGAACCTCCTGCGGAAGGCCGCGGGCCTGGCCGGTTCTCCGTTATCAACTTGGGGGCAGGAGAAAGCGCGCCGCGCGGTGTTTCCGTAATAAGAAGATCAGCCGCAGGGGCCAGTAGGCTGTGATTCAGATCACCTCCACCTGCGGTGGGGCCAACTGCCTTCGGCGCGCTGGTTGGGGTTCGTGCTGTCCCCGGTCCCCAGATGCGAGGGACCGGGGGCACCCGGCACCCGGCGGTGCGGCGGACTGGCTTTGCGCGGAGCGAACCGGCGTTCTGTGTTTCTGTGCTGCGCATATATGCAGAGCAAAGAAGGGGTTTTCTCTGCGTGGATGGCGAGAGATTGGCGAGGGCGGGAAAGTTTGTGAAGAATGTGGGCGCGGGCGCGGAGATATTTCTGCCTGATCTGCTTGCCGGCGCGGAGAAAAACGCAAAAAAGAGGCTCAAAATGTGCGTTTTTTGGCTATTTTGGTCGTTTTTTTGCATAAAATTCGACCCCAGTTTGTTGCTAGTGGAGGCCGGGCGAGATGGCCGAGCGGGAGCTGTGGCGGAGGCGGTATGCGCTGAAGGGGTAGATCCCTGGTCCCCAAAAGCGAGGGACCAGGGGCACCCGGCCGTGGGCTGACGTTAGCGGCTGAAACAAGAAAGTTGCGAGGGCGGGGCACCCGGCACCTGCGGTGCGGGCAACTGCCTTCGGCGTGACTAGTTTGGGTTCGTGCTTTCCCACCCTTCGATAGAAAAAATCGAAGGATGGGGCACCCGGCACCTGGCGGTGGGGCAGACGCTCGCTTTTCGCTCGCATGAGGTTCGTGCTGTCCCCGGTCCCCAGATGCGAGGGACCGGGGGCACCCGGCACCTGCGGTGCGGGCAACTGCCTTCGGCGTGACGAGTTTGGGTTCGTGCTTTCCCACCCTTCGATAGAAAAAATCGAAGGATGGGGCACCCGGTACCTGGCGGTGGGGCAGACGCTCGCTTTTCGCTCGCATGAGGTTCGTGCTGTCCCCGGTCCCCAGATGCGAAGGACCGGGGGCACCCGCACTCGGCACCGGAGGCCAGAGTCAGGGAGAAGGGACGACGCCCACAACCCGAAAACCGACGCGGTTGCGGTAGGTCGGATTAAGGTCGTTGCGGGCAGCCGCGCGCGCCTTGAGCTGGGTGTAGCGCCACGAGCCGCCACGCCCTACGCGGGGCACGTCCTTGCTCTCATCTTCCCGCCCGTCCTCCGCCTTATAGGGATAGGGCTGGTAGGCGCTGCTGGTCCATGTCCAGACGTTTCCTGAAAGATCCAACACGCCCTCCGGCGAGGCACTGCGGTAGATGCCCACGGGGGTTGTCCGCAGGATGTGGCTTTCAAAGGTGTTGCTTCGCTCCGAATCGAAGGTCTCGCCGTAGGGGTATCGTCGCGCGCTGGGACCGCCCGCCGCGGCCTCAAACTCGGCTTCGGTGGGCAGCCGAAATGCCCGGCCCGCCTGCGCGGACAACCAGACGCAGTAAGCCCGCGCCTCATGCCAGCAGATGCCAGCCACCGGCTGCGACGGGTTGTTCAAGCTTTCGTCCCTCCAGAATCGCGGTTCCGTATAGCGTTTGCCCGAAGGGAAACCCTCCTCCAGCCAGGATTCGAAATAGTCCTCCGGCCAGTTGCGAATAGCGATCCAATCACGCGATTGCTGCGCTGTAATGCGCTTTTGCTTTGCCAGGTTGTGGATATCCTCCTCTGACCCGCTCTGGAACAACTTGCGATTGTCGCGCCAATGCTGCTTGGACCCTTCGCAAGAACCCTGGCCTCTTCTCCACGCCTTAGCTGTCTCCGTTTCCCACCAGCGTTCCTCCTCATAGCCACCGGCGGCGATGAACAGCGCGTATTCTGCGTTGGTCACCGGGAAGACGCCAATCTGGAAGGCGTGCAACTGAACGGTATGCGCCGGCGCTTCGTCCTCATAAAAGCCTTCGTCACTTCCGATAGGGTATTCGCCAGCCGGGATGGTGGCCAAGGGTGGCAGCAGGTAGTCCCCGTGCGGCCCGGTGCACCGCTCAAAACGCGGGTCGCCCAGGGTTCCCAACGCCAGTCCTGCCGCAATCCGCGCCCGCAGGTCCGCGCTCGTAGCCTGAGTGCGGGCGATCAGGGCTTGCTGAATCTGCCGCTTGAAGACCGGGGTCGTTGGCAGCTCCGGCATGGCCGCCGCGCGCCCCGCCAGCGCCAGGTTTACCTCCATGAGCTCCCGAACAAAGGCTTCTGGGTCCTGCGCCATGACCGAGCCCAGCAGCGTGGTCTCTTCCCAGCCCGTCTGGGGCAGCAGCGGCAGCGGATCGCTGTCTGCCAGGCCAGCGAGCGTTTGTTCGAGCGTGGGTGACACCCTGCCCGTTCGCCACTCCACACGCACCAGTTCCGGCTTGGGGTTCAAAGCCAGCCTCCGCGCCGCAAAGAATTCCTGCAGCAGTTGGTGGAAGAAGAGGACTTCGTCATGCGCCACGTCTTCGTCGAGCACATTGAGGGCCACGCCAGCCTTCAAGATGTCCTTCGGACGCTGGCCCCCTAGTCGACTGCAGGCGTCACGGGAAGCGATGCGCACCTGTGCGCCTTCCGCCTCCAGTCCCTTTTCTTGCATGGCATAGGCCAGCCCGCTCAGCGAAGGGACCAGACTCCCCTCCTCCGGAAGCTCAAAGGGAGTGCGCCACTTATGGAGTGCCAATTTCTGGTTGTCTCTGTCGGTCAGGAGGCTGTCCGGCTGGAACAGCGGGTTTCCGCCGGCGATCTCACGTTCCAGCGCCTGCCGCACAAAGCCCGCGAAAAGGCCGGCCCGCCCTTTCGGCACTGCGCCGTGAAGTTCAACCTGCTCGCACAGCAGCTTCAGGAAAAAAGGGGTGCGAAAGAGGCCGAGTTGCGCCGTGCCGTCCAGTTCCCGCCAGGTGTGGTCTGCGCGGCCGGGCAAATAGGCTTTGAGGAAACTCTGAATCTGCCCGTCGTCCATCGGCTGGACCACCACCTGTGGCACCCGCAGATCCTTGCTGCTGAGCATACTGCTGTAATCCAGGCTGCGGCAGGAGAACAGCGCCCGGTTGCCCTTCGGCACAATGGACTGGATGAAATCGCGCCACGGCCCAACGCGCTCGTGATAGTGTGCGATGGTCGCGTGCGGCATCTCGTTGATCGCGTCCAGCAGCAAAACCACTTTGCCCCTGGCCAACTGCGCGTCCAGCTTGGGCAGGTCCGGGTAGAGCCGCATCCATTCAGCGTTGAGCCACTCGCGGGGTTCGTCGAAGTCGATCTTGTAGCGGTTGAGGCTTACAAAGAAGCTGACCCGGTCTTCTTTGGCTCGCAAGGTGTCCGTGGCAGTATCCAGTTGGAAGCGGCGCAGCAAGGTGGATTTGCCGGAGCCGGGGGCACCCAGCAGCACCAGCGCAGGGTCGTCGGGGCGCTCTTTCACCACGTCGCGGAGGTCGGTAAAGCGGCAGCTCCCCGGCGCAGCCCATCGCACACCCTGGGCCAGTTCCTCCTGGTCGGTGAGCAGCGTCAGGTTGACAAAGCGATGATCAATCTGGTGGCGCGGCTGCGACCATTCGGCGATGCGGGTCAGCCGGTATTCTGTGAGATCGCGCGGCTGGTGCCGAATAATCCGATTGAGCTGATCGGTGCTGAGAGTGATGAGGCCCCTGGGATCGCACACGGCAGCTCGCAGCCCTTCCAGCACTTCCGTCAATCCGCTTGGTTTGGCGCCGGGGATGTTGGCCTCGATGACGCGGTCCCCTCCAGCCATTGGCATTTCGCGCCTCCCTTGATTAGTTACGTGGTTCTCGAACACGAATCTGATGAAAAAGGAAGCAGACCGGGGTCGATTGACTCTGTTTAATGAATGATTATCTGACAGGGGAATGTGACGCCGAGATAATACAAGAAAATTATCCTAGCGTAAAGCAAATCCTACTGGAAAGTAATCACTTAGACGACTTCTTTGGATTCTCTGACAGGTCAACGCGGCTGGTAAGGCATTGAGATCGACGAACAATAGCCATGCACGCGTTGGCCTGCCCCTGTGCTCCGCAAAAATCATATCCGAGCCTATATTACTGGTTCCCTTTTACTCCGGCCTTGACACCTGTCGCCGGGGACCCCGATAGCGACAAAGACAAGAACGTCACGAGGGGGCGCACCCGGCCACATTTTATGAAAGCTTCCGGGAACCCCGATTTGCGTTCCCTACTGTGGGTTATGATCCACACTATGGCTGAAGCTGCGAATATCGGAATTCCAGAAGACCACAGAGAGCGCATCGAACCGTTCCTGGGTTCGTGGGCGTTGATCTCCTTCGAACATGTTCTGCCTTCGGGCGAGGTGTTGAGGCCATTCGGGGATTCCCCTTCTGGTTCGATCCTCTACCAGCCCGATGGCCACATGTCGGCGCAGTTGTCAGCCGGTAATCCCGCGAAGTTTGCCAATGGCGATCCTGATCGAGCGAGCGCTGAAGAAGCAACCCACGCTTGGCGGACGTACTTCGGTTACTGGGGAAGTTTCAAAGTCATAGTGGAGAAGCGGGTAGTGGTGCATCGCGTCGAGGGCAGTTCGTTTCCCAATTGGGTTGGAACCGAGCAGGTACGGCATTTCCGCTTCGAAGGGGCCGATCGGCTTATCCTCGATGCTCAATCCTCCTCCGGGCGTTACACATTAACCTGGCGAAGAAGAGTCGATTGAAGCCAACGGCGGGGACGAATCAACGCCGCACCTAAGGAACCTCTGTACAAGTCTATTTGGGCGCTTCCACATTCCCTCAGCGGCTAAAGCCGAACTCATTTTGCTGCGTTTACGGCATGACTGAAGTCATGCCCTGATACAAAGCTGGACTTGTTCAGAGGTTCCCTAAATATAGACAATCGAAGTCCGCGACGCCTCAGCGGCCAAACTCGAGGGCGTTGAAAATTTATATCAGTAATTTCTGTACTGACAGAAATTACTGATATACTAGACGCATGAAACTGACTGATACCTCCCGGCAATTCATCCTGCACTGGGGAGAGATGGGCGCCCGCTGGGGTGTCAATCGGACCGTCGCCCAGGTGCATGCGCTGCTCTACCTCTCCGCCGAGTCGCTGACCGCTGAGGAGATCGCCGATACCCTCTCTGTTGCGCGCTCGAATGTGAGCACCAGCCTGAAGGAGTTGCAGAACTGGGACCTGGTGCGGATTGAGAGCCGTATGGGCGACCGCCGCGACTACTTCCAGACTTCGGCTGACGTCTGGGCGCTCTTCCTCACCATTGTCGATCAACGTGTGGCGCGCGAGATTCTGCCTACGCTGGCGATGCTGCGGCGTTGCGCTGTTGAAGTGCAGGCCGAGCGCCCTGCTCAGCCGGCAATCACGTCGCGCATCACCGCCATGCAGGCCTTTCTGGAAGATCTGCTGGAGTGGTACAGCCAGATCAAGAAATTGCCTCCGTCGAGCCTGCGTTCGCTGCTAAGCATTGGCAGCAGAGTCACGCGCATCTTGCCGAAGACCCATCGGCGGAGGTTGGACTGATGAGTGAGCTGGCGACTGCGCTGCCCGTTGCAACGGAAACCGATCGCGAGAGCATCCAGCGGTACTACGAGGAGGCTGGCCCGGATTACGCGGTATGGAGCAAGCACTTCAACATGCACTTCGGCTACTTCCGCGGGGGCATGAACCCGTTTAACCGCGAGAAGATGCTGGAGCAGATGAATGAGGAGATACTGCGCCGGCTCCGTCTTGACGACGAGACTGCAACTGGCGTCCCGGCGCGGATTCTGGATATGGGCTGCGGCCTTAGCGCCACGCTGCGCAGCTTTGCCCGCCGCCTTCCTTCGGCTCAGCTATCGGGAATCACGCTGGTTCCCTGGCAGGTTGAGGAGGGCAACCGCCTGAACCAATCTTGCGCTGAAACTGCGCGCATTCAACTGTCCGTTGCCGACTACGAAAATACAGCCTTTGCTTCCAATTCTTTCGATGCGGTCTACGCGGTTGAAAGCAGTTGCTATGCCCACGGCACAAACAAATCCGCCTTTCTTCAGGAGGCGCATCGTCTGCTGCGGCCCGGTGGGCGGATCGTCGTTGCGGACGGATTTCTCGGCACAGGCACGCTGATTGGCCCGCAGAAGTGGATTTACCGCACACTTTGCGATTGTTGGGCAATTGATGCACTCGGCGAGGTGGAAAAATTCACGCGTGAGATCGAGCGCATCGGTTTCCGCGAGGTCTTCGTCGAGCAGGTGCAGGCCCGCGTTACACCCTCTGTCTTTCACGTTCCCTGGGTCACGCTCAAATTCCTGCTTACCGATGTCGTCTTCGGCAAGCGGAAGATGACGCGCGCCCGCTGGAATAACATGCTTGCGCCGATTCTGCTGCCGTTCGTCGGCTTCCCGGTGGGACCAGTTGCTTACTACATCGTAAGCGCTACGCGGGACTAAAGGTATGGCCGCATCCACCTAGCAAAAGAAATGCGAACCCGTCGCCGGGATGGGGCACTCTGCGACGCACGAGGCATTCTGGCATCCACCTGAGTAGGGTCTTTCAATCATTGGGATTAAGTGCGATCATTGGATATGAAATTGACTAGACGGGAACATATTATCCCGCAGATGCTGCTGCGCCAATTCTCCGATGCGAGAGGTGCATTATGGGTATACGAAAAGGGCAAGGCTGTACGACCAAGCAAACCAGAAAACGAATGTACGCAACGCGATTTCTTCGAATTTGAGTTGCGCGGAAAGAAAACTGCGAACGCATACGAGAATTGGCTATCGAGAATCGAGACCGATGCTGCACCTATTCTGCAAGACATAATTCACGGAGACATGATCGATAACATCACGGCGGAAAGGTGGGCTACTTTCGTCGCATCACTTTTTGGACGCACGAGGAAGGTTCGATCACAAATAACAGACACATTGATGACCAGTTTCAATGTCAAAGCCGATGACCCAGCCTTCATACGAGATTTGCAATACTCGTTGTTCAAACAAGGCGAGTTTCATTATGCCTCGGACTTGAAGCGTGCCGTTGATGAGTTGCGCTCGACAATGAATGCGAGTCCATCTTACTATCACGTCGCAGGTTTACCTAACCGTGTAAGGATGCTCCTTGGCCCATTACTGGCCCGATCTTGGCATACGATCGAAGCGCCCTCTGACGGCTATTTTTTTATTTCAGACTGTCCAGTACTTACTGTGAAGTTCCAGGATGGACATGCGCTGCCTGGAGTAGGGTTCGCGGACGAGAACACAATTATTTTGCTACCTTTGAGTCCCAAACATATTTTCATCGCTTCACCGCAAAATCTTAACTGGAAAAAAGAGGCGACACATGCCTTCGTAAACTCAGTGCGTCACCTCGCTGTCCAATTCGCTCATCGGAATGTTTATGCTGACGTCGAATGCTGCGAACTGCAAACACTCGTCGATAGAGAGATCGACACTCTTGTATTTGGCAAGAATGCTTTTGTGCCACAGTCTCCGCTTTGGTCTCAAAGCGAATAGCAATGCGAAGTGCCTGTGACGAAAGGCAACCGCGGGTCCTTCGCTTCACTCAGGATGACAGCAGTTGATGTAGATGCAGGTCCTTCGACTTCCTTCGCTACGCTTCGGTCGCTCAGGATGACAGAGTTGCGAGGGGGTCGTGGTATCCCACCCTAGCGACAAAAACAAGTACGTCGCGAGGATGGGGCACCCGGCGATGAAAACCTCAGCGGAAGCTGTCAGGCTTTCAGAAGAGGTTACAAAACAAGCGCTGCAATGCAGATAAAGCGCCCGGTGTAAACGGCGGTGACGTGCAAGCTGATTAGCCGTGCGCTCAGCACTTATTTGCTCTGCTCCTGCTGCTGTTTTTGCTCCTGGAGTGTGTACGGGCCGGGGAGTTGGGGGCCGGAGGGTTTCTCTTCTTCCTGCTTGGCGGCAACGTCGGTGCGCTTGGAGTAGATGCGGAAGGGGACGTAGAGATCGAGCATCACCGGGACTGGCTTGCCGTCTTTGATGGCCGGCTGGAAGCTGGCCTTCTTGATGGCGTCGACCGCGCTCTCGTCGAGGCCAAAGCCGATGGGGCGGGCGACGGCGACCTCGGTGGCCTTGCCGTCTGCGCCGATGACCGCGTGGTAGAGCGCGGGTCCGGCGATGCCAATGGACTGCGCAAACTCATTGGACTGGGGCTCGAATTTGCCGATGATGGAGGCCTTTTGATCGACCATGCCCTGGCGGAGGATGGTTGCGTCCTTGGGGCGGTAATCGGTATGGGCGGCGGCGGCCTGATAGTAGAGCTTCCAGAAGTCGGGCATCGCGGCCATCATGCGGTCGTCAAGGCCGGGAGCGAAGATTTTGTCGAGTGCATCGCGGAGGACTTTAGCGGCGTGGGCGGGCGAGGTGGTGGTGGTGACACTGTTGGGGTCGGCGGGGCGCTCGGAGGCTGGCGCGGCGGCGATTTCGGCCTTGGCCTGCTCGGCGTCGGTTAGTTCTTTTGCTGGAGCGGATGCCGTGGTAGCTGCCGGTGTGGAAGTGGGCGCGGGTTGTGCCGGTGTTGAGGGTGTTGGTGACGTTGCCGGAGCCGCCTGGGCAGGGGCAGATGCATCTGGAGCAGGTGCCGGCGCAGTTGGCGGAGGTGGTGGGTTGGCTGCCGCTGTTTCGGGCGCAGGTGCTGGCGTTGCGACACCAGCCGCCGGTGCGGTCCCAGCAGCGGTCGTTGTGCTATTCGCAGCCGGGGTTGCCCCTGCGGGTCGGTCGCCCGGCTTAGCCGCAGCCGCTGGAGCCTTGCCTTTGCCCTTGGCTTCCTTGGCCTTTTTGGGAGTAATGACCAGCTCGCGGTCGATGGTGATTTTGACTACCTTTTTCTTGGGTGTGATGCGAACGCGATCGACGGCTTTGGTGGGGTCCTCATAGGGCAGAGCGCCGAGAAAGTGCAGCCCGTAGCGCGCGCCTTCCAACTCGACCTTGTGCTTGGTCAGGTGCACCTTCTCAATCTGAATGCCGCAGAGGGTGTAGGAACCCTGCGCAGAGTGGCCGATGAGCTGCCCGTTTTCGCCGAATTCGAGTGAGTTGTCGAGAAAACCGCCGCGTAGATACAGCTCTTTGCCGACGAGGAGTTGCTTGAGCTCCTCTTCGGTGATGCCGGAACCTTTCGGCTCGGCGGGCGTTGCTGATGTTTCGGCGGTAGCGGGCGTGGTCTCAGCGGGTGCGGGTGCATCTGTGGCTGGAGCGGTAGCGGCTGGTGTGGCTTTTGCGGCAGGTGCAGTTTGATCCGCCGCGGGAGCTGCTTGCGTCGTCGCGGGTGCCGCTTGCGCCGCTGCGGGTGCGGACGGGGCGGCATCGCTGCTGGCCGGAACTGGAGCTGGAGCCGCTGGTGTCGCTTGCGTGGCATCGCCTGCCGCTGGGGCTTTGGTCTCCGCTGGTGCAGGCGCGACCGGTTGCTGTGCCGCATCTGCCGGCGGCGTTGCCGGAGCCGCTGTTGCCGGTTGTTGCGTCGTGGCCGGAGGTTGGGCAGTATCCGTAGCCGGTTGCTGCGCGGCCAAACTCACACCCAGCCCAAGAACCGCCGCAACGCAAAAACCCGCAAAGCCCAGCCGGCGTGCCGACCTTGCGCGGCCAGCAAAGCAAATCCTAAAATCACTTCTGAAAATCGACACCATTATGCACCTTGTTTGCCAAAACTTTATCAGGATTCAGCCTCTCAGCGCCAAACAATATCATTCGCGCACGGCGCTGCGTCTTAACGCCCAGAGAATTCGCCGAAAGAATCCCAGAATGCGCCGCACCTCGCGCTCACGGAGGCCGAGGCGGCGCAGCAGCAGACGGAGGTCGTGGCGGTTGGCATGTCTCATGCCGTCGGGCGAGTAGCGGGCTGCGGAGATGGTTTCTTCGATGACGGAGGCGAGTCGTTCGAGGGAGGCGGAGGAAGCGTTGCCGGGCTGGGTTGAGGCCGCAAGAGTTCCCACGACGCCGCGACCAGCCAGCTCATACAAACAGACTGCCACAGCTTGCCCGAGATTCATCGAGGGCTGGCGGTCATCGGTGGGGATGACGGCGATTGCGTGGCAGAGGGAAAGCTCTTCGCGGCTGAGGCCGTGTTTTTCCGGGCCGAAGACGAGGGCGACGCGCCCGTTACGGTTGAGTTCGCGGGCGACGAGAGGCGAGAGGTCGGGCAGGGCGACGACCGGCTGTTCGGGCTTGCGATATTCGAGGCTACCGGTGCCGATGACGAGGGTGCAGTTGGCGACTGCGCCTGCGATGGTCTGGTGCTCGTTTGCGTTCTGAAGAAGCTCAGGCGCACCGACGGCGGAGCGGGCCTCGCGCCATCCCTCGGCATAGGGAGTGACTATGGAAAGCCGCTCGACGCCAAAGTTGGCCATGGCCCGCGCCGCCGCGCCGATGTTGAGGGGATTGCGCGGTGAGACGAGGACGACGTTGAGGGATGCGGCGAGTTGGGTGGTGGGCGCCAAGAGATGATTGTAGTGCCGCCGATGCTGTTCATTCCCAAGATCCAAAACAGGGCGGTTAGAGTGGGAAATTGGCGGAAGTTTGATTGCTCGTGCATGATCCGTGATGCTCGGCTCTGCTAGCCTCAAAGAGTGATCTGGACGAATCCTGCCGAAGTTGCTTTTAACCAGCTCAGCAATGCGCCGATTGTGCGCTTCTCGGTGCTGGCGCTGAGTTCCATCTTTTTCCTTGTCGATCCCTTTGCGGCGATTCCCGCCTTTCTGGCGATTACCGAACATGCCGACCCGGTGCGGCGCAAGCGGATGGCGCGCAAAGGAGCGTTGACCTGTTTTATTGTGCTGACCAGCTTTGCGCTGGGCGGGCAGTTGATCTTCCGCATGTTTGGCATCACGCTGCCGGCGTTTGAGATTGCCGGAGGGCTGATTCTGCTGCTGATCGGCCTGGACATGCTGCAGGCCAAGCGCTCCGCTACTCAGGAAGCATCGGGCGATACCGAAGAGGCAGCCGCCAAGGAAGACGCGGGCGTTGTGCCGCTGGGGATTCCGATGCTGGCCGGGCCGGGAGCGATTTCGTCAGTAATGGTAATGGTGGGTCAGGCGCCGACTTTGTGGGGCTGGCAGATGGCGGCGATTCTCGGCTCGATTGCGATTACCGCGCTGGTGAGTTACTGGGTGCTGGCCGGAGCGTCTCGGGTGCGCAAAGTCATGGGCGAGACGGGAATCCGGATTCTGGTGCGCATCATGGGACTGCTGCTGGTGGCGCTGGCTATGCAGTTCTTTGTGAATGGATTGACGGATTTAGGGGTGATTGCACGGCAGTAGCGAGTTAGCAGGTTAGCAAGTCGGCGAGTCAGCAGGGCAATTGCATGAACGCGCAATCTTATCTCGTTTCGAGCGCCCCTCCGGGGCGCGGAATCCTGGCTGGCACTTAACCCAGGATTGCGCTTCGCTTCATCCTGGGCTACTTTCGACGCGTCCCTCCGGGACGACAGATCGAACTGAATCCGCAATCTATTTTCATGCAGTTGCCTGGGGGTAGGGCTCTGTTTCCCACAGAAGGAACGGCTTTCCACAGGCAGGGTACTTGCAGTGCGGCTAGATCGCTGATAGTCTCAGGAAGTCGCAGTTGAGGCGCGGACGGGGCAGAGCGAAAGCGATGCCCGGAAGCTGCCGAAAATTCACCGACGATTTGCAATTCAAGAGTAGCCGTGCTACTCTTTGAAAGTTGCAAGTGAGCAAGACGGGCGGAAGTTGCGCCTGAGTAGTAGCCTCCCGGTGGCCACATGGCCTGCCCCGTTGAGGGAAGTGGGAAGCTGAATGGTATGCTGGTTCGTTGGGTCAGGCGAGGTCTTTTCTGGAAAAGCACCCCTGAACCGCTGTAGGGAATCCCACAGAGAACAAGCTATTGCAAGACCCGGGAGAAATCTCCTGTGAGCCTTAGCGGCTCTGGCGATGCTGGTCGCTCGCCGGTCGATCTTTGATATTTTGCGCTGCGCGATTTTTCGAGATAAGGTTCGCCTTGTCGAGTTGATGGATCGCTCTTCAGGAAGACCCGCCAACAGTGAGTTGGAGCGGCCTGAGTGAGCAAAAAGAATCAGCTTGACATGAGACTGTAACCTTGATACTCTCAAAAAGTTCGCGTAAAAACGCTGAAGTCTGCGGTTGGACATAAAAATCCATTGCAAATTTGGTGAGCGCAACAAGTTCGAGGACACCCTGACCTATCGGTTTGGGCCTCGATCCAAAACGGCTCCGCTCAGGCGGACAGCTGTAAGGATCTTTGACAAATTGGTTGAACATGCCAGTCGTGAGATGCGATCGAGTTTGGCTTGATCGTTCTCACAAGGTAAGGCGCAGCATATCTTAGACCTTCGGGTCTTGTATGCTCGCGCATGTCGACTCCCGCCGACCTCCGTCGGAATGGGGAGCGACAATCAGGTTTCAAACGAGAGTTTGATCCTGGCTCAGAATCAACGCTGGCGGCGTGCCTAACACATGCAAGTCGAACGAGAAAGGGTAGCAATACCTGAGTACAGTGGCGCACGGGTGAGTAACACGTGACTAACCTACCCTTGAGTGGGGGATAACTGAGGGAAACCTTAGCTAATACCGCATAATACCTACGGGTCAAAGGAGCAATTCGCTTAAGGAGGGGGTCGCGGTCGATTAGTTAGTTGGCGGGGTAATGGCCCACCAAGACAGTGATCGATATCCGGCCTGAGAGGGCGCACGGACACACTGGAACTGAAACACGGTCCAGACTCCTACGGGAGGCAGCAGTGGGGAATTTTGCGCAATGGGGGAAACCCTGACGCAGCAACGCCGCGTGGAGGATGAAGTACTTCGGTACGTAAACTCCTTTCGATCGGGACGATTATGACGGTACCGGAAGAAGAAGCCCCGGCTAACTTCGTGCCAGCAGCCGCGGTAATACGAGGGGGGCAAGCGTTGTTCGGAATTATTGGGCGTAAAGGGTGCGTAGGCGGTTTGGTAAGTCTTGTGTGAAATCTCCGGGCTCAACTCGGAGTCTGCACGAGAAACTGCCGGGCTTGAGTGTGGGAGAGGTGAGTGGAATTCCTGGTGTAGCGGTGAAATGCGTAGATATCAGGAGGAACACCTGTGGCGAAAGCGGCTCACTGGACCACAACTGACGCTGATGCACGAAAGCTAGGGGAGCAAACAGGATTAGATACCCTGGTAGTCCTAGCCCTAAACGATGACTGCTTGGTGTGACGGGTACCCAATCCCGCCGTGCCGTAGCTAACGCGTTAAGCAGTCCGCCTGGGGAGTACGGTCGCAAGGCTGAAACTCAAAGGAATTGACGGGGGCCCGCACAAGCGGTGGAGCATGTGGTTTAATTCGACGCAACGCGAAGAACCTTACCTGGGCTCGAAATGTTATGGACCGGGGTAGAAATATCCCTTCCCAGCAATGGGCCGTAATATAGGTGCTGCATGGCTGTCGTCAGCTCGTGTCGTGAGATGTTGGGTTAAGTCCCGCAACGAGCGCAACCCTTACTTCCAGTTGCCATCATTCAGTTGGGCACTCTGGCGAGAACCGCCTCGGATAACGGGGAGGAAGGTGGGGATGACGTCAAGTCCTCATGGCCTTTATGTCCAGGGCTACACACGTGCTACAATGGCCGGTACAAACCGTCGCAAACCCGTGAGGGGGAGCTAATCGGAAAAAGCCGGCCTCAGTTCGGATTAGAGTCTGCAACTCGACTCTATGAAGCTGGAATCGCTAGTAATCGCGGATCAGAATGCCGCGGTGAATACGTTCCCGGGCCTTGTACACACCGCCCGTCACATCACGAAAGTGGGTTGCACTAGAAGCCGGTGAGCCAACCGCAAGGAGGCAGCCGTCCAAGGTGTAATTCATGATTGGGGTGAAGTCGTAACAAGGTAGCCGTAGGAGAACCTGCGGCTGGATCACCTCCTTTCTAAAAGAGAATACGTGGGCATTTCATTCCTTCCGCGATAGCGGACTGCTGCGAAGCAGAGAGTGAGATAACTCACGCAACCTGCAAGCTCGGTTCCTGACCGAGGCGCGCGGGAATAACGATTCAAGCCTTCTTTGCTTGACAAGCTTCCACGATGGTCAGGGGCAGCGTAGCTGCCCAGCATGTTCAACCTTGTCCTCGAAACCCTTTTACCATTGAATGAGGTTTTTAGTGAGAGCCGCCGGGTTCCTGGCCGAGTTATCAGGCTTGAGTTACTGGCTGGCGCGGGCCGGCTGGTTTGGCCAACACGGGCCTGTAGCTCAGTTGGTTAGAGCGCACCCCTGATAAGGGTGAGGTCGGTAGTTCGAATCTACCCAGGCCCACCATCTCTGCCGCAGGTTCCCATATGTGGGGCTGTAGCTCAGTTGGGAGAGCACCTGCTTTGCAAGCAGGGGGTCAACGGTTCGATCCCGCTCAGCTCCACCAGAATTCATTCAGATTTGGTTTTATGATTTAGGTTTCACGATAACTGTTTCGTGATCGCCGCCTTCGAAAGAGACGCCGATCACGAAACAGGCTGTCGCGGTCTAAGGACTGAACAGCAGGTTTCCTCCGCCTCAGGGCGGGCCAAGCGAGATAAGACTCACTTGGTTGGATGTTTGACAACGAAATTGATTGGGTAATGCGCATCGGATGCGCATCCTCGTACCAGCAGGCCGCAAGGCAAGCAGGAATGGATGCGGATTTGGATGACGCAATACAAGGCCGAGCACATTGCAAAGCCCATATGGAAGTGATTCCAGATGCGGCGCTTGCAAGTGTTCAATGTAAGAAGAGTGTCTTTAGGAGTGCAGTGACTGTGCATGTGAATGCGCAAGACTGCTCTCAAGGCGAAGTTAAGTAGGTTTTCTCTGATCAGGACCGCGGTGACGCGGCTCCCTGCGCTGGAGTTAATTCTATGGTCAAGCTACTAAGGGCGCACGGTGGATGCCTTGGCAGAGACAGGCGAAGAAGGACGTGGCAAGCTGCGATAAGCTTCGGTAAGCCGCACACAGGCGTTATAACCGGAGATTTCCGAATGGGGAAACCCTCCTAGGCAAACCCTAGGAACTTCCTGCTGAATACATAGGCAGGATAGAGCGAACTCAGGGAAGTGAACCATCTCAGTACCTGAAGGAAAAGAAAGAAACCTCGATTCCGATAGTAGTGGCGAGCGAACTCGGAACAGCCCAAACCCGTAGCATTTCGGTGTTTCGGGGGTTGTAGGGCCCGCAACAGTAGAGTTACCAATCTGGTGGTTAGCCGAATCCTCTGGAAGGGAGATCCATAGAGCGTGACAGGCGCGTAGGCGAAAATCATCCAGACTCGAAGCGGGTACCTGAGTAAGGCGGGGCACGTGAAACCCTGCTTGAATCCACGGGGACCATCCCGTAAGGCTAAATACTCGTCTCTGACCGATAGTGAACCAGTACCGTGAGGGAAAGGCGAAAAGAACCCCGTCGAGGGGAGTGCAAAGTACCTGAAACCGTGTGCCTACAAGCAGTGGGAGGACTATGCCCGCAAGGGAATGTCTGACCGCGTGCCTATTGCATAATGAGCCGGCTAGTTATTCTTGTCAGCAAGGTTAAGCGTAAGCGAGCCGAAGCGAAAGCGAGTCTGAACAGGGCGTTCAGTTGGCAGGAATAGACGCGAAGCGGGATGATCTACCCATGGCCAGGTTGAAGGTGGGGTAACACCCACTGGAGGACCGAACCGGTGTTTGTTGAAAAAAGCTCGGATGAGCTGTGGGTAGGGGTGAAAGGCTAATCAAATTCCGTGATAGCTCGTTCTCTCCGAAATAGCTTTAGGGCTAGCCTCGGACGAATTGCACTGGTGGTAGAGAGATGGATGGACTAGGGGGCTTTCCGGCTTACTGAATCCAACCAAACTGCGAATGCCAGTGACAACATATCCGGGAGTCAGACGGTGGGGGCTAAGCCTCATCGTCGAGAGGGAAACAGCCCAGATCGCCTGCTAAGGTCCCAAAGTTACAGTTAAGTGGGAAAGGAAGTCGGAACGCTCAGACAGCCAGGAGGTTGGCTTAGAAGCAGCCATCCTTTAAAGAAAGCGTAATAGCTCACTGGTCAAGCGGTCCGGTGCCGACAATACAACGGGGCTAAAACTGTACACCGAAGCAGCGAATGCACACTTTTAAGTGTGCGTGGTAGGAGAGCATTCTCAACAGCGGTCGAAGCCAGACTGAGAAGACTGGTGGAGCGTTGCGAAGAGACCCTGCCGGCATAAGTAGCGATAACGGAGGTGAGAACCCTCCGCGCCGAAAGTCTAAGGTTTCCTGAGGAAGGTTAATCCGCTCAGGGTTAGGCGGTCCCTAAGGTGAGGCCGAAAGGCGTAGCCGATGGAACGACGGTTAATATTCCGTCCCTCCCAATGTTCGTTTGACGATGGGGTGACGCAGAAGGATAAGGTTGCCGCACTATGGCTATTGCGGTAGTTGCACGTAAGCTGGATCCGATAGGCAAATCCGTTGGGTCTTAACAGTGAGGTGTAACTCAGTCCCGTATGGGGCTTACGAATCTGATTCCACGCTGCCGAGAAAATCCTCTAAGGAGAACAAAGGGAACCGTACCCCAAACCGACACAGGTAGACGAGGAGAATATCCAAAGGCGCTCGAGTGAAAGCTCGTTAAGGAACTCGGCAAATTGGCTCCGTAACTTCGGGAGAAGGAGCGCCCGCGCAAGTGGGCCGCAGTGAAGCGCGAACGGCGACTGTTTAACAAAAACACAGGTCTCTGCTAAGTCGAAAACGACGTATAGGGGCTGACGCCTGCCCGGTGCCGGAAGGTTAAAAGGAGAGGTTAGCGCAAGCGAAGCTTTGAATTGAAGCCCCGGTGAACGGCGGCCGTAACTATAACGGTCCTAAGGTAGCGAAATTCCTTGTCGGGTAAGTTCCGACCTGCACGAATGGTGTAACGATCGTTCGACTGTCTTAACGAGTTGCTCGGCGAACTTGTAGTACCGGTGAAGATGCCGGTTACCCGCAGCTAGACGGAAAGACCCCGTGCACCTTTACTACACCTTAACTATGGGTTATGATTCTTGCTGCGCAGGATAGGTGGGAGGCTTTGATACCAGGTTCTCGGACTTGGTGGAGCCAACGGTGAGATACCACCCTGCGATTGTTGTGATCCTAACCTCCTCCCGTGATCCGGGAGAGGGACATAGTTAGGCGGGTAGTTTGACTGGGGCGGTCGCCTCCTAAATTGTAACGGAGGCGCGCGAAGCTACTCTCAGACTGTTTGGAAATCAGTCGTCGAGTGCAAAAGCATAAGAGTGGTTAACTGTGAGACCTACAAGTCGAGCAGGTACGAAAGTAGGCTTTAGTGATCCGGTGGTTCTGTATGGAAGGGCCATCGCTCAACGGATAAAAGGTACGCCGGGGATAACAGGCTGATCAATGCCAAGAGTTCATATCGACGCATTGGTTTGGCACCTCGATGTCGGCTCATCGCATCCTGGAGCTGTAGAAGGTTCCAAGGGTTAGGCTGTTCGCCTATTAAAGCGGTACGTGAGCTGGGTTCAGAACGTCGCGAGACAGTTCGGTCCCTATCTGCTGTGGGCGTAGGAGATTTGAGGAGGGCTGTCCTTAGTACGAGAGGACCGGGATGGACGAACCTCTTGTGTTCCAGTTGTCCTGCCAAGGGCACGGCTGGGTAGCGAAGTTCGGTTGTGATAACCGCTGAATGCATATAAGCGGGAAGCACGCTCCAAGATGAGATCTCCCTGAAGGGCCCAGAAAGACCATCTGGTTGATAGGCTGGGTGTGAAAGCGCAGTAATGCGTGAAGCTTACCAGTACTAATCGCCCGTTCGGCTTGTCCATAGAATTAACTCCGCGCAGAAATGCACGGATGCTCTTCTAACAAGCCTTGTAAGACCAATCAATTTCGTTGAATGATTTGTTAAAAGCTTGTATCAGCAAGTTTTGGCGCCAGATTGCAGCCGCGTTCCTGACCTACTCCGGGAGAAACCATCCGGATCGAGAATCAGACGCCGCGGCAGGCTGCGGGCAACCACCCGCCAAGCGCCTTCAAGTTTGCCGGTGACCATACTGCGAGGGATCACCCGTTCCCATCCCGAACACGGAAGTTAAGCCTCGCTGGGCCGATGGTACTGCACGGGTAACTGTGTGGGAGATTAGGTGATCGCCGGCAATTAAATCCAGCAAGACAAAGCCCTGCCACTACGGCAGGGCTTTTTGCGTTTGTCAGGCCTGGAGCCTAAGCGGGCAAACAACAACTGAAAATGATATATACTCTTGGTAGTTATTTCTGGAGGGCGCAATGACCGCAAAGACCGATTTAACCCAGAAAACGATGGATGCCAAGCTCTTCTGGAATGGCCGCAGCCAGGCTGTGCGTTTACCCAAGGAGTTCCGCTTTGAGGGCGACCGGGTGCGCGTGACGCGCATGGGAGCGGGAGTGCTGCTGGAGCCGGTTCCTGAGACGCGCAAGGAGACCATTGAGGAGTTGTTTGCCCGGATGGATGCGATGAAGGGCGATCCACTTTTCCCCGAGGGGCGCAAGCAGAATCTGGCGCCGATCCGCGAGTATTTCAAGTGAGCTACCTGCTCGACACCAACATCTGCATTGCGTTGATCAATGGCAGTTCCGAACGAGTTCGCAGGCGGCTCTCTGAGGCCGCCCGGCCTGGAAACCTTCCTTGTATCTCATCCATCGTTGCGCATGAACTTTGGTATGGCGTGGCCAAGAGCGAGCACGTTAGAGAGAATGCCAACCGGCTGACGGCGTTTCTGGCAAGCGCTGTATCAGTGATTGATTTGTCGGAGCAGGATGCGAAGGCCGCGGGAGAGATCCGTGCGGATCTTGAACGCGGAGGGGAGCGCATTGGCGAGTACGACACGCTGATTGCCGGGCAGGCCTTCTGCCGGAATCTGGTTCTGATCACAGCCAATACTGGGGAGTTCGCGCGGGTGAAGGGCCTGATCGTCGAGGACTGGTCGGCGTAAATCTCGCGCTGAAACCTGGTAAAGCACAACTTACTTGCTGTTCATCACTTCCTCGGCCGCTTTGGCAATAAATCCGGAGCGGCTCAGATGGCGAGCCTCCGCATAAGAATCAATCTGCGAGAGCAATGAACCTGGCAGAGAGATATTTACGCGCTTTGGCGCGGGATCAATGCGCGATAAATCAAGGTCAACCAGCATCCACACGCCTCCCGCATAGCGCGGGTCGGCAGCCAGCTTCTCCAGGGCGGTGGGCGTTGGAAGCGGCTGATTCTCGCCGGACCAGTGGCATTCCACCGCCTCCTGCGCCATGCGGTTGATCTGCCGCCAATCGTCCGCGGCGGAAAAACATCCCGGAAAATCCGGAAATTCAATTCCATGCGCGTGCTTCTTGTCCCCAACCTGAATGTAAACGGGATAAAGCATTTCTCACCTCCACTGCCAACCGGCCTGCCGATAGATGCTGCGCAGCGTGCCGATGGGAAGGTCTTTCTTAGGATGCGGAACGGTCACGGCGCCGGACTTCTCCGGATGCTTGAACTTGATGTGGCTGCCAGCTTGATGCGCCTTGCGCCATCCCTCCGATTCAAGCCTGCGGACAATCTCCGCGCTTTTCATGTGTGTAATTATACACAATATTTCTCACTCTCAGGAATCGTGACCGAGGGTACCCACATCGCCGGCAATTAAATCCAGCAAAACGAAGCCCCGCCACTACGGCGGGGCTTTTTGCGTTATGTGGAATTTCGATAATATTGGGAGGGGGTGACTATGCCGTACGAGCCGCATTCTGAATTGATCCTCCCGCCAGATGACACGATCCTTTGGCGGTATATGGACTTCGCCAGGTTCCTCCAACTCCTTGAACGGAAATCGCTCTGGTTCGCACGGCCAGATCAATTCGAAGATCCACTCGAAGGAACTTTTACAGATGGGGAAGTCGAGCATCTTCGGTCTCTCGATGCCAAAAGTACAGTTCCTGGATTGTCGATCTCGGGAGGCTATCTGAAAGGTTCACAGCACATGAGGACAGAAGCATATGTGAGTTGCTGGAGAGCGGGTGTGGCGGAGTCGCTTGCAATGTGGGATCTCTATGGCAAAGGGAGTGGAATAGTGGCAGTGAAAACCAATGTAGGAGATCTAAAACAGGCTTTGAACGAGTCGCCTCACCACATTTTTCTGGGTAAGGTGAAATATGTCGATTGGAACCTCGCTCCTTGGGATATTAATGCCCTTGCGATGTGTTGTCGAAAAGACTTCAGTTACCAGCATGAAGCAGAGGTCAGAGCGATACTTTGGGATATAGAGATAATCGGACGCAACATGAGTGACGCGCTTATTGCGGCGCGTTTACGCAAGGATTACCCTGATGCGGTTCCAGATCCGTTCTTACTACAGAAGGATGCCGGTATCTCCGGTATGGAGGTTTCTTTTGACCCTGAACGGTTTATTACTGAGATCGTCGTAGGTCCACGTGAAAAAGCTTGGGTCGCAGGGCTGGTTGAGGATGTGTTGAAGAAATATGGGCTCAATCTCAAGACAACGGTCTCAAACCGCCTGACTTCCCGCTGACCATGTCTCGGATGATTGATTACAGAATCACCTCAAACCCCTTGCGCTTGATCACATTCAGCAGCGCCAGCGCCGGGCCTTTGGGTTGTTTGGTTCCGCGCTCCAACTGCGAGATGTAGCCGACGCTCAGATTGAGGGAGCGGGCGAATGCGGCCTGGCTCATATTGGCCTGCTCGCGGAGACTGCGGATTTCTTGGCCATTGATGGGTGCGGCTGCGGGAAGTGGTTTCACGCCCAAGTGTCGAACCGTAATCCGCTCGTAAGTGGCGTCATCCATCACACCGATGCGATGCATCCCTTCTGCGGTCTCAAGGAGCGCTTCACCGAATTTACTCAATTCCTTCTTCGCCATTTATAACCTCCACGAGTTCCCCAGCTTGTATCCCCAGAGCGATTCGTTCCTGCCTGGCTGGAATCCAGATCGATGCGATCTCTCGCGCGGTCTTCAAATCGATCTCCGCGAAATTGTCCTGATCGCTCTTGGCAAGTCCGTAGATGAACACCGCACGATTTCCCAACCGGTATGCAATCACCGCACGGTGTCCTCCTGATCGTCCTTGCCCTGGCCGCGCAATGCGCATTTTGATGAGCCCGCCGCCCAGATCGGCGTCAATCAGACCTTGTTCCGCGCGCTTGATCGTCTCAGCCAGATTCGTGTCGGCGATCCCTTCTTGCCGCGCGAATCGCGCGAACCACTTGGTTTTGTAAACCTGAATGGGTTTGCCTGACACTATGAACTATAGCACATATATCTATGTTTTTGGTAGAAGAGCGTAATCTGAAGAGGTGGCCTTCCCACCCTAGCGACAAAAACAAAAACGTCGCGAGGGTGGGGCACCCAAAAATCGAAATGCAGGTCCTTCGACTCCGCTGCGCTACGCTCAGGATGACAGCGGTGAGGGCGGGCAGCGAGCTTTGTCCCTTCACAGCGTCGGTCAGAGCATAGATTCCTCAGGCCAGGTGTTGCTTCAGGAAGCGCAGGGAGCGTTCGCGGGACTCGGTTGCGGCCTCACGGTTGTAGCTGGCGCGGGCGTTGCAGTTGAAGCCGTGGCCGGCGTCGTACCAGCGGATTTCGACCTCGGGGTGCGCGGCGTGGATGGTCTCGACCGCTTCAGCGGGGATATGTGCATCCTGCTTGCCGAAGTGGAGCTGCACGGGGGCGGTGGGCCTTTCGGCGGCGAATTGGCCGATGTGGCCTCCGTAGTAGCCGACGGCTACTGTGGGATGGAGGCGTGTGGCGGCCAGCCAGGCGAGAGTTCCCCCATAGCAGTAGCCGATGACGCCCGCGTTTTTTCCTGTGGCACTCTGGGCAAAGTCGAGAGCGGCGTTCACGTCGAGCAGGGATTTTGCGAAGTCGAGACGCGGAACAAAGGCCATCGCCTTTTCCCGATCCGCTCTTTCGTAGCCCAATTCCACGCTGCGCTCAACGCGGTCGAAGAGCGCTGGAGCGACGGCGAGGAATCCGTCTTTGGCGTATCCGTCGGCAACGGAGCGGATATGGGCATTGACGCCGAAGATCTCTTGCACGACGACAAGGCCTGCGACGGGCTGAGCTGCGGGGCGGGCGATGTAAGCGCTGAGCTTGTGGCCGTCGGCGGCTGTGAGGGTGGCGTATTCGCCCATTTGGCGCTCCTTTGACTCATGGTATTCGAGTGAGAGGGGTGGAGCGGTTTCATGCTGTTGTCTTGGATTCGTACACCGCTACTCCAGTGAGAAGACCAAAGACGTCGCGAGACTGCGCGGACGATCTGTTGAAGCAATCCCATGTCCCCAAATGCGAGGGACATGGGGCACCCGGCGTGGGACCAGGGGCACCCAGATTTTGGGGTTAATGCGCCTTTGGTCCGGCGGCGCTGATGGCCTCCGGCGCTTCAAATTTCTTGAAGTTTTCCTGGAACTTACTTGCCAGCTCGGCGGCGGTGCGGTCGTAGGCAGCTTTGTCGGCCCAGGCGTTGCGGGGGTTCAGAATCTCGCTGGGGACGCCAGGGCAACTGACTGGAATGTGCAGGCCGAAGGCGGGTTCCTCAACGAATTCGACCTGATCCAGTCCGCCTTCGAGCGCGGTATCGACGAGGGCGCGGGTGATTTTGAGGCTCATGCGCTTGCCTGCGCCAAAGGCGCCGCCGGACCAGCCGGTATTGACCAACCAGCAGGCGGCGTGGTGCTCCCGGAGGCGCTCGCCGAGCATCTCGGCATAGACGTGCGGGGCGAGAGGCAGGAAGGGCGCACCAAAGCAGGCGGAGAACTCGGGGACTGGCTCCTTGCCCATGCCGGCCTCGGTGCCTGCGAGCTTCGCTGTATATCCCGAGAGGAAGTGATACATGGCCTGCTCCGGTGTAAGACGCGCTATGGGCGGCAGGACGCCAAAGGCATCGGCGGCCAGGAACATTACATTGCGCGGATGGCCTCCGACGCCAGGGATGACAGCGTTCTCGATGTAATCCACCGGGTAGGCGGCGCGGGTGTTTTCTGTAAGACGAATGTCAGCGAAGTTGGGCTGGCGGGTGGCGGGGTCGAGGATGACGTTCTCCAGCACCGAGCCAAAGCGAATGGCGTGGTAGATTTGCGGCTCTTTCTCTTCGCTGAGGTCGATGCACTTCGCATAGCACCCTCCCTCAAAATTAAAAACCCCAGAGGGGCTCCAGCCGTGCTCGTCGTCGCCGATAAGACGGCGCGTGGGGTCGGCGGAGAGGGTTGTCTTACCGGTGCCGGAGAGGCCGAAAAACAATGCGGAAACCCCGTCTGCGCCGATGTTGGCCGAGCAGTGCATCGGCAAAACCTGATCGTTCAGAGGCCGTTGCGGCAGCAGGAAATTCATCACGCCGAAGATGGATTTTTTCATCTCGCCGGCGTATTTTGTGCCGCCGATGAGAACGATTTTGCGAGTGAAATCGGTGAGGATAAAGGCCGTGGAGCAGGTGCCGTCGCGCTCGGGGATGGCCTCAAACTCAGGGGCAGCGATGACGGTGAAATCTGGCGTGTGCACGGCCAGTTCGCCCGGCTCAGGGCGCAGAAAGAGCTGGTTTACGAATAACGTGTGCCAAGCGTATTCGGTGATGACGCGGATGGGCAGGCGGTAAGCGGGGTCGGCGCCGCTGTAGAGATCCTGAACGAAGAGGTCGCGCTCGCGCAAGTGCGCTGTGACACGCTCAAGCAATGCCTCAAATTGCTCGGGCGCAAAGGGCTGGTTCACGCGGCCCCAGTGAACGTGGCTGTGTGTGAGGTCGTCGTCAATGATGAATTTATCTTTGGGGCTGCGGCCGGTGCGTGCGCCAGTGGCGGCGACAATGGCTCCGTTGGCGGCCAAGCGCGCCTCGCCGCGAAGCAGCGCGCTCTCAACCAGCTGCGCGACCGGCAGGTTTGTATGTACGTGCGGACCAGCCGCGAGAGACTCCAAGGTTGACCCAGTCGAAGCGCTGGCCATGCGGTACTCCTTCGTCATTGCAGTACAGAAATATTAGAACAGCTATTGTGCCATGAATGCGAGGCTGGCAGGTTGTGATCCCGCGCACAGACGGATGATTGCTGCCGGCGTAGGCCGCGGAGCTGAAGTGGTTCAGTTTGGGAGGATTCCCCAGGGGCTAAAGCCCTATTGATTTTGCGGCATTTTCGGCAGTCAGGGCTGAAGCCCTGACCTACCAGTCATGCCCTGATACAGAGCCGGAGCTTTCCAGGACCTTCATAACGCATCTAGGCTCATACCGTTCAACTAAAACCGGTATTCCTAGAAATGGGCCGCTTGTGAGATTCAGCGGCAGTGTTGCGAAGGGCGACGAAATTGATAAAATGTGGTCGAATTACATCCTAAAAAAGGGAGTTTTTTCTGAAAATGAAGACATTTCAAAAACCTCTACATCGCCTCCACCTCCCCCACCGTTTTACGGCTTTGCTGCTTGGATTGGCCGTGCTGTTGGCGGCCTCTCCTGCGATCTGCGGACCGATTCACGATGCGGCGCGCGCCGGCGATCTGGCCAAGGTGCAGGCGCTGGTAAAAGCTGACCCGGCGCTGGTATCGAGCAAAGACGAGCAGTACGGACAGACGCCTTTGCACGTTGCCGCGTTCAACGACCACAAAGACATTGTTGAGTTTTTGCTGGCCAACAAGGCGGATGTGAACGCCAAGGCCAAGAACGGATCGACTGCGCTGCATCTGGCGGCGGCCAAAGGCAACCAGGATATTGTCGAGGTGCTGCTGGCCAACAAGGCGGACGTGAATGCCGTGGATAACGAGGGGTGGTCGCCGGTTCACTCGGCAATTACCTGGAATCACAAAGATATCGAGGAGCTGCTGGCCAAGGACGGCGGCAAAGACCTGCCCGAGAGGCCCACGCCCGCGCCTCCAGCTCCGAAGGGTCCGCCGAAGGAGACCAGCAAGGACGGCCACTTTATCGCCTACGATAACCAGACCGTGCTGGATACAACCACGAATTTGATGTGGGCTTCGCGGGACAACGGTGCGCCAATGAGCTGGCCGGATGCGAAGACCTTTGCCACGAATTATAAGGGCGGCGACTACAAGGACTGGCGGCTGCCGACTGAGGCCGAACTGGCGGGACTGTTCGATAAGGCGAAGTCGCGCCGGTCGTATTGCGCGGCAGCGGTAGACGAGCTGGGCGTTTCAGCCGATGAAGTTCATCTGACGGACCTGATTCACATCACCTGCACGCGGCTGTGGACATCAGAGGCGCGCAGCGACAAGCCGGATTCCGTGACGGTCTTTGACTTCCACTCCGGGAAAGATGCGGTGCGACCGGGCGCGAAGGAGTTTGTGGATACCGCAAGCCGAATTCTGGTGGTGCGGAACGCGGCGAAATAGACGGGGGAGCGGGTCAGTTTGAGGTCCCGACCCCTCAGGGGCTAAAGCCCGCCTTGCGTTTGCATTTATGTACGGGCTGAAGCCCGTACCCTTCAGAATGATCCACTGCCAATTAACACGGCAGAGTATTTGAAGCAAAAAAAGCGCCCGGACCGTGATAGTCCGGGCGTTTTTCTTTTGCTGCTTGTAAACTACGATTGCCAGAGCTTAATGCGTTATGCGAGAGAGGATCTTCGCAGCGATTGCCTCGAAAGCTGGCTGCAAGTCTGCCGCCGTGGGAGCATTCTCAAAAATTCCGGATGGCTCACTGGAGTTGTACGTTGGACTCCCAGGGTCATTCGCAAGCTCTTCGAGATAGGTCGTATTGATCTTGTCACCCAAACCAATCGCGTAAACAGTTGTCCCCGCAGCTCTCATGGTATTGGCCAATTGGACCGTGCGATAATCGGCTTCATAGCCGATATTGACCATGTCAAGCGGGGCGTCGCTCGGAAGTGAATCCGGCGGCCCTGTATCTGTTGCCTGAAACCAATTTTGACCATTACATTTGGCCACCATAGTAGTCGAGGTTGCGCCTGTATCACCGTAGGGGGAGGTGCTGTAACTCCCATTCGTCGGGTTCATACAAAAAATTCCAGATTGGCCCGCAACGAACTCAGCCGCAGCGTCACCTCCAACATTCATCGACACACCATTCATCGTGGCGTTAAAGGTATTGGCCCAACCATCTGTGAAAAATACCACTACCATCTGGGTACCTACCGGCGGGCTGGCAACGCCTGTGATTTGGCTCTGGGCATCCGCCAATCCGGCTTGCGCATAAGTGGCCCCGTGAACGCCATACTGCTCATGGAACTATTGACTGGCGACACGAAATTTGTGGTGACTGGCACATCGTTAGTTGCAAGCGTCGAAAAGCTTACTTGTCCAATTTGATCGGTGCCTGGGATGAAGTAGACAATAAAAGCATCTACCGCAGGAGGCAAGGCCGTCGACCCGCCGTTGGCCACCATTGATCCAGATCTATCTAACACCAACGAAATAATAACGGGTGGGCGGGTAGCCTGGGAAGTGTCAGATACGGAGAGAGTGGGAATGCCCGCAAGCCAGATAAAGAAGGTTTTGATCTGGGCTGTGGCAACAACATTGACAACGGGTTCAGCGCCAGCCGTATTAAAGCTGATACTCGCGCTAGGGGTTGTAACATAAGGCAAGTTCGAGTTCGTAGTGATATTTGTGGAGAAGACGCTTTGCCCGATAGCGATAGCCGAAGTTTGCCCTTTGCCATAAAATAGCATGACCTTTAACGCAGCCGCATCAGCCGCCTTCGCAAGCCGAAGTTTTGTCAGATAGCCAAAACCAAAGTCGACTGCAAACCCCACAAAAAGCAATATGACGGGCAGCCACAAGGCGAAAAACCAAGTACTTGCCCGCTCTCGTTTCCTAGTTGCCTTCAGACCTCGAATGAGATGCACTTGATCCTCCTCTTAAAAATACGCCACGTCATACAATGTGGAAGCAAAAGATTTCCCCATCAAATTACCAAGCGGTGTCATGGGAGTATAGGTGTAAAACACCTCGGTTACATAGAGCGACTGATTTGCGAGGGTGAGATCCACTGGCGTGTTGGCCGCACCCCCAACCGTAGAGCCAAGCTTACTGGTTGCCACGATACCGGTTGTCGATTCCTGCTGGAGCGCAATTGTAGGATTTCCACTGGCATCGTAGGATACCTCAGTGACGATGATCCTGCCCTGTGTGCCGATATTCAATGGAGCACCCTGAGTAACGAGCGCCGTCAACACACCGGGTTGCGACCCATTGTCAGACAGAGGCCATGCGCGGGAAGCGAGGTCGGAGCCTTGCCTTGTCATGCCATTCATCACTTGACAGGCTAAAATGATCTCAGAAAACTCGACGATTGCAAAGCCCAGGATACACAGGAGAGGCAGACACATCGCCAGCTCAATGAGGGCCCCCCCACGCTCATCCTTAACTCGCTTTGCCCATGCTAAACCTTCGTTCAGTCGCGTCATGATCCCTCCGTCCCTCATCTATAGCGTGTTGGCGGATGAAAAGGGTTCATTCATCACCGTGGTAGTCGCCGTATAGGAGTATTGCCCATCATGGAAAAACGGCGCAATCAACGGTGTCATCACAGGCATCGTGATGGTGGCCGAAACGGTCAAAAGATCCCCAGGACCACCGGCAGTTGAGCCGCCGTTCAGGCTTGATACTGTAATGCTTGTAACAGTTATGCCCGGTGCGTCACTCTCGAAGGTATTAATGATTGACTGCACTCTCGATAGATTAGTAGTCGGATCGGCCGGATTCGGCAGATGATTTCCCGTCGACCCATAACGGGCAGCCTCTTGAAGGGCAGTCTGAACCTCCAGCTCGACGTAGAACAAGTGTCCGAAGTCAAAAATTGCAAAGGTCAAGAGCAGGAATATCATGAGCACAGGCACAAACTCGATCAGCGTTACGCCATCCTCACTGGCGAGAGCTTTGGCGAGACCCAATTCACCGGCGGGCCTGCTCGCCCGCGGTGAATTGGCTGTGTGGCAAGATCTGGGAAAAGTGAAAATAGAGTCCCACATGGGTACCTTCCTCGGTCGTATTCTTGCATTTGGACGAAGGCAACACGCGTATTCGCGGGAATAAATGCACTGTGCCGATGGTATTCCATCGTGCACAGAAGAATGACCGGTGAATAAACCGTCTCGGCCTTTGAGGATGATCGATCAGCGGTTTATTAACTGGAAGATACCTTACTGAAGTTATTCTGTCTATTTAATTTTTCATCCCGATAGTGCCCCTGAAGATGCACAAACTAAGGTGAGGATGTATATGTTACTCATGGTTTTCTGTCTGTAAACTGCGGTATTCCATTTGCC
Organism: uncultured Acidobacteriaceae bacterium; assembly: GCA_963713645.1. Classification (GTDB taxonomy): domain Bacteria; phylum Acidobacteriota; class Terriglobia; order Terriglobales; family Acidobacteriaceae; genus Telmatobacter. The sequence continues at coordinate 93,443 of CAVQMQ010000033.1, read as the reverse complement.
AGATTCACGCCGGGAAACCGTTACTGCGCGGTTTTCCCAGAGTACATTTAACCAACTCAAACCATTTATTAAATGATTCAACATAAATGAGGAAAGAAAAGTGTAAACGGATGTATTCGCTTTCTTCTCGGTAAAGTGAATCGTCGAGCTGGATCAGTCAGAGATTGGCGGAATAAATCGACGAATTCGACTGTCAGAGTGGCCGGCGGGGGGTGAAGTGTAAACGGTTGTATCCTATCTATTGTTCGAGAACCGTACATTTCGGTTGTTCGCACCGGGAAATTAAGTTTCATATCATGGAATTCAATTGTTAGCCTGCCAACTGTTTTTTGACCGTCTCGCTCACAATTTTGCCCTCGGCGCGCAGTCCGGCGGCTTGCAGTTTGGCCTGTGCGGCCTTGATGACCGTGCCCATCTCTTTCGGGGTGGGCCTTTGGCCGGAGGCGGCAGCCAGTTCGGCGATGGCTTCGGCGACGAGCGCGGCGAGTCCGGCTTCGTCGAGGGCCTTGGGCAGGAACTCCTCAATGACGACGATCTCGGCGGCCTCCTTGGCGGCCAGCTCCGGGCGATTGCCCTTGGTGAACTGCTCGATGGAGTCGCGGCGCTGCTTGATCATTGTGGCCAGCGCTTGCTGCTCCTCGGCGGGGGTGAGGAGGGCGCGCTTGGCAATGATCTGATTTTTAAGGGCGTTCTTGATCAGCCGCAGCGTGCCGGTGCGCTCCGCGTCGTGGGCCTTGAGGGCGGTGATGACTTGCTGGCTGATCAATGCTTCCAGTGCGCCTGCGTCGGACATGGGTTTCCTCTTTCACGGATGTGGTTCAAATAAATACCAGGTTTGGGCTAGTGATCAACCGTTGCCTGAGCGTAGTCGTTAGGCTCCGCCAGGCGGTCAAAATGCTCAACTAACTATTTTACCTTCTAAAGATCGTCTGGATTCTGACGGTTATGCTGCCGTGATCCGGCCTCCGTCGAGGCATCCCGCATCTTTTTGAAGAAAATATGCGGCGGAGCCGGCAATCAGGCCGGCGGAGCGCTTGGTGTAGCCTCCGCTGGTCAGCACAACCAGAGGCACACCCAGAGCCGCGATGGAATCGATGACGTAACGGTCGCGCTCTGCAACTTCGGCATAGCTGACATTGAGCCGTCCAAGCGGATCACCTGTGAGAATATCGGTGCCGGCGTTATAGATCGCCAGTTTCGACATCTTCACTGACGCAAGAAAATCCGGCAAAGCGTCTCGAAGACGCTCGAGATAAAACTTGCCGTCCAAGTGGGCGGGAACGGGATCGATATACGGGTCCTCGACGTCGGAGTACCCCGGATAGACTTGAAAATTGTACATGTCAAAGAAATGAATGCGCGGGTCGGCTTTGAAGATCTCTTCGGTTCCATTGCCGCGATGAGCGTCGAGATCGATAATTAGAACCTCATCGGTGGAGCGCAACGCGCCCTTGCCGCGGGCGATGGCGAGCGCAATTGCCGCATCGGCATAGATGCAGAAACCCTCGCCATGATCGGCGAAGGCGTGATGGAATCCGCCGCCAAGATTAAATACGGAGTTGCCCTGAAGAGCGGTCTCGACAGCCTGCACGGTTCCCTGGGTGGCAAAACGCATCGGTCTCAGGATCGCACGCTCCAGCAGAGATGCAGGCAGAAACCGCAGCGGCGAAACCTCGACGGCGCGGGCGATGACCTCGGAGTTTGATAGAGAGTCGAGATAGGCCGCTGTGTGTACAGACAGCAGTTCTTCGCGGCTGGCCTCTTCGCCGGGATCGAGGTGCATAGCCTCCATCGCTGCTCCAAGACGCCGCTGCAATATCTTCCAGGCATGGCTGAACTTTTGGCCGTCAAACGGATGCAGCAGGCTGAATCCGGGCAAGCGCAGATCGTAGTGCGGGGAATAGACGACAAAATGCTTCGTTGAGGGTGAGCAACATCGAGAGCATAACGGTGGACTGCCTCTGGTGTCCACATATTCACCTGGAACCCGAAGGTCATCAGCAGGGCGGCAACCCGCAACATCGGTGTAGGAGCACGCTCAATCAGGCTGATCTTCTTAATGGGGTGGCTGTGGGGGTTCGCTGTTCGGCGCTGGACTGGCTACGGCAATCGGTTCACCCGAAAAATCTGTTATGCCGGGGCCATATTCTTTGATGGCGCTGGCCTCAAAGCCTTCGCGCAAGGTGAGGAGCATCGCCAAGTCATTGCCATACTCAGAGCAGGTGTCCTCATCGCCTTTTTCGGCGGCGGCTGCAATGATCGCCGTCCATTTGTCATCGAGGGTTCGCAACGCCTCAAGTGTCAGGCGTACACGCCATTCATTGAGATCAACAATCATAATTTCCGTATCCATCAGGGACAAACAGGTTGCACTCTGCTGCCGGAACTCACAAGAAATTAAGCGGCATCGACATTGCCCAGTTGAGCCGGGGTAATAGCTAATGACCAATATCAATAAACGTGAAACTACCGATCTGTGCTGCGCTGACGGCCGCAAGTATCCGGGGTGCACTTGCCAAAACAATCATTTTTTTCGCCGTACTCAACACTACCAGGGCCAGTTTGCGCCCTTTCATATTTTGCTGGTAACTCAACCCTTGGTCGGCTGTAACCATCACATCGAAGCCGTTTTCTTCGGCTAATGCGACTAGAACGCCGTTCTTTTTTCCTGCCCATCCTTGATAGGCAGTTGTGACAACGGTATGCCCGGTCAGCTTCAATCTCAATGGATGAGGCATATTCTCATCCAGCAAAACACGCTTGCTCATTTACTGGCTATGCTCCACGCTTCGTGCTAGGAAATCGAGAAAAGTGGTGATTTGATAGCGCTGAACCGTAGAATAGTCTTGGACAATTTCCGACACACTCATGTCGCTGAGATTGTCGAGAACCGTCGAAATCGGCACCCGTGTTCCGCGAAACACCCATGCGCCGCTGAGTTTCTCAGGGTCGCTTTCCAGCACCGGGCAAGCCGCCCAATTGATGATTGTCTGTCTCATCGCTTTGGCATCACCCTCCCATGTACTATACTACCTCCGAATCCAGCGGATACGCAAAAAAGACTCCTGCCTAACAATATGCCTCCGCGAGATGTGGCGCTGAACCTCGGCACGCCCATTCCAATGGTCTACATGTGGATTCCGGCTTCCGCTCAGCCTTAACGTACTATTTTTCCGTTCCTTGCAGCGCCCGCTACCTCAAGTCCGCAACAAAACAGACCGTCCATTGAATCCGTGCCGGAATGGCAAACCTGAGCTGGGATCGGCAATGAATTCCCAGTTTGGGTACTGCGGAGACTTTTCAGGGAACAAATTTCACATAAATCACAAAAATGTGTATTCTGTGATTGGCGCTGCGCCGCAGCCCCTTGGTTTAGATCTGTAGGGAGGAAGAGAGAATGTTCTGCAAAACACGTTTGTTCACCCCCGGACCCACCCCGCTGCTGCCGGCGGCCCAGTTTGCCATGGCGGCGGCGGATATCCACCACCGCACACCGGAGTTTCGCGCTTTGTTTCAGAAAGTCCTGGCCCAGTTGAAGGTTTTTGTGGGCACGCAGAACGACGTGATCGTGCTCTCCTCTTCGGGTACCGGAGCGATGGAGGCGTCGGTCTCGAATTTCACTTCACCGGGTGACCGGGTGCTGGTGCTTTCCGCCGGAAAGTTTGGCGAGCGTTGGGTGGGGCTGGCCAAGGCCTTCGGATTGGAGGCGGACGTGTTGACGGCACCGTATGGCGAAACCTTCGATCTAGCCGAGGTCAAGAAGGCGCTGAAGCCCGAGCATCGTGCCGTTTTTATGCAGGCCTCAGAGACCTCGACCGCAGCCAACCACGATGTGGAAGGAATCGCCAAGCTGATCAAGGATACTGAGGCACTGCTGATTGTGGACGGTATCACCGGCCTGGGTACGATGCACCTTGACGTGGACGGCTGGGGTATAGACGTGTTGATCGGCGGCTCGCAGAAAGCGGTGATGATTCCGCCTGGCTTGGCGTATCTGAGCGTCAGCGAGAAGGCATGGGCTGCGGCGGAGAAGTCCACCAATCCGCGCTACTACTTTGATCTGCGCAAAGAGCGTAAAAACGCCGCGAAGGGCGAGAGCGCTTACACACCTGCCGTGGCGCTGATTGCAGCACTGGGCGCGGCGCTGGACTACATCGCCGGGCAGGCGGACGGCGACCTGGAAGCCGGGCGCAAGCTGCTGATTGACAACGCGCAGTTGAATGCCGCGGCAACGCGCGCAGGGCTGCTCGCGCTGGGCTTTACGCTCTTTGCGCCGAAGTCGCCATCCGCTGCGGCGACTGCTGTGGCTGTGCCCGAGGGGCTGAACTCGGGCGATGTGGTGAAGGCGTTGAAGACCCGCTTTGCCGCGGTGACGGCCAATGGGCAGGGCGAGATGCAGGGCAAGATCTTCCGTGTGGCTCATTTGGGCTACTTCGATTATCTGGACACGATTGCCATGCTGGGCGCGATGGAGCATATCGCTAAGGACACGTTGAAGCTGCCGGTAGTTTATGGGCAGGCAGTGGCGGCGGCGCAGCAGGTGTATGCGGATGCGTACGCAAAAAACCAGTAGTCAGTTCTCAGTAAACAGTGGGCAGCAGGCGGTGAACAGTGAACAATTTTTGTCTGCGGGCGGTGTGGATTCTCTTTGCTTTACCGATCGCTGATGACTGACTACTGAAAACTGTTCACCGAACCCTCGGAAGGATGCAATGGCGGAACTGAGTTTCGGAGAGAAGCTGCTGATTGCGCGCAAGCAGCTTGATCTCTATCAATACCAGATGGCTGAGCGGCTGGGCGTGCATCCCAACTCGGTGACCAAATACGAGCGGGGCGAGGGCAAGCCGCACACGGCGGTGGTGCGCATCTTTGAGATGCTCTGCGAGCAGCAGGGCATCCGCTTTGAGGAATACGAAAACGCGCAAGCAGGTAAGGGAGAGAAGATGAAGATCGTATTGGCAGAAAAAGTTTCTCCGGCAACACTGGCCGTCTTTGCGGCCGAGCCGGGATGGGAAGTACTTACGCACGACCAGTTGCCGGATGGGCTTCCGGCGGCGTTGGCTGACGCCGAAGCGCTGGTGGTTCGCTCGGCGGTTCAAGCGGATGACGCACTGATGGCTCATGCGCCGAAGCTGCGCGTGATTGGCCGCGCCGGCGTTGGCGTTGACAACATTGATGCGGATGCAGCCACGCGGCGCGGCATAGTCGTGATGAACACGCCGGGCGCGAATGCCGTCGCCGTCGCCGAATTGACCATTGGACTGATGCTGGCGCTGGCGCGCAAGCTGCCCGCGGCGAATGCCTCGATGCACGCGGGCAAGTGGGAGAAGAAGAGCCTGCAGGGCGCGGAGTTGCGCGGCAAGACACTGGGGATTCTGGGCCTGGGGCGCATCGGCCTCGAAGTTGCAAAGCGCGCGAAGGGTTTTGGCTTGGAGATTATTGGCAGCGATCCTTTTGTTTCTGCTGCCGTGGCGCGGGAGAATGGCATCCGCCTTGTTACTGTCGATGAGTTAGTCGCTGGTTCAGATTATCTGACGCTGCACGTCGGACTGACACCGCAGACTGCGAATTTTATCAATGCCAAGACGCTGGCGGCGATGAAGAAGGGCGTACGAATTATCAACTGCGCGCGCGGTGAACTGATTGACGATGCGGCGCTGGTGGAGGCTCTCAAGTCCGGTCATGTAGCCGGCGCGGCGCTTGATGTCTTCCACTCCGAGCCGCTCAAAGACTCACCTTACTTTGAATTGACTAACGTGATTCTTACTCCACACATTGCAGGATCAACAGCGGAAGCGCAGGAAGCGGTCGGTGTACAGATTGCGATGCAGGTGCGTGAGTATCTGAAACTCGGCGTGGTGCAGAATGCGGTGAATCTGCCTTCGCTGAGCCACGAAGAATATCTGCAACTGGCTCCGTATATCAATGTGGCTGGCAGGCTAGGCTCATTCCTCGCGCAAGCTTCCACGGCCAATGTCGAGTCGATTCATCTGACTTACTCCGGCGTGCTGGCCGAGGCGAAAACCGAGTTGGTGCGCAATGCCGCGATTGCCGGACTGCTGGAAGGCTCGGAGAATGTGAACCGCATCAATGCTGCTGCGGTAGCTGCTGAGCGCGGCATCAGAATTCACGAAGACAAGCTCGAAAATCCGCGGGGCGGCACCGAAGGCGTTCTAACTGTGACGCTTCATTCGACCTCTGGAACCAGCCACGCCAGCGCTACTGTGCTGCATGGCGAGCAGCCGCGACTTATCGAGTATGACGGCATTGATATTGAAGCTCCGCTCGAAGGCAATCTGCTGGTTTGCCGCAATCTTGACGTGCCGGGAGTGATTGGAAGAATAGGCTCAACCCTTGGCGAACAGGGCGTGAACATTGCCAACTTCGCACTGGGACGCCAGCGAGCTGGAGCCAAGCCAGTAAAGGCTCTGGCCGTTGTGCAGGTGGATGCGCCGGTCTCGAACAAAGTGCTGGAAGCGCTGGGTACAATCGAGGCGCTGCTTGAAGCAAGGCTTGTTCAATTGCCTGAAGCCCTGTAACTGAATTATAAAAACAGCAGGCCAGGATTTCGATCCTGGCCTGCGGCGCGTATAGCACTATACTTACCAGCGAAGCCCGAGTTAGAGCGGTTCTCCAATAGATGTACCCTTGCCGGCTAAGTACAAGGTGGCTTTTTCTTGAGGAAAAAGCCACGCAGCGTTAGTGGTTTCGGTGTATAGCAATTGGAGAACCGCTGTAGCGATGTCACTACTCCTTCGCTGTCGCCGAGGGATAGGTTTCTTTTCCTGTGACGCTGATTTCCTGAAGCACTCCGCTCCTATTGAACGTATCGGTTGTGATCTTCACGTCCTCACTGCGCGTGGTTGCGGCTCCCGTAGAACTGGCTGTCTTAGGCGTGAAATCGATCGTCAGCGAGCAGGTTTCCCCAGAGCCAAGCGTGGCCTCCGCTCCGCAGTCGTTGGCGCCCGCTTGGCTCTGGGGAAAATCAACGGGATAACTCACCGCTTGAAACTTGAGTTCGATGACGTCGCAACATTTCCGCCGGCGCACTTCTATTTGGCTGTCACCGTGAAGCTCTGCGTGATGGTTGGAGCGATTGCGTATTGCGCGTTTCCGGATTGCTCTGCTTCCAGCGTGCATTTGCCCGCAGCGAGCAGAGAAGCGGTGCTGCCTGAGACTGTGCATACCGTGGGCGTGGTTGAGAGATAGCTGACTGCAAGGCCGGAAGTTACAGTGGCGGCCAAGGTCAACTGGATTCCCGCCTTCTGGCTGGGAATGGCCGCGAAGGTAATGGCCTGCGCCTCATGATGCACGGCGAAGCCCTGTTGGATTGCAACCGCTGCCGCATACACGGCGCTGCCCGCCTGGGTGGCATAAATGCCGCAGGTTCCATAGGCCAGCAGCGTTGCCGTGGAGCCGGAGACAGTGCAGATGGCGGGTGTGGACGATGTGTACGTGATGGGAAGGCCGGAACTGGCTGTGGCCGTGAGCGCAAGCGTAGTGCCGAGGATCTGCGCTGGAATCGCGGCGAAGGTGATGGTCTGCGTGGCACGATGGCTGGTGAAGCTCTGAGTTACCGAATTTGCCGCGGCATAGCTTGCATTGCCTTGTTGGCTAGCGGTGAGGGTGCAGGTGCCGTAGATCAACAGAGCAGCGCTTGATCCTGAGACGGTGCAGACGGTCGGCGTCGTCGAAGCGAACTTGATGGCGAGCCCGGAAGTGGCGGTAGCCGATAGCGTCAGATGCGTGCCGGCTGTCTGCGTGGCAATCGCAGCAAAGGTGATAGTTTGCCGCACGCTGCCTGGACTGGAACTGGAGCTGGAGGCCGCGACGGAAAAGCTCTGTGTAACCTGAGTTGCCGCGGCGTAAGTTGAATTGCCCACCTGGCTGGCTTGCAGCTTGCAGGTGCCCACTGCAAGCAGAGCCGTGGTTGTGCCGGAAACCGTGCAGACGCTGGTTGTTGTGGATGCATAAGTGATCGCAAGGCCTGAACTGGCTGTGGCCTTCAATGTCAGAGGAGCATTGACAATCTGGCTGGGGATTGCGCTGAAGGTGATTGTCTGCGCCGCGAGGTAGACCCAGAATGTCTGGCTGGCCAGCGGGGCTGCCGCATACGTGCTGTTGCCGGCCTGCGTGGCATTCAGTGCGCAGCTACCAGAGGTCAATAGGGAAACTGACCATGCGCCGGCTGCTGACTGGGCCGCAAGACAGACCGCAGGGGTTGGAGAACTGTAGCTGACCGCGAGACCGGAAGTCGCGGTGGCGTTCAACGGAACCACCGTTGCCGCGTACTGATAGGCCGTTTGAGCGATGTAAGGGAAGGTGATTGTCTGCGCCTTGAGTGGCACCAGGCCGGTCAGTTGGATGCTCTGTGTGGCGTATTTAGACGCGCCTGCGTTCAGGTTGTTGTCAGTGAGCACCAATGTTCCGCTGACGGTGCCGCCGCCGGTTGGGTCAAAGCGCATTGCCAGGGCACAGAACTGCCCGGCGATCAATGTAGCAGCGCTTGAGGCTCCCGCGGCAACCTGCGGGCAAGCATTTGTCACCGTCTGATCAAGAGTAAAACTCGACGCCATGCTGGGATTTGTGCCTGTCGATGGCGCCGGTAGAGTCAGCGGCGCGTTGCCGACGTTGACTACTGTTACCGTCAACTCGCCCGCGCTGCCGGCCTCATTGGCCTGCGACGAAGAAAAGCTCAGGACAGGCGCATCGGCAAGATCCTCCTTGAGGATGCGATTGTTGCCGCTATCGGAGATATAGACGTTGCCGATTCCGTCAACTGCGACATCGTCGACCCACCCAAGTTCATTGGAGGTGCTGTCTGCAATCATATTTTGAACGTAGAGATGCCCCGAAGGAGTTTCCTGCAAAATCCGTTGGTTGCCATCATCGGCAATATAAACATTGCCGGAGCCATCGACGGAGATGCCACGTGGTTTTTCCAGGCCGCAGCCCAGCGGGGCTTGCGAAAAATATCCATTCGACTGCAATGTCAGCTTCAGCGCGCGCCAGTTTCCGGTGTCTGCGATATAAACGTTGCCTGCTCCATCGACCGCGACAGAACTAGGCTCGTAAAGATCGCTATTGAGCATCGTCTGGGTGTAGCCCTGGCTGGATAGTGTTTCCTTGATCAGCCGGTTGTTGTAGGTGTCTGCAATATAAACATTGCCGCTGGCATCCACCGCTACGCCAAGCGGCGTATAGAGTCCCTTATTCAGAACTACATTCTGGGTGTAGGTTCCGGCGGCGAGCGTCTCGATCAGGATGCGATTGTTGCCGCTATCGGCGATATAGACGTTGCCTACTCCGTCAACTGCGATTCCGTTGGGGCTGGAAAGGCCACTGCCGATCTCGCTTTCTGTGTAGCTTCCAGATGCCAGTGTCTCCTTCAGAACCCGGTTGTTGCCGGTGTCGGAGATATAGAGATTGCCGCTCGCGTCTACCGCAATTCCCGCCGGATTATCTAACGCGCTGGTGGAAATGACGCTTTGCGCTCCGGGAAGAAAAATCATCTGGGGCTCGGTGCCCGTGCCGGTGAGATACTCCGTTGCCAGAAGATTGCCGTTGCTGTCAGTCAACTGAACGGCGCCATAGCGCGAGCCGGAGTATTTCGGGGCGAATCCGACTTTTACTGTGCAAGTAGCATTTGCGGAGTAGCTGGTGCCTTTGGTGCAGCTTCCGCCGCCGACATTGCTGAAATCCAGGGTGGTAGAGCCTTGTGTGACGACGGAAATATTGCCAAGTGTCGCCGCATTAGCAACAGTGAGCGTCACAGTGGCGGATGTGCTGGAACCAGTATTGACAGTGCCCAGATTGACGGCCGGGGACTGCGCGTGGAGCGAAACCACCAGGAACGATCCGGACAAACACCCGATAAAGCACCGGATGAAACCGCCCAGGTTAAGAGTTGCCGACTTCATTTTTACGGCCTCCCGCAGCGGGCTGGAAGAATAAGGACTTCTTAACATTCCTACTGCATTAGTGATTTCTATCGGCTGGATGCAGAGTTCGATAAGTCTGCTTTAACAAGTGGTTCAGAGCTATACACTTAATGAAATTGTTCTAAATGAATATCAATCTTGATCCGGCAAATGGGATTCTGGCTGTACAAACGGAGATAGAGAGGATCAGACGGCCCGCAGGGGCTAAAGCCCTCCCTCATTTTGCGGCTTTTGCGGCACGACTGAAGTCGTGCCCTGATACAAGACCGGCCCAAGCGCAGGAATTCAAGGATGCCGGAGCTATGTTGATATTCATCTTGTTCTAATTGGATGAAAAGTATAGGAGATAATATCAATTAATGTTTGCTAACACTGCTGTCCGGTTAAAAGTCGAACAGAATGAGTTGGTTGGAGTTTGGAGTTAGTTGACTGGTGTAGTGCTTCTGCTGAAGTGCCTGTGAAATGGGCATTTTCTCGAACAGAGTTACCGAGAGTACTTGCAGCAAAGTGTAGAGCGAGCCGGGCAGTTCGAGCTTTTTCTTGACGATGGCGACCAGCAGGTAGACCGAGACGGCTATCCAGATCTGGGTTTTGACGGCGTTCTCGCTGCTTCCGAAGAAGGCCTTGATGCGCAGGTGTTGCTTGATCCACTTGAAGAACAGCTCGACTTGCCAACGGCTCTTGTAGAGGGCACAGATGGTAGCAGCGGGCAGCATGAACTGGTTAGTCAGGAAGACCAGATCCTTGCCGGTGTCCGAGTCGCGATAGCGAATGCGACGCAAATGGCCAGGGTAATCCTTGCGGCTGTCGTAGCCGTTGAGGGCAATAGATTGGTCAGCAAGAATGCCGGTCTGCTTGTCCACCTGTTGGGAGTAGATGCGGCTGGCATCGAGGTTACGCTTTGCGCGTGTGACAAAGAACGCTGAGGACAAATGGATGCGATAGAGTCGGGCGTAATCGAGATAACCGCGATCCATGACGTAGTAAGCGCCGGGTTGCGGGATGATTTCGTCGAGGATGTTGACGTCGTGCACATCGCCAGTGGTGACGCGGATAAACGTTGGTATGTTGCCGCGCAGATCGAGCAGCGTATGCATCTTGACTGCGGATTTGGTGGAGCGGAAATGCGCCCAGGGGAACAGGCTCAGGCACAGGTCGATGGTGGTCGAGTCCAATGCGTAAGCGGCGGCGTCGAGGTCCATGCCGAGATCTTCCTTGGCGTAGAGCTTGCGCGCCTGAAGCATCAATCGTTGCGCCAACTCCGCGTAAATACGCCAATCGCGGCTCTCGTTGGCCTCTGCCAAAGTGGAACGCCGAACGGGAGAACGAAAGCCCATGGGGTAGAGCTTAGCGGGCTGTGCGCTGAGACAAGCCTCGATGTCGCGCAGGCTCTCGCGATAGGTCAACTGGGCAAAAGCCATGGCACGGAACTGCTCGGCGCAGTTGAGGCTGCGCACCCGACGGTCGCCGCCATAACGGGCTACGCTGCGGGCAAACGACGTCCAGGGAAGGAAATCCATCAACTGAGCAAACAGCACCTTGCCAGCGTTCACCGCCGCCTCCAGAAAACATCTCTGGAATCAGCATCGCGGCAATTTCAAATCGACACCACCCGAAAACGCTCGCAACCATCCGCACATCAGGCGGTTGCGGCCAGCAAGCTAGTCGTTAACCGGACAGCAGTGGTTTGCTAATAATATCGCTATCGCCAATTACGTCTGTTTAGTTTGTATAGAAATGAGACATGCTGCGGCAAAGAGAATCCCTGTCGGAGACTCTCTTTGCCTTGAGATGTTGATTAGAAGCGGAACAAGTAGGATGCTTTGATAAAGATCTGGCGGCCGTCGTTCAGGTAGTTGATGGCGCGGGGTGGAACCGTATTATTGGGGTCGCACGCGCCGCTGGGGAGACGGTTGCAAAGGGAACGATTGAGATTCTGGAGATCGTTGTTATAGCCGATGTAGACGGCGGTTCCGGGATGGGGGAGCCAGGTGAGCAGCGCTTCGGTCTGAACCTGCTTGGTGCGCTGCAGGGAGGTCTCGGAGGGATTGGCCAGAGTTGAATCGTACTCGACGATAACGCGCGCGGAGATGGCGCGCGTGAACTGGTAGTTGACCTTGGTGCGCAGCACCTGGTTTTCATAGACAAAAGCGCCGTTCGCCACCGAGTGATCACGGTCCAGCAGATAGGTATTGTCCGCAGTGAGTTGGCGCAGGGGTTGGAGAGTAAACAGGAGTTGCACAAAATTCTGGTTCAGGAGGAAGGGATTGCCGCTCTGTTGTCCAACAGGAATCGGAGGGTTGTAGTTGACGTTGCCGCTCCGCAGTGCAACCAGATTGAAGTTGAACTGCGCGAAGGGCGCTCCGCGGAAGACTATTCCGCCGTTGTTCTCAGTGAAGTTTTGATAGATGGTCTGAGTTGCGCCAGCGGCAGAAGTTTGCGTTGTAGCAACTGTGTCGGAGTTCTGGCCGCCGATGGGAGCGATGACGATGTTACGCGGCAGAAGCCAAAAAGGATCAAATTGAGAGTAGTGATAGACACGGTCCCCCAGATGATCGAAAGCGATGTTCTGGCTGGTCTCCAGGCCATAACTCTGGATGGTCTTGTGCTTGGGATACCACTGATAGGTGGCGTGAGTATGGCCGCTGCGGATGTTGTTGGTCTGGATAAAGCCAAGTTGAGTTTCAAAGCCGGTGCTGAAGTCGTTGTAACTTGACTGCATGTTGAAGGCGTGTCCTGAGCGGTTGAGGTCGAGGTAGCCGGCCGGCCCGGCAGAATAAGTCGGCGGGGTTCCGCTGTCGACGGTTCCCAAGGTCGAGCTTTCCACCCATTGCCCGTCCGAGGTCCATTTATTGTTCATGCGCGCGGTGAAATCGACGCCGCCAATGCGATTCCATCCCTGGCCGAACTCTTCATCGGTATAAATTGCTCCGATGCTTGATCCTTTGCCGAGATCCTCGGAGACGCGCCCGACGGCGAATATTGCCCGCTTCTTGTAGAGCGGGTCGCCGGGCGCAACGGTCATGCCTGGTTCGCGGTCATCGATGATGAAAAGGCCGAGATTCGTATGTTTGATTTTTCCGGTCACGCGCCCGCCGAATTCAGGATGAATGATGTTTCGCGTGTAGACGAGTTGGATCGGAGTAAGGAAGAAGTTAGCATTCTCCAGAAAAAACGGACGCAGCTCGGGAAAATAGACCGGGTAGCGCTGATTGACGGTGAACTGGGGCTGGTCGGATTCGATGTCGCTGAAGTCGGGGTTGACAGTCGCGTCGAAGACGATGCTGTCTTTGAGAATCGCCTTGGCCTCGCCGCCTGCCGTGGCCTCCATATGGCGCGAACTGAAGTAAGGATCAAGCGGGTCAAAGGAGTTGAGGGTGCGCTCATTCTGGCCAAGCGTATAGGGATTGATCTGGGCGTTGCGCGAGCCGGTGACGCCTACGATTCCACGCAATGTTGCTTCCTGGCTCAAGGTGCCGGATACGTTGGCGGAGATGCGAGGCCAGAAATCCGACTCGCTGTTGCGCGGGTAGTTGCGCTGGAAGACGACGCCCCAGTCGGAGTGACTGGAAGGAAAGCGCAGGCTGCGAAAGGGGATTGCGATCAGCGCCATCCATCCTTCTGAGGTCACGCGCGCGTCGGAGTCCCATACCTGATCGTAGCTGTAGTCGGGTCCGTTGCCCTCGGTCCACGCGGCATCAGCCTGCACGCCGGCGGGATTGACGGTAAAGAGAATGCCTTTGCGGCGGTCCTGAAAGGGATCGAGCAGCACGGAAACATTGTCGTCATTGAGGATATTTTCTCGCCTCGCCAGGTGGCCGCGGATTTCATTGGGATGATGATCGTGGCAGATGAAGACAAAATAGAGCGAACTCTTGGTATATCCCATCCATACTTCGGTCGCCTCGACTGGCGGGTCGCCGTCGTGTGGTGAGTTCTGAATGAATCCGGTAATCTCGGTGAGCTTATCTTTCAAATCGGCGCGCGGGGCCATGCCGGTGAAGTCGGAAAGACGCAGGGGTTGTTCGATCAGGGGAAGATGCGCGTCCAGAACGGCGGGCGCCTTGGGGGTTGGCGGGGCTGTATCTGTTTTTCGGGTTTGTGAAGCGAATCCGGAAATGGTGGACGCCCCAAGACACACTCCTATTGCAATCGAGCAGAATTTCATAATCCTCTCTACGTTACCGCCCTCGCAGTTGTTCCAGATGGGCGAACTGCCCATGCCGGGTAGTGGAAGAAACCGGCTCGGAATTAATCCGGCCATGACGCGTAGGGCTGCTGTTGCGCCGATTCGGGCTAGCGTACAACCGGCGTACTAACCAACTTTTTCGACGAGCGCAATCATTCTCCTGCGCTGTGGGAGGGGCTCTCGCCGGGAAAAAAGCGCTTGCGGTATTCATGAGACCTGTTTCAGGCATTCAGGACTTTGTTTAGACGTCTCTTATTTTCATTTGTTTGTATCCCAGGCAAAACGCCAAAGGATTGATTTCAAAGCATCCTCGAACTGCCCTGGCAGAGAGCAATATGTGTTTAAGGGACGGGTTCAATCTCCGCTCCTGGGTTACGAAAGGACGATGCCCGTTCGTAACCTTTACATTGGCAGCTTAAACGTTTTATTGTCCGACTCGTTGTTTACTGAAAGTGTTTAGTGAACGCAAAACTGGAGCGGTTGATCGCCACAGGCCAGAGATTGGTCCTGCGGAATTCAAGCGGTGCGATACCACAGCCCACGCCGATAGACGGATCGGCTGAGGCGCCGTGTGAAGGCAACCGACCAGACCGGATTATTGCAACTTTTTGTATCTTTTTTGCCAGGTCGGTTCCGCGATCGCTCAGGCTGCAACTTGGATTGCACCCGTTACCTTCCCTTCCCGTGGAACGCAATAAATAACGGCATCATTTCTCGGCAGTGCGCTACCGCACAGAGTGCGGCGGACGTGTGCCCGGATGCAGAGGAGAATCTATGCTTCACAATATTCCTGCGTTTCAAGACCGTGCCAGTGTTCGCCGATTCAGCGGAGTACGTCTGTCCGTTCTTGTAATACTGCTTCTAACCATTGTTGCTCCGGGCGCATTCGCTCAGGTAACACATGTCACCAATCCCTATGTGGGCGCGACGGTGTATGTCAGCCCCGACTGGACCAATGAAGTCGGCACGGCGATCGCGACCGAACCGGCTGGTTCCGCACTGGCCAACCAGATGACTATCGTCGGGAATACCCCGACCTTTGTCTGGATGGACCATATCGGCGCGATCTACGGCGGCGCAGCGGCCGGTGGACGATTGAGCCTCGCGCAGCATATCGCCGCCGCGGCTGCTCAAGCCAACGGTGCGGAGATCGTCGTCCAGCTCGTCATTTACGATCTTCCCGACCGCGACTGCGCGGCTTTGGCCTCGAACGGCGAGCTGAGCATTGCCGGAGGCGACACGGTTATCAGCCCTACCGGAGGCACGGAAACGTTGACCGGGACCGGCATACAGGAGTACGAGAACGATTACATTACTCCGATCTTCAACGCCCTGGCCGCGGCGCCCTCGAATGTCCGCTTTGTGCTGGTCATCGAAGACGACTCGCTGCCGAATATCGTTACCAATACCGGCTATAGCTTCTCACTGGCCAACTGCATCGCGGCGAATGGCGGCCAGAGCTTTCCGACCTACTCGCAGAGCGGCGTCTATGTGCAGGGAATTCAGTATGCGTTGAACAAGTTCCATTCCCTCCCCAATGCCTATAACTATCTTGATATCGGCCACCATGGATGGCTGGGCTGGACTGAAGGCGCCGGCCTTGCCTTCCCCTTCTACGCCACTGTGGTATCAGGAACGACGGACGGATTCGCCAGCCTGGATGGAATTATCACCAATACCGCCAATTACGGTCCGACTAAAGAGCCGTTCATGACGGCGACGGAAGAGATCGGCGGCAGCGAAGTTGAAACCGCCACCTTCTACTCGTTCAACCCTGAAATCGATGAGGAAGACTACGCGCAGGAATTTTATACAGGCCTGACCGGCGTCGGTTTCCCAACCACAATGGGATTCCTGATCGATACCTCGCGCAACGGCTGGGGCGGACCGCTTCGCCCGACAGCCGCAAGCACCAGCACTGTGGTTAACACCTTCGTTGATGCAACCAAGATCGACGAGCGCGACGATATGGGCCAGTGGTGCAATCAGGCCAATCAGGGAATCGGCGCGTTTCCGACGGTGAACCCTGGGTTCTTTGCCAATCTCAATGCCTACGTTTGGGTCAAGCCTCCGGGAGAATCGGACGGCGACTATCCTAACGGCGATACAAACCCACAGCACCTCGCGCTTGGGGCCACCCATGGCGATGAGAACTGCGACCCCGCACACGACAATGCGCTGGGCAATGGCTTTGCGGTCAACTCGATCCCAAACTCGCCGCCCGCCGGAACCTTCTGGCTTACCGAGTTCCTTGAAGATGTACAGAATGCGTTTCCGGCGATTCCGACCAGCCCAACAGCCGGCTTCACGGTCTCTGCGACCAGCGTCTCAGTCGAGCAGGGAACCAGCGCGGCCAGCAGCGTCACGGTGTCAGCATTCAGCGGCTTTGACAGTGCTGTGGCGTTGACTGTCAGTGGCTTGCCGGCCGGTGTAACCGCCGCTTTCAGTCCGGCCTCGGTTACCGGATCCGCGGGCAGCACACTTACCTTTACCGCATCTAATACCGCTACGGTCGGCGCAGCTACGGTTATAGTAACCGGAACTAGCGGTTCGACGGTGGAAACCTCGACCATCACGCTTACTGTAATCGCAGAGCCGAACTTTACCATCTCTGCGTCGCCCGCCGCAGTTTCGTTGCCGGCAAATTCTAACCCGACCAGCACGATCACCATCACCTTTGTTGGTGGACTGACGGGCAGCGTTTCCTTGAGCGCTAGTGGCCTGCCAGCGGGCGCGAACGCCAACTTCGCTCCCTCATCGCTCAACTCCAGCGGCACCAGCATTGTGAACTTCAACTCGCAAACAACGACTCCGGCTGGAACCTACAACGTCTCCATTACCGGAACCAATGGTACGATCACGCACTCAACAACCATCGTGCTTACGGTACCGGGCGCAGCCACGGGCAGCTTCACGCTTGCGCCGTCGGCGCCGACCTTGTCGATCGCGCAGGGCACGAGCGGCACGGACACCATTACCGTGACGGATGTAAGTCCATTTACGGGCAGTGTAACTCTGGCGGCCTCTGGATTGCCTTCCGGTGTAACTGCTACGTTTGGAACTAACCCGACTACAGGCAGCAGCGTAGTAACATTCGCGGCCAGCGCGACGGCCACGGCCGGTACATCGACTGTGACCATCACCGGAACCTCGGGGACGCTTACCGCTTCCACCTCCATCTCGCTGACGGTTACGGCAACGCCGGTGTCGGGCTTTACGCTAGCGGCATCGCCTGCAGCATTGTCTGTAACGCAAGGCAAAACGGCGAGCGATACCATCACTGTAACTGACACCGGCACCTTCACCGGCAGCGTAACTCTGGCTGCTACTGGATTGCCGGCGGGAGTTACAGCCGCATTTGCGACTAACCCGACAACCAGCACCAGCGTAATTACCTTTACCGCCAGCGCCACGGCCACGGTTGGAACCTCGAATGTAACTATCACCGGCACCTCGGGAACAACCACCGCGACGACCACCATTGCGCTGACTGTAGTTTCGTCCACCGGCAGCTTCACGCTGTCGTCTTCGCCGGCTGCCTTGTCGATTGCTCAAGGCGCAACCGGGACGGATACAATTACTGTGAGCGATGTTAGTCCGTTTACGGGCAGTGTAACTCTGGCGGCTACTGGACTTCCAACGGGAGTTACAGCGGCCTTTGCTACTAACCCGGCAACCTCGACCAGCGTAGTTACATTTACAGTGGCCGCGACGGCTGCCGCTGGAACTTCGACCATCACCATCACCGGAACCTCGGGTACCCTGACCGCATCCACCACCATCGCACTCACAGTGACGACGGCTGGCGGCTCCGCGTGCAGGGTTAACTACACAATCTCACCGCAAAACACCAGCCAGTTTGGTGCGACGATCAGCATCATCAACAACGGAACCACTGCTCTGAGTGGCTGGTCGCTGACCTGGACCTTCGCCAACGGACAGACCATCGCCAACTCGTGGAATGGAGCCGTATCGCAGAGTGGCGGCAACGTCACGGTGAGCGAACAGGCCGGCCAGACATGGCAGAACATTCCCGCCGGCGGAAGCTATACCGGGTTCGGCTTCAACGGCACCTGGAATGGCACCACCAACGCAGTACCAACAGCCTTCTCGCTCAACGGGGTGGCTTGCACGGTCAACTAACTAAGAACAGCCGCGTGAACTGGGGCTGGCCGCACAGGCCGGCTCCGGTTTACCGGAATATTACAAAACAACTGTACGCGCTGCAATAAGAAGCACGCGAAGTAAGGGAAAGGGTGAAGCAAGTGACGAAGACTCATGTATTGAAGGCCTGTGCAGTTTCTATTGCAATTTGCCTATCGTTTCTAGGGATGTTGACCAAAGCATCGGCGCAGTCTGAATGCTCGACGACGGTTGGAACGACATTTGTGGATGCGCTCGACAGCGGTATCTATAATTTCCAGATGAACGAATACGATTCGTCCCTGAATGAGTGTGTTGATATAAGTGGTCTTGGATTTACAGTTACAACGGCAAGCTTTTCAAACTCTACCGACGGTTCTCCCGCTGAATACACTTCTCTTTACAGAGGCTGCCACTGGGGAGTGTGCACTTCGTCTAACCCATTCCCGATACAGGTAAGCAATATAGCGTCGGCGGCGACAAGCGTGAGCATCACACAGCCATCTGGTTCTCAGAATGACGCCGCATACGACATCTGGTTTAATCAGACTTCGACGACCTCTGGCCAGCCCAATGGCACCGAGATCATGATCTGGATTAATCATCAGGGCGCACCGCAACCATTTGGGTCGGATGTGGCAACGGCAGCGATTGATGGAGCGAGTTATCAGGTATGGACCGGCCGCCAGACATCCTGGAACATAGTGTCATACGTAGCAACGACGCCAGTAACGTCGGTGACCAACCTGAATCTACTCCCGTTCTTTACGGATGCTGTATCCAGAGGCAGCCTTGAAAGCTCCTGGTACCTGATCGACGTCGAGTACGGCTTTGAAATCTGGACGGGCGGCGATGGGTTGGCGATGAGTGGATTTTCAGTCAGTGCGGCAGCGGGTTCAGGCGGCGGCGGAAGTTGCTCCGCTGCCCCTTCCGCGCCGAGCGGACTTACCGCGACAGCAGCATCGTCCAGCGTTATCAATCTGAGTTGGACGACGGATACTCCCCCAGCGAATTGCACCATAAGCGGCTACAACGTATTTCGCAGCACTACGAGCGGGTTTACTCCGTCGTCGAGCAACCAGATAGCAAGCGGAGTTACAGCGACAAGTTATTCAAGCACAGGCCTAGCTGCATCGACAACGTATTACTACGTAATTGAAGCGGTTGACTCGGACGGAACATCGGCGGTGTCGGCGCAGGCCAGTACAACAACTTCGGCGGCCAGCAGCGGTGGAGGCTCTGGCTGCACTGTTGACTACACAATCTCTCCGCAGAACTCGAGCGCGTTTGGAACGGCGATAACCATCACGAACAACAGCAATACCACATTGAGCAGTTGGACTCTGACATGGACCTTTGCGAATGGGCAGACAGTGTCACAGCTCTGGAACGGAGTTGAGACACAGAGTGGCGCCAATGTGACAGTGAAAAACGAAAGCTACAACGGAAGTATTGCAGCCGAAGGTAGTTTGACAGGGATCGGTTTCAACGGGACATGGAACGGCAGCGCCAACTCGATTCCAGCGGCATTCTCACTCAATGGCACGTCATGCACTGTGAACTAGTGAGCGACGCAGTGAGAACGCGGCGGGTACTTATTAACGGAATATCCAGAAGAAAAGTCATGGAGGAGTAATGATGTTATCGACATTCAGCAAGATTACGAGCCGCTCCGGCGCGCTCTATCGCTTCAGGCTCGGCGCGGCGATGACGGCCGCCCTGCTGTTGAGCGTGCTATCGCCACGTGCGGCGGCGCAGGGTGCCGGCTATTGGCACACCAGCGGAAACAAGATTCTGGACGCGAACGGCACGGAAGTTCGTATTGCCGGAATCAACTGGTATGGATTTGAGACTCCCGACTACCTTGCTCACGGCCTTTGGGCGCAGGACTACCACACGGTATTGAATACGATTAAGAGCCTGGGCTACAACGTGATCCGCATCCCATTCTCAAACCAAATGGTGGAGAGCGATCCCGTTCCCACCAACTACACACTACTTTTGCAAATGGCGGTCCGGCCAATCACAGCTAGTGGGGCAAACCGCGCTACAAGACCTGGACACGATCGTCGCTTATGCCGGATCGATCGGGCTGCGCGTGATTCTCGATAACCATCGTTCCGAGGCCGGCGAGACCAACGAGGCGAGCGGACTTTGGTACACCAGCGCATATCCGCAGTCGAACTGGATCGCCGACTGGCAGACGATGGCGACGCGATATAGCGCCAGCACAGTTTACCTTCAACGGCAATCCGACGGTGATTGGCATGGATCTGCGCAATGAGCCGCATCTTAAGCGGACTGGGTGCGACAACCGGCTCCTGCTGGACCGGCGACACGGCGACCAATGGCTGCCCCACGACTCTCACCACGCAGAACTGGCCGGTAGCGGCTACAGCTGCAGGAAACGCGATTCTGGCCATCAACCCGAAAGCTGCTTATCTTTGTCGAAGGTAACGATTGCTATAGCGGCGTTTGCGGCTGGCAGGGAGGGAATCTGATCGGAGTAGCGAGCAATCCGATTACTCTGAACGTCGCCAATCAACTCGTATACTCCGCGCATGATTACGGTCCGAATCTTTTTCAGCAGCCATGGTTCAACAGCAGTACCACGCCTGCCAGCCTGGATACTATTTGGAACAAGTACTGGGGCTATATCAGTGTTGCGGGAACTGCTCCGGTCTGGCTGGGAGAGTTTGGCACGGATAATACCAGCACCGACATTGAAAACACAGCCGCTGGGAGCCAAGGACAGTGGTTTCAGAGCCTGGTTGCATTCCTGGGCAACAATTCAACAATCAACTGGACCTATTGGGCGCTGAATGGCGAAGACACATATGCGTTGCTCGACAATAATTACGATGCGACGCCCGTCAGTGCGCTCAAGCAGTCTCTGCTGGCTAGCATTCAGTTTCCACTGGCCACAACAGCAACGCCTAGTTTCACGATCTCGTCTTCGGCGTCGACTCTGTCGATTGCTCAGGGCGCTAGTGGCACCGCAACGATAACAGTGGGTGACGCCGGCGGTTTCACGGGTAGTGTTACCTTAGCGGCAACTGGCCTGCCCAGCGGAGTTACTGCCATCGTTTGGCACTAACCCGACCACTGGGTCCAGTGTGCTGACGCTGACGGCGAGTTCGTCTGCG
The DNA here is from genome assembly GCA_963713645.1 of uncultured Acidobacteriaceae bacterium. Classification (GTDB taxonomy): domain Bacteria; phylum Acidobacteriota; class Terriglobia; order Terriglobales; family Acidobacteriaceae; genus Telmatobacter. The sequence continues at coordinate 72,024 of CAVQMQ010000033.1, read as the reverse complement.
CCACAAGGAAGCGCGACCGTAACGATCACGGGAACATCCGGAGCATTGCCCGTTGCCTCAACTACGATTGCCCTTACCATTACGGCGGCTGGCACACCGGCGGGATTTACTCTCTCCGCATCTCCTGCGGCACTGTCAGTAACTCAGGGCACGATGGCGACAGATACTATTACAGTAACTGACACTGGAGGTTTCACCGGGAGTGTAACTCTGTCGGCAACGGGTTTGCCTACGGGAGTTACAGCGGCTTTCGGCACTAATCCTACCACCGGCACCAGCGTGGTTACCTTTACCGCCAGTTCAACAGCCGCGGCGGGAACCTCGACCGTTACAATTTCCGGCGTGTCGGGATCGACCACTGCGGCGACAACCATTGCGCTGACAGTGGTGTCTTCTTCTCCGGGCAGCTTCACGCTCGCGGCGTCGGCGTCTACCTTGTCGATCGCTCAGGGCGCCACTGGGACGGATACAATTACCGTGACTGATGTCAGCCCGTTTACGGGCAGTGTAACTCTGTCGGCGACTGGATTGCCAACGGGAGTTACAGCGGCCTTCAGCGCCAACCCTGCAACCTCGACCAGTGTAGTTACATTTACAGTGAGTTCGACGGCTGCGGCCGGCACTTCGACAATCACAATCAAAGGGACCTCGGGAACGCTGACTGCATCCACTTCTGTTGCGTTGACGGTGACTGCCACGTCCATTGGCAGCTTCACGCTGGCGTCTTCGCCGGCTGCCTTGTCGATTGCTCAAGGCGCAACCGGGACCGACACAATTACCGTGACCGATGTAAGTCCGTTTGCGGGCAACGTAACTCTGGCGGCTACCGGATTACCGACAGGAGTTACAGCGGCCTTTGGAACCAACCCGGCAACCTCGACCAGCGTAGTTACATTTACAGTGGCCGCGACGGCTGCCGCTGGAACTTCGACGATCACCATCACTGGAACCTCGGGTACGCTGACCGCATCCACCACCATCGCACTCACAGTGACGACGGCTGGCGGCTCCGCGTGCAGGGTTAACTACACAATCTCACCGCAAAACACCAGCCAGTTTGGTGCGACGATCAGCATCATCAACAACGGAACCACTGCTCTGAGTGGCTGGTCGCTGACCTGGACCTTCGCCAACGGACAGACCATCGCCAGCTCGTGGAATGGAGCCGTATCGCAGAGTGGCGGCAACGTCACGGTGAGCGAACAGGCCGGCCAGACATGGCAGAACATCCCCGCCGGCGGAAGCTATACCGGGTTCGGCTTCAACGGCACCTGGAATGGAACCACCAACGCAGTACCAACAGCCTTCTCGCTCAACGGGGTGGCTTGCACGGTCAACTAGTGAAAGGAGTCTCGTTTGCGGTGAACGGAACGGATTGTAAATAGACTTCTAGATAGATTGTCCAATAGATAGAGCTGCGGCTAGATAGATTAGTGCGGAGCTGATAGATAGATGATCCATGGGCGAGGCAGTTTCTATACTCGCTTCGCCCATGGATTTATATCGTGGAGAGAGATTTTTACAGTACAAGCTATATACTTGGTTCGAAGGCTGAGCGGGCTGGCACGAGTGCCGATTCCTGATCCTTGTATTGCAATTGATAGAGCTTCCAATAAAGGCCGCGCATCGCCAGCAGTTGCTGGTGGCTTCCCATTTCGCGTAACTGGCCTTTATGCATAACGAGGATGGCATCCGCGCGCTGCACGGTCGAGAGCCGATGGGCAATCAACACATTGGTGCGCCCTTCGAGCATCCGTTCCAGAGCGCCGCGAATGCGCAGCTCGGTCTCGGTGTCCACGCTGGAAGTAGCTTCATCGAGAATGAGAATACGTGGATTGTATGCCAGGGCGCGGGCAAAATTGACGAGCTGCTTTTGTCCGGTGGAGAGGGAACTGCCGCGTTCTTTGACGGCTTCGTTGAAACCGCCGGACAGGGATTCGATAAAGTCCAGCACATTGACATCGCGCGCTGCCTGATGGAGGGCTGCGTCGGTGATCTCCCGATTGCCTAGGCGGATATTTTCGGCCAGCGTGCCTGTAAATAGAAATGGGTCCTGGAGGACCACCGCGAAGTGGCGGCGGAGCGCATTGAGGCCATGAGATCGCAGGTCTACGCCGTCGAGGAGGATCTGGCCCGCGGTGACATCGTAAAAGCGCATCATCAAACTGGTGAGTGTGGTCTTTCCCGCTCCGGTGTGGCCGACGATGGCGACGGTCTGGCCAGGCTCGACAGTAAAGGAGACGTCCTTCAAAATCCATTCGATGTTATCGAGGGAGGATAACTCCGCGCCGGATGAATTGGAGTCGCTTATCTTCTCAACGGCGGCCTGCTGCGCCTCGCTGAGTTGCTGATAGGTGAACCAGACATGACGAAACTCGATGCGATTTGATCCGTCGCCCTCGATTGGCTGCGCGGGGCTGAGGATCAGAGGCGCAGTATCCAGCAGCTTGAAGATGCGCTCGCAGGCAGCCATTGCCGATTGCAGGATGTTGAATTTATCGCTGAGGTCCTGAATGGGCCGCCAGAAGCGCATGGAATATTGGATGAAGATATTGAGGGTGCCGATGGTGACCATGCCGGCGATGATGCCGAAGCCTCCGCGCCAGAGCACCAGCGCGATGGCCACGGTGGAGAGCAGATCGACTGCCGGATAATAGAGTGCGTAGGCGAAGATGGTGTCTTTGAAGGCGACCATGTGCTGGCGATTGACGACTTCAAAGTCGTCGAAGGCGCGCTGCTCGCGGTTGAAGAGCTGGACGATGCTCATGCCGCTGACATGTTCCTGGACAAAGCTGTTGATGCGGGCAATAGCGGTGCGGACGCGGCGGTAGCTCTCGCGCACATGATCGCGAAAGATGCGTGTGACGATGAGGATCAGCGGTAGCACCGCGAAGGCCAGCAGGGCCAGGCGCCAGTTAATGCCCAACATGACGATGGCCATGATGGAGAGATTCAACACGTCATCGACGATGGCCAGCGCGCCGGCGGTGAACATCTCATTGATAGCATCGACATCGGAGGTGAGGCGGGTGACGAGGCGGCCCACCGGATGTGTGTCAAAAAAACCGATATGCATGCGCTGCATATGGCGGAAAAGGTCGCGGCGCAGATCGAACATGATCTTCTGGCCGGTCCATTGCATCAGGTAGGTCTGGACAAATTCAAACAGATACGCCGTGAGCAGCACGGCCAGATACAGTTCAGCGAGCCGCGTGATCCCTTGCACAGGATCGGTGGGGAGCCAGCGGTAGAGCCAGCTTGTCTTTCCGAGCCAGAAGGTGAGAAGCGTGATTGGAGGTGCTGCTGCAGAGTCTGGCGCGAGATAGCGGTCAATGCCGACCATGACCAGGTAAGGCCCGGTCACATCGCAAAGCGCCTTGAGCGAAACTGCGACCGCAGAGATAGAGGCCTGGAGCCAATAAGGCCTTAGATAATGGCCAAGACGCCGTGCAAGCTGCGCGTCATAGACCTTGGCGACGGAGTCGTCCTTTGGCTGGGCGGAGTCGCGCGCTTTGTCGTCTGATTTGTTCTGCTCGTTATCCGCCATGGGCTGGGGGTTTCCCTGATTCCATTGTACGGGCACGGCATCATGAGGAAAGCTGTGGGGCTTTTAAAGCATTTTCGGAATACACGTAGACCTTTTCACGGAAGCGGAAGGTGGCTTTTTTTGAGGAAAAAAGCCACTTGAGCGTGTGCTTTCGGACTATAGCAATTCCGAAAAATGAATATCAATCTTGATCCGGCAAATGGGATTCTGGCTGTACAAACGGAGATAGAGAGGATCAGACGGCCCGCAGGGGCTAAAGCCCTCCCTCATTTTGCGGCTTTAGCGGCACGACTGAAGTCGTGCCCTGATACAAGACCGGCCCAAGCGCAGGAATTCAAGGATGCCGGAGCTATGTTGATATTCATCTTCCGAAAATGCTCTAGCGGCGTGTGGTTGCGGCTTGTGGCGAGGAGACGCGCTGGGAGATTTCCTCGGCGGCTCTCCTGCTGTTCTTGATGGCATACATGGAGGCGTCGGCGGCATTGAGGAGTGTGTCTTTGGTATAGCCGTCATCGGGAAAGAAAGCGGTTCCGATGCTGGCCGCGCCGCGCAGTTCGTAGCCTTCGAGGTTGAAGGGCGGGTCGAAGCAGCGCTCCAGGCGGTGGGCGATCTCATCAATGTCCGCCCGGCCGCGGATACTGGTGAGCAGTGCGGCAAACTCATCGCCGCCGAGACGAGCCAGCATGTCTCCGCCGCGCAACTGGCGCTTCATGCGCAGTACAGATTCCTGTAGATAGAGGTCGCCGATGTGGTGGCCGTAGCGGTCGTTGATCAGCTTGAACTTGTCCAGATCAACGTAGATGATTCCGAAGACGGATTTTTTCTGCCGGGCATCGACGATCTGCGCTTCCAACTGACGGTCGAGCGAGAAACGGTTGCGAACATCCGTGAGCAGGTCGAACTCGGAACGGTGAGTAAGGTCGGAGTAGAGGCGGCGGGTCTCCATGGCCAGAGCTGCCAGGCGCGCCCCCATGATCAGAGCTTCGGTGGCATTGGCGTCTGACAGCGCTGCGCCGTTCAGCGCAGCAACGAGGATTCCGAGGGACTCTCCGGTGCGGCTGGGTATGGGTTCGCTGGCGAGGCGCATGCCGCCTCCCTGCGCGACGGGAACACCCAGCGTGTCTCCGTCGGCTATCTCGCACCAGCAGGGCGCGCCATCCAGCCAGAAGGAGACCATGCCGGTGATCTGCTCGATGATTTCAGCCAACGGGCGGGAGGTATTGATGTCTTCAAGGATGCGGCTGCGGCGCTGTTCGAGTTTTGCGGCGCGGCGCTCGACTGCGGCTTCAGCCTCAATGCGCTGGGCCATCGCAGTTGTCTGTTCGCGCACCTTGCGTTTAAGGGTCCAGCCCCAGGCACCGGCGGCGGTTGCCAGCAGCAGCAAAACCAGTGCAATGACGACCAGATTGGTCACGTTCAGCAATGAAGGCTCAGCGATGGTCGTGACGTCGTCGAACGAGCGCATCAGAATATCGAAGGAGACATCCTTATTGAAGGGGTTGGCATCTTCAGTGATGCAGATGCCGGTGACACGAACCCTGGAGCCGAGAGGAACCTGCTTCATGGTCGGCGGCGCGACGTATCCAATCGGATGACGGTAGACAGCGCTGAAGAGCTGACCGTCGGCGGTCAGCTCGTACTGGTCCTGCGTGGCTCCGCGGGCCTCCATGACCACCTGGCCTTCGACGGAGACCAGATCGATGATGTGGCGGCTGGTGGTCAATTCCTTGTGCGTTGTCTGCAGAGGGGGAATTATGGCATGAACATGGCTGTCATTGATTTCGCTGCGCGCAAGGGCCAAAAATCCGTTGTGGGATTCTGGGAAGCCGGTCGCGTCGGCGATATCGCCAATCTCAAGCTTGTCGCGGGTCGAAGTTGAGACCCAGATGCTTTTAGCTCCGTCTTGCAGTACTACTGACACGCCGGGCTGGTAGTAGGTAATCGTTCCATGTACCCGGACTCTCTGCGTTCTGTCGGAGATATGATAGCCCGCCATGATGCCATCCATCGGAGTGAGAGGCAGTGACCAGGGGCTGGCGCCGGCGCGCTTAAGAATCTTTATCTGCGCGGGCGAGGCTACGTGGAGTCCAATGCCTTGCATTTGATACTTGCCGTCGAAAATCCCTCCGGCAACCCCAGTGATCTCCACTTCAGCATCCAGCATGTTTTGCAGCGAATACGCATCGCTGTTATCAACAAAAGCCTCGATATAACCGCCTTCAAGTAAAACCTGCAATTGGAAGCTCACCTGCATCGGGAAGCTGTTTCCGCGCGCATCCGATACACGGGACCAATCCGCTGTACGGATGAGGCCACGAACAGTGACCAGTTTGCAGTCGTACCGGTTGGAGATTAATTCATCGAAGTCTGTCGGCTGGGATTTCGGCAAGGGGCCATGGCGCAGCAGAGTGATATTATCGGCATCCACAAAGGCACTAAAGGCCGTCTGTGTCGTTCCTCGCACCAGAACGCGATCTCCTGGCGCGAAATTGTCGTTCGTCGAGGACCCCACCAAGACAAAGATGGCTACGTCGCCATCCTGCACAAACATTGTCCGCTCATAGTCGCGGTAGTAGGTAACAGTGGCCTCAAAGGCCACCGGTAGCTTTTGACTGGCCTCTGCATTGCTGAGGGCGCGGATGGCGCGCACGGAGGTCAGCGGAGCCGGCGTGGCCGCCAATGCGACCGCCGCCAATCCTTGAAACAATACCGCCGCCAATACGCAAAGATGTTTCATCCCGTGGTAAACGCAGTCAGGGCCGGAGGTTTTGGCCCCTTAAATGCGCTTATCGGCAGAAATGAGAAATTGTTTACCTTCGCGAGAAGAGAATTTGAGGTGTGCGGACGGAGGCGGCTTACGAGTGCTTGCCGCCCATCCGGGCGACGCTGAACTGCGCTCCGGCAAAGAGAATCAGGCCAGAGATATAGGCCCAGAAAAGCAGTCCGACGGAGACATAAAACGGTCCGTAGAGAGCGCCAAGATCGAGATGCGGCAAGACGAGAACAAAGATATATCTGGCTGCCAGCCAGACAGCGCCAGTGATGACGGCGGTGCGAAAAACTGGAATGGGAGAAACCTTGCGGTTGGGTAAAAGCCAGTAAATCGAAAAGAAGAAGAGAATTGAAGCCACGCCGGTGGTTATGGCTAGTAGAGCGGAGCTGATGGAGCGGAAGACGAAGTTGTCGATGTGATGAAAGAAGACGACCGTCAGCATACCGCGCGCTCCCGCATTGAGCAGGACGCTGCCCATTGCCAGCACCACCATCAGTAGGGCCAATCCAAGTGCGACCAACTGATTCATCAGGTAGTTGCGGCTCTTGGTTATGCCCCAGGCCTGGTTTAGAGCCACTTCAAGAGGTAGAAAGATCCCGGTGCAGGCAACCAGAATCATCAGCAGTGAGAAGGCCTGCACACCCTGGCGCGCCGCCGCTTTATAGAGGGTGCCTGCCACCCAGTCCACCTTAGCGGTCCCCGGCAGATAGGTGTCCACCATTTCATTGACGACGCCCACCATCCGCGATGAGTGCAAGACATCCCATGAAAGCGTATAGAGCAGCACGATGAACGGGATAAAGGAGAGAATCGCGTTGGCGGCCACGCTGAAGGCGAAGGTATGCACTTCGCTGTCCATCAGGTACTTGATCAGCGCCACACCGCCCCTGCGCCAGCGGTACCACTTGGACTGCGCGACGACTGAAGGAGCGGTATCGGAGACGATCACAGGATGGCCATTGCCGCCCAGTGGGGCTCCGGTGGTGTTCAGGGTCGTTTGGGTGGCGTCGGAGGCGGCTTCCGTGAGTTCAGGCAAGAGTTTCTCCCCGTGCGGTTGCAAAAATGTGCGATTGAGACGGACATACTGCGCGGTCGCGCGACGCCCTGTTTCAAGGATACTCCAATCCCTTCGCAGCGCTTCGGTTGCTCAGGATGGCAGGCTTTGTGTGGGGCGCGAATTGAGAACGAAATGCAGGTCCTCCGACCCCCCACCCCAGCGACGAAGACCTATCGCTGGGGCCCCGGTTCCGCTGAAGTACGCTTCGCTCAGGATGACAGCTCATTTTTTGGAGGGAAATCGCGAGACAAAACACTAGCTGTGCGCGGCATCCGAATTTGCCTTGTTTGAAGCAGTCGCCTGGCTGCGCAGCTTTGCCAGTGCCCACCGGGCCGCTGCGCGCAGGCTCTCGTTTTCTGCCGCAACACCCGCCTCCGCGCCGAGTTTCTCCAGCCAGGGAAGAAAGCGCTGCAATCCGCTGTTGCCCATCGCAATGGCAATGTTGCGGCGCAGTCCTGTGAAGCCCGCTCGGCGCACTGGTGAGCCGTTAAACCATTGCTGCCAATCGGCTTCTGACAGCGTGGCCAGCCAGTCGAGCGAGGGATTGACCAGCTCAGGGCGCGGTTGCAGCTCGGGGTCAGCGGTAATCGGCGCTTTGCGGTTCCACGGGCAGACATCCTGGCAGATGTCGCAGCCAAAAACCTGCCGGCCCATCCCTTCCATCAGCTCCGGCGCGATCTCGCCGCGATGCTCGATGGTCAGATAAGCGATACAGCGGGTCGCATCCATCTGGTACGGCGTGTCGAGCGCGCCCGTGGGGCAGGCGTCAATACACCGCCTGCACGTCCCGCACCCTCCCGGCACCTGCGGTGCGGCCAACTGCTCGCTATTCGCTCGCTCCACCTCTGTTGCATGAACTTGCAGTGCCTGCGTTACGGCTGACTCCGTCTGCACCTCCAGTGAAGTTAAGAGCACCGCCAGAAATCCGAATGAACCGAGCTTGGGATGAATCAGGCAGGTGTTCTTGCCTGTCCAACCGAGGCCAGCAGCCGAGGCCAACGCCCGCTCGACAACCGGACCGGTATCCACGTAGCCGCGAGCTTCAAACTGGGAAGCCTTCTCGCCAAACTTCTCTTGCACCTGTTCCCGCAGCCGCGCTTCAAGCTCCCGCAATCGCTTGACCAGCACCTTGTGATAATCGCTGGGACGCAGCACTGCCGCTGAAACTGTGCGGCTTGCGTGGCTGCCAACTGTCTTTTGACGATGTGCTTGCTCGGCTTCGGTTTCTCTTCGGCCGCTCCACGCGTAGCGCGCAATCCATCCGGCATCGACTGGCGCCGGAGCTGTTGAGAGCGGCTGGGCCGCGTGGTAGTTGGCAAAGCAGACAATTGCCGAGCGTGCCCAGGGGAAGGGAGTCGAGACGCGGGCGCGCAGCAATTCTCCCTGCTCATTGGCGCGCTCCAGGTAACCCATGGAGCCGTTGCGGCCTGCTTGTACCCACTGCTCGAAGCGTTCAGCGTCGCGCGATTGGTTGGCGCGCGGCAGCGCAACAAGGCTCGCTTCGGCGAAGCCGGCTGAGAGCGCCAGTGCGCGAACAGCGTCACGCGCAAGCCCGCGACCGACCTCGAAACCTACCGCGAAATTGGATTCCTGATTGGTCAAATCTACGTGGGGAAGCGGCGATCAAAATCGCGGTATTCCACGGAATTCTATTGTCTCATTATGCGGTTTGAAAATCACATCTTGAATTAGCGGGCACTCAAACTGCAGCCGAAAATTCATTGAACCGTCTCACAAAATCCTCTATTTGACAGTTCTTGTATCAAGTTGCGAGAATTCTCCACCATGAATCCTACGAGACGCTTTTTGCAAGCGAAATGTCTGTGACGTTGGGCACAAGCAAACGCGCGCTCGGAGGGTTATTTGTAATTGCGCATCATGAATTGCCGCGAAGCGGAGCCGAAAGACTTCGGGGACTCGCAGACACTCAGACAATCGATCGCTCAACCCATTGAAAGCCTGAGTACTGTCTGCCCGCCCCTGTGGATTGGCGCCGCGGTCCCGGAACCTACATACGAAGGAGTTATCCCATGACGCAGGGCGCTGTGGATCAGCAGCTTGCCGACCAAGCAAGCTCAACAAAAACCTCAACCAAGTATGTTTACTTCTTCGGCGGCGGTTCGGCCGATGGAAATGGCAAGATGAAGGAAGTTTTGGGCGGCAAAGGCGCGGGGTTGGCCGAGATGACCAATGCGGGCTTGCCGGTTCCTCCGGGATTCACGATTCAAACCGAGGCCTGCCGCGAGTACATGCGCGGCGCGGTTAATCCGGGTGTTGACACCGAGATGCTTTCGGCGCTGCATCGGCTGGAAAAGTTGCAGGGGCAGAAGCTGGGCGCGGGCGAGAATCCGCTGCTGGTTTCAGTGCGTTCGGGCGCAAAATTCTCCATGCCCGGCATGATGGACACGATTTTGAACCTCGGCCTGAATGACAAGGCCGTTGAAGCGCTGGCCAAACGCAGCAATAATCCTCGCTTTGCTTATGACTCTTACCGCCGGCTGATCCAGATGTTTGGCGATGTGGTGCTGGACGTACCGAAGAAGAAATTCGAGCACATCTTTGACGCCATCAAGCATCGCGAAGGCGTCAAGTTCGATTACGAACTCCAGCCCGAGGCCTTGCAGGAGATCATCGTCGAGTACAAGAAGCTGGTGAAGAAGGAAACTAAAAAAGACTTTCCGCAGGAGCCGCTGGATCAACTGGTCCAGGCCCGCGATGCGGTCTTCCGGAGCTGGCAGAATGAGCGCGCCAAGACCTATCGCCGTATCAATCACATTGATGACTGGCTGGGCACAGCGGTTAACGTGCAGGCCATGGTTTTCGGCAACCTGGGCGAGAACTCCGGCACAGGCGTCGGCTTTACCCGCAACCCCGCAACCGGCGAGCGCGTCTTCTTCGGCGAGTATCTGATGAATGCGCAGGGCGAAGACGTTGTCTCAGGCGTGCGCACGCCGCTGCCCATCAGCGAACTCGAGCGCGTGATGCCGACCGTCTATGACCATCTCCGCGCCATTACCTGGAAGATGGAAAAGCACTATCGCGATATGCAGGATTTCGAGTTCACCATCCAGGATGGCAAGCTCTACATGCTGCAAACCCGCAACGGCAAACGCACCGGCCTCGCTGCCGTGCGAGTAGCCATTGACATGGTGCGCGAAGGACTCATCACGCAGGAAGAGGCAGTCTTCCGCGTTGAGCCGAATCAGTTGTATGACTTCCTCGTTCCGCGTCTCGATGAAAAAGGCGCGAACGTTGAAGTGCTGGCTACCGGACTACCGGCCTCGCCCGGCGCGGCCGTGGGGCAGATTGTTTTCTCTGCGGAAGACGCGGTGAAGCATCACTCCAATGGCAGCTATCCGGTCATCATCCTGGTCCGTGGCGAAACAACCCCGGAAGATATCGCCGGCATGGAAGTCGCATCGGGCATCCTCACCTCGCGCGGTGGTATGACATCGCACGCTGCGGTTGTTACCCGCGGCATGGGCAAGTGCTGCGTGGCTGGCGCGGGCGATTGCCATGTCGACGAAGCGCGCAAGGAACTCAAAGTCAAGGGCAAGATCTACAAGCAGGGCGATTGGATCTCGCTCGACGGCACCACAGGCCGCGTAATCGACGGCAAGCTCAAAACCATTCCGGCGCAGCCTGATGACGCCGACCTAGTCAAGTTCATGAGCTGGGTTGATCCGCTGCGCAGGCTCAAGGTTCGGGCCAACGCCGACATCCCACGCGATGCAAAACAGGCGCGCTTGTTCGGCGCTGAAGGCATCGGACTTTGCCGCACCGAGCACATGTTCTTTGCAGAAGATCGCATCGAGCACATGCGCACGATGATTCTGGCCGAAAACGAGAAAGACCGCCGCGACGCGTTGAAGAAGCTGCTGCCCATGCAGCGCGCCGACTTTGTCGGTCTCTTCAAGGCGATGGAATCGCTGCCGGTGACCATCCGCCTGCTCGATCCGCCGCTGCATGAGTTCCTGCCCCAGCGCGACGACCTGTTGGTGCAAATTGCACGGCTCGAAGAAACCAAGCCTCGCTCGCCCAAGCTGAAGGAACTGCGCACATTGCTCGCCCGTGTGCAGGACCTGCACGAGACCAACCCCATGCTCGGCCTGCGTGGCTGCCGCCTGGGAATTGCATTCCCTGAGATTACAGAGATGCAGGCGCGTGCAATTCTCGAAGCAGCGGTCAACGTTAAAAATCATGGCGGCGATCCGCATCTTGAAATCATGGTTCCGCTCATTGGATCCATTGACGAGATGCGCAACCAGGCCGCCATCATTCGCCGCGTCGCCGACCAGGTCTTCAAGGAAAAGGGCGTCACTGTGGAGTACATGGTGGGCACGATGATTGAGCTGCCGCGTGCCGCGCTCACCGCTGATCAGATCGCCGAAGAGGCTGAGTTCTTCAGCTTCGGCACCAACGACCTGACCCAGACCACTTACGGCATCAGCCGCGACGACATCAACAAGTTCCTGCCGGCCTACATGAAAGCCGGTATCTTCAAGCAGGACCCCTTCGCCACCCTTGATCAGGCGGGTGTTGGGACTCTGGTGAAGATGGCCACAGCCAAGGGACGCAACACGCGGCCTACGCTCAAAGTAGGCATCTGCGGCGAACACGGCGGCGATCCAGAGTCCGTCAAGTTCTGCCACAAAATCGGGCTGAACTACGTCTCCTGCTCACCCTTCCGTCTGCTCACCGCGCGCCTCGCGGCTGCGCAGGCTGCGCTCGAAGAGAAGCAAGGCGGCCTGGTCCACACCAACAAGTAACTTCCTTCAACTCAGAACACACGACGGGCGTGGCCAATTGGCCACGCCCGTTGTATTGGAAGGACTTATTGAGGATTCGCGCCGTCTCTGATTGTCAGATTGTTGTGTACCGCTACAACGCCCGACACTTGGCTTGTGATTTCCTCGGCCAACTCGCGGGAGGATTCGTCCAACACCGTTCCAGAGAGGGTAATCTCGCGATGAAGCGAAACAGGGGAAATGATGGCGTTTTTCAGTGCCTTGGAAGTGCTCAAGGCACGCCTCACATCGCTCTCAAGATCGGCGTCCACGGTGTACGGCCTGGACCGGTTCTCAGGCGTTGAGTCCGCCTGGTTAATTGCGCGCATGATGCTTTCAGGCGTTGGTGATGCTGGTTGTCCGACGACAGGCGCGGGTAGCGGCGGAGAAGACTCTAAGGTGCAATCCTCCAAAGACACAGAGATTTCGGTTGGCGAAGAACCACTTGAAGATTTGAATGTGCATAGAATTGAGGTCTCTTTGCCTACGACTAGCCGCCCTGCAAGTGACTCAATGTTTGGCTCTCCGAATGTGGGTTGTAGCGAGTCTCCAGTTTTAGACCAAGCCTCGATCCCAGGCAGGAGCAGGGTCTCTTCCGCGGAGTGGGGATAAGGCCCACCCATGGTGATAAATGAGCCAGCTCCCCCTTGCTCATCGAAGATGCCCTTCCCCCTGCTTTCCAGAACTCGGCGGGAGGTTTCAATCGAAGGAATGAACACGCCGGTCACAACTCCCGTGACCTGTATCCTCTTGTCTTTATATCTGTCCTCTGCGGTTACCGTTTTGTCGTTTAGATATGTCGAGAGGCTCTCGTTTTTGATTCTCAATTCTTTATCCGCTTCACTTCGCTGGAATTCTGCGAGGAGTTTGTCGGCGCTAATACGGATCACCGATTCAGCATCCCCGGCGGCAGGTGAACTGGATTGTTGATAGCCGTTGGAGGATTGCGAGAGGTCTGCTGTTGGCCTGTCGTTCTGCTGAGCATGTCTGTTCTTGTTGATATTCAGGATCGCAATAGCAAACAAAACAAGGCCACCTATCAAAACGAAGGATAAGACGCGAGTACGACTTGCGGATTCTCCATTTGTCTTCATCTCATTCTCCGTGCATCGGCCCCTTCGTGATGACTCTTGCGAGAAACACGAACAATGGGCTATTTGAATCCCATTTGCCGCGCTGTCTCTTCGCTCAACTGTGCAACTGGAACAGGCATCTTCGCTTGCTCTAGTTCTGCCTCAAGGGTCGCGATATTCGGCACGATCACAAGCTCGCAAGTCTGCATCGCTTGCCAAAGCTGTTCCAATGTTTCGTAAGCGTGCTGCGAAATGTCGTTGGGGTCCAGCCCTGAACCCGATGGGTTTGAATGCGGAAAAATCAAAAGCCCATACTTGGCGTTTGTCGGACTTGAAGAGAATTTGACGGCCAAAAGGTTGATATTCATGGCAGCTATTCTGGACGCTTTCCCCCTTCGCTGGCAAATGCCGGGAGCCCATTCTTCGCTTTTTCCTAGCGAAGGGTGAGATCGCAACGCCGCTGGTTCTCCAGGCCGAAGGCAGTTAGCCGCATGGACTCGTTCCGAGCCGGGTGCCCCTGGTCCCTCGCGTTCGGGGACCAGGGAACGAGCCGTGCAATCCCCTTCCAGTGTATTGCACAAAATAACCCTTCCTTCCCGCATACTCATCCGAAGGTGAACTACGGGCAAAACAAACTCGCTCTCCAACCGCGCGCCTCAAGAAAAGTCCACGGTCCAATCTGTCAGCTATGTGACCGGTCCGTACCCCCACGCATACCCCACCCCCCTTACACTTTTATGCATAATCTTCCGGGCGTGATTGCTTGCAATAAATAGATAATAAATAGGTTGTATTTTTAGGCTATTGACCAATTGGTAATCATAAATCGCGAATTTGGCCCTGTTTTAGAGCGAAAAACCTCACATTCTTGAGCTTTTCGGCCCCAAAACGGCATCTCAGACACGCGCGCAGCGCTCCAAACTGTCTCGTTCTATACAAATAACCGCAGGCCTCTTGGCGCACAATCAACAAGCGGAACTTGCCGCATCTCCGGCTTCTGTATGATAGGAATCACCCTGTCGCGCGGGCCTTTTCCCTCGGCCTGTCTTCTGCCCTTTCAAAAGAACCTATCCAGCACCTTCAACAGAAGAGGAGCACCAATGCTCATCCGTCTGGCGTACGATATTCAATTCGACATCCCGTCGCCGGTAGCGATAGTCGCGCTGCTCAACGTTCATCCTTCGCGCGTGTCTGACTTGCTTGAACCGGATGATTTGCAGGTTGAGCCGAAGATCCCGCTGACCAACTATATTGATGGCTTTGGCAACCGCTGCACGCGCTTCGTCGCGCCCGCAGGCCAACTTCGTCTCAGCAGCACTACGCTGATTCAAGACTCTGGCTATCCGGATATCCTGAATCTCTCCGCACGCGAGGCCGCTGTCGGCGATCTGCCGCATGAGACACTCAGCTACCTGCTCAACAGCCGCTACTGTGAGGTCGATCGCTTCTCCAACATTGCCTATGAGCTGTTTGGAAATCTCTCGCCCGGCTGGAGCCGCGTGCAGAGCATTTGCAACTGGGTCTTCAATCATGTGGTGTTCAACTATCAACATGCGCGGCCTACGAAGACGGCTCTCGATGTTTTTACTGAGCGCGTCGGTGTCTGCCGCGACTTTCAGCACCTGGCCATCACCTTCTGCCGCGCTCTCAATATTCCTGCCCGCTATGCAACAGGCTATCTGGGCGATATCGGCGTTCCGCTGCGCCTGCCCATGGACTTCAGCGCATGGTTTGAGGTCTGGCTCGACGGCCGCTGGTGGACCTTTGACGCCCGCAACAACCAGCCGCGCATTGGGCGGGTGCTGATGGCGACGGGCCGCGATGCCTCCGACGTGGCGATGACGACTTCGTTCGGCAAGGCGGACCTGCGCCATTTCTTTGTGGTGACCGAGGTTGAAAACGCACCGTAAATCCGGTTAATGAATATCAATTTTGATCCGGCAAGTGGGATTCTGGCTCTAAAAACGGAGACAGAGAGGATCAAACGGCCCGCAGGGGCTAAAGCCCACCTTCACTTTGCGGGCTTTTGCGGCACGACTGAAGTCATGCCCTGATACAAAACAAGGGATTTTGGACGAGCTTCTCGTGTAGTGCCACAAAAGTCGTGTATTTGTTGGGAGCTATCTTTCATGTGGCAAAGTTCCGAAATGCAGGTCCTTCGACTCCCTGCCCCTTCGACAAGCTCAGGGTCCGGTCGCTCAGGATGACAGCTTTGTGGAGGTGGAGGGTACGAGGAACGAAGAGTGAATGCGGGTCCTTCGACTCCGCTGAAGTACGCTTCGCTCAGGATGACGGCTCATCTACTGATAGGTTCTTTTGAGTGATAGGAACGTTCGAGACAGGATACTTGAGCTATCTTGCGCCGCCACGATCTTCACCCCGTCACGATCTTGATGTCTTCGGCCTCTTCGTCGGTGGCGTTGTTGCACTCGCCCAATCCGCCGTAGCGGCGTTCGCGGGTCTGGAATTCGCGGATGGCTTCGAGGAGGTGGAGGCCGCGGAAGTCGGGCCAGAGCCGCTCGGTGACGAATATCTCAGTATAGGCAATCTGCCACAGAAGATAGTTTGAAACGCGCATCTCGCCCGAGGTGCGGATCAGCAGGTCGGGGTCGGGCATATGCGCTGTGTAGAGATGGCGATGAATATCTTCTTCGGTGAGGTGTTGCGGGTTGAGCTTTTTCCGTTCCATCTCGGCTGCGAGGCCGCGGAAGGCATCTACCAGCTCGGTGCGCGCGCCGTAGTTGAGAGCCAGCGTGAGAGTGGTGCCGGTGTTGCGGGCGGTGGTCTCCTCGGCCCAGTGCATTTTTTCCTGGACCTCGGCGGGCAGGTCATGAGTGCGTCCGATGTACTTCATGCGGACATTGTTATCCATCATTCGCTGTACGTTGCTTTCGAGATAGCTCTTCAGCAGGCGCATGAGGAAGTTGACCTCGGCGCGGGGACGGCGCAGGCTGTTTTCGAGCGAGAAGGCGTAGAGCGTGAGCCAGGGAAGGCCGATGCGCGAGGCCGTTTCGGTGATAAGCTGAACGCTTTTGGCTCCTTGTTGATGGCCGAAGAAGCGCTTGAGGGCGCGATGGCCTGCCCAGCGTCCATTGCCGTCCATGATGATGGCGATGTGCTCCGGGATACGCTCCTGCTTCAGCGACGCGTAGACAGCGCGCTCCTCCGGGGACAGCTCATGAATGCGCAGCGTGCCAGAAGGAACCAAAGAACTCGCCTCTCGATAGCGTGGGTTGCAGGGGAGCACGGGCTAGGACAGGCCAGCAACCGCGTTCGGCAAAACCCGACACAATCGACCCTAGCACATGCGCCCGAGAGCCGCAATTGCCGCGCTCACAGCGGTGAAAAGGAGCTGGTGAGCGGTGGCGGATTACGGTATCAGCCCCTATGCGGTGCGGCGGCGGCCGGTGGCCATGTCGCGGACCGCACCGGCGAAGAGCGTGCGGTGCAGCGAGTCGAGCTGCGGCAGGATAGAAGCAATTTCAGCCAAGAACGGATCGGCCAGGATGACGGCAACTTCTTCGTCGCGACGGCTGCGGGAGTCGCGCACCAGCCGGGAGAGATCGACTTCCAGAGCAACCGCAAGCCGTTCCAGCGAACCCAGTGTCGGAATCGCCTTGCCATTTTCAATTTTGGAGATATAGGTGCGGGGCACCTGCATCCGACCAGCCAGTTGCCTCTGGCTCAGATGGCGGGCGCGGCGAATCTCGCGTACTTGTCCAGCAACCTGCAATCCGGCTTCGGTCGAACCCTGATTGGGCTCGCCGGTGACCAGTTGCGGGGCCAGTTTTACAGGCTCCTCAATGTCCAGGGGTTTGTGGCACTTCCGGCAAAGGGAGTTGCTGGTCCTGTATTGCACCAAGCTGCAAAAATCGCAGCGCACAACCTCACGCGCATCCACGCTGATCACGGTTGCTTCCATATTCTCTGTGCGGAGTGCCAGAGCATGGCCTCCGGGGTGCATTTTTGCACCTCGTTTAGTGCTACTTTCAATTGCATGAACCATAATTGTCAAGTACAAAGTCTGGCTCATGCCCTGGGGTATCCTCATCATACCCTGAAAAACCGGCAAAGACGCGAACCAAAAATGGCAACGGCGGGTTACGAAATCGCAGAGGCAGGAACATCAGTAATATCCGGCGCCGGTAGAACTATGTAATAGCAAAACAGGCAACTGTGGCCGCAGGTTGCGTTTCTTCAGGCGGGGTTGCAAGCCACTGCAATCTGTGCGGCATAAGAGGCGGTTAGCCGGTTGAAGTCATCGAGCGGTAAAGGTTTGCTGAATAGATATCCCTGGTAGCTCTCGCAACCGAGCGCGGCAAGCATATCGCGCTGCAACTCTGTTTCAACGCCTTCGGCGATCACCGAGAGATTCATAGCCCGGCTGAGGGTGATGATGGTCTGGGCAATGGCCCGGCTGCTGGAGTCGACAAGGATGTCGCGAACAAAGGACTGGTCGATCTTTAGCTGGTCGAGGGGCAAACGTTTCAGGTACGAGAGCGAGGAGTAGCCGGTGCCGAAGTCGTCGACAGCGAAGCGCACGCCTTGCGCCTTCAGAGTGGACATTTTGGCAATCACCTCGTCCAGATTGTCGACGAATGTGGATTCAGTGAGTTCCAGCTCCAGATGGCGTGGATTCGCTCCGGTGCGTTCAATGATCTCCAGAACATTCTCGGCAAAGTAGGGCTGGCGTAGTTGCAGCGCGCTGATATTGACAGCAAGTGTCCAGGCCGCGCCGCCGTTTGTGGATTCCCATGCCGCGATCTGCCTGCAGGCGGTTTCCAGAACCCAGTCGCCAAGGGGCAGAATGAGCCGCGTGGCCTCGGCCAGGGGAATGAATTTGTTTGGGGGAATCATTCCGTTTTGCGGGTGCTTCCAGCGCAACAGCGCTTCGGCGCCGATCAAGCGGCCACGGCTAAACTGAGGCTGATAGTAGAGTTCAAATTGCCCAGCTTTGATGCCCTTGCGGAGATCGTCTTCCATGGTGGCGCGGGAGTGGACAGCGGCCTGCAACTCCGGGGAAAAGAAACGCACGGAGCCACGTCCGGCAGCCTTGGCCTGGTACATGGCAAGGTCGGCGCGCTGTAGCAGATCGTGAGTCTTCCAAGTTTCGCTGCCAAAAACCGTGATTCCAATGCTGCAGGAGCTGTTGCATTCGCGCCCGTCCAACAGAAAGGGCCGCTCCACCTCTTCCAGAATTCTTTCCGCGACGAATTGGGCATGTGCCGCGGCCTCCTCTGGATCATTGCTCAGATCTTCGAGCATGAGGTAGAATTCGTCGCCGCCGTGGCGGCCCACTGTTGCGGCTTCACAGATGCTGTTGGCGAGACGGTGGCCGACCTCGCGCAGCATCTGATCGCCGATCTGATGGCCGAGGGTGTCATTTAGAGTCTTGAAGTTGGCCAGATCGACAAACAGGAGGGCGCGGTTATGCGGAGTCCGGCTACCTGCAATGAGGTCCTTGCTCAGCCGGTCCACCAGCAGGCGGCGATTGGCCAGACCGGTCAGCGGATCAAAGAAGGCCAGGTTGCGGATTTCCTGCTCCGCCAGCTTGGCATCGGAGATATCCCGAATGATCGACAGGACGCAGCGCTCTCCATCCATGTCGATTGTCGCCACCGACATTACACCCCAGAAGATATCCCCATTCTTGCGCGTGAACTGGGCCTGGAAATCCCGATAGCTGGATCGATTGCGCAGAATCGCCGTCATGTTCTCGCG
Source organism: uncultured Acidobacteriaceae bacterium (assembly GCA_963713645.1). GTDB lineage: Bacteria > Acidobacteriota > Terriglobia > Terriglobales > Acidobacteriaceae > Telmatobacter. The sequence continues at coordinate 53,066 of CAVQMQ010000033.1, read as the reverse complement.
ATCGTGAGGATTGGTCCATACGCCGAGTTCCAGTGATGTTTCTCCCAGGACTTCGTCGCGCATATATCCCAGCATGTCGAGCAGCGTCTGGTTCGCATCGAGATACTCGCCCGTACTCAAGCGGGTAATTGCGATGCCGTCCAGGCTGGCCTGGAAGGCGGTGCGGTAGCGCGCTTCGCTGGCTCGCAGCGCATTCTCGGCGCGCTTCTGCTCGGTAATTTCGCGCACGCCCATCACCGACCCGACGAGCGCGCCATTTTCGTCGCGAATGGGACTGAAGCTGTAACTGCCGATCCATACCTCGCCGCTGTCCTTGCGCCGGATCATGCGTTCAGCGTTGGTTATGGTATGGCCACTGAGCGCAAGCGCGATCGGCCACTCGGAGGTAGGCAGTGGCTCCCCGTTGGCCAGAAAGATGTCAATAACTCCTGTTAATTCTTCGAAATTCCTGACACATTCCTCCCGGCTCTTGAATCGGTAGTATTTGAGGAAGGCATCATTGAACTCGACGAAATTGCCCTGGGCATCCGTAATCAGCACCACGTCCTGGGTGCTGGCCAATGCCATCGCGGTCTTTTTTCGGATTTCGCGCAGTTCCTTTTCTTTGTCAAAGGCTGCGACCTGCTGCTGATAACGGCGGTAGCGCTCGGCGAGCAGGCTAACAAAGACGCCCATGGCGCAAAAGATGGCGAGCGCGATGGCGTCGGAGGGGTGTTCTATTTTCAATGATCCCGCCGGCGGCAGAATCCAATACTCGGTAATGGCTGCGGTCAAAAAAGTGACCATCAGGCCAGACCGGAGGCCCGCACACATCGCCACGATCATGACGGCGGGATAGAAGGTGATGAAGGGCGGCAGTTCCGCGCCCAGCAGTATGACCGCGAACCGCCGTACCAGAAATGCCATCAGGACTACAGCTACTGAGAAAGCGAAGCGAAGATGGCGCGATTCGAGCCAGCGTTTGAATGCTTGAAACATCGCTTCCTTCCTCCGTGAGGCCCAACCGATGCAGCCAGTTGCAGGCCCGCAAAACTACACAAGACTCCGAATGAGCCTCTGGCAATCGTAGGACCGGGGAAGAGGATTTCAATGGCGGTGCCTGCCGCAGAATCCTACCCCAGTCACGCATCTTGTGCCAAGACCCTAATATGAACTAATCCAGGTTCAACGCTTGGCTGTGGGATGCGCGGTACAACCCTTCTCTGTTTATCGGTAGGTTTCGCGGGTTCTTTACATCCCGCCCGTCCCCCTGCCAAACTAAAATGTGGACACCCAGACAATTGTTATCCTCGATTTCGGTTCGCAATATACGCAGTTGATCGCCCGGCGCATTCGCGAATTGAATGTCTTTTCCGTTGTTCTTCCCTGCACCGTCCCCTTGAGCGAGATTCAGGCGCATCAGCCGCTAGGGGTGATTCTCTCCGGCGGGCCTTCGTCGGTGTATGACGCCGACGCGCCGGCTGCCGACCCCAAACTGCTCGACCTTCCTTTGCCCATTCTGGGGATCTGCTATGGATTGCAGTTCATCGTGCACCACTTGGGCGGCAAGGTTCGCTCCGCGCCCAAGCGAGAATACGGCCACGCGGAAGTAGCTATAGAAGACAAAGGAGCGGAGCTCTTTGCGGGGCTGCCAGAGAGGTTGCAGGTTTGGATGAGCCACGGGGACGAGGCTCTGGAACTGCCGGAGGGTTTTCATCGGACCGCCGTTACCTCGAATGCGCTGGCCGGGATTGCCAACGAGCAGAAGAAAATCTGGGCGGTGCAGTTTCACCCCGAAGTCCACCACACACCGCTCGGCCCGCAGTTGCTGCGCAATTTTGTTTTCGGCATCTGTGGCGCGGCCGGCGACTGGACCCCGGCGCACTTTGTCGAAAGCACGGTTGCCGCGATTCGCGCGCAGGTCGGTACCGGGCACGTAATCTGCGGACTCTCCGGGGGCGTCGATTCGTCGGTCGCGGCAGTGCTGGTGCACAAGGCTATTGGCAGCCAGCTCACTTGCATTTTCGTCAACAATGGCGTGCTGCGCAAAAACGAGTTTGAGAGCGTGCAACGGAATCTGCGCGACAAACTGGGGCTGAAGATTGTCGGCGTCGATGCCAGCGAGCGCTTCTTGTCAAAGCTCGCCGGAGTCACCGATCCCGAAAAGAAAAGAAAAATTATTGGCGCGGAGTTTATCGCGGTTTTTGACGATGAGGCCAACCGGATTGCCAAAGAATCGGGTGGCGTGGACTGGCTGGTGCAGGGAACGCTGTATCCGGACGTGATTGAATCGTCGAGCGTCAAGGGACCCAGCCAGACCATCAAGAGCCATCACAATGTAGGCGGGTTGCCGCTGGGAATGAAGCTCAAGCTGATCGAGCCGCTGCGCGATCTCTTCAAAGACGAGGTCCGGCGCATTGGCCGCGATATGGGGATGCCGGAAGACGTGCTGGGCCGCCAGCCCTTTCCTGGCCCAGGACTTGCCGTGCGGATTCTCGGCGAGGTGACGCCGGAACGTGTAGCGCTGCTGCAGGAGGCGGACGAGATTGTCGTCGCTGAGATCAAGGCGGCTGGGTTGTATTCGCAGATCTGGCAGAGCTTTGCCGTGCTATTGCCGGTGATGAGCGTGGGCGTGATGGGCGACCAGCGGACCTATGCCTATACCTGCGCGGTGCGCGCGGTGCACTCGGAAGACGGCATGACCGCCGACTGGACCCCGCTGCCTTACGACGTGCTCAAACGCATCTCCAGCCGGATTGTAAACGAGGTGCGTGGGATCAACCGGGTGGTCTACGACATTACTAGCAAGCCGCCGGGCACCATTGAATGGGAGTGAGTGCTGGCCGCTACGAGAGGGCGTGTGTTGCCGATAATACTGCCAATCCCCGGTAATAGGGGGCTACACACTTTCAATGCAATGAGATGCTCTTTGAGACCTAGCTGTCAGTCGAGTTAAATATGGCGCTAGCGCTGTTCTTCGGTGTATCCTGTTTACAGGAAGGGGGGGAACATGGCCAAAAGTGCGGTTTATATTGAAAGACGCGAAGAGGGAGATTATGCGGTAAGAAAACCGGGCTCGGAAAGGGCCAGTGCAATTCTCCCAACCCAAGCTGAAGCGATTGAGCGGGCTCGCGAGATGAACCCGGGCGCAGCAGTTCACGTTGAGCGCGTCCGCGACACCAATGTTGGCGGCAGGGACAAATGGCGGAGACTCTAATAACCAAATGTGTCACTGTGGCACCTTGAAAGACCGAACTATCCTGCCGCTCAGCAGAGTCTCGGTTTAAATCCTCACACTCGATAGTTCACGAGCTAGTTTCCAGCCAGTATTCTACTTCTTCTTGTAGTCATTCTTAATCCAGGCTGCAGCTTTGTCGATCTCGGGGTAAAGTGTGCTTTCATTGATGCCAAGATTATCGAGATCCTCTCGAATACGTCCCTTTTTCTCTTGCGGAACAACGAATCGCGTTTCTTCAATCAGGTATGGAAAGAACATCGTCTTGGGCGGAACAATGCCGTAGATGATGAAGGCACCGGATTGCGCCAGAATTCGCCTGTTGCTCATCTTGGGATGAACATAATATGGCACAAGTAAATCTATGGGTTTCATCACTGCTGTCCGGTTAAAAGTCGAACAGAATGAGTTGGTTGGAGTTTGGAGTTAGTTGACTGGTGTAGTGCTTCTGCTGAAGTGCCTGTGAAATGGGCATTTTCTCGAACAGAGTTACCGAGAGTACTTGCAGCAAAGTGTAGAGCGAGCCGGGCAGTTCGAGCTTTTTCTTGACGATGGCGACCAGCAGGTAGACCGAGACGGCTATCCAGATCTGGGTCTTGACGGCGTTCTCGCTGCTTCCGAAGAAGGCCTTGATGCGCAGGTGTTGCTTGATCCACTTGAAGAACAGCTCGACTTGCCAACGGCTCTTGTAGAGGGCACAGATGGTAGCAGCGGGCAGCATGAACTGGTTAGTCAGGAAGACCAGATCCTTGCCGGTGTCCGAGTCGCGATAGCGAATGCGACGCAAATGGCCAGGGTAATCCTTGCGGCTGTCGTAGCCGTTGAGGGCAATAGATTGGTCAGCAAGAATGCCGGTCTGCTTGTCCACCTGTTGGGAGTAGATGCGGCTGGCATCGAGGTTACGCTTTGCGCGTGTGACAAAGAACGCTGAGGACAAATGGATGCGATAGAGTCGGGCGTAATCGAGATAACCGCGATCCATGACGTAGTAAGCGCCGGGTTGCGGGATGATTTCGTCGAGGATGTTGACGTCGTGCACATCGCCAGTGGTGACGCGGATAAACGTTGGTATGTTGCCGCGCAGATCGAGCAGCGTATGCATCTTGACTGCGGATTTGGTGGAGCGGAAATGCGCCCAGGGGAACAGGCTCAGGCACAGGTCGATGGTGGTCGAGTCCAATGCGTAAGCGGCGGCGTCGAGGTCCATGCCGAGATCTTCCTTGGCGTAGAGCTTGCGCGCCTGAAGCATCAATCGTTGCGCCAACTCCGCGTAAATACGCCAATCGCGGCTCTCGTTGGCCTCTGCCAAAGTGGAACGCCGAACGGGAGAACGAAAGCCCATGGGGTAGAGCTTAGCGGGCTGTGCGCTGAGACAAGCCTCGATGTCGCGCAGGCTCTCGCGATAGGTCAACTGGGCAAAAGCCATGGCACGGAACTGCTCGGCGCAGTTGAGGCTGCGCACCCGACGGTCGCCGCCATAACGGGCTACGCTGCGGGCAAACGACGTCCAGGGAAGGAAATCCATCAACTGAGCAAACAGCACCTTGCCAGCGTTCACCGCCGCCTCCAGAAAACATCTCTGGAATCAGCATCGCGGCAATTTCAAATCGACACCACCCGAAAACGCTCGCAACCATCCGCACATCAGGCGGTTGCGGCCAGCAAGCTAGTCGTTAACCGGACAGCAGTGGGGTTTCATAATTGGCTGGAAGTATGGTTTTTCAGCTCTGATAAATTGAAGTAGACGTTCTATGACGCCATTTTTATTGAATTTCTTGATATTCTCATCGCTCGATATATCTTCACTCAGCAATTCTGTTATGCGAGACCTGCGCTCAATAGATCGATAAATTTCATCCTTTTCTTCAGAAGTCATATTAGCCAAATTGGCAATGCAACTTACGGAATCGCTGTCATAGTGCTTCTCGAGTTCCTTCGGAACTGCGAAAGCTGTGACCATGCCGTTAGTCGATTTGCCATCGGGGCCTGGGTCGGTTGCAAAGAAAAGCGCCACCAGTGCATTCCGCGAAACGTCTAGCAATCGAGTGGGCAGTCCAAAATGCTGCATCCGGACGAGCTTGTCGAGCATGGTATCGTCGGATGCGAATTCATGAGGCTGAACCGAGATTAGCTTCCGAACTGCCGTTTTCTCATCTTCAAAAAGCTTTTCGTGCTCTGACCGGAATATACCCGCCACGTTCAGCCAAGAGGAGTCCCGCTGGCCTCGATAGCATTTTAAGTGGTTAGAGCCGGAAAAGTATCGCGCAAATTCTTCCATGAAGTCAGTTAGAGTTCGAGGCGGGACAGATGCGGTCGTGCTTTTCTCAGCCATGCGACACCTAACTTTCTCCGAAACAGAGAGGGCAGCCTCCAGCTTTCTGAACTGATTTTTTATAGTAAATGGCAAAGAACGATTTTTGCAATGGAATGGAATAGTGCTGGACAGGGCTAAGGCTCATTGATCTGGCAGGGTGCTGCCAGATCAATGAGCGGTGCGTACGGTGGCCATTCTAAAAGTTTACCGTGACGGAGGATCGCCTGTCAGGTCTTATGCCCCCAGGATTAGAACCTGTTTGGCGTGTTCTCCGGCAAGATGGTCTATGCGTTTGTCGAACGTGGCGAGGATCATATCCTCTGCAATCGCCATGCCGAGCAGGTACGCGTCTGTGACTTGCTTGTGACCGTGCAGACGCCGGAAAAAAGGCCTGGTCAACGCGCGCCAGTTATGAACGCAGGTGCGGTAGTGGTAACCCGGATGGAGTTCCATCTGCTCCAGCAGCCCCGTTGCTTCGCTCATGTTGAGCCGGTCTGGCCTTGTGGCAAAACGCAGAAATCCAGCCTCGACCCACGGGCAGAGCGCCCATTGCAGGTCCGGAGTATGGAACCACTCCGTGGCAGGATTGTGATGCTCATGTCCCTCAAAAAGACGTGCGATCAGCAGATTTACATCCACCAGGTAAAGGGCATCAGTCAAGATCGTCCTCGGACTCGTCGCTCACCATTGCAGAGGAGATGACCGGGCCAGCAGCTTTCACGATAAGTATGCCGTGCTGATCCCGCTTGAGTTTCGGCGATGCGTCGAGAGGCAACTCAGGCGCTTGCCCGCTGCGGCGAATTAGTTCGCTGATTGCCGCGCCCAGAGCGATGCCCCTTGCGGCGGCATACGCGGTTGCAGCGCTGTATGCGTCGTTGTCCAAGTTTACATTTGCCCTGGTTCTCATATTTATATTATGCACCGTTCTAAAAGTTCGCGCAAGAAGTTCAAATCGGTGCATAAAATGGGAGTTGGTTCGAAATAGTATTTATGACGGAAAGATGTCGTCTTCTTCCGCATTTTATTTCACCTTTGGCGGAGAACGAGGGCTGAAATTTCGCCCGTAAATGGGGTGACTGAGATTTTGTGTCAGTTTTTTAGAATATGCCATAATAATGTTAGGATGGCAGAAAATGACTGAAACAGTAGTTTTGGGAGAAAGTGGCAGAATTGTCCTTCCTGCGTCAATCCGCAATGAGTTTGGACTGAAAACGGGAGACCGTCTGACTGTAATGGCCAAAGACGGCCGAATCGAAATTCTGAGCATGGATATGGCGCTCAACGAAATCAGGTCTTCAATCATTGAGAATCGTGGGAGCCTGGAGGGACTCCTGGATGAGTTTCTAGAGGAGCGGCGCGAAGAAGCTCGACGCGAGCAGGCGGAGCATGACTAAGATTGTGCTTGACTCGTCAGCGGTCCTGGCGATGGTGTATGGCGAGCCGGGTGGAGAGAAGGTTCGTGCGGCGATTGTTTCTCCGCTTTATGCCGTTTCTATCAGCGCGGTCAACTGGTGCGAGGTATTAACAAAACTTGGCCAGAAGAGTTCGATCATGACGGCTGGCATGCTTGAGGCTATCCTACCCGGCGTTGAGGTTTCGCCGTTTGGCAAGGAAGAAGCTGCGCAGGCCGCAACCCTCGCGAAAACTTGCCCAAGTATATCTTTGGGAGACCGGGCCTGCCTCGTGTTGGCGAGTTTTCTCGACGCAACGGCGTGGACGACCGACAAAATCTGGACGCAGATGCCAGTGGGCGCGAAGCTCGAAATGCTTCGTTGAGGCCCTGCTTCCCAACTGCGATCTATCTTTCACGTTCAGATCCCTACGATTCAACAAGATAATTTATTCGGTTGCCGGTTGCGTCCGCAGCGCCGCCACTTCCCGGCTCAGCGCCTCGATCCGCTCCAGCAGCTCGGCGTGGCGCTTCTCGGCGGAAGAGGGCGCAAAAGCCTCAATAAAAAAGGTGCCGTTGGGTTCCAACTGGCAGGTGCGCACCTGATCGAAATCCTCGAACCCCTGCTTGTGGATCACGGAAAGCAGTTCCTCGCGAGTCAGTGACTCGCGCTCCAGGGCCTTCTGGTCGATCTGGCCGTTCCTGACCAGCACCGTTGAACTACCCTCCAGCGCGTGCGTGAGCTTTTGGGAGCGGAAGAGCACGCGGACGACCAGCCAGTTGATGGCCAGCAGGGCGAAGGCGCCGATCACCCCTCCGCTCACCGAGTTGTCGTCGCCGATGATGGCGTTCTGTACGGTATTCGAGAGCGAGAGCAGCACGACCAGATCGAAGGGGTTGAGCTGGGCCAGTTCGCGCTTGCCGAAGAGGCGCAGCAACAGCACCAGAACCAGATAGACGATCACCGGGCGCAGCAGCTTCTCCAAAATGGGCAGGGGAAGCTGAAACATATGGTCATAAAGCAGATGCGGGTCAAAGACAAAGTGAGGCATGAGTTAGAGGATAAGCGGAGCCAGACTCATTTTTCCAGCTTAATTACGCAATTGACATCGCGGGTCTGCGGGTCGGCAATCACATTGTATGTGACCTTTACGTTGGCCAGCGTCCGCTGCAGAACCGGGTCCTCGGTTCTTGCCTTGGCCAGAAAATTGCCGACATAGCTATCGTCAAATGGGTCGCCGGGCATCATCTGCCAGTTATGCATCAGCAGCTTGCGCAGGTCGTCGCTGACATTGTCGAACTTTACAAGGCCCAGGTGATAGACCGGCCCTGGAGCGATCTCTATCGTATAACTCACTGTGCCGGCGGCGTCATCAAAAACGGGGTGCGGAGTTACTTCGCAATCGAGATACCCTTTGGACTTATAACGCGTGGAGACCTGCGCCAATGCAAAGCGAATTGTTTTCGCTCTGGCCGCACCGCCGATAAAACCTGCATAGCTCTTGTCGATCTCCGCCTGCGAGATTAAAGAGTCGGCAGGCAGATGGATTGCGCCCAGTGTGTATTGCCGCCCTTCGTTGATCGTGACGGAGAAGGGAATCTGGATGGCGTCGGCGGTAACTACCGGGTTGCCGGATTGAACTGCGTGAACCTGAACCGCCGCATAACCCTCTTCGATATACAACGACACGAAAGCATGAACCAGATTGGCCGTGGAATGTTCTGTGTCGTACGGTGTCTTGACGGTACGCTCGGCGAGAGCTTTCACCCTGGCCTGCAATGCAGGTGATATGCCCTGCAACTGGATTTCTCCCACCTCGACCTGCGGCGCGGAGATAGAAAAACTCATCGCGGTCAGGAACTTGGTTCCCGGCTTGCCAAAGGGCGCGGCGGTGACTGTTGCTTTGATTCCCTGGGCGGCGAGCATCTCTTCCAAAGCGCTGCGCACTGCGTCTAACAGCGCACCCTCTGAGGGAACCTTGCCGTGATAGAGCGGGAAGCGCTGACGGAGTTTGTCGTCGAGTTCCTTGCCAGGGGCAATGGGCAGATTATCGAGATGGATGGGATAGACAGTCGGCGAAGGAGAGAGCGTATAAACAAGATCGACGCCATCGAATTTATAAGTCATTTCGTCAAAGACGCCGGAATCGGCCAGCAGCTTGGAGTGCTCCTTGATTTGATCCGCAGTGAGCGTGATTCCGGGCTTCAACCCCGCAGCGGCCAGTAACTCGGCATCGGTGTATTCCGGGTCGCCCTTGAATTGAATTGTTTTGGGCTGAAACTTCTGCGCGCAGAGAGACAGGCAGGGGCAAAACAACAAAGCGATAGGAATCAGTTGGAGAATGCGGTGTCTCATGATGGTCCAAGGGTAACAAAGAAGATGCGCTTATCGCGAGAAAACATTTTTATGTTCGTGAGCAAGTAAGGGAATCAAGAAGAAAAGTTCGTTCCCGCTGCGTATACTATGAAACCGCCGTGAACGCGGGCATCAATGCGCGTATGCTATCTGGCATGAACTGGATTGGATGGGCGCTGCTCTCTTCTGTTTTCGCCGCCGCCACGGCGCTGTTGGCCAAGGTCGGCGTGGCGCATGTGGACTCGAACCTGGCGATGGCCCTGCGCACCAGCGTCGTGGTTGTCTTTGCCTGGGGAATCGCGCTGGCCTTGGGCAAGCACGGAGAGATCGCCGCGCTCGACCGGCGAACCTGCGTGTTTCTCACGCTCTCCGGCCTGGCGACGGGCCTTTCGTGGCTTTGCTACTTCCGCGCGCTGCAACTGGGGCCGGCCTCGCGTGTTGCGCCGCTCGATAAGCTGAGCGTGCCGCTGGTAATGGTTTTTGCGTGGCTGCTGCTGGGCGAAAAACTTACGCCAAGCGCTGTCATCGGCGGCTTACTGATCACAGTCGGAGCAGTGGTGATGGTGCTGGGGGCTTGAAGCTATCGAGTGTGCTGTCTCTAAAATACGTTGTAGAACCCACGAAAGACAAAAGCAGATTCTTCGACTCACTACCCCCGAACGAAAGGACGTTCGGGGCCTCGTTCGCTCAGAATGACAGCCTCTGTTTAGTTATGAACTTTAGAGACAGAGCACCAGAAGTACAGCGCCCCCAGATCCGATGATCTGGGGGCGCTGATTTTGGCGGGACATGGATCGACCACCTTGTGCAGCCTACGGCACAAAGAGATGCAGGCGCACATGCCAGCCGGCGGATTTGCCCGGCTCAAGCGCGATGATGCCGTTGCTGTTCATAGGCCACTCTTTGCCGAAGGGATCGTTGACGTTGGTCTGGTGTTCAATGGCCACAAAGCTTTTTGCAGGCGGCGCGTACACCTGAATGGCGTGGATATTGTCTGTGAGGCCGTCGATGGCGACGCCATAGTGAGCGGCGGGATCGATCACTTTGACGGCGACCACTCCATCGTGGCGTGTGATGCCGACAAAGTTGTCGTCGAGGAAGATGTTGCCGAGGGCTTTGCCGTCAGGTGAGGAGAAGTCGTATTTGCCGCCGGCAACTGGGTCGAGCTTGCCGGAGGGGAAGACGTTGTCGTAGTTATCCACCTCGGCGACAGTTGTTGCGGGAATGCTGATGCGCGCCTGGGTGCGATCGCCTGAGGGGATGTTGAAATACGGGTGCCAGGCGAAGGCTACCGGCTCGGCTTCATCTCCCACGTTGTGCGCGGTCATTGTGGCGTCCACGGAGTCTGCCCTGAGGGTGACGGTGATGACCAGATCGGTTTTGGAGAGCCAGTGGCCGCCAAAATCTCCGCCGTGAATGATGCCCGTAACCTGCTGGCCGCCAGGGACATCTTTCACCGAGACCTCATCGACGGCGCGCTTGAGGATCAGCCCATGCATGGAGGCGATCTCCGCTCCAGGATTGGCTCCGTGCCAGCTCGCAGGCAGGTTCAGAGTCTTGCCATTCCATGAGGTGGTGATGGTTTTACCGTCAGCGGAGAGCTTGCCGCGGACGCGGTTGGGATACGGGAAGAGGAACGCCGCACCCAGCCGGAACTGCAGATTGCCGAACTGATCGTCATCGACGTCGAGCAGCTTTGCGCTGCCGGCGAGATCGGGCGAGGCGAGAACGTCGACGCTGCCCTTGCCAGGGAAGTTGGCGGTGATCTGCTGAATCAGCAGCGCGCGACCGGGCACCACGGTGATGGAGGTGAACTCCGGCTTGGTGGTGCTGGTCGTTTTGCGAGTAAGGGTGATAATTTTTTGGCCACCGATGGTGGGCGTGACCTGTGCATGGCTGAACTGGGCGAGGGCCAACGGCAGGGCGAAGCCGAGCAGGCAAAGGGTGCGAGCGGAGATCATCATGTCAATCCATCCCTGAGAATCTATTGGAATTGTCTGGAAGCAGCAAGCGGGGACACGTTGATTTGCATCAGCGGAAAGCGTTTTCCAGAGGCGTAGTAATTCTACGCCAGAAGAGGCAGGTTCGGTTTTTTGCAACGAACCCGCGATCAAATGGTGTCAGTGCGATAGCGGTCGCAGCACAAATAAAATCCGGTTGCTGAAGAGTTCCTCGTCGCTCCATTGGCTCAGCTCTTTGGCGATCTCGGGGGTGAGATACTGCCGGCCCAGGTTCGGCTGGCGGATGCGCTCTTCCAGAATCTCGAAGTGAGATTGAAAGAGCTTGCGATAGTCCGCCAGGCAAAGCTCGTTGAGATAGGTGTTGGGCTTGAAACGCCGCTTACGCAGATGCTCCCAAGGCTCGCTCTTGCGTGGCTTGGGAATGTTGACAGTGCTGGGGAACCACTCAAGCAAATGGCCGCCGGCGATGCCGGTATAAACGTGGGGCCGGACCAGCGCCAGACCGTCGGGCTTAAGCCATGCCGCCATTTTTGGAACCAAAGCATGCAGCGTGGCCGCGGGGACGTGCTCAAAGACATCCTCTGAATAGATGAAGTCCAACGATTGCGGAGGAATGTTGAAGGCAGATGCGTCGCCCACGCACAGCCGGTGCGGTTCAATGCGTAACCGGGAACCGCGCTGGCGCAGTAACTGATCCATGCGGCGGCGTTCGAACTGATCAAAAAGCACGAAGCGCATGATTGACTTCAGCGCGCGCTCGAAGCCGTTGCGGCGGATCGTCAGATAGATTTCACGGGGTGAGCAGTGCAGCAGCGGTACATCGACATCCGTTCCAGTTACATCAACGCCGCAGCCGGAGATGGCGAAGAGCCGGTTGGGGCGCGCGCCGTAACCTATTTCGAAGGCCTTTGCGCCAGTCAGTGCACGGCCTGAATACTGCTGTAGCGTTCGTTCGTACTCGGCCATGTCGGCAAAGGCGCCCTCAACAACATCAGGCTTGAAGAGGCCGCGCATCCGGGCAAAAAAAATGGAGCTCAGCTCGCGAATCTTCTCATGCAGCGGAATGCTCGCGGCCGAGGTGGAAGGCGCGGAGGGCGTGACGCTATTTTGAGGGTCCAAATTGCCGCTCCTGTGCAAATGGTCTGAAAGAAAATACATAGCCGCCGTGGGATATGCCGATTATAGATGCATTTCGGTACGGCCGGTGATCCTCAAAATTCATGCAGACCTACACCAGAGACGCAAGATTCCCAAGGCGGCAACGGTTGTGGTCCGGCTGGCGTAAAGATGCTGCTGCGGGCTTACCACGCGCTGCAGCAGTTCAGCTCGTCCGGCTCTGGCGTGCAAGATGCGTTTTACGAGTTGCCTGTACTGTGGCATTTGAATTGCCGGCGACACTGAGCCACGACGAAATTGTTCAACCCAGTTTCTAGGAGGGGCTTTCGATGAGCCTGTATACGCGAGGCATCCCTTCGGTCGCGAGTGTATACAAATGGTTACAGTGCTTGGATGGCAACGCTGTAAGCCATTCGTTCTTAAACTTATTTCTGTATGGAAAGAGTGGTCTTCGGAGTGCAGATTAAGTCACATGCACTTCCATGTTCGGGAGTAGTTGAGTCCGACATGGGTGAAGACCACGCCAATTCGGGTTCTTCAAATTGGCTCTTGTGATAATTTTGCGCTAAAGTAATCAAAAACCTGATCATTTTGGCAGCACAAATGATATGATTCTCACTTGTGGGTGATCATTGCGGCGAGACCACTATAAGCTGAGGGGATGTCCTTCAAAGTCGACGAGTGGACGGTTATGAAAAGGCTTCCCCGTTAATATACTGCTGGATTCTGAATACTCATTTGCATTTGTATGCATCCAATTGCTTCGGACTACTTCATAAGCAATCTAAAGGGACTTCTCTTTGGGTAACCACTAGCTTCCGTGGAACAGGATGATGAATAGCTGTAGTCCCGATCTCATGAGCGAGTCAGTTTTATCTACGCCCCCCTCGATGGAAGAGGAAGTGCAGGAGCTTGCGACACTTCTGTCTTACCCGCCAATTTCGCGATCGTTAAATGTAGCGCGGATGCTGTCCTTCGTTTGCGAGAAATACTTCGCGGGGCAGACCGAGGAAATTCGCGAGCACAGCATTGCGATTCATGCGCTGGGCCGCAAAGAGCTGGGATTTGATTCGCACGCCGATCCCATTGTGCGGGTTACGGCTCGGATACTCCGCAAGCGGCTGGATGCTTTTTATGAAACTGAGGGCAGGTCTCATAGTCTTCGGCTGATTCTGCCTGTCGGACAATACGTTCCAAAATTCATACGCGTTGAAAACATTCCGGATGCTCTTTTTGATCCACCGCAGCCGAATGGCAACGGAAGCGAGTGGCCGGCGCATAGTCACGAACGGTCGAAGATAGCTGGCGTGAGGGATCCGGAGGAGGATTTTCTTCGGGAGATTTTTGCCCATCCAAAGCAGATTCTTGATCGTACGAAGAATCGCAACCTGCTGGTGAATGCCGGCTTGGTAGCGGCGTTGTTGCTTGTCTGTTGGATTGGATTCTGGGTGGGCCGCAGTACTGCTATCGTGCCGCGCGATTTGGTAAGCAATTCGATCCCCTGGGGAAAGCCGGTGTGGAGCGATGAGTTCAACGGCGGCCAAGGCGCATTGCCTGATCCAGCGAATTGGGCTCTCGCTAAGGGCAACAACAACGGATGGGGGAACGGAGAGGCAGAGGTTTATTGCGGCGTCGGCTCAAATGCCTCGCCCTGTGACGACTCCCATCGCAACGCCTTTCAGGACGGCCACGGTCATCTGGTGCTGCAGGCGCTGAAAACCCATGCGGGCGCCTGGACCTCGGCCCGCATCATGAGCCTGAAAGAATTTAAGTACGGCCGTATCGAAGCTCGCATGAAATTGCCGGTTGGCGCTGGCTTGTGGCCGGCGTTCTGGATGCTGGGCAGCAACTACGACAGCGTCCATTGGCCAGAGTGCGGCTCTGTCGATTTCATGGAGAATATTTCTAATCCGAAGGTTCCCTCTAATTTAGGTTCATTTTCGATTCGCTCGACGGTCCACGGTCCGGGCTATTACGGCGGGGGTGGTGTGTTTCAGAACTACTTCTTTCCGGATGGCGGCCGTATCGACGATGGCTTTCATGTCTATGGAGCGATCTGGTCCCCTGACATGATTCAATTCTATGTAGACGACCCTGCCAATGTGTTTTTCGTTGGGACGGCCAGCGATATTCCGGCGGGTGCGCGCTGGGTCTTCAACAATCCTTCTCATTTGGTGGCCAACCTGGCTGTGGGTGGCCAATGGCCCGGTCCTCCGGACGAATCGACGCCCAGTGCTTCAGCTGGTGCTGATTGACTATATACGGGTCTATAAGATTCCACATATCCCCGCGCCGGCAATGGAAGCTCAACCGATGCGGTTGAGGTCCGGAGGTTCAGCCGGCACGATATTGACACTCACGTCGAAGGTCAAGACAGGGCGCGTCTATCTGACCTGCACTGGTGCGCCGGCGAATTCCGCCTGCTCGCTCGCCATGCACGTAGCGGATTTTACCAACAGTCCAAAACAAGAGGTTGCGATCTCGATTGCCACTGGATCGGTCTCCGGTGCTGAACAGTATGCGACCCCATCGGGAGACTATACCCTGAACGTCACCGCGCAAACCATGAGCGGAGACACATCATCCATTATGATTCCGTTGCGCGTGAACTGAACAGGCTTGGGCAAACCCAGCAGGCGGGTAGAACCGTCGCAGATTTGCTGCATACCGGGGCAGTAAAGGTGATAACCGGGTAACATTTGAAGCGATCAACACCACAAAATACAGAGACTTCGCATCGAATCCGGAATCGTGGAGCGCTTTGGTAATCATTCAGGAAAATTAGTATATTTGGCTTTGACTGACGCAAAAATCAGTGTTTTTTCATCCCTTCTTCACCGTCTTAACCTGTTAATTGGGTGATTAGATGATTACTGATTATCGACCTAAGGAACTTCTGAAAATCGCCGAGTTATAAAGTTTCTCGACCCACGTTTGTCTGCATCCGTTCAAAATCGTTCTGTTTCGCAGTGATCCTGCGTTCATTTTGCCTACCGGAGGCTTTTGCTGCCTCCGGCAGACACACTACGCCCCTTGAAGGGCCAGCCGTAAATTGATCTTCGCCAGCCTGCGCCGATGCTGATAAATATTGACCGCTGCAAAGGCCGCGCACAGCCACTCGTGATTCTTCTTCAAGCCGCGATAGCGCACCTTCGTATGTCCAAAGACGCGCTTCAGAATGCGGAAAGGCCACTCCACCTTGGCGCGCACTTTGGCCTTGGTGCGGTTCTTGCGCTTTTGTTGCTCGTCCACTCCGGCCTTGGTTTTTACGCGGCGCGATGTCATATCCTGCGCATGAGGCGCGGCTTCATGGATAGCTTCGGTTTGTCCTTGATAGCCACCATCGCCCCAGACTTTCTTCTCCTCGCCGTGCAGTAACTCGGGTAGCATATGCACATCGCTGACGCTGGCCGCTGTCGAGCAGACCGAATGCACCACGCCTTCTTTTGAATCCACGCCGATGTGCGCTTTCATGCCGAAGTACCACTGGTTGCCCTTGCGCGTTTGATGCATCTCCGGGTCGCGCTCCTTCTTCTCGTTCTTGGCCGATGAAGGCGCGTGGATGATCGTCGCATCGACGATGGTGCCGGTGGTGATGCGGATGCCGCGCGTGGCCAGATACAAGTTGACCGCGACAAGCATTTGACCGCATAGATCGTGCTCTTCAAGCAAGTGGCGGAAGTTCAAGATGGTCGTCTCATCCGGCGCCGGCGCGCGGCCAAGGTCCACGCCCGCAAAGCGCCGCAGCACGGGTGATTCGTACAGCGCATCTTCGGCCGCCGGATCGGAGAGCGCGAACCACTGCTGCAAAAAATAGACGCGCAGCATGATCTCAAGTCCCACCGGCTTGCGCCCCGCTTCGCCCTTCGAGTAATGCGGCGCGATGAGCGCGAATAACTCGGCCCAGGGCATGACGGCGTCCATTTCTTCCAGAAACTGCTCGCGCCGTGTCTTCTTCGAGTAGCGTTGAAACTCCACCTGCTGGGCCAAAGTAAGCTGCTTCATCCGCGATCAATCTCCTCAATCCACATTAACCGCGATGGCTGTGGATTGGGGAGATTTTCAGAGGTTCCCTAAGGGTTATCAGGGTAATTTTATCGTCTGGATACGTAGATTTTACTCCCGGACATGCGGCTTAATCGGTGTGCAGTACACGCTGTTCAGGAGATCTACCATGAGCTTGAAAATTCGTCTGCTACCCTGTAGAACGCAGGTTCTAGCAGCTTTCACCATGCTCGCTGCTCTGGCAGTGGCGGCGCCACTCCAGAGCGTTCTTGGTCAATCCACTACCTTTACAATCACAAACAATTGCAGCTACACCGTTTACCCCGGCATCTATCCGGCCAGTTACTCCAATGGCGGCTGGCAGATGAACCCAGGGAGCACCGTATCTTTCACAGTTGGAACGCCCTGGAACGGCCGCATCTGGGGCCGTCTCGGATGCAATTCATCCAGCCCGGCCCTCTGCGAAACAGGCCAGTGCGGCGGCACGGGATTGCAATGCGCCGGCACCACTGGCGTTGCCGGCACCTCGCTGGCCGAATTCAACCTGGACGCCTCGGGTACCGACTGGTATGACGTCAGCTATGTTGACGGCTTCGACAATCCAATCGGCGTCAAAGTCTCCAACTCAACGTGCTATTCTCCGAGCACCTGCACAAGCGCTCCGGTCTCCAGTTGCCCGTCAGGCGAGCTGAACGGCCCGGATTGCAAAAGCCCTTGCACGGAGTACGACACCGACCAGTATTGCTGCCGCAACGCCTATGGAACCAACGCGACCTGCGTAGTGTCAAACTGGCCTCAACCCGAGCAGTCGTATGTCAGCAATATTCATAACTCCTGCCCCGGCGAATATGCATATGCCTACGACGACAGCAACGGTCTGCATACATGCGCTACCGGCGCAAACTATGCCATAACCTTCTGCCCGAGCGGAAGCTCCTCCACCACCATTGCGAATGGCGCCTATGCCATGGCTCCGCAGAACGCTCCCGGCCTGGTTCTGGATGATTGGCAATCGGGGACAGCAGCCGGAAACCAGATTGATATCTGGCCGATCAATGGAACTGGCGCGCAGAGCTGGGTATTCGACAGTGCAGGCGTTTCGCCAGCCGGTTACTCCAACATAGCGGTTTCGTACGGACCGTATTGCTTAACGGCTTCCGGTTCCACCAGCGGCTCGCTGGTCCAACTCGATCCCTGCAACGGTTCTTCTGCGCAGGCGTGGCAAGCTGTGCCAGCGCCCGTCGGCTACGTCTTCCATCCCGCAAACAATACCAGCCTTTGCCTGGATGTTCGAGGCGACGGAACTGCCGCCGAAACTCTTGTGCAGGCCTGGACATGCAATGGCGGAAACAACGAGGAATGGGTGCTCTCCGCCAACTAGTATCCACTGCGGTTATCACAGAGGTCCGTGACAATTGTCCCGGACCTCTGTGCGCGACACGGGCCAGCGCAATGATGCTGACAGTACAAACATCGCCGTATCTATGAAGGGGATGCACCTATGCGTTTCGGAAATTTAACTAACATGTCTTTTGCAATCCTGAAGTTTCGAATCTTGTTTGTTTTCACACTGTCGGCTTGTCTCGGTGGGCCAGTGGCAGCAGCGCAGCAATCTGCACCTGATCAGGGTTCAGACCTGGCCACGTTAAAGAACGATGTTCAGCAATTAAAAGCGCAACAGCAGCAGATTCTCGACCGCCTGGACGAATTAAAGAAGCTCCTCAACAAGGGAAGCGCCAATGCCCAGCCGGCAGTCAAGGCGCCCGATACCATGAGCGTGAATGGGGAACTATTTAGAGGTGAGGCGTCTGCTCCGGTGGCGATCATTGAGTATGGCGATATAGAGTGCCCATACTGCAGACGGTTCAAACGCGATATCTACCCACAGATACTGGACGCTTACATCAAGACCGGCAAAGTAAGGTTCTACTACCGCGATATGCCGTTGCCCTTCCACGAACATGCCATGCCCGCGGCGCGCGCTGCGCATTGCGCCGGAGAGCAGGGAAAGTTCTGGGAGATGCACGACAGCCTGTTCGCCGACAAGACCGCAGCTCTGGCTACCAGCGATATTAATGACCGCGCCGAGAAGCTGGGGCTGGACACAGCCAAGCTGGACGCATGCATCGCGAGCGATCGCTTTGCAGAAGTGATTCAACACAGTTCGGAAGAGGCGGCAAAGATGAATATTGAAGGCACGCCGACATTCCTGATTGGAACCATGAACGCGAGCGGCGATGTTGTGAGCGTGAAAAAGCCAATCATCGGCGCTCTTCCGTTCGATGCCTTCCGGTCGGCTATTGAACCGTTGCTCACTCCTGCGAAAACATCGGCCGCCTCACCAGATCCACACGTCCCACAGTCATCACAGGATACCTCTATAGCTCAGGCTGCAATTAAACGTTAACGCCACAGGCAAGAGCGGAACAGCGCAGTTGAAGCGTCAACGCAGGTCTTTACACAGAAAAGGTTGCTCCAATGCATCAATTTTCCCTCCCCCAGAACGCGAAGTTGAATCAATATACAGGCTCGTTGGCGCAGGCTTGGCAAGCTGCGCCCGCTCCTGTTGGCTATGTCTTCCATCCTGCGAACAACGTGGGCCTTTGCCTAGATATACAAGGCTACGGTACGACTGCTGAAACGCTGGTTCAGGCTTGGGCGTGTAACTGTGGAAACAATAAGGGATGGGTTCTGAATTAACCAGACTTTTCCTTCTGCGGAGGGTGCGGGATGTAACTATTTCGTGCCCTCCGAGTCCTCCAAAATGAGCCGTCCATCTTTGCTATCAAACTTCCTGATCCTTTGTGCTCCATTTGAATTTCCAATGCTTGGTTGAATCATTCAGGTTCACAGTTTCTGAAAAGAGCCAGCTATAACGCCAGAGATATTGGCTCTTTTCAGCAACCTTCGATTCAGCACTCAAGACTACGCGTTCTTCGATATCTTCGAGGCGTTCTAAGTGAACGGAAGCGGCGGCCTTGCAGACTATACGTGGCAAGGCTGCCAAATTTGAAACCAAATCCCCACCAAATCTGAACAGGGAGCTTCGTCATGAAAAAGACAAAAGCAAGTGGTGTAAATTCTTTCTCCAGAAAGCTGACAACTGCGTTGTGCGCGGCCGCGTTTATCGCGTTCGCGTTACCGTCACTGGCACAGCAAAAAATAGCAACTCATCATGTTCGCGCGGTAGTCCAGAACGGACAAACGAAACTGCAAAGCCATCTACCTGCAACACAAACTCTGAAACTGGCTATCGCTCTTCCTCTTCGCAATCAGACAGATCTGGACGAGCTGCTACAGAAACTTTACGATCCAACAAGTTCTTCGTATCATCACTGGCTTTCTGTACAGGAATTTACTGATCAGTTTGGACCGACAGAGGAAGATTATGAGACCGTAGCGCGTTTCGCGCGGGCGAATGGAATGACGGTTACAGCAACAAGCCCCAATCGCATGGTCATCGACGTCAAGGGTTCAGTAGCGGATATCGAAAAAACCTTTCATGTAACGATGGGGGTCTACAAGCATCCGACTGAAGACCGCACATTCTATGCGGCGGATCGTGAACCAACTACTGACCTGGCGGTACAGCTTTGGCACATCACAGGTCTGGACGATTTCTCTCTACCCAAACCCCATCTTCGTTTTGCACAGCCGGCAGATGTACATACCTTTACTACAGGATCAGGGCCGGGCGGTACCTTCCTAGGCAGCGATATACGTGCGGCCTACTACGGAGGGACGGCGCTTACCGGCGCTGGCCAAACGATCGGCCTGTACGGATTGGATTACAACCTCAGCGACGTTGAACTCTACTACAGCAGTATTGGACAGTCCTTCAGCGCCAGTTCCGTCCAGAATTACTCAACCGACGGCACCACGAACTCATGCTCTGGATGCGATGACGGCGAGCCGGTCATTGACATCTATGAGTCGCTTTCAATGGCGCCCAGCGCCACCATCATTGAATATTTCGGCAACAGCGATGTGGACACTTTCAACGCGATGGCCTCAGCCAATGTGGCCAAGCAGTTAAGTGCTTCCGTCGGCTGGCTGCCTGCCGATCCCTCCTCTGACGAGCCTATCTTCAAGGAGTTCGCGGCACAGGGACAGAACTTATTTGCTGCTTCAGATGATAGCGGCGCGTATAGCTCGACCACTCCGGTATATTACCCTGCGGACGATCCATATATTACAGCGGCCGGTGGGTCTGACCTGGCCACCAACAGCGCAGGCGGGGCATGGGAATCGGAAAGCGCATGGGTTGGCGGCGGCGGTGGAATCAGCACCAATGGCTTTGCCATTCCGAGTTATCAGCAGCTTTCAGGCGTGATTAACTCGTCAAACGGAGGCTCGACCACGCTGCGCAACGTGCCAGATGTTGCCGCTGAGGCGAATACCGACAACTACTATTGCGCCAACGGTGGATGCCATGAAGGCGTTGGCGGAACCAGTCTTGCCGCGCCTCGTTGGGCCGGATTCCTGGCGCTCGTTAACCAGCAAGCAGCCATCAACGGAAATTCATCGATTGGTTTTCTAAACCCAACCATCTACGCCATCGGCACGGGGTCGAGCTATGACAGCGCATTCCACGACATCACCTCTGGCAACAACGGTGACGGCAGTGGAAAGTCGTACAGTGCCGTGGCCGGCTACGACCTGGCTACAGGATGGGGAAGCCCGAATGGACAAGGACTGATCAGCGCATTGGCCGGAGAAGCTTCGTCCTCCGGAGGCTATAACATCTACGGCATCTATACCGACGGAACATCGTTCACTACTGGTGGATTGGACAAGGATGGCTATGCGTACTCGTCCAATCTGCTTGGCTCTTCGTTAACCTGGAACGGCACAGTCTTTACCTTCGGTGCGGCGAATGCTCCGGATGCTTACAGCAGCGAGACCATTACTTTGCCGGCAGGACAGTACAGCACCTTGAACGTTCTGGCGACCGGTATAAATGGCAACCAAACAGCACAAACCTTCACCGTCACCTATACCGACGGTACAACGACCACGATTACCCAGAGCCTCAGCGACTGGTTCACTCCGCAAAGCTACGCGGGAGAGTCGACCGCTCTGAGCATGGCCCATCGGGACACAAGCAGCGGAACCGAGGATAACAGGACCTTCAATCTTTACGGCTATTCATTCGCCATCAACAGCGCGAAGACCCTGGCGAGCCTCACCCTGCCGAACAACAGGAACGTCGTTGTTCTTGCTGTTGCGCCTGTGTTGAACGGCGCCCACACATTGACTCCGCAAAACGCCACCGGCTCGCGTCTGGACGACTGGGCATCTGGCACCGAATCTGGAAACCAGATTGATATCTGGCCCGCAAACGGCACGGGCGCGCAGAGCTGGGTCTTCAGCAATGCGAGTGTCTCGCCGGCCGGCTATTACAACATTGCGGTTTCGTATGGGCCGTATTGCGTGACGGCTTCGGGTGCAACTAGCGGTTCGGTGGTGAACCTTCAGCCTTGCATTGGTTCCACGGCTCAGGCATGGGAAGCGGTGCCGTCTGGCGATGCGTTGGTATTTCATCCCGCGAACAATACCAGTCTCTGCCTCGACGTTCAGGGAGACGGAACAGCCGCTGGAACACTGGTGCAGGCCTGGACTTGCAACGGTGGAAATAACGAACAATGGGTAATCCAATAATAAGATAGATGCAAATCCTGGCCTGCGGTGCTTTCTATTCCATGAGATGGAAGAAGGTACCGCAGGCCGGGCCATTTTCGACCAGCCGTAGAATAGGCATATATACAGGAGAATTGTTTTGCACGGTCACTTCGCGCCCGGTCTCCGCTAAAAATCCCCGGTTATGTGTCAGGAATGAGCGAGAGAATGCGCCGTTACTCGCTCCTACACGATGGACGCTCGCGCACGGTTCCGCAAGAAGGATAGAATGATGGCGGTTGCCATCACAGGCAGGCTAATTGATTGGGCAAGCGGGAGGATGCGTGGAAGCAACGAGGAGACAGTTTATCTGGGGCACGGTAGGATTGGCCGTCGCCGGCAACCTAGGGGCGGATGCGGGTGCAGGCCAGCAGCTAGCCAATCATGACTCGTCCCCTTATGGCTCGGGACATTTTGGCTCATGGATTGAAGATGAATTCGGTCTGCCTGCTTTTCAGTACACATGCAATCAGACAACCGACCAGAGAGCCAGAACGTCAATTACATCGAGTATACTGAGTCCCACCGAGCATATCCATCAGGTGGGAAACGACCGGATCACTGCGCTTGCATCGAACTTTGGCCAGGTACGTGTGCGCCAGGACGAGGGATGCCCGAAGATTCTTAACGACATCGATCCGGAGACGAGCCAGTTTGGCGGCGGCCTAGGTTATTTGACTGACGGCCACGAGACGTTGAGCACTTACTACGATGGAAGCAACGCGGGCTTTGAGCGGATCTTCGGTGTTGGCTATTTCCGCAAGCGGGTTCGCAGCGCGAGTTACTCGGTCGATCAGACAATCTCCGCGCCGTTTGGAGACGATCCCGTTCTGCTTTCAGAGGTAACTGTTGTCAATCACCGCGATGCTCCAGCGACGGTGCGCTGGGTTGAGTATTGGGGATGCCAGCCGTATCAATTTTCCTTTCGAGCATTCATCGAATCGATGACTGGAATTGCCGCGCAAACCGAGTTGCGGCGAAGGCTTGGGCGGCAGTTCAGCCACAAGATTTCTCAAGTAGAGGGAATGCGCGGATTGTTGGAGTCGAAGAGCTTTCTCGGGCGAGACGCCACGGAAGAAACTGCGTGGCAGCGGATGAAAACCGCGCTCGCGGCGCAAACAAATCAATTCATCTCGCCGATTCAGGAGTTACTGCCCGGCACCGATTACGAGAGCGTCGATCTTCCTTCGACATTTCTGGTAACGCTCGATGCGCCGGCCAGCGGATTCTCATCCGACGCAGCGTCGTTCTTTGGGGCCGGCGGTCCTTCGAACCCCAGCGGATTGACGCGGGCTCTGGACGGCAACCTTGCGAGCAGCGGTCCGCAGACAGGTTTGCTTCTCGAACGCACCGTAGAACTTGCTCCCGGAGAAGCGAAGACTTTGCGCTTTCTGTATGGGTACCTTCCGGAAGGCTTCAAGCTCGATGCGCTGATTGCGCGGTATCACACTGAGTCTGCTTTGAAGCAATCGAGCGGCGAATGGAAGCAACGCGGAATGCGGTTTGATGTGAGCGGTGAGCCGTGGGTGAGGCGCGAGACAATCTGGAACTACTACTATCTGCGCAGCAGCCAGACCTACGATGATTTCTTCGCCGAGCATATTCTCAATCAGAATGGCTTTTACCAGTACGGGATGGGGTTTCAAGGCGCGGCGCGGGACCCGCTGCAGCACTGCCTGCCTTTTCTCTTCAGCGATCCAGAGATTGTCCGCAGCGTGCTTCGCTATACCTTGAAGGAAGTTCGCGATGACGGGTCGGTTCCGTATGGACTGACCGGTCACGGCGTAGTAGCGCCCATGGTTGCGGATAATTGCAGCGACATTCCTTTGTGGCTGCTGTGGGCGGTGAGCGAATATGTGCTGGCGACACGCGACACGGAGTTTCTGAACGAAGAGATTTCTACGCTCTTCTCCGCGAGGAGCGGTCAGAAAGCAACGGTCCGCAATCTGCTGGCTCGCTGCTTTCATCATCAGATCAACGATGTTGGCGTGGGCATGCACGGCATCACGCGCATGTTGAATGACGATTGGAACGATGGGTTGCTCGACACCTGGGCGGCAACTGCCTTCAAGGAATGCGCCGAGCAGGGGGAAAGCGTATTGAATTCCGCAATGTCTGCATGGGTCTTTGATCAATATGCGCGTATGTTGCGCTTCGCTGGCGATCCCACGGATCTGGAGGCAAAGGCGACGGAAAGCTCCGAAAAGGCTCGCCTGGCTGCACGCGAGCAATGGAACGGCAGGTGGCTGAAGCGCGCGTGGCTGGGTCCGACGCTGGGCTGGCTTGGCGAGACGACGCTGTGGATAGAGCCGCAGCCGTGGGCGATTGTTGCAGGAATTCTTACTCCCGCGCAAAACCGCGAGCTGGTCACAACGATGAACAACCTGCTTCGTCAGGGACCGATTGGCGCTGCGCAGATGAGCGAGGGGCCGGATCTGCACAAGCCGGGTGCGTTTGCTCCGGGAACCTGCGTGCGCGGCGCCGTGTGGCCGTCTCTAAATCAGACTTTGATCTGGGCGCTGGCGGGAGTCGATCCGCAGATGGCATGGGACGAATGGAAGAAGAACTCGTTTGCGCGACATGCAGATGTCTATCCTGACGTGTGGTATGGAGTCTGGAGCGGAACAGATAGTTATAACTCAATACTTAGTTCGCATCCGGGTGAGACAGTCAACGATCCTTATTTTCACGGCACCGATTTCCCAGTGCTCAATCTGCACGCGCATGCTTGCTCTCTCTATTCCATCACCAAACTTCTGAATATCGAATTTACTGAGGCGGGGTTGAATATCAGCCCGGAACTACCCATCGCGTCCTACCGATTCGATTCGCCGCTGATCGGTGTCGCCAAATCTCCGGCAGGTCATTACGAAGGGTGGTATGCGCCATTGCGGTCTGGGAACTGGACTGTCTCTATCCTGCTTCCGGAAAAAATTGGCAGCGGGCTATCACAGGTTGAGGTGAATGGAACTTCGTCGGCCATTCAGAGACGGCCGGATGGAACAATCACGGTTACAGGCGCGAGCGAGTTGCATAAGCCGTTGCGCTGGACTCTGCGCTGATCACTGCTTTAGCACGTTTCCCTGAGATCCGCGTCCAAAAAGAGTATTGATGGCCAGCGTCAAATCAACTGCTCCACGCTGGAGGCTCTCCCAGTGAGGTGTGTGGTGAAGAAAGCCAACTCTTCTGCTTTTTTCAAGGCGATACCTATGATACTCACATGCTTTGTTATGCTTTCCGTCGCCGCTGCCTCGCCGGCTCAGGTCATTACCGTTTCTCCACAAGGCCCGATCAAAACCCTGACAGAAGCCCGTGATGCAGCCCGTGCGCAGCGCCGCTTCGGCATCACGGGTCCCATCACCATTACGGTTCGAGCAGGAACGTATTTTCTTCCCGAAACACTGATCCTTGGACCAGAGGACAGCGACACCATCTGGGAGGCGCCTCACGGCGAGCACCCTGTCATCAGCGGCGGCCGAATCATCTCCGGCTGGACCAGGATAGCCGGTGCGGCATGGACGGCGGACGCGCCCGGTCCTTACTTTCACCAACTATTTATCAACGGCAGGCGCGCTAATCGCACACGAATCCCAAAGGATGGCTTCTTTCACTTTGAGGGAAGCGGTTCTCCCGGCAAATCGCTTCAGTTGCATTTTCGAAAAAATGAGATACAGGAGGCGTGGGTGAAACAAACTGACGTAGAGGTCGTGGGCTTCATGGCGTGGAGTGATTTTCGCTCTCCCATCCTGGGTGTCAATCAGCAGGCTCATCTGGCCGAACTCGGTCCCATGCAGACTTCTGCCAATGAAGAGAATGCTCGCTATTTCGTTGAGAACGTACCCGGTGCACTGCACGTTCCGGGCGAGTGGTATCTTGACCGGTCTACGCAAAAACTTTCCTACATTCCCCTTCCTGGCGAGAACATGCAACAAGCTGAGGTAATTGCGGCGGGACTGGAGCGGTTGGTCCTTCTGCAAGGGAAGCCGGACGCAGGGGAGCTTGTACGCAATGTCGTCTTTCGCGGCCTGACCTTCGAGCACGCGGACTGGAATGTGAGGCCGCAAGGTTACTTTGACCTTCAGGCCGCCATCCCCGCATCTGCCGCAGTAAAGGCTGTTGGAGCAGTCAACTTTCTCGTGGAACGATGCACCTTCGCTCACGCTGGCGGATATGCGCTCGAACTGGGGCGAGGTTCGCAACACAACCAGGTGCTGGCAAACGAGTTCTACGATCTGGGAGCGGGTGGAGTCAAAGTAGGAGAGCCGGATCTAAGGGAGAATCGCGCGGAACAGAACTATGACAATGTGATCGCCGATAACCACATTCACGATCTCGGCCAGGTGTATGCGGCAGGTGTTGGCATCTGGGTATTACAGAGCGGAAGCAATCAGATCCTTCATAACCATGTACACGACCTTTACTACACTGCCATCTCTGTAGGGTGGAGCTGGGGATACGGGAAAAATCAATCCAACGGCAATGTGATCGCGTTCAACGATCTTCACTCGATTGGAAAGAACATGCTCAGTGACATGGGCGGAATCTACACCTTGGGCGTGCAACCGGGAACGGTTCTTCAAAATAACAGGATTCATGATGTTTCACCGTACGCTTACGGGGGGTGGGGAATCTATCTGGACGAAGGGTCAAGCAATATACTCGCCGAGGATAACATCGTCTACGATTGCAAGAGCGCGGGCTTTCACCAGCACTATGGCCGCGAAAATATCCTGCGCAATAATATCTTCGCGTTCAATCACGAACACGAACTAATGCGCACACGGTCCGAGCAGCATATCTCATTTACGCTGGAAAACAACATCGTTTATTTCGACCAGGGCGATCTCCTCGGATTGAACTGGGAGGATGGAACCTTTATTATGCGAGCGAACCTGTACTACGACGCGCGAGGCAACGATGTTAATTTCCAGAACAAGTCCTTCGCCGTGTGGCAGGCCACTGGCCAGGACCGGGGTTCCCGCATTGCAGATCCTCTCTTCGTGAATGCAAGGAAATTCGACTTTCGCCTGAAACCGAAATCGCCCGCGCTGCAGTTGGGCTTCCATCCGATCGATATGACTACAGTCGGCCCCAGAGGGCCAGCTGGCGCAGAAACGTGGTAAAGAGCATCGCTTGGCGCTTACGAATCTCCTCCGTGTCAAAAGAGGTTGCCCGATATCTGCTCGGCTGCTGTGAGAATGTTGGTTTTTAGCACATCGCGCGGAAGGATCGGATCGACTTTTAGAGTAGTGCCAATCGTAATGGAGAAAACCTGATCGCGAACCCGCCCCACGACGCGCTCACCCATAGCGCCTTTGCGGCCATCCACAGTGCAGACCACCGCTTCGTTGCCTATTGCCCTTAAAGGCGCGGTATCCGTTCCGCAGTTCATGGCTGCCGCCTCAAGCTTCTCGTGCGGGTTTGCAGCCAGCTCTACAGTTATGCGCAGAGTGCGTGTGGCATCAGCGCTCTGTTGAGTAAATGTGCAAACGGCAGGCTGCCCAGTTGCCCCTGGCGTGAAAGCTCCCACCGCATCGCCGCCTAACAGGCCAGAGGCTGTAGCTTCATTGATCCAGGGGCATTTGTTGGCGGCTTTGCCCGCTACCGGCGTGCAAAGCAAGAATATTGCCAAGAAAGCTAGAGAAATTCTGCGTGTAGTCATTTTTAGCGATATTCGGCTATTTGCCATTCTGCGAGCCTCTGGCATTTTCATCAAGGTCAGAGTGTATGTGCCATGGAATACTTTCCGTTGAAATCTCGGGATGGTCGCGGAGGTAGTTGAGCGAGTAAGTCGGCGCCCCCGGATCAACCTTCTTGTCAACAAACATGGCCTGCTGTTCTGCGGCTTCCTTGGGCTTGCCCATGCGGCGATAAAGGATCGACAGATTGTAATGTGCAGCCAGATCGTCAGGATCGATCTTTTGCAGCGCCTCAAACTGTTCCATAGCTTCCTGATTATCGTTATGCTGGTAATAACTGATTCCTAACTCACGCCGGGCGTCGCGAGATTGCGGGAACATCTCCACCACTTTGTGAAAGTCGGCGATCTCCTTGTCGGTGTTGCCAGCGCGCCGCTGCAGCAGGCCATCGTAGTAGTGCGCTCGGGCGCTGTTAGGATCGAGAGAGAGAGCCTTGCGAATCGATGCGCGGGCTGAGCCGTATTTTTCCCACGAAATGTTAGTGAGACCTACGTTGATATATGCATCCGCATAATCGGGACGCAGTTTTACAACCTGCGAGAAGGCCTGGACTGACTCCGCGTATTGAAGCTGATCGAGCAAAGCGATACCGAGATTGTTCCAGCGCATCCAGTCGGGGTTGTCGGCGGGGTCCACTGCTTCCGGCTCATTCTCCCCGATTTTCAGTGTCCGCGTCCGGGACGCCAATTCCACAATCGGATAGGCGGGGTGGTCCGTGCCAAAAATATTGTTGAGGTAACTCTGGCGCAGGTGGCGGTAATTCACTTTGGCAGTTACAGTGACTGCGCCATTTACATCAGCGGGTAGGCGGAACTGGTAGCGCACAAGCACGGAACGGCCCGCTTGCACCGTGTTATCGTAGGCCACGGAGTGAATGGTCCATACCTTGTGGTCATCCACAAACTCGCCCTGATCGGTAACCGGGCGGTTGGTAAAACTGTGCGCCCGCGGATCTAACATGCCGTCCGGCTTCAAAAATCCGCTGTGATAGATTTCTTTCCCGTTGGCATCCTTTACCGTAAACTCCATCCAGGATTCATAAAGATCGCGCACCTCTGGAATCAGTGAGTGGCCGATATTCTTGTTCTGGACAACGACATAGGCTTCAACCGTGTCACTTGGAGCAAGGTTAAAGGCTTCCCGGCCCAGCGGCGCAATTATTTCATTACTGTTCGCCTTCTTCAGAGCGAAGATGTCAACATTAAGGTAGTTGCCCGCACGCAGAAACTCGACGGTCTTGTTCAGTTGCTCGTCAAATCCATAGTAGAAAGGAACAGCTGTGTTGCCAGCCAGCCAGCGGTGCGAGGCAAATGTGCCATCCTTTGCGCCGTAGTCGGGCAACGCATTGGGGACGCGTTTCATATGGCATCCCTGGCAGGTAGTAAAATCGGCGGTGTAAAAGGTGAGCGGGTTGCGCTGCGAGAATTTGGACTGCTGCCACTCGTCGTACGCCGTGAATGCACGAATGAATTTGTAATCATTCAGCGTAGCTGGAAGGTTGGCTTTATGGCAGGCAGCGCAGAACTCAGGAGTATGCAGAATGTCTCGCATCACTGCCTTTGAATGCCGCTCCGGGTGACGGAGGATCTGATCGAATGAAACCTGACCGGGGATGCGATTGCCTTTCTCGTCCACTATCACTGCGGGAACACCCATTACAACGCTCCCGTTGCCGTTGGTAGAGTCGAGCGATTGGACCGAGTGGCAGGTCATGCAGGTAAAACCGTCAGAGTCGAAGCGGGCGCGATCTACCTTCGAGTCTTCTGTAAGCGCCCCGCTTAACACGCCGATAGGATTGTGGCAGCTATCGCAGTGGCGGGCGAATGCGATGCCGCGATCGGGGTCGCGGATAAGCAGGTTGACGCTGGCGCGATAAAACGGCGCGCGGAATGCATTGGAGTGCAGAGCTTGCCGCCACTGGCTATAAGCTTCCTGATGGCAGGTTCCGCAGTACTCCGCCGTGGGAAACGCGCCCGGCTGAATAAATCCCTCGCCTTCGACTGCTATATTGCCGGGCGTGTATGGGTTGTTTTTACCATAGTGAAAGTCATACGTCGGAGTTACCACTGCATTGTGGGCCTTGCGGTCCTCATTCGATTTTTGGTCGGCCTTGGCCTTCCAGGCATCCAATGCCTCGCGCTGCGCAAGCGTGTCCTCTACGGGCGGAGCGCCTTTGGCGGGAGGTGTATATGCCGGTGGCGGTGGAGGCGCCGCGGCGTTCTGCTGAGCCGAGACTCCAGCAGGGAAAAGCGCGGGCGCCAGTATGCTGGCTGCCAGAACCAAAATGCGAATGTTGTCTCTCATACGATCTCCTCCTCGAGGCGCAAGAAGGGACCTGGCCTCAAGCTGCGTCGATTCAATGACCGATTATTTTCCGGCGTGAGTTCCAGAGGTTTTGTTCGCTTTCTGTTCCGCGGCTATTGCATCATAAACACTGATCACAAGGCCCTTGCCTTCTTCAATCGCAAAATAGCGGTCCACTTCCGGCAGAGTGTAGGATTCCTTAACGCCGTCGGGCCAGCGGATTTCAACTTTGTCAACTGTTGTATTCTCGCCGAGACCAAAATGAACGCGGAAGTCATTAGAGGACTCGAAACTGCCGCCGCTCATTATATCGCCGCGCTGGCGTTGGCCTCCTGCTGTCAGATACACAGTTGAACCCACGGCATCCCGAGGACTCTTGGGTCCTCCGGTAAGCAGCAAACCTACCCAGTGGTTATGTTCCTCAGTTACATTGCGGAGCAGGACAGGTGTATGGTCCAGGCAGTTAATAACCACATCAATCTTTCCGTTGTTGAATAAGTCGCCGAATGCCGCGCCGCGCGCCGGAAGCACATCCGCCAATCCGGTTTCTTCAACCGGAGGAATCAGCTCAAATTTCTTGCCATGATCCACGTTATGAAACAAGAGCGGCCGTTCTGCCCATGATGTTCCCCAGTCGTGTGTATCCGCCTGCGGGTAAACATGGCCGCTAACAAACATCAGATCCTTCCAGCCATCGTTGTCGTAGTCAAAGAATGCGGTTCCCCAACTGAGGAAGGGATAGGTTGGCTCGGCAATTCCCATCTTTGGAGTTATATCTACAAAGTTTGCGTCTCCGTCGTTGCGGTAGAGCGTCTTGTAGTCGTCGGAAAATGTTGTTGTATACAGATCTAGACGGCCATTATTCATATAATCGCCTACAGCAAGCCCCATCGAGGCAGTCTCGCGGGCATCCTGGTTGAGCGCAAATCCGGAATAGAAACTGGAATCCTGAAAGGTTCCATCGCCTTTGTTGATGTAAAGATAATTTGGCGAAGAATCGTCCGTTACGATCAAATCGACCTTGCCGTCGTTATCGATGTCCACAAAAGTGGAAGAAAATCCGTAATAATGCCGCTTATCGCTTACGCCGGCCTTCTCGCTCACATCCGTAAACGTTCCGTCTCCGTTGTTATGGAAGAGATGGTCCGGCTCGCCAGGCAGCCCGCGCGGGCCGCACATTGTCTGTGCGCCGCGAAACTGGCAATTGGCAAAGCCGACGGCCTTGGAACCGGATGCGGGCAGGTTGTTCATGTCCCAATGAATGTAGCCAGGTACGAAGATATCCAGCCGCCCGTCGCCATCGTAGTCGCCAAAACTGGGACCGGTTGACCAGTTACCTAGGGCTACGCCGGCAGACTCGGCGATATCGGTAAAGGTACCATCATGGTTGTTATGAAAGAGGCGGTTTTTTCCGTAGTTGCCGACATAAAGATCAGGCCAGCCGTCGTTGTCATAATCTCCAACCGCACAGCCAAATCCCCATCTATCATTCGTTACGCCCGCGATATTGGCAACATTTGTGAAAGTCCCATCGTGATTATTGTGAAAGAGCGCGGCATGTGGCGGCTCGGACTTGCCATCCAGGGCATCGTAGGTTGAGCCGCTGACCATGTAGATGTCGAGCCAGCCGTCGTGGTCGTAATCAAGAAGGCAGACGCCGGAGCCGATCGTCTCCAGAATGTAGGGCTTTTGCGGTGTGCCCATCTTGTGCGTCCAGCTCGTGAGTCCGGCCTTTTGAGAGATGTCCTGAAAGATTACCGGGCCTGTTTTTACAAAGCCTCCGGCAGTAATCGGACGCTTTTCGGAGTCGAGCACAGGCGCAAATGTACCGCCGGTCGCCGACCCAGTTTGCTGCTGTGGCAGCGTCGAGGGAGCGTTGCCACCATAGAGCGGAGATTGCGTAGGCGATTGCCCGAGCGAAATCGCAGTTCCACAAAGAGATAGAAGTACGAGACATGTTGCCGCGGAAGCGCAGCGCCGGCACGCTGGCAGTAAACAAATATTGATCACGCTACGACCTCTCAGGTGGGGATCACCTTCAGCAGATAATTGTCTCACTGCATTCTGCCGCAGTCTTCCACCGTTGGGATGAGGGCGAATTGGCCGAAGAGATCGATAAGGTAAAGGACGCAAAGCGATTCAATCCCAGAGGATTTAAACAAAACGAAAAATACGCCAAACCGAGCTGGTGCAATACAAGTTTTTTGCTGCAAATGGAGGATTTGAACATCCACCTTTTGGTGGATGCGAGGCGGGTTATGAAAA
Organism: uncultured Acidobacteriaceae bacterium; assembly: GCA_963713645.1. Classification (GTDB taxonomy): domain Bacteria; phylum Acidobacteriota; class Terriglobia; order Terriglobales; family Acidobacteriaceae; genus Telmatobacter. The sequence goes on along the minus strand of CAVQMQ010000033.1, from coordinate 20,763 downwards.
ATAATTACTACCGTTGATCGGGTAACTCATCTGTGCTACTATCGCGTGGTTGTCAAAGCTAGCCATTCAGCAGGGCTTCAGAATGTCAACTTCAACCCCCAAATGAGGTGATTTTCATGGCAGATAGTACAAAGCACAAGAATCCAGTCACAACCGTTGCGGGCGAGGACACGGCGCCCATCACGACCCTGGCTCTCGGCGAGGAGAGCTCGATCACTACCTTGGTTGGCGAGACCGCCACACCCCACCCAGATTATAGCCAGGTATTTGAGGCTACCGAAAGCGCCACTACCTTGGTTGGCGAAGGATGGCACCCTCCCGTCACCACAATAGCCGGCGAAGGTCAAGTAACCACCCTGGCTGTTGGTGAAGAAGGTACAGGCGGCGGCACCGAGATCACTACCACAGTAGCAGGCGAAGAAAATCCGGTCACGACGACGGTCGTGGGCGAAGAGAATCCAGTCACTACGACCGTAGTAGGCGAAGAGCACCCGGTTACAACGACTGTAGTCGGTGAGGAGCAACGGGCTACGACTACCGTCGTTGGCGAGGAGCACTCCGTCACCACAGTGGTCGGTGAGGGGGGTCCGTTCGGCAATTTCTAAGATGAGGTGATCGGGCCCGAACTAGACAGATTGCCGGATTAACCTAATTGCTTCGAACCAGGCGAAGGGTGCGCGCGAGTGCACCTTTCGCCTTTCGGCCGGTGTGGGCTATAACTGTTCTCCAGTTGGTACAGAACGAAATCACAACCACCAAGCGGCTTTTCCCTTAAGATGAAGCCGCCTTGTTACGATGCCTGAAATTCCACGGAAACTGGAGGACTGCCCTTGGCCTGTCCTCATTTCAGAAGGGTAAGTTGATGAACAACCCGGCGGCCAGCCCAAGATGCGTACTCATTGCGGGAGGCGACTCCGACCCGAATCTTGCGGCGCTGGTTTCAGCGTTTGCGGATCGCGAAGTGCCCTGCGAAACGTTATTCGTGGGTGCACAAACTTACCCACGCGTCACCTGGAACTTCGACCAGGATGCTCTGATTGTCAATGGCATCGAAAAGACACCTGACGCGGTCTTCCTTCGCTACGATGTGTTCACCAGTCTGGCCGACCATCGCCAAGCTTCGGCATTTCGCGCGCAGGCTTGGTTCACCACGATCTCCGGCTGGGCTCTCACGCAACCCAAGGTACGCATGTTTAATCGAGCGAGCGCGCAGCATGTCACCAATAAACTGGAGATGCTACGCATGGCGCGCGAAGAGGGACTTGAAATCCCAGTCACGACCGTAAGCAATGACCATGCACTGCTCTCCGCTATGGTTGAGCAGCAGCAATTGATCGCCAAACCCGTGAATGGCGGGGACTTCACGCGCGAACTTTCCGACATCATGAAGACAGCACCGCACCGCGATGGTAGCCTGGCTGCTCCCTCTTTCGTTCAGGAACGGCTGGTTCCTCCCGAGGTCCGCATCTATTGGATAGCAGGCCGGACATTCGCATTTCAGGTAGAGGCAGACGCGCTCGACTACAGAAGCACATCCGACTGCAAGGTACTGCCCATCGAAGACAATATACTCCCGCCGGAGATATTCCAGGCGCTCGGACGTCTCATGGAGCGGCTGGAAATGGATTTCGGCGCCGCGGATTTCAAGGCCTGCCCGACAACGGGCCGGCTGCGCTTTCTGGAACTAAACAACGGACCCATGTTTGCCGCCTTCGACAACGCCTGCCAAGGCCGCCTGACCGCAGCGATGGTGGACTTTCTCAGCGCGCCATGAGCAGCACCTACGTCGATATTCCGATGCCCGAGGAACTGGCTCAGATTCTAACTGCTCCCTGGCTTGAGGGAGACGTCAACTTACTTCGCGATGCGCTTTACTGGCGAGCATTCACTCGCGATCTTAGCGATAACTCTTCCTGCGGCGGACTCATCTCCGAGTCCGAGTTGACTCAGTTGTTGTCTTCCGCCAATCGAAGCCGGAACCGCTGGGAATCCGGCTGGCGTATTGAGCGGGTTGAGAAGACAGGCAGCATCGTGGCCGAGCACGATGCGTTCAGGCGAACCGCGAGTCCCGGCAACTACGCGCTCACCTTTACCGAGGACCTGCCGCCGCAACCGGGCATGGCGGCGACTCTGTACTTCGCAAGGGAATCATTCACTCTGCAAGCTGAGGTCTATTATGCTTTCGGCGAAGCGATTCCCACGCACGACGATGAAGTGCGTCCGATGCGAATTTACCTCTCTGCTCCGGACCAGGTGTTGCCGGAGCTGTATTCGTTCTTGACCGGCCAGCTCAACCACTTAGGAATTCCGTTCACACTCAAGACTCTGCTTGCCCGGTTCGAGCGTGACCGCAGCGATTCCACGGTGCTGTACATATCACGCCGTCTTTGGAGCGAAGCGGAGGTGCTGGTCAAGGAATTGCCCGATTCGCTGCTCACTCGCCTCAGGCCGCGAACGCCCTTGTTTACTTTTAAGCTGGCACCTGGAATCGGCGTGGCCGAAAGCCCATTCGGAGGAGAGAGCTTCGGGATGCACCGCTGCCGGCTTCTGGCTGAAAGCATCCTTGAGGCACGGCGAACCGGACACGAGGATGCAACCTCCCGGCTGCAGGTGTTGAACCGCAAATTTCGCTCGGCAGGCATTGATCTAGCTCAGCCGCATCTGCAGAGCATTCACGACAATGTGCCCGCAGTCGAGTTTTCGCGCGTGGTTCTGTCTTCCGCTAACATCGTCGACTGGTTGCAAGGAAAGGGACTGCTCTCGAACGAAGCTGCCGCATCCAAGTGGCAGGCCAAAAGCCAAGCTAGCCGCAACTACAACTTCGCAGTCGCCCGTGAAGAGGGAAGCGGATTTTTTGTAAAGCAACTGCGAGTCCAGGGAGCGGAATCGTTTCGCATGATGGCGCGGGAGGCGGCATTCTACGAACTACTCACAGATCCGAAAGAATCATTGCGCGATCTTTGCCCTGCGTTCTATGGCTTTGACCGCAAAGAGCAGGTGCTGATCACCGAACTGCTGCCAGTCGCTGCGGCTAGTCCCGGCGCGCACCCGCCAGCATTTTCGCTGGCATTCGCGGCGGCTGCGGGAAATACGCTCGGGCGCTTGCATCGGCGATCTGTTGACGATCTGGCCGGAACCTCTCTGGCTGAATACTGCGACCGTCAGCCGCCTGGAATCTACACTGCCCATCGCGGCGGCCCATTGCTGCAATGGCTGGGAAGCGGCCAGTTGGAAATGATCGATAGAGTGCGTAAAAGTCCACAACTGTCATCCGTGCTGGATCAGATGACGGCTGAGTGGACCTGCGCTCGATTAATCCACGGAGACGTCAAGTGGGAGAACTGTATCTGGACAACAGCAGTGGGGAACACCGCGACTCTAAAATGGGTTGATTGGGAACTGACGGACTTAGGAGATCCGAGCTGGGATGCAGGATGCTTCGTGCAAACGTATCTTTCCTATTGGGTGCAATCTTCCCCATTCCACCTTGAGTGGGGTCTGGAGAAGAGGCTGCGACTGGACGAAGCGCGATTCTTCAGCTTGCTGCCGGCCCTTCGTGCTTTCCTCAAAGAATATTTTGTCGCGCTTGAGATTCCTGGAGCGGAAGTCCCTGCGAACATCGAACGTATCATGAAATGCGCCGCAGCCCGGATGCTACAAGCGAGTCTTGAGTTGATGCACCGCAAGACAAAGCCGACTCCCGAAGCTATATGCCTGTTCGACGCTAGCGCAGAGGTCATGGCTCATCAGGGAGAGAGGCTTTCTCAGCTTCTCGTAGTTGCGGATGCTCACTTGTACATGGGTACTTAAGCGAGCCTTGCGATTCTTAAAACCGGACAGACCGTGGCTGCAGAGATGTCTTGTGCTACGGCTCATCCGTGCCACTATTTGTTCTGGGGAGTCCTTTGTCCTGATAACAAAGGACTCCCCGTGTTGATTTTCTTACTTGCTACCAGCCGACGGCAACGAGTAGAGTCTTAGGGCTCGCGCAACCGATATCGCTCGAGTATCCACCCGCATCGTTATACGGGAAGGCATACTGCTGCATGTTAATTGCCTGGGCTTCTATCCACTGAGCGTAGTGGTCGTAGGGTTCCTGCTGGTAGAAGCTAGCGGGATTTCCCCACATCCCTTCGTTAGTCAGCGCCCCAGCCGCATTGAACTCCTGCGTACCTGAGATAGGAGCGGTATGCCGGAAGATAGCAGCGGATAGGTCAGGGTTGGCGCCTAAGCCGGAACCATTTGGCCCAGCTTCCGCAATAGTGATTCCGTTGAAGGACCAGATGCTGGAGATGTAGTTGGCGTAGTAATTCTGGTCAGCGCCGCCTGCGTTGAAGCCGGCTCCGCCTGGTTCAATAATCCGATAGGGGGCATAAATCTCGTCTGACTGGAAGTCGCCTCCGGGAGTGGATGGAACCGCATTGAGATAGCGCTGGAATGTGACAGACCTATCTTCCGTGAAAACCTCCTGATTCTCTCCGAGTGCAACATTGGTGCCGTCGCCGCAGGTCAGATTAAATGCAATCTTGACGCCGAGCGCATCCACACGTGTTGTATCCATGTTGATGGAGGTGGGACCGGCTGTGAACTCAATGTAGTCCCAGTAGTCGGTGTTATCCTCGTCCAAAGTCGGGTCATTCAGGAAGAAGTACATGCGCCCCGACGAGTTCGGCGGCATCGCGAAGGTCGGCTGCTCGGCGAACGTGTACTGGCTGGCGACCCCGTTGATGGTTGCGGTCCAGATGATCTGATCGTCCGCATACACGCCGTTCGTCCGGTTCAGGAACTTCATCATCACCGTGTCCCCGGCGGGCAAGGCAGGCATATTGCTGGAATCCCAGAAAGGCGCGCCGCCCCAGAGGTTCGGGTTCAGAGCGAGTGTTGTCGCGGTAACGGTTGGGCTCGACGGCGAGACTCCTATCGAGTTGTTAGCCAGAACCTGATAGTAATACTGAGTTGACGCCGTACCAAGCGCATCCTGGAACCAGTTGCTCTTTGTGGTGCCAATCAGGTTTGTGGCTGCGGGCGTAAAAGGTTGAGTAGTGCTCCGGTAAATGTAATACGTCGTCGCCACCGTGCCTACCCCCGAGTTAGTCGAGTTCCAGATAAGATCGATCTCGTTGGCGTTCTCTGCCATCGCGGTCAATCCGGTGAGTGCGGCGGGAGCGGCGGTTGACGATGTTGCGGGGAGTGATGTAGCTGAAGCCGTAGCAGTGGACGAAACTCCGGACAGGGTAGAGGCTATGACCTGGTAATAGTACGTCGTCGATGGCTGCACGCCAGGGCCTGGCGGGATGGACGACTCGCCAGCGGTAAGCGTCGCGGGATAGTTGCTGTCCACGTAGTTGGTGATCCCGACGGTGGTGCCCATTAGATTTGCAGCCGACGGTGTGAACGGTGTGGTTGTGCTCCGATAAATCGAGTAGTTAACCGGAGCAGCGTTGGGAGCAGGAGCGGTGCTGGGAACCCAGCGCAGATCGATCTGTTGGTACGAAGAGCCCACAGCCGCCAAATTAGTTGGAGGAGCGATTACGGAGGGGACTGGCGTGGTGGCAGTGACCTGTGCCGAGGCAGCCGATGTGCCTTCCGCATCCACAGCCTTCACGACGTAATAGTACGTCGTAGAAGCCGTGAGACCCGTGTTGGTGAACGCCGTGCCTGTCACCCCGTTCGCAATCAACGTGGTCGGATTCGCGCTCGTTCCGCCGTAGACATCGTAAGAGCTGATGCTGCAGTTCGCCGGAGCAGTCACCGCTGACCAACTCAAGGCGATGACACTGGGATAGGTCGCCGTCGCCGTAAAACCGGTCGGAGCAGTGGGTAGCGTGGTGCAAGGAGTGGCGTCGAGGATCTCGATTCCGTTGAACATTGGTTGATTCGCGGCTCCGTCGCTGAAGGCAATCACCATATCGCCGCTGCTATTGGCTGGTTCAGTAAACTGCTCAACCACGGCCGTGTTACCCGCACCGGCCGTTGCGTAGATGTCGAAGTTGGTCAGAACCGTTGTGCCGTTGATGGCTACATTGAATTCTCGACTGCCAGCTGTCGTAAAATATAACTCGGCAAAGTGCAGACGCACGATGTAACTGGTCCCAGCGGTCAGGTTAGGAATCGTGTAAGTGACAACCCCTTGCCGCGCCGACTGATAAACTGCCTCGGGAGCAGCAGTCGCAGCGATGCTCGCGGGGATCGTGACTGCGTTGGTAACCGAGAATGTGGTTCCGCCGGCGCTGTAGTCTTCATCCGCAACAAATGAATTATCGCCGCCGCTCGCGTTACTTACCGCCGCACCGCCTGCGTTGATGGATACGTAACCAACGCTGGAGGCCTGAGCCTGCGTGGTGGCAGTAGCCTGTGCTGAGGCCGCCGAGGTGCCGTCCGCATCAACAGCTGCCACGACATAGTAGTAGGTTGTCGAAGCGGTCAGGCCGGTGTTGGAGTAAGTTGTTCCGGTAACTCCACCAGCAATCAGATTTCCGGATCCTGGCGTAAATCCACTGGCAGTGCTGCCGTAGACACTGTAGGAATTGATGGTGCAGTTTGCCGGCGGAGTTGCCGCCGACCAGATCAGGCCGATAGCACTGGAGGATGAGGCGGTTGCAGTCAGTCCTGTGGGCGCCGCTGGAACCGCGCCGCAGGATGCTGTTTGCGTGGTAGCGGTGGCCTGCGCCGAAGCCGCAGAAGCGCCGTCCGAGTCCACTGCTTCCACAACATAGTAGTAAGTAGTCGCAGCAGTTAGTCCGGTGCTCGAGTAAGTCGTCCCGGTAACTCCGCTAGCGACCAGGTTGCTCGACGACGGTGTGAATCCGCTGGTGGTGCTGCGGTAGACGCTGTATGAGCTGACAGAGCAGCTCCCCGGCGGAGTTACGGCCGTCCAGCTCAGCCCGATGACGCTAGAGAAAGACGCCGTCGCAGTTAGCCCTGTAGGTGCAGAAGGAACCGCGCCGCAGCTTGATCCGGCCGATCCGAGTATTTCAACGCCGTTGATCATCGGTTGATCCTTGGCGCCGTTAGTGAAGACGATCCCAATGTCGCCGCCGCTGTTGGCCGTTGCGGTAAACTGCTCAACCACCGCGGTATAATTTGCTTTAGCCGTTGCATAGATGTCGAAGTTAGTCAGAACCGTTGTTCCGTTGATGGCCACATCGAATTCACGATTGCCGGCCGCCGAGAAATAAAGCTCGGCAAAGTGCAGACGCACCGTGTAACTGGCTCCAACGGTCAGGCCCGGGATCGTATAAGTCGTGGCGCCCTGCCTGGCTGACTGATACACTGCTGCCGGAGCCGCATTGGTAACACTGGCGGGGATGGTAATTGTATTTGTTACCGAGTAAGTGCCCCCGCCTGTAAAGTCTTCGTCGGCAACAAAGGAATTGTCGCCGCCGCCTGAGTTGCTCACCGCTGCACCGCCGGCGTCGATAGATACAATATCCGTGGTGGAGGATGCGGCTTGCGTAGTGGCAGTTGCCTGCGCCGAGGCCGCCGATGTTCCGTCCGCATCGAGAGCTTCAACGACAAAATAGTATGCCGTAGAAGCCGCGAGACCGGAGTTGGAGTAGCTGGGGCTCGTCAAGCTGCTCGCAACCAAGGTACTCGCGGACGGTGTGAATCCGCTGGCAGTGCTGCGGTAGACACTGTAGGAACTGACAGTGCAGTTGGCCGGTGGTGTCACCGCTGTCCAGGTCAAGTTGATGACACTGGAGGAAGTAGCCGTTGCGGCGAGGCCAGTTGGCGTCGAGGGAACCGCATTGCAAGTGGAAGCGGAGGTCCCGCGGATCTCAACGCCCATGAGTAAGGGTTGGTTGACTGCGCCGGCGGTAAGAGCGATCACAATGTCGCCGCTGCCGTTGGCTGTGGCCGTGAAGGTCTCGACCATAGCCGCATCTTTTGCGCCGACTGTAGCAAAAATGTCAAAGTTGGTGAGTACGGTTGTGCCGTTGATGGCCACGTTGAACTCGCGGTTCCCCGCCGCCGTGAAATAGGTCTCCGCAAAGTGCAGCAGTACGGTGTACGAACTTCCCGCCGTCAGGCCTGGAACCGTATAAGTGAAGACGCCTGCCCGTCCGTTCTGGTAAACCCCCATAGGTGCAGCATTGGCGCCTGGTTGTGCCAGATTGATGGTGGCTGTTACAGCGCCGTTATCCCCTCCGCCAACAAAGTCCTCGTCCGCAGCAAACGAATAGTCCCCGCCGTTTACGTTGCTTTGTGCCGGACCGCCTGCAGCGATGGCCACGATCTCCTGAGCGAATGCACATGTCGAGCTAACAAGAGTCAGAGCGCACACCACGACGAGTCCATACAAAATCCTGAGCGCAGCATTTCTTGAAAAAATTAAATCAACGGTCAACATAGTTCTCTCCTGATTGGGGCGCGGCACCTTTGGTGCCGCGGGTTGTCTCGTGTTGGTTAATGCGTTCTCGTGGCAGCGCGCACCTTCTCGAAGCCATTTCGCGAGGGTGCGTATCAGCGAATCTCAATACCACTCACCAATGGTTGGTTAGCGGCGCCGCCGGTAAATGCAATGACAATCTGCCCGCTGCTGTTAGCAGTAGCGGTGAATTGTTCGAGCAGGGCCGCGTTCTTGCCCACTGTGGCGTAGATGTCAAGGTTAGTCAGCACGGTTGTGCTGTTGATGGCAACGTTAAATTCACGGCCACCGACTGCCGCAAAATACGTCTCTGCGAAATGCAACAGAACGGTATGCTGGCTGCCAGCGGTAAGTCCTGGAATCGTATAAGTCGAAACTCCGGCGCGGCCGTGCTGATAGACTCCCATCGGTGCGGCATTCACTCCCGGTTGAGTCAGATTAATGGTGGCTGTAACTACATTGTTATCCCCGCCGCCGCTGAAGTCTTCATCCGCGACAAAGGAGTAATCTCCGCCGCCCGAGTTGCTCTCAGCAGGTCCGCCGCAGGCGATGGCTACAAACTCTGAACTAGGAGCTTGCGTGGCCGCCATGGCCTGCGCCGAGGCAGATGAGTTTCCGTCAGAGTCAACGGCTTCCACGACATAGTAGTAAGTAGTCGAAGCAGTTAGCCCGGTGCTGGAGTAAGCTGTTCCGGTAACTCCGCTGGCGATTAGGGTGCCTGCTCCAGGCGTAAACCCGCTGGTGGTGCTGGCGTAGACGCTATAGGAGCTGATGGAGCAGTTCGTAGGCGGAGCAACTGCGGACCAGCTCAGGCCAATGACGCTGGAGGACGAGGCCGTCGCAGTTAATCCGGTGGGCGCAGAGGGAACCGCACCACAACTGCTCGTGACTGCGCCGAGCACCTCGACGCCGTTGATCATCGGTTGATCGATAGCTCCGTTGGTGAAGGCGATCACAATATTGCCGCTGCTGTTGGCGGTTGCGGTAAACTGTTCAACCACAGCAGTGTAGTTGGACTTGGCTGTTGCGTAGATGTCGAAGTTGGATAGTACGGTTGTTCCGTTGATGGCCACATTGAATTCACGATTGCCGGCTGCCGAGAAATATAGCTCCGCAAAGTGCAGACGCACCGTGTAACTTGCTCCGACGGTCAGGCCAGGAATCGTATATGTCGTGGCTCCCTGCCGTGCCGACTGATAGACCGCGGCGGGAGCAGCGTTTGTAACACTGGCGGGGATGGTGATTGTATTTGTTACCGAGTAGGTCCCCCCCCCAGTGAAGTCCTCGTCTGCCACAAAGGAATTGTCACCGCCGCCCGAATTGCTCACAGCTGCGCCTCCCGCATTGATGGATACGACTGCCGGTACGGTTATTGCGGACGTAGTAGCGGTCGCCTGTGTCGAGGCCACCGATGCGCCGTCCGCATCCACTGCTTCAACGGCATAGTAGTAAGTCGTCGATGCAGTTAAACCGGTATTCGAGAAACTTGTCGCAGTTAGCCCGCTGCCGATCAGATTACCGGCCCCTGGAATAAACCCGCTGGTCGTGCTGCCGTAAACGCTGTACGAGCTGATTGTGCAGTTGGCGGGTGGTGTTACTGCGGCCCACGTCAGACCAATTGCGCTGGAGGACGCGCCCGTTGCAGCGAGGCCAGTTGGGGCCGAAGGAACCGCGGTGCAACTGCCGCTGCCGGTTAGCGTCTCCGCACCGGCCTGATTTGAGGCAGCGGACGAGCCGAAGGAGTCAAGCGCTTCCACGAGGTAGTAGTAAGTTGTCAAAGCCGCGAGGCCAGTATTGGTGTAAGTTGTGCCTGTTACTCCGCTTGCGATCAAGGTGCTCGAGGACGCAGCGAATCCGTTGGTAGTGCTGCGGTAGACGTTATAACCAGTGGTAGTGCAGGGTGGATTCTCGGGAGCCGCCGTCCAGGTCAAGCCGATGACACTGGAGGACGATGCCGTCGCCGTCAGACCGGTCGGACCCGTGGGGGGTACCGCGTTACAGGTCGCGGCTGCCGAAGTTTCTGCGCTAGCTTGCGCCGAAGCTGCCGACGAGCCATCCAAGTCAACTGCTTGCACAACATAGTAGTAGGTTGTAGAGGCTGTCAGGCCGCTGTTCGAGTAAGTTGTCCCGCTAACTCCGCTGGCGATCAGGTTGCTTGCAGACGGCGTGAACCCGCTTGCCGCACTGCTGTAAATGTTGTACGAGGTGATGCTGCAGTTAGCCGGCGGGGTCACCGCCGTCCAGCTCAAGCCGATCATGCTGGAGGACGATGCCGTCGCCGTCAGACCGGTTGGAGCAGAGGGAAGCGTGGTACATATCGGGGAATAGCCGAGTACCTCGATGCCATTGAACATGGGTTGATTGGCGGCGCCATCGGTAAAGGCGATCACGATATCGCCGCTGCTGTTAGCGGTGGCGGTGTACTGCTGAACCACGGCCGTGTCGCTAGCGCCCGCCGCTGCATAGATGTCGAAGTTGGTCAGCACTGGTGTGCCGTTGATAGAGACGTCGAATTCACGATTGCCGGCTGCCGTAAAATACAACTCGGCAAAGTGCAGATGCACGGTATAACTAGTTCCAGCGGTAAGGCCGGGAATTGTATAAGTCACAACTCCTTGCCGTGCCGACTGGTACACTGCCGCAGGCGCAGCGATAGACGCAATACTTGCTGGGATGGTGACGGTGTTGGCAACCGAGTAAGTGGTCCCGCCGGTGCTAAAGTCTTCGTCGGCGACAAAAGAGTTATCGCCGCCAGACGAATTGCTCACGGCAGCGCCGCCGGCATTGATGGACACGATGTCTGTTGGTGGCGTGGTAGCGCTTGCCTGCGCCGAGGCCGCTGAAGTACCATCCGCGTCAAGTGCTTCGACAACGTAGTAGTAGGTTGTCTCCGATGTGAGTCCGGTGTTGGAGTAACTCGCGGTTGTGACGCCGCTCACAACCAGGTTTCCCGAACCCGGAGTGAAACCGTTGGTAGCACTGCGGTAGACGCTGTAGGAGCTGATAGTGCAGTTGGCCGGAGGGGGTTCGGCCGTCCATGTCAAGCCGATGACGCTGGAGGAAGTAGCTGTCGCCGACAGGCCAGTTGGCGCGGAAGGCAGCGTGGTGCAGGGAGGGGTGACCGGCGTCGTGGCAGTGACTTGAGCCGATGCTCCGGAAGTCCCGTCCGCATCAACCGCCTCAACAATGAAGTAGTACGTCGTCAGATCCGCGAGGCCGGTGACGGAATAGCTGGCGCTTGTGATTCCGCTTGCTATTTCGTTGCTCGTGGATGGAGTGAACCCGCTTGTGGCGCTGCTATAGATGTTATAGAAGCCGATGCTGCAGTTGGACGGAGGAGTTACTGCCGTCCATGTCAAGCTGATTGAGCTGGAGGAAGCCGCCGTTGCCGCGAACCCGGTTGGCGCTGCGGGAACCGCAGTGCAATTGTTGACCGCCGTGCGAGGGTCCGGCACCGCAACAATTGGAAACGACACTGAGCCGCTGGCAAGGCCAGGAGCCGTGGCGGTCACCGTCACGGTTCCTGGAGTGAATTGGCTGCGGAGAGCGATTCTGGTCAAGCCGCCCTCAACCGCCAACTGAGGGTCACCGGGCGCCATATAGAACGCGTCCGGCACGCCGCCTATATATGTAGAGTTAGCGTTGGAGTAAGCGTCTGTATTCGTAGAGACGTATTGCTGGGTTCCGCCCTGGTAAGTGGCCGGACCGGTCACCGAAAACGTGAGGGTGTCGGAGGCAAGGGGTTCCCAGTTTCCACTTGCGTCTTCTATCTCGGCAGTAACGAAAGCTGCGTCGGAACCATTGGCCGTAAGCTGGAATGTCGTGCCGGCGGACCATGGCTTGGTCAGCTCAGGGACCATAGTGAGGACTATTTTGTTTTCAGCAGTTGCTGTTGTCCGACTGTCCGTCGCAACCACGGCTCCGGACTCGTTCAGGCATTCCGCCGTCGCCGTGCCGGTAGCCCAGGGCACGATCCATGAAGTCTGAAACGGGATCAGAGTGTCGGTTTCCGTCTCATTTGTGGTGTCATTCGAGGTCCAGGGATTTGGCGTCTCGATCGAACCCTGTTGCACTTTGTTGACTAGCAACTCAACCGACGGGCAGTTACTAAAGGCGTCCACCTGGACATTTCCGGAGGAATAATTCCAGTGACCCGCCAGGTGAATGACCGGCTTGATCGAGAAAGGCGTCCAAGCAGCTTCATAGACGTAATACAACAACTTCGGGAAGCGGTTCTGGTCCAGCGACGAAGCACCCAGCGAACGAACATCATTAGAGTTCCCCGGAGCAGTAGCGCTGGCGCCGGCTTCTATATATTGGCCTGTTTCGCCGGGAGTATCGGCAAGGTACCACTGTGCCATTCCCATGGCATTTGCCGCCCTGCCCTGACGCCAGTTACTCAAGAAAGGAGCAACAAATTCAAGCTCGTAATTCCAAGCCAGACCGCGCGCCGTGCCGGTACCCCAATACTCCGCTCCCCACGCCGGGTTGTTCGTAAGATTCTGACCGAGCGCAGAATCAGTTGTCTCCTTGACACCGACTTCACAGCCTTCCAACGTGCAGCCAAGCAAGTAGCCGTTGACATTATCTGGAGTGCGGTCGGCCGCAATGCGGGTATTGATGGGGTCCCATTGGGAATTGATTGCTAAAAGAGCTGTGCCGACAGATTCTTCCATGGTGCCGTTATTCGACTCCCAATCGAGAATCGACGGATGGCTGCGATCTCGAACGATCATGTCGCGATGCAGTTCTTCTTTCAGAGTTATCATGTCGGCCGTTGGGTCGCCAGCGGCGGCAAAAGCTTCTTCGTTGTCTCCGCTCGGCTGGTCGATCATGATGCCGTAGGCATCCGCTGCGTTTACAAACTCTTCGCTTGAGGTTGAGTGACCCGGACGGTAGATATTTCCCCCCTCCGCGGCCAGTAGCGAGAGATCGCGCCATTGCTGCTCTTCTGGAACCGATGATCCCAACCCCGGATAATCGTAGCGCCCGGATGCGCCCCACAAATTCATCGGATAGCCGTTGAAGATCGGGTAATTCGTATTCCATGTAATGGTTCGGATGCCGAGCGGAGTCTGCGCTACATCTACCACGACGCCATTGACGCTGACAATATGATTGACCGTGTACATATACGGCGTGCCATAGATGGAATTATTTGGATACCATAAAGTCGGATTTGGAACCGTGATCTGCTGACTGAACATTGGCGTCGGCGTAGACGGGAAATTGCCCGGAGTCATAGGAGCCACTGTCTGTGTGAGGGGCGTTCCTGTAGCAACTAAATTGCCGTTCTCATCCACAATCTGCGTCGTTAATGTTACTGTCTGCGAAGCCGTATTCTCGTTGACAACATTTGTCTCAACTTGAATAACAGCCGAGGCAGCTTGTGCTGTACTTGTCGTGGATGAAACCTCGGAGACCGTTGCGACATAAGTGCCCCAGGTCTTCTGGTTCGAATACACGTTGACTGGAATATGAACTTTATTTGTAATAAACATCTTTACCGGTCGAAATAATCCTGCCATCGCCTGGCCGAAGCGAAAGACCTCGGAGAATTGAGGGTCTTCAAACCATGTATTCCCCCTAGAAACACTTACTGCGAGCACATTTTCTGTAGTTCCATCAGCCGTAATGTAAGGCGTGAGGTCGACAATGAAGGGGATGAAGCCCACAACATGCGACGCCTGCGCATCGGCAGCGACGGCGCTGACGCCGGGCAACAACGTGCCATTGATGTAAACCTGAGCACCAGTATGCGCGCCCTCGAACTCGACCATGATCTTGCTGTTCGCATACGCCGGGTCAACCTTGAAGTGCAGACGATACCAGTTGTTTTGTCCACATATAGACCCCTGGCCGCCGCCCGATGACTGATTGATAAACGTGCGCCATATATTCGCATCGTTGGGAATGCCCACTTGTGCCCAGTTGGGTCCAGAAAGGTTGCTGCCGCAAGAGGGTCCAGTGTCGGCGGCGGGAGCAGCGGTCTCGACATAGCTGGCAGACGCGAAGGTCGTTGAATCCTGGTTGTTCTCATACCACCAATTGCTCTGCGGCAATGCCGCGCTCGGATCAGTCGCAGCCGCATTCCCAACGAAATTGGGCACACCCTGCGAGAGATTGATCGTGATTCGATTCGATGCCGGCGGCGCTGGCTGAGCGCTCGTACTGATCAATCCGCTTACTGCAAGCACAAACAGGAACACCAACGGAACAGTCCACTGTCTTTTGGATTTCAGTACACTACCATCTGTCCATCTGCGTCCAAACGGTTGATCATTGGGTTGAATACTGGAAGCCCCGAGACTCTTAACGTGGGTATTTGGGGGGTACATGATGCTCCTTTTCAGCAACGATCTCATTCGTTGCATGCCAATGGCAGTTGACGGTTTGGCATCTTAGTTAATCTAGAAACTGATGGTGTAGGGAAAACACCGCCGATGGCTCCTAGCGCGTGCAGCTGCGCTTCATCGTCGCGAACAAATCCATCCACGGCCTGTGGTTCAGGCCGGCGGTATTTATTGCTGCCGGCCTGACGTTGCACGAATTATGTCGCCCGCACCTAGTTGGTCCGGACCTCAATACCCATAACAACGGGTTGGTTGGCCGCACCGATTGTGAATGCAATCACGATCTGTCCGCTGCTGTTGGCAGTGGTGTTGAAGCTCTCGAGCAGCGCCGCATCCTTACCGACAGCGCCGTAGATGTCAAGGTTGGTGAGCACGGTTGTGCCGTTGATGGCCACGTTGAACTCACGGCTTCCCGCCGCGGTGAAGTAGGTTTCCGCGAAGTGCAGCAGAACGGTATAAGTAGCGCCTGCGGTCAGTCCCGGAATGGTGTAAGTCGAGACTCCGGCCCTGCCGTGCTGGTAGACCGCCATCGGTGCAGCGTTCGTTCCTGGCTGAGTTAAGCTGATGGTGGCAGTTACTGCGCTGTTATCCCCACCGCCGCTAAAGTCCTCGTCGGCCACGAAGGAATAATCTCCTCCGCCAGAATTGCTTTCCGCCGGACCGCCGGCAGCGATGGCCACGACCTCTGTGCTTCCGCTGGCGGCCTGCGTGATTGCGGAAGCCTGGGTTGAGGCCGCCGATGAGCCGTCTGCATCGACTGCCTCAATCACGTAGTAGTAAGTAGTCGAGGCTGCAAGGCCGGTGTTGGAGTATGTTATTGCAGTAACTCCGCTCGCGATCAGGTTCGCCGATCCGGGCGTAAACCCGCTGGTGGTGCTGCCGTAGACCGAGTAGGAACTAACGGTGCAGTTTGCCGGCGGGGTGACTGCCGACCAACTCAAGCCGATGGCGCTCGACGAAGATGCAGTTGCCGTCAGCCCTGTTGGAGCAGATGGAACCGCAGAGCACGACGCGGCCTGCGTCTTCGCGCTTGCCTGCGTGGATGCGGCCGATGAACCGTCCGCGTCAACCGCCTCAACCACATAGTAATATGTGGTTAAATCAGATAGGCCAGTGTTGGAGTAGGTTGTGCCTGTAATTCCGTGGGCAATCAGATTACTTGATGACGGGGTAAATCCGCTGGTGGTGCTGCCGTAGATCGAGTAAGAACTGACAGTGCAGTTCGCCGGTGGAGTGACTGCCGACCAGCTCAAACCGATTGCGCTCGAAGAGGATGCTGTCGCTGTCAATCCTGTTGGAGCAGATGGAACTGCGGAGCAGCTTCCACTGGATGCGCCGCGGATTTCAATGCCCATGATCAGCGGCTGGTCAGCTGCGCCCACGGTAAGTGCAATTACGATCTGGCCGCTGCTGTTAGCCGCAGTGTTGAACGTCTCGAGCAGCGCCGCATCCTTGCCCACAGTAGAATAGACATCGAGATTGGTTAATACAGTCGTGCCGTTGATGGCCACATTGAACTCGCGGCTGCCTGCTGCCGTAAAGTACGTCTCGGCGAAGTGCAGCAGAACAGAGTACGAAGCGCCCGCAGTCAGTCCGGGAATGGTGTAAGTTGAAGCTCCGGCGCGCCCATGTTGATAGACCCCCATAGGTGCTGCATTGGCTCCGGGTTGAGTCTGGCTAATGGTGGCAGTAACTGCCGCATTCGCTCCTCCTCCGCTGAAATCCTCATCGGCAACAAAAGAGTAATCTCCGCCGCCGGAGTTGTTTTCTGCCGGTCCGCCGGCTGCGATGGCTACGATCTCCGTTCCTGAGCCCGTCGATTGCGTTGTTGCTGACTGCTGTGCAGAGGCAGTCTGATGAACCGAATGAATCCAGCGCCTCGACAACGTAATAGTAAGTTGTTGCAGCGGACAGGCCAGTATGGGAGTAGCTCGTGCTTGTCAATCCACTCGCGATCAGGTTGCCCGCTCCCGGAGTGAATCCGCCGGTCGTGCTGCCATACACATTGTAAGAACCGATGGTGCAGTTCGCCGGAGGAGTGACTGCTGTCCAATTCAAACCGATTGCGCTCGACGAAGCCGCTGTCGCGGTCACGCCAGTCGGTGCAGACGGAACTGCGCTGCAGTCTGCCCGCACCGGTCTGTGTGGTTGCACTCGCCTGCGTTGAGGGTCCGGAGGAGCCGTCTGCGTCCACCGCTTCGACAACGTAGTAGTAAGTAGTAGAAACAGCGAGACCGGTGTTTGAATACGTAGCCCCCGTAACTCCGCTGGCAACGAGATTGGCCGAAGCAGGTGTAAAGCCGCTGATTGTGCTGCGATAAATGTTGTAAGAGCTGATGGTGCAGTTCGCTGGAGGAGTAACTGCAGACCAACTCAGAGCGATCGCGCTGGCCGAAGTCGCGGTCGCGCTCAATCCTGTCGGCGCTGAGGGAATTGCGCTGCAAGCAGGGCCGCTGGTTTCAACCGCTTCGATACCGCTGATGAAGGGTTGATCAGCGCCACCGTAGATGAACTGCGCAATGATTTGACCATACTTGTCGGCTGTGGTGGTAAATTGCGGATCGTATGCGATATTCTGCCCGCCTGTTGTCTTGAACACATCCAGATCGTTAAATGCATACTTTCCGTTGAGCGATACACTAAAGATTCGCTCACCAGCTGCGGTCCAATACGTCTCTGCGAAATGCATTTTGACGGTATACGACGCATCAGAAACCAGACCAGTGAGAATATATGTGAAAGGCACATAGCGCTCGGACAGGTAGACTGCTGCCGGAGCTGAGTTTGCATTGGTCGTGACTGCTGCAGTCGATGTGGCGGTGTCGCCCCCATTGAACATTTCATCGGCAACAAAGCTACCCTCTGGCGGACCGCCTGAGTTGATTGCAAGGTCGGTTGTGGCACCAGCAGTTGCTCCCACCGGATTGCTGCCGGTGGCAGGGATAATCTCAATCGCATTGATGGTGGGATTCAGATCCACGACGGTCGTGGTTCCGGCGCTGGTTTGAATTTCGATGATGCCGTTCTCATCCGCTGTAGTGTAAAACTCTTCCACAATGGCCGTTGCCGCTGCGCCGGCATTTGCGAAGATGTCGAAATTGGTCAGGACCTGATCGCTATTGATGGATACGTTGAAATTACGCTGACCTGCGGCTGTATGAGCCCACTCCACGAAGTGCAGGCGGACGCTATAACCCGCCAGTGGGTTCAGGCCGGAGATAGTCCATGCAGCCGCGCCCCAGCGCTCGGTGTTATATACCGCCTGCGGCGCAGGATCGGTGACCTGCGAGGTGTTGACTGCGGACAGGGCTGCCGGCGGGCCAATGTTGTAGTGGTAATTCGTGTTGCCACCAAGGACAAATGGCGCTGGACCCACCGCACCCGCAACCGCCGGACCCGGCGGGTTGGAATTCATAAACGTTCCCACAGCATAGCCGCCGGCACTTAACTGCATGCCGGTGCTGTTTCCCGGTGCCTGGGTGGTTACTGTTGCATTGGATGTGCTGGATTCACCGCCAAAATTGGCTGCTACAACTGAGTAGTAGTAGGTCGTGTTAGGCTGCAAGCCCGTATTTACGTATGGGCTGCCCGTTACCTGCTGCGCGACAAGGTTGGCCTGGCTGTTCGGCGTCCCCGGAGTTGTACTTGCATAGATGTCATAGGTAACACCTGAGGTTGTACTTGCCGTCCATGAAAGCGTAACCGCATTGCTGTTGGCTGAGGTGGCTGTAAGTCCCGTAACTGGGGCAGGTGCTCCGGCAGTCAGCTGCGAGTAATTGACGTAATTGATCACCATGCTGGACGGAAATCCAGTTCCATTCGGTGTTCCGCCATTCCCGCCAATTCCAGAGCTGAGAATGAAGTTGATTGGCTGGTTCATTTCCCACTGATCAGTCGCGCCTAGATACGACAGATTGACAGCGCCATATTGCACGCCGTCCAGCAGATAAACCATCTCGTAGGGACCCCACTCGGTGCTGAAAATATGGAAGCCGTTATCGAATGTGGCCGTGCCTGTTAAATTGACTGTTGCACTCAGGCCGCCGTACTCATAACTCGTCTGAGAGTCAGTCTGTCCACCGTGGATGGTGGATCCATTGTGCTGGCTGGTGGCCGCCTGGATTTCCATCATGTCCAACTCGCCGCACCAGGGCCAGGGAACGCCGCCTGCGGTACTTGGATTCGCCGTGCCAGGCGCGGTAGCGGCAGGATAAGCATTGGCGCCCAACGCCCAGAAAGCCGCTCCCATGCCTACCGCGGACGGATTTTGAATCCGCGCGTCCATTCTTCCATAAGGTCCAGCAGCATAAGTGCTAGTTAACCTTGCCGATGTGTAAGGGACGGCATTGCCGGCGTTATACGTCATGGCAATGACGAGATCGCCGTTGCCATCGAGATAGACATTTTGCAGGTTATCGCTGGTATTTTGAATCGTCCCATCGCCCCACACCGCAGTTGGCTGAACATCGTTCCACCAGTTGGCATGGTTATATGTGGTGTTGGCCGCGCCTGTAAAGTCACCGCCCCAAACCTGTGTCCATTGAGCGTGCAACACGGGTGCGCACAGTGCGCATATTGCCACCACTACTAACAAAGCTCGTTTAGCGGAAAGGTGCATGCTTGTCACTTTCGTAAAATGTCTCAATGCCGATTGGATTCTTTCGTCCACGGCGTACTCTGTATTGAAATCGTAATTCACAACTGGCTCCTTGATTTGTTAACTGCTGAATATTTGGTGTTGAGATCGCTCTCTTCACATGGCGTTTTTGGGAAAATAAGGCCGGCAGCGGCTACCACTGCCGGCCCTAACTGGCATGGTTACCGAATTTCGATTCCCATGACCAAAGGCTGATTGGCAGCACCCGCAGTAAAGGCGATGACGATCTGTCCGCTGCTGTTGGCGGTTGCCGTGAAGGTTTCAAGCAGGGCAGCGTTTTTGCCTACCGTAGCGTAGATGTCCAGGTTGGTCAGCACGGTTGTTCCGTTGATAGCGACGTTGAATTCACGGTCACCGGCCGCTGAAAAGTAAGTCTCGGCAAAATGCAGCAGCACGGTATGCTGACTGCCGGCGGTAAGTCCTGGAATCGTGTAAGTCGAGGCTCCAGCGCGTCCGTGTTGATAGACCCCCACAGGTGCAGCGTTGACGCCGGGCTGGGTCAGGTTGATGGTTGCGGTAACTGGAGAGTTATCCCCTCCGCCACTGAAATCCTCGTCGGCAACAAAGGAGTAATCTCCGCCTCCCGAGTTACTTTCCGCTGGTCCGCCGCAGGCGATTGCCACAAAATCAGAGTTCGGTGCTTGGGTCGTGGCAGTTGCCTGCGCTGATGCAGGTGATGTGCCATCTGCATCGACTGCTTCAATAACGTAGTAGTAAGTCGTCGAAGCAGTTAGGCCAGTGCTGGAGTAAGTTGTGCCAGTAACGCCACTGGCGACGAGGTTGCTTGACGACGGCGTAAACCCGCTGGTTGTACTGCCGTAGACGGTATAGGAGCTGATATTGCAGTTAGCCGGAGGAGTGACTGCCGTCCAGCTCAATCCAATAGCACTGGAGGATGAGTCGGTGGCCGTCAAACCGGCCGGAGCAGAGGATACGTTTGAGCACGACGGAGATGGTCCGGTCTCAGCACTGGCCTGCGCCGAGGCAGCCGATATGCCGTCTGTATCAACTGCTTCGACTACGTAGTAATAGGTCGTTGAAGCAGATAGGCCGGTGCTGGAGTAAGTCGTACCGGTAACCCCACTGGCGATCAGGTTGGCAGCTCCCGGCGTGAAGCCGCTAGTTGTACTGCGGTAGACGCTGTAAGAACTGATGCTGCAGCTTGCCGGAGGAGTTACAGCCACCCAGTTCAGGTTAACGGCGGTGGAGGAAACCTCGGTTGCCGTCAACCCGGCTGGCGCTGAAGGCACACTGGTGCAACTGCCAGAGGATGAGCCGAGCACCTCGATGCCATTGAACATCGGTTGATCTTTAGCGCCGTTGGTGAAGGCGATCACGATATCGCCGCTGCTGTTGGCCGTTGCGGCGAACTGCTCGACCACTGC
>CAVQMQ010000032.1:0-592026 GCA_963713645.1 uncultured Acidobacteriaceae bacterium | reverse complement strand
TCAGGGGATACCTGGCCATTCAACGCAGATCTCTTCCTGCTCTTGAATGTGGCTGTCGGTGGCACCCTCGGTGGTTCCACTGCCGACCTCACCAATCCTCAACCGATGATGGTGGACTACGTCCGCTATTACACGGCTCAATAACGGCTGATACCGCAGTTGCAGATAGCAGAGAAAATGAGGCCGTCGTCATGCAATTCATGACGACGGCCTTGTTTCTTCACTTCTCGATCTGGCGTAAGTCGTTTCGCAGTCAATAGCTCGAATCCTTCACCGCGCACCACTGAATTTCTTTCCGTCCTTACGGTTTGGAATCCCCCTCTGTAAAGCTCCCCTCAGTCGATACGCTGAAAACCGCCTGCACAGGCAAGTTATCGCTTGCGCCTCCGGCCAGTACCCGAACATCTTCCTTTTTTACCCGCCAGGCGTGCTTTGCCTCGTCCCAGTAGGCCAGATCGCGCGGCTTCAACTCCAACGTCACATCCTGCTCCGCTCCAGCCTCAATGCGCACCCGCTCGAATCCCTTCAGCTCCAGCTGCGGCCGCTCGCACCGCCGAGCCCAGATGCTGCACATAGAGCTGCACCACCTCATCGCTCGCGCGCTTGTCCGGTATTCTTCACCTTCACTGTCACCTGCACGCTGCCATCGGCAGCCACCTTGGGCGCGCTCACGTTGCATTCCCTCATAGGCAAAGCTCGTATAGCTGAGCCCATAGCCAAACGCATAGAGCGGCTTCTGCTTGCTGTAAAGATAAGTCCGCCCATGCAGCAGGTTGTAGTCCATGATCGGGCAACAACTGCGCGTCGCCCGTGGGCCAGGTCTGCGTCAGCCGGCCCGCCGGCGAGTAGTCGCCAAACAGCACATCGGCCAGCCCATGACCTTCTTCCTGGCTGTTGTGCGTCATGTGCACAATCGCCGGCACATTCTCCTGGCTCCAGACAATTGCATACGGAAAGCTCGAGCGCAGCACCTCAATCGTCTGCGGATTCGCGGCGAAGACCTGCTTCACCAGCTCTTCCTGCTCCAGCACGATCGTCTTGCGGTCCACGTCTTCTTTGCCGTTCGATGGCGTCGGGCACTGATCCCATCCCGCATTGCACTCCGGATGATTGCCGACCACCACGATCGCCACATCGGCCTTCGCGGCCAGCGCCGCGGCCTCGGCCGGGTTCGAGCCGTCGGCGAACAGCACCTTCACGTCCTTGCCCGCCGCCTCGCGAATCCCCTCCAGCGCGCTCACCGAATACGGCGGCGTTCCGCTGTACCAATCCAGCAGCACCTGGTCGGCCCACGGCCCGATCACCGCAATCGTCTTCAGCTTGGTCCGGTCCAGCGGCAGCGTGTTGTTCTCGTTCTTCAGCAGCACGATCGACTCGTCTGTCGCCAGCCGCGCCAGCGCCTTGCTCGACTCCCGCTCCCACGGCGGCAGCTCGCCGCTGCGTCTTCGACGCCGATCTTCGCGTACGGATCGACTCCCGGCGGATCCATCTCGCCCAGCCGCAGATAGACGCGCAGCAGATTCTTCAGCGACGCGTCCATATCCGCTTCAGTCAGCAAGCCATCCTTGAGCGCCTTGGCCAGATCGTCTTTATAGGTGTCGAGAAAGTGATTGATCCCCGCCTTCACCGCCGCCGCCACGCCGTGCTCCTTGTCGGGAAAGCTCTTGTGCGCGGTAATCAGCAGGCCCAGCGCGCCGCCATCCGTGCAGATCAGCCCATCGTTGCCCCACTCCTTGATCATCACGTCTTTCAGCACCGGATGAATCATCATCGGCGTGCCGTTCCACGAGTTGTACGCGGCCATCACCGCCCGCGAACCGCCCTGCTCAAAGCCCATGCGGAAGGGCACCGAATAGTACTCGCGAAACAGCCGCTCATCGAAATCCGACGAGGTGTGAAGCGCGGCCGTCCTCGTTTTCGTTGGCCAGAAAATGCTTCATCAGCGAAGCCGCCTGCCAGTGCTTCGGGTCGGGCCCCTGCAGCCCTGCGACAAATGCCACCGTCAGCGTGCCGACGAGAAACGGGTCTTCGCCGTACGACTCTTCCGTGCGGCCCCAGCGCGGATCGCGGCTCAGGTCGGCATTGGGCGCGCGCACCACGACGCCGCCGCGATCATAGACGGGGATTCTGATAGTCGTAGCGCGCCTCGTAGCCCTCCAGCGATGCAATCTTCTTCAGCAGCTCCGGGTCCCAGGTCGCGCCCAGTCCTTTTTCCTGCGGAAACGTCGTCGTCGGCAGCGGCTGCCGGCCTCTCGGCCCCCCACCCGCCCGGCCCGCCCAGCGCCAGTCCGTGCAACCCTTCCACCTGGCCGGAGAAGACAAGGCCCAGCCGGGAATTTTCGGATGGTCGCGACATCAGCTGGATTTTTTCCTCCAGCGTCAGCCGGCCCAGCAGATCGGCAATGCGCTGGTCGTCGCCCAGCTTTGGGTCGCGGAAAGGATAATCCGCCTGCGCAAAGGCTGCTTGCACGAGGCCCGCGATCATCAACACAACCAGCCCGCATTTACTCAACAAGGAAAATATCCGCCGCTGCTTCATCGCCAACCGCCTCCCCATCCCAAACAGGGCAGAGTATCACAGCCGAGCATCGTCGGGCTGCGATGCGGCAAGCAGGTCGCTGTGCAGTTTCCACATGCGCACCCGGCCGCCAAGAATCTCTTTTCAATCATTCGGAGTGGGCTACAAGACTGCTTCCGACCGAATCCGCTGCTCCGGTCTTCTGCGCGTCTACTGATCGCATCCTTGGGCGTTCTTGCGCGCCGAACCAACATTCATGTTTGCAAGCTGACAGCCGAGCTTTTGGCCAAATGCATCTTCAGGTTCCAGAAACGAAGCGTCATTGGGATACACCTGAATGAAGCCGAGAATCTCACCGGTTTTGGCATCGGCGATGGTCACCAAGAGAACAGCATCTTCCGCCGGACCACCAACAAGGAATGTCGTCGTCGAGCGGCCTTGGCTAAGCACCTGACCCACGCCTTGAACAAAGACCAGAATCTCGGAATTCTCCGAGCATGGCAGCACTCCAACTTGGTCGCCGAGCGTGTAGGCCGACTTTGCAATCTGTCCCGGCTTCTTCCTCATCAGGGGCGAGACGGAGGAAAACTTCTGCTGGATTTGAGAGATCGCACCGCGAATTTCATCGTTCGATGCGCCACTCGAAAGCGGATTCGCAGCGGAAGTGATCGCGATGCCGTCTGCTTTGAGCCGCGACTCGACGAGAGCCTCAAGGCCCTCAGCCCAGGCCTCTGATTCCTTGCTCATCCCTTCAGCGCCTTTCATCCCGATCCGGGTGAGATGGCCCTCAGGCGGCATCATGCATGCGGAATGGATGGCGAATTTGCCGGAAGTGACCTTGTGCTCGGCCCAATACGACGTCATCGGAAGAGTCAAAGAGAAGGCAGTCGAGGCGGGAAGACAAACCAATAGGGCAGTCACGCAGGCCAGGGTCATTCGACCTCCGAGTTTCATCAGAATCCCCTTTCGAGAGAGAGCGGCTATTTCATAATTCCAAAACAGATCGGGCCATCGATTAATGCGCCACGGCGGCTTGCAGCTTTTCAACTTCAGCAAGACGGCGCGTTATGCGCAGCCGGTCGAGGCTGTTTGCAGCCACCAGTTGAAGATAATGCCGGTAATCAATCGCTGCATCCGCAAAGCGGGACTCATCCTGGTAAAGGAAGCCACGCTCGCGATAGGAGAGCGCATACTTCGAATCGATTTCAATCGCGTCAAAGAATGCCTTTTCCGCCTTCGCTTGGTTCTCTTTGAGCGTTGTCTGGCCGGCGGGAGATTTCAGCAAAGCCTTCTGCTCTTCCTCCTCGCTCATATTCAGCACCTGCTTGCGCTGCTTACCCTCGCCTCCGGGCGTGAGCTCGTCGGCAGTCGGAGCAGCCGATTTGGCTCCCAACGCGCGATACGAGTCGCCAAGCAGCACCTGATAGCGCGGGTCGCTTGGGAATGTGTTCACGAGCCGGGTAGCGCGGGCCAATGCTGTGCGCGGACGACGGCTTTCGAGGTCGGTGTTGATGTCGGCTAGGATGGCCGGCGTAACAGCTGTGATGTAGTCCTTCTTGACTCCCGTTCGCGCGCCAATCGGCGTGTGGGCGCTGGCAAAGGCAAGGGCCTTCTCCCGCCTGTCGGCCAGATCCGGATGATCGTGATAGAAGGGAGGGCGGGCTTCATACTCCAGGGTTCTGTCCTGGTCAAACAGTTCGAAAGTCGCGGCCATGGCGTGAGGATCATACCCCGCAACGGTCATGGCTGCCAGCCCGTCGCGGTCGGCCTGGCTCTCCAATTCGCGCGAATAACCGTACACGCTTTCCACCAGCAACAAAGTACTCACATTGGTGGTGCCGATCTTGACCAGCAATGCGGCATAACCGCCGGGGATGGAAGCGGCGGCTAACTGAATGACCTCCGCGGCGACGGCCTTCTTGCGGATGCTTCGATTTTCAATATACGGGTGCCGCTCATAGATGTGCGCCGTCTCGTAGCCCAGAACCCCCGCTAACTGCGCCTCGTTTTCCAGCAGTCCCAGCAGGCCGGTGGTGATGTATACCGATCCGTTGGGCAATGCGAAAGCGTTGACAACAGGGTCGCTCAGGACCAGGAAGCGATAGGTGACTTTTTCCGGCACGGGCCGGTCGCCGAGAACGCGGTTGCCCACGGAGTCGATATACGGCTGCAGGCCCGGATCGTGGAGTACCAGACCTCTCTTTTCGTACTGCTCATCGACGGCCTCGGCCTCGGCCCGAAGATTTTCATCCACTTTTGTGAACTGGAACGCAGCGCCGGGGCTTTCGGGAACAGGTACGACGCTGGGAGCGGGCTGCGATGGAGCAGATGCCTGTTGCGCTTCCAAAAAACCGCAGAATACGAAGATGAAAATAGCCGAAAGCGTTCTGAACATTGGTCACCTTGCGTCGCGTACGAGGAATCGGCAACTGCGCCACCTCCCGGTAAGCAGCAGTCATCAGTTGCGAATCGTCGTCAGCAGCGTCTCTATCTCCGCCTTCTCGCCCGCTGTTGCTGCTAACAGCGGGCTGCGCGGCTTGCCGCCATAGTAGCCGTTAAAGTCGCAGGCGTACTTCACGCCACTGATTCCCAGCTCGCTCACAATGCGCTGATTGGCAGCGAGAATCCGTTGCTGCTTTTCCTCGGCCAGCTTCAGGTCGTGATCCTTCCAGGCCAGGTAAATCTCCTGGCACGCCTGCGGAGCACATGCGGCAAATCCGAGGACCGCTCCCGTGGCTCCTGCTTCGAGCGAAGGCAGCAGCTTGCCTGCAGCGCCGGAGAGTACCTGAAAGCCAATCTCCTTGGTGCGCGTCTTGATCGCTTCGACAGGCGGTGCGGCAGCAATGCCAACGCCACCCGCCAGGTCTCCAACAGAGATAAACGTACTCTCCGATGCAGCCTGCGTCTTCGGCTTCAGCATTCGCCCAGTCACCGCGTCGAATACCGGTGTCACTTTCACCGTGCGCCGATAGGCATTGCGTGTAGCTTCCACGGTCGCGCGAAGCCGCTCCGCATCGCCGCTTGAGTCCTTGATGCCGATGACGTTCGGATGCTGCGCCAACTCGGCAATCACCGCAATCGGAATCTCGTACGGCACGCAGCGGGGAATGTTATACAGCAGCACCGGAAGCGGCGAACGGTCCGCTACGCTGCGGAAGTAATGCAGCACCGCTTTCTCGCTCATCTGCCCGGCGTAGTACGTCGGCGTCCGCACCAGCACTGCGTCGTATCCAAATCCCGCTGCGGCCTCAGCCAGCTCCACCGTCGCTTTCACGCTCTCCCGGCCCACGCCGGCGATCAGCACCTTCTCCGGCGCGGCGGCATCGGCGGCCACACGCAGCACCTCGCGCGACTCTGCATCGTCCAGCGCCACAGCCTCGCCTGTTGACCCCAGCAGCAGCAGCCCGGAGAGCAAACTCCGCGAATAACGCGCAATATTGGCTTCCAGCTTGCGAAAATACACCCGCTCATCCGGGTAAAAGGGAGTGGCAACCGCCGCAAAAACGCCTTCAATCAGCATGACTCTATTTTATGGCCACAGGCGTCATTTTAGAGTCATGAGCATCGTCCTCCCACCCCGCCGCGTTCACTTCCCTGCCGCAGCTCCGCTTCGTCCCACACTCTGCCAGCGTAAATCACAGTTTTCGATATGATTACATTCATCCTCAGGAGGAGAACTGCCTTTGCCCAACGTCACCCTAACCAGCATTCAGGCAGCCCGCGCGCGCATCGGCGAGGCCATCTACGTCTCGCCCTGCCAGCTCTCGCACGATCTCTCCGAGCTCACCGGCCTGCCCCTGCACCTGAAGCTTGAAAACCTGCAGCGCACCGGCTCCTTCAAAGAGCGGGGCGCGCTCAACAAGCTGCTCACGCTGAATCGAGGCCGAGCGCAAGCGCGGCGTCATCGCCGCCAGCGCCGGCAATCACGCGCAGGGAGTCGCCTTCCACGCCGCGGCCCGCGGCATTCGCGCGCAGATCGTCATGCCGCTGGCCACGCCGCAGATCAAGGTCGCCGCCACGCGCGCGCTTCGGCGCAGAGGTCATTCTTCACGGCGCAAGCTACGACGAAGCCTGCGAAGAGGCTCTGCGCCGCCGCATCGAAGAAGGCCGCACCTTCATCCATCCCTTCGACGACGCGGAGGTCATCTGCCGGCCAGGGCACCATCGGCCTCGAACTGCTCGAACAGGTTCCCGACATCGAAGCCGTCGTCGTTCCCATCGGCGGCGGCGGACTCATCGGCGGCATCGCTTGCGCCCTCAAGGAGACCAATCCGAAAATTCGCGTCATCGGCGTCGAGCCGGAGAAGCTGCCCTCGATGCTGCGCGCCCGCGAGGCCGGCGCACCCGTCACCATCGCCGCCGAGGCCACCATCGCCGACGGCATCGCCGTCCGCCGCGCCGGCGACCTCACCCTGCCGCTGGTCAGCCGCTACGTCGATGAGATCGTCACCGTCGACGACGAAGAGATCGCCAGCGCCATCCTCATGCTGCTCGAGCAGGAGAAGACCCTGGCCGAAGGCGCGGGCGCGGCCGCTCTCGCCGCGGTTGTGCAGTCCAAGACCAACCTTCGCCATCGCCGCACCGTCGTGCTGGTCTGCGGCGGCAACATCGACGTCACCCTGCTGGCCAAAATCATCGAGCGCGGCCTGGTCAAAGACGGACGCCTGCTGCGCATGCGCGTCTATCTGCAGGACCGCCCCGGCGCGCTGCTTCAACTCACCCAGATCCTCGCCCGCGAGCGCGCCAACATCGTCGAAACCATCCACAACCGCGCCTACTACGGCGTAAGCCTGGGCGAAACCGTCATCGACGTCACCCTCGAAACCCGCGGCGCAACCCACATCACCGCCATCAGCCACGCGCTGCGCGAAGCCGGTTTCCGCTTCGAGCGCATCCAGTAGGGACCCACTCAGCTGTCTCCTTTATGCCCGGTCCTCCTCATCTGATCAACAAAAATGGGTGCCCCTGGTCCCTTGCACTTGGGGACCAGGGAAGACACGAATTTTTCAACTCCAGCGCTGCATTCTGTACGATAAACACATGCCGCAAATTCCTCCAGGCCAAGCCCTGCTCATCGACGCCGACGACACGCTTTGGGAAAACAATGTCTACTTCGAGCAAGCCATCGCCGCCTTCATCAGCTATCTCGACCACCAGCAGTACACACCCGCCGAGGTGCGCCAAGCGCTCAACGTCTGTGAACGTGAGACGATTCTCGCCCACGGCTACGGACTCAGCAGCTTTTCCCAATCTCTGGTGCGCTGCTTTGAGCGGCTGAGTCATTCGCCGGTCACTGAAGAAGACCGTCAGCAGGTTCTCCGCTTTGCCGCGGCCATAGGTGAGAAAGAAATTGAGTTACTGCCCGGCGTTTTGGAAACATTGAGAGCGCTGGCGACGAGACACCGCCTCATCCTGATGACCAAAGGCAACCACGCCGAGCAGGCCGATAAATTCGCTCGATCCGGCCTATCTCAATATTTTTCTGCGGTAGAAATTGTCAAGGAGAAAGACCCCGCAACTTACAAGGAAATTATCAGTCGCCATGAGCTGGCGCCGCATACCAGTTGGATGATCGGTAACAGCCCCAAGAGCGACATCAACCCCGCCCTTTCTGCCGGACTCCACGCCGTTTTCATCTCCCACAAAGACACCTGGATGCTGGAGCACGCCGAGCTAGACCCCGCGCCGGAAAGACAGCAGTTGATTGAGCTGGATTCCTTCGCAAAACTTTGTAATTTTTTCTAGTGCCAATTCAGGTGTTCAGAGGATGTCTTCGCAGAAACTGCTTCCCCGAACAGCAAAAGCGCCGCCCGAGGGCAGCGCTTTTGTGAAATAGAACTTGAAATTAGGCCTACAAAGTCGATTCAATCTCAAAACCCCAGGCCTCCAACAGCGCCTCAGGGATATACTTGGAGTTCTTGTTACGGCGCGCCCACTCACGTAAACGAGTCGACCGGATATACTGGTCAGGACTCAGTTTGAACTCCTTGACAATCTGCTCAAAGGAGGTCACTGTGGGCACAACTGGGCCTATGGGCTCCGGCTTGCCCCAATTCGGATTTCCACGACGCTTTGCCATCGATTTGATGTCCTTTACGATCGGTAATTTTCTTGCATTTCCCCTGCTGACCGCTCAACGCGGGGGGTGGGGGACCCAATCGGTCCAGGGGACTATTACAGACTCCTATTTTAAGGATATTTTGTTCAAAAATCAATAGTAAAATGTTTTACCTCCAATTCCTTTTGTATCCGTCCCCAAAGCGTAGAGGTCTTTATATGTATTTCATTTTAATGGTGTTAACTCCAAATACACCCCGTGAAACCCACTCCGAAAATTGCCTCATGTCCGGTGCAATTAGTAATAAGAGACCTCAAAATGGCAGGATACTCGGATAGGACGTCCCTTCGGGAACCCACAGATATTCTCCCACACACGGTTTTGCGGACCGGATTACCTGTCTCCCGAACCCTCAAGTTGGCGCTCAAAAACGCTCAGAATTCACTCGACGCAGATCGAACGCGACGAACTAATTCTCGCACCACTCATTAAACACGCCGCCCCGCACCGCAGCAGCCAACGCATCAATATCCCCGGCAAGTACGCGGTCCTCCTCTAATCGCGGGACGACTGTGCGAATCGCGTGATGAGCTCGTTCCACCTCGCGGCTCGGCTTCAGCGGCAATCGAAACTCCAGCGCCTGCGCGGCGCACATCAACTCAATCGCCACTACCCGCTCGGCATTCTCCACAATCTGCCGCAGTTTCAGCGCACCTGTCATGCCCATCGAAACATGATCTTCCTTGCCACCGTCTGTGGGGATACTCCCCGTTGACGCCGGATGCGCCAGCACCTGGCACTCGTTGATCAGCGCCGCAGCCACAATCTGCGCGATCATGAAGCCCGACGAGAGCCCCGGATCGGGCGAAAGGAAAGCCGGCAGCCCTTCGTTGATGTCAGGATTCAGCAGCCGGTCAATGCGCCGCTCGGTGATGCTGGCTAGATCGGTCAGCGCAATCGCCGCGTAGTCAAATGCGTAGGCCAGTGGCGCTCCGTGAAAATTCCCCCCCGACAGCACGGCTCCGCCGTTTGGTGTTCTGGATGAGGACTCTGGGAATACGAGAGGATTATCCGTCGCCGATCCAGCCTCAATCTCCAGCACTCCAGCCACATGACCGAGCACTCCACGCGCTGCGCCATGAACCTGCGGCATGCAGCGCAGGCAATAAGCATCCTGCACGCGGTTGTCATGATCGCGGTGCGACTCGCGTATCTCCGAATCCGCCAGCAGCCGGATCAGATTTTCAGCAGAGGCTATCTGCCCCGTGTGAGGCCGCGCCTGATGAATCCGCGGATCGAATGCCGCCGGAGTGCCCATCAGCGCCTCCAGGCTCATCGCTCCGGCGAGATCGGCAAGCTTTGTCAGGCGCACGGCGCGAACTGTAGCTAGCGCGCCCACGGCAGTCATTGCCTGCGTGCCATTCAGCAGCGCAAGCCCCTCTTTGGCTTCCAGTCGCAGCGGCTGCAAACCCGCGCGCCGCAGCGCCTCGCCGCCTGCGACTCGCTCGCCGCGATAGAAGGCCTCTCCCTCGCCGATGACCACCAGCGCCAGATGCGCCAGCGGAGCAAGGTCACCGCTCGCGCCCACCGAGCCTTTCTCGGGGATCACCGGATGCACACCGGCATTCAACAGCACGACCAACAATTCAACCAGCGCAAGACGGCAGCCGCTGAAACCCTTGGCCAGCACATTGGCTCGCAGTAGCAGCATTGCCCGCGATTCGCCTTCCGAAAGCGGTTGGCCCACCCCGCCCGCATGGCTGCGCACCAGGTTGGCCTGCAACTGCGCCAGCTTGTCGTCGGGAATACGCACATCCGAGAGCTTGCCAAATCCGGTGTTGACGCCATAAACCGTCTGCCCGGCCGCGAGAATCTCTTCAATCAGTTCCCTGCTCTGCGTTACGCGCTCACGTGCCGCGGGCGCAATTGCTACAGGCCAATTTTGCAGCGCAACGGCTTCAATCTCCGCCAGCGTCAACGCCTGGCCATCCAGAATCACAAAATCCATAAAGGGGATGGTAGGCGCACAGACCAACGCAAGTCCAGCGCACGTTGGCAGAGAGCCAAGGACGCCGTTTATAGTTGATTCGCGTACTAAAAGAGGATTGACCGATGAATTTTACCCGCAGAGATTTTACGAAATTGGGCGCGATGGGCTTGGCCGCACAATTCATTCCCGCGCTCCGCGCTCAAAATTCAGAAGCGAAAATTGGTTATGCCGTCATCGGCCTGGGGCGCATCGCCGATCACTTTCTACGCGGCGTTCTCGATACATCCAACTCGCGCATCACTGCACTGGTCAGCGGTCATCGCGACAAGGCCGAGCGCATCGCCGCGCAATACGGCGTTCCCTCCAGCTCGATTTATAGCTACGAGAACTTCGATGAGATCGCGCACAACAAATCCGTTGATGCCGTCTATGTCGCACTGCCAAACTCGATGCATGCCGAGTACACAATTCGCGCCGCAAAAGCCGGCAAGCATGTGCTATGCGAAAAGCCCATGTCTACAACAGTCGCCGACGCCGAAGCGATGATCGCGGCCTGCAAAGCCGCCAACGTCAAGCTGATGATCGCCTACCGCTGCCACTATGAGCCGATGAACCTGCTCGCAGTCCAGCTCATCCGCGATGGCAATCTGGGCCAGGTACAGGCCATCGACAGCAGCTTCGGCTTCAACATTGCTCGCGGCGAATGGCGGCTCAACAAGCAGCTTGCCGGCGGAGGCCCGCTCTTCGACGTCGGCATCTACTCGCTCAACGCCTGCCGCTATCTCACCCGCGAAGAGCCGGAGCATATCTCCGCCTTCGCTTCAACCACCGACGACGACGGCCGCTTCTATCAAGTTGAAGAAAATGTCTCCTGGACGATGAAGTTCCCCTCCGGCATCGTCGCCAGTTGCAATACAAGTTATGGCACAAATATGCAGGGCTACTACCGCGTCTACGGATCGAAGGGATGGCTTGAAATGCGCCCTGCATTCAATTACGAGGGCCAGCATCTGCGCGCCGATCTTGCCGGCACGCAACTCGATCTGCCCGACACCACGCACGACCCCTCGCACTTTCAGGCCCAGGCCGAGCATTTCTCCCATTGCATCCAGAACAATACGGAACCAAAATCTCCCGGCGAAGAAGGCCTGCGCGACATGCGGCATATTACTGCGATTTATCGATCAGCGGGGATTGCGATTTAGGAGCAACTGGATATGAGTGACCTACCGGTGGCCACAGAACACGAGGAAGCCACAATCAGATCGTTTGTGGTGCGTGACAAACAGGAGCGATTCCTATCCTTCATCGCTAACCCGAAGAGCCGCAGGAAATTCACTGGTGAGCTAGCAAACTTTTCATGGTTTGATCAGAGGTTTACGATTGAAGTACCTTGGAAGGTCGATCCTAGCCTCTCGCTTTGGGGAAGGCATCTTCAAGGAATCGAAAATATTTCACGCCTACTACGTTCGAAAAGTGCGGGGAAAACCTGCTGGGTGATATCCGGAAATCCCCGCATTGACCGCAGTGAAATGGATCTTGACGCCGCACTAGAAAGCGTCGTTACCAGCGATTGGGGAACGATACTGTCATTTGTTCCAGGAAAGCTTGCATATTTCGAAGGGGAGCACGAATCTCTCCTGCTTGCGAGATAACCCAAGGACCACAGTAGCAGTCGTCGCACCCATTAACCCGCGCCAGAAAAACGGGATCGTCTTCATTCTCTTCCGTCCTTTCGGACGATTCCAAGGCCTTCCGTTGTGGCAAGCACTGGGACAGAAAACTGAATCGCATCCGGCCCCACGGCCCCGCCGGTCATCAACATGCTCATCGCCTGCTCCATGTTCAGGTCGGTCTCGGTGACCAGTCGATAGGGGAGAATCTGCAAAAAGGCCGACGTGGGGTTGATCGCATTGGGCAACAGCACCGCGGCCAGCTCTTCGCCGGTTATGGAATCCGTCATCGTCCGCGTCAAAAAGCCGATGCTCTTCTGGCCAGCAATCGGAAAATCCACCAGCACCACGCGCTGGCTCGACTCCTTCTTGGCCATCATTGAGTCCAGCAACTGACGAACCGACGTATAAATCTTCGCAACCACCGGCAGCCGCTCCAAAGCAGCCTCGAAGAGTGCGAAAGCCTGCTGGCCCACCACCTGTGAAGTGACGCGGCCAACTACGTATAGCACTACCAGCGTCAGCAGCACCGCCAACACCGACTGCAACCATGCATGGCTGAGCCAGTTATGAGGAAAGATGGCTGCAAAGAGCTGGATCAGTGGCAGCCCTGCCTGGGCCAGAAAGCCAAGCAGAAAACTGAAGATTAGATAAGTGACAAACAGCGGGCCGATGGTAATGATTCCGGCCAGGATATTGCGTTGCATGCTGCGCAGCAGACGGGCAAAAACAGGATTCACGCGCTTCTCCCAAAAATAAGTCAACCAACCAGCATCATAACGAGAATTGGCGCTTTACGCCTCAAGCGCAAGTTGCGCATGGCTGCATACGCTCATCCAGGCAGCAGGATTTATGATCGCAACTAGTCTCAAGTTAAAACCAATGGAGAGCAAAGATGAACGGAGCAGAAGAACCTGGAGTAATTGAGGCCCCGGGCACGGCTCACAGAACCAGCGCGCCCAGACAGCCATCGGCAGCGCTTGCTTCGGCCGCCAATACCGGAGACAGAGCCTCGGGCTTTCAGCGCGTACGCACTGTGCTGAATGCTGCGCTGCCCCTGGTGGAGCGCTTACTGCCGCTGCTCGACGGCAACTTTGCCTCGGCTGCGCTGAATCTGGTGGCCCCGCGCAACGGTCCTCCCACGCCGCACGTCGATCTCGGTCCCATCGAACGTGCTCTGGCCGAATTGCAAATCCGGCAGCAGAAGTTATCCGCCCAGATAGCAGCCCAAAGCCTGCCGCTCGACCAGCTCCGCGAGCAGCTTGTTCCTGAGCTGCAAAGGCAGATAGCGGAGCTGAAGTCCGCCACCGTGCAAGCGGCCCGAAATCAGGAAAAGATGCTGGCCGCGCTCGACAAAATCCACAAGAGATTTAACCGGCTGGCTGTGACAGCAATTCTGCTTCTGGCCGTCGTTCTGCTGGCCAACCTTGCCTGGCTCATCGCGCTGCGGCCAGCTCTGCGCTGATTTTCCGCCCCCCGGCGTCCATCCAGTGCTGGATACGTGCTGTCCGCCTTGGCTACGAAGTGTAAACTCCTGTTTTCAACCTGAGAGCGCCTTCCCATATCAGGATTCTCACATTATGAAGACAACCCTATTATTTCAAATAAGATAAAACGTTTAAGCAGTCGAATTTTCAATAGCGCAAATATATATATTGCTTATATAAATATTATTTACAGGTAAACAGCCCCCGTTTCTCCTGTTTCGCAAAGGATCAATTGCCAGTTGTGAATACTGCAGACTACTATGCGGTTAGTTTCACGGGGTCAGCATATCGACCGCGTCCCCCGCCTGTTATGCAGTTGTATGCGTCGGCAAGCTTCAACAACCAGCGGCGACACGCACAAACCGCGCACGGAGAGACTCAACATGGCATGGTATGCCTACTGCATTGGTGAAAAGCAAGCATTTCCAAATTTAGCCCGCCATCGTAAACCAGTTCCTCTTGAATCCGTTCAAGGCGTAAGCGGCAACCTGGTTTTTCTCTACCCCGCCAGTGATATGGCGGTAATCGTCAGTGAGCACAACCCACTGGAATCCCTCAGCCAGAAGTCAGGGGTCGACCACGCGCGGGTCATTGCCGATTGCTTTCAGCACTCGACAGTCTTGCCCTTCCGCTTCGGGACCGTCTTTCAGGACGATGAGAGCCTGCGCAAGTCAGTTCGCTCCAACCAGCGGCAGTTTCTGTGTAATATCGACAAGTTGCGCGGCAAAACCGAGATGCACTTGAAGGTCGCCGTCAGCGATACCTGCTGGCGCGAGGCCGAACGCTCCCATCCTGCCGAGGGCGTGGGCCGCGAATATCTCTCCAACCTGCGCGAGAACGCCTCACGCCAGCGAGAGCGCCAGACGCGTGCTCGTGCGGTCAGCTTCCAGATGCATCGTCAGTTCATGCCCCTGGATGAAGAGGTGAGTTGCCGCGTCACCGAGACCGGCAAGATGGTGCTGGATATCGCTCACCTGATTGACCGCAAATCCGTCGAGCGCTATCAGAACAAATTCGCTACCACCAGCGCGATGATGCGCGATTGCCAGATGCAGATGTCCGGTCCCTGGCCGCCATATCACTTTGTGCAGCGGCTCACGCGCACGGCTCATCAGCAACCCACGCAGCCGATTCCAGCAGAGGCAAAACTGCCATCTATCCTGGTTACTGAGCCATTACTCCCGGCAATGGCATAAACTCATAAATTAACCCACACGCAAAAACCCCGGTCATCGCCGGGGTTTTCGCGTATGCAAGTTGCTGCTCAGTTGGCGTTCGAGACGCTTTCCTTCTTGCGCCGTGAGAGCACAAATGACTTGCGCCGGTCCTTGCTGGCGTGGTCAATCTTCTTCCAGAAGCCCACAAAATAATCAATCGCCGAGATCGTCGACACCAGCACGGTGAAGTAGATCGCGGCAACCGCAATCCAATTCACCGGAATCACGATAAAGCCGAACTGCCATGCATCCCAGTGATGGGCCAGGATCGCCGAAACTACCGAGACGATCTGCGTCACGGTTTTCAGCTTGCCCAGGTCGCTGGCCTCTATCGTAAAGCCCTCTGACGCGGCGATCGAGCGCAAACCGCTGATCAAAAACTCGCGGCCGATAATCACCACGGTGATCCAGACCTTAACCACCTGCGGGTTGTAATTCACCAGCGCAATCAGCGCCGCGGTGACCATGATCTTGTCGGCCAGCGGGTCGAGCAACATGCCGATCGTGGTGATCTGCTTCCATCTGCGTGCCAGGTAGCCGTCGAGTCCATCGGTGATCGAGGCCAGCACAAACAGAACTGAAGCCGCAATCTCCTGCGCGCCATTCCCATGCCAGGGAAAATGCGTGGAGAGAATCCACAGCAGCAGCGGGATCATGACGATCCGGCTCATCGTAATGGAGTTGGGCAGGTTCATGAGCAGTGCGCCGCGCCGGAATGTTCCCTGGAGCCTGCCTTCATTATTGCACTGCGGAGCGCCACGAGTTGGGTGGCCCCAGGTCCCTCGCAGTAGGGGACCTGGGATTACTTGGCGTCAGCCACCGAGGTTTGCTTCAGCAAATCCGAAAATCTTTTACGGAAAGACAGGCTGGGTAGGCATGGTGGGCAGCTTCGGCATACTGTTGTGGAATGCAACCGCGGCCCCGATCTCCGCGGCGGTAAAAGCAATCGGGAGAGCAATAATGAATGCCTTCTGGCCGCCGGTCAGCCCCGTTTGCAGGTAGACAACATCGCGATAATCCACCGGCGTGACCACAGGATCCCCGTATAACTGCAGTCCGAAGGAATCCTGGTCAATCCTGACAATCGCGCCGCAAAACGCTACTCCATTCGACAGTTGGACTCCTACCCAATTTCCCAGGCCGCGCTTGAGCAGCCGGGCACGAACTGCTTCCGGAGAAACCGGGTTACGCGCCAAATACGCGACCGATACCCGCAGTCGAAGATAAATAACATCGGAGTAATTCAAAGTTGTGGCCTGCTCTTCGCCGTACCGTTCCAGAGCAAACGATTGCTCATCAATTCTGACGATCCGGCCCGCGTAGGCTGAACCGTTCATCAATTGCAGTCCCACCAGGTTGCCCACGCCAATGTGCTGGATGCGCGCATGCACCTGCTCGGGCGTCAGTGCCCGGGGCGCAGCCTGCGCCAGTAACGGTGTAAGTAACGCATACACTAATAACACAACAAGGCATCGTGGAAAGTGTCCACTTAGAAGACTCATCTTGGCCCCCTCGGTTGCAAACTTGCATCCATTAGAGGGCCGATGTACAGGTATGGTTAGCCTATTCAAAAATAAAAATGCGGAACATGCTCATCGCCCGTCCCGCATCTCAATCTGTTGCATCACCCTCACGCGGGGTGCCCCAGATCCCTCGCCTCTGGGGATCTGGGAAACGGTGCCTCCCAACCTGTCACGCCGCGGGCCGCGGGCCCCACCGCAGGTGGTTACGCGTAAATCCCTCGCTGCTTGATGGTGAACGCCACGCGGTCAATCGCCAGCATATACGCGGCGATGCGGTTGTTCACGTTATGCGCTTCGGCGTAGCGCACCACATCGTCAAAGCTGTCACGCAGAATTGTCTCTAACTGCTCGTTGATAATCGCTTCTTTCCAAAAATACCCCTGCCGGTCCTGCACCCATTCGAAGTAGCTGGCCGTCACGCCGCCGGCATTGGCCAGAATGTCCGGCACAATAAAGATGCGCTTGTCGGCCAGAATCTCATCGGCCACAGCGGTCGTCGGCCCGTTCGCTCCCTCAACAACAATGCGCGCCTTGATTTGGTCGGCATTGCGGCTGGTAATCACATTCTCAGTCGCCGCAGGAATCAGAATCTCGCACTCGGAGACGATCAGTTCCTCGCTAGGTACGGCCTCCGCGCCGCCAAAGCCGAGAATCGTCTCATTGCGCTTCTTGTATTCGATAAGTTGGTGAACATTGATGCCGTTGGGGTTCAGCAATCCGCCATCCATCTCGGCGATACCGACAATCTTGTAGCCGTGCTCGCACATCAACCGCGCGGCATTCGACCCGACATTGCCAAAGCCCTGCAGCACGACGCGACAGCCATCGATGCGCATATTCAGGTAGCGCAGGCTCTCATCGCAAACCACCATCACGCCGCGTCCGGTAGCCTCAATGCGTCCGCGCGAGCCGCCAATATTCAATGGCTTGCCGGTAACAACACTGGTGACGGTGTGTCCCACATGCATCGAGTAGGTGTCCATGATCCATGCCATGGTCTGCTCGTTGGTATTCATATCCGGCGCGGGCACATCCTTCTCCGGCCCGATAAAATCGATGATCTCCGAAGTGTACCGCCGCGTCATGCGCTCCAATTCGCCCTGGCTCATCTTCTTCGGGTCGCAGATCACGCCGCCCTTTGCTCCGCCGAATGGAATATTCACGACGGCGCACTTCCATGTCATCCAACTGGCCAGCGCGCGCACCTCGTCCAGCGTCACCGCCGGCGAATAGCGAATGCCGCCCTTGCCCGGTCCGCGGGCAATCGAGTGCTGCACCCGGAAGCCGGTAAACATCTCGATGTGCCCGTCGTCCATCGTGACCGGAAAATGCACAATAATCTCGCGCGCCGGGCTACTGAGAACCTTCCACAACCCCGGATCGAGGTTCAGTTTGCGGGCGGCAAATTCAAAGCGCGCGCTCTGCGCTTCCCACGGGTTAATCTCCTGATCTAACGTAATGCTCGGTGCTGCTGGTGACATAAACCTCTCCAATTTCTGCTCTGCTGCCGCCGGGTCTGACCACACCCGCCGTGTTTTGGACTGGCCCCCATTCTCGCACAAGCCCAAACCAACTGAGTCTAGGCCAGCAAGATAGACGCGTCAAGCCGGCAACTGTTGCAGCGGCAAACTTCCGATATATCGGCCCTAAACCCAACCCAATCAATTACCTCGGTTTCCCCCTACCCTCGACCTTTCGATGGAAGACGCCCCAACCCGATGACATCTCTGTTTGGCCAGCCGAAGCGTTAACCCGTTGAGATAGACTGGACTCGATGAAAACAGCCTTGATTGCGCTCTTCTTCTCTATGGCTTCGCTCTATGCACAGACCCCTAAACCTGCCACCGACCCATTGCAGCCGCTAGCGTTTCTGCAGGGCACCTGGGAGGCGAAAGCGCAAGGAAGCATCGGAGCTACCGCGAATGGCTCCTACGTTTTCCGGCTTGAACTCGGCGGTCACATTCTCGCCCGGCACAGCTACACGGCTGGCTGCAAGGGGCCGGCGGATTTCAACTGCGAACACGGCGACTTGTTCTATATCTACGCGGATGGGCCGAATCTGGCTCTCAAAGCAATCTACTTCGATAGCGAAGGCCACGTCATTCACTACGAGGTTTCCACTCCGAACCCAACTACCGCTGTTTTCCTTTCCGAAGCCTCCACGCCTGGGCCGCGATTCAGGCTTATCTACACCTTGAAAGATTCCCTCATGTCCGGCAAGTTTCAAATTCAGATGCCCGGACAAACAGAGTGGAGTTCTTACCTGGAGTGGAGCGGCGCGAAGAAGTAGCCGGTCGTTCTGACTGATCGCTATCGATCATTCTCCTCTTAGTCCAGCCTCTTAATTGAGATAGCCACCCTCCACCTTTCGATGGAAGACACCGTAGCCCCTCCGGCTGATAGATTCTCATTGTCCCTGCGGCCTTCCCAGTTGTCCCGCCGCGGGCCTTTCGCACCCCTAGATTGCAAGTTGGAGATCGCCGGAAATGCACAAATTGTTGCTCTCTGCCGCGCTGCGCCTTACTTCAAATTTTTCCATGCTGCCCTCGCTGCTGGCTCTTGCAGTTCTCCTCCTGCCGTTTGCCGCAGCCTGGGAAGTCCGCGCCGCCACTGGCCCAGATGCACTCGCAGCGCCGAACACTCCAGCAGCGTCTGCCGACAACGCCGCCTACGCAGCCCCCTCCGGCATCACCGGCCCCACAACCGCATTCCATGATTCGGTAGCCTCTCGCTACAACTACGCCTTCGGCAAAGAATCGCCATTCCTTCCCTCGAATGCAACCTCCTC
Source organism: uncultured Acidobacteriaceae bacterium (assembly GCA_963713645.1). Taxonomy (GTDB): domain Bacteria; phylum Acidobacteriota; class Terriglobia; order Terriglobales; family Acidobacteriaceae; genus Telmatobacter. Next base: position 572,772 of record CAVQMQ010000032.1, on the reverse strand, counting down.
CAACGGCCAGTTCCTCAGCCCCAAGAGCTTTTACACCGCCCAATACTGCGGCCACTGCCATCAGGAGGCTTACCATCAGTGGCGTCAGTCGGTTCACGCCAACAGCTTCCGCGCCCCCTGGTACCTCAAGAACGTCAACATGCTGATCGACGAGAAGGGAGTGCAATACTCCCGCCACTGCGAGGGTTGCCACAACCCGGTTGCGCTGCTCTCAGGCGACCTCTCGCAAGGCATGCCCAAGAAACGCCCCTTCGAGGACGAAGGCGTCACCTGCTCCACCTGCCACTCCATCCAATCGGTCGACACCACCGGCACCGGCAGCTACGTGATGGGCGTCCCGGCCGTCCTCGTCGATGAAAAAGGCGCGCCCATCACCGGCCCAGTCTCCGACGCCGACGTCCTCTCCCATCTAGACCGCCACTCCAAAGCGGTGATGCAAGCATTTCTACCGCACCAGCGAGTTCTGCTCCGCCTGCCACAAAGCCGCCATCCCCCGCAGCCTCGACGATTACAAATGGCTCCGCGCCATCTCTCTCTACGACGAATGGCAGGGAGCCAGCTTCACCAGGCAGTCGCCGCTGCCCTTCTACCGCAAAGACACCGTCTCCACCTGCCAAACCTGCCACATGATGCGAGAGCCGCTCGCCCAGGGCGCAGCAGAACCCGGCGCGAAGGAAGATAAATTCACCTCCCATCGCTGGCTCGGCGGCAATACCCTCATGCCCCAGTACTACAAATATGACGAACAGGCCGAAAAACTCGCAGCCTTCCTCAAAAATGGCCCAGACGGCAAAGGCGTCTTCAACGTCGACATCTTCGCCCTCGAAAAAGAAGGCGCAGCCGCCGACCCCAAAGATGAAGTGCTAGTGGCGCCACTCGGCTTGGCCAGCTTTGCCGTCGCTCCCGGCGAGGCCCTCACCGCCGACGTCGTCATCCAGAACAAAGGCATCGGCCACTCCTTCATTCCCGAGCAGCGCGACTTCTACGAGGCCTGGGTCAACTTCACGGTCAAAGACAGCGCCGGCAAAACCCTCGCCGAGAGCGGATTCCTCCAGCCCGATGGCAACCTCGACCCCTCCGCCCACTCCTTCACCAACCGGCTCATCAACAATAAAGGCGAGCTGAATGACTCTTCACCAGATCTGGCACAACCGCGTCCTGGCCTACAACAACACCATCCAGTCCGGCCGCTCGCAATTGGTGCGTTACCGCTTCCGGCTGCCGAAGGACGTCACCGGCCAGTACTCGCTCACCGCAACCGTCAAGTACCGCCGCTTCAATCAGCACTTCATTGACTACGCGATGAACCAGAAGCAGTATCCCCAGCCGGTCATCGATATGACCTCCGAGACCAAGATCATCAAAATCGGCGACAACGCCCCCGTCCCGCCCGACGCCAGTGAAAATAAAGAATGGATGCGCTGGAACAACTACGGCATCGCGCTGCTTGACGCCCAACAATATCCCGCTGCCGTCCATGCCTTTGAGCGCGTCGCCGCCCTCCGCCCCGACTACGCTGACGCCTTCACCAACATGGCCGTGGTTGAGATTCCCTGGGAGAAGTACGACGACGCCAAAGCCAACCTCGCCAAGGCTCTTACGCTCCTGCCCGGCGATCCGCGCGCTCTCTATTACCGCGCATTAGTCGAGCGCAACGCCGGCCAAGTACGCGAAGTCGATCACAGACCTTGAGGCAGTTCTCGCAAAATATCCCCGCTCCAAGCGATGCTCTCCGCGAGCTCGGCTTCAGCTACTTTCAGCAGCACGACTACCCCGCAGCCCGCGACGCATATCAACGCCTGCAAGCCGTCGATCCCGACGACCTCGCCGCGCACTACCAGCTCGCCATCCTCTACCGCCGCCTCGGCGACAAGCCCAAAGCCGCCATCGAGTCCGCCAAGTTCGCCGACCAGAAAGACGACCCCACCGCCAGCATCTACGCGTTAGAGTTCCTGCGCAAGCATCCCGAGGTCGCCAGCGAAAGTGTCGTCTGGCACACCCACGACCTCACCGGCGAAAAACCCAAAGAGCCGCTGAAGATCGAGTACAAATACATCCCCGGCGCGGGCATGTAGTCTCTTCTCTGCCCGCCAACGGGAAGATAAACTCTGGGTGCCCCATCCTTGCGACGTTCTTGTTTTTGTCGCTAGGGTGGGAAAGCACAAACCCACTTCCCAATAAATGCTGTCATCCTGAGCGACCGAAGCGCAGCGCAGGGAGTCGAAGGACCTGCGTTTGCTCTTGCCGGTCATCACCTAGGAAACAGCTTTGAAAGGGCACGGCTTCAGCCGTGCCGCAACGCACCCCACCCGATCCCGGCGTTAGCCGCTGAGGGAATAAGCACTGAAACTGTCCCCATTTTCGCAGGTTGACTCGATTACAGGATTGACGATACGTTATCTCTGCTGAGCGATATGCATCCGGAACGGCCTGGACACCGACGTCGCTCACATTGAGAGAGAACATGCCAAACGCAACTGGACCAACGATAACTCTCCATCTCGTTTCAAGCCTGGATGGCTTCATCGCCAAGAAGGACAACAGCATTTCGTGGATGGACAGTCCAGGCGACGTCTACGAAAAAGGAGTTACAGACGACAGCGCTGAGACCCTTCAGTCCATAGACTGCTACGTGCTCGGTTCCCGCACTTATGAGCACGCGCTCGAACTTGGCTGGCCCTATGGCGATACTCCAACGGTTGTCGTGACCAGCAGACACCTCCCGTCCAAGAGGAAGAGCGTGGAGTTTTACTCAGGCGACCTCCAAAGACTGGTAAACGAGATACTCGCGCCTCGATACAAAAACATCTGGCTCGTAGGAGGGGCAATCTTGGGCCAGAGTTTTCTCAGCCTCGGTCTGGTGGATGAAATCAGACTGATGATTGCGCCGGTCACCTTGGGGGAAGGACTGCGCCTGTTCAGCGATTCCGGCGCCGAGCAGAAGTGGAGTCTGAAAAACGTAGTCGCTTACAAGAACGGCTATGTTGACCTATCGTATAGACGTCCATTTCAGCTTCTCGCTGACTAGCTGACTTGCTAACTCGTCGGGTGCCCCAGGTCCCTCGCATTTGGGGACCTGGGATGGAGAAACCTCAAACTGGCACGGACTCGCTGACTTGCTGACCGGCTAGCCTGCTTTTCTCCGCACCCCGGCTAAAGGTAAACTAAATGCATGGCGGAGATTCAGCGCAGAAAAACCCCTACAGTCAAAATCGGCAACGTTCGCGTTGGTTGGGAGGTCCCGGTCGTCGTGCAGTCGATGACCAACACCGACACCGCGGACATTCCCGGCACCATCGAACAGGTCGCGGCCCTCGCACTTGCCGGCTCTGAGATCGTGCGCGTCACGGTCAACAACGAAGAAGCCGCGGCAGCCGTTCCGGCCATCGTTGAAGGACTCGACAAACGCGGGCTAAAGGTGCCGATCGTGGGCGATTTCCACTACAACGGCCATCTACTGCTCAAAAAATTCCCTGAGACGGCGCGTGCGCTGGCCAAATACCGCATCAATCCCGGCAACGCGTCTATCGGTAAAAAGGATAACGACAACTTCCAGGTGATGGTCGAGTGCGCGGTCGAGAACCAGAAGCCAGTGCGCATCGGCGTCAACTGGGGATCGCTCGATCAGGCCTTGCTCACCCGCATGATGGACCAGAACAACAGCCTGCCGAATCCACGCCCGGCCCGCGAAGTCATGATGGAAGCGATGGTGGTCTCTGCGCTGGAATCCGCTCGCGCCGCCGAGCGCTACGGACTCAACTGCAACCAGATCATTCTCTCCGCCAAGGTCTCCGGCGTGCGCGACCTCATCGATGTCTATACCAGCCTCGCCGCGCGTTGCGAGTACGTGCTCCACCTCGGCCTCACCGAAGCCGGCATGGGCGCAAAAGGACTCATCGCATCCACCGCCGGTCTTGCGCCGCTGCTGCTCGCCGGCATTGGCGACACCATCCGCGTGAGCCTGACACCCAAGCCCGGCGGCGACCGCACGGAAGAAGTGCAGGCCGCGCAGCAGATTCTGCAATCGCTTTCGATTCGCAGCTTCATGCCGCAAGTCACGAGTTGCCCTGGCTGCGGCCGCACCACATCGACCTACTTCCAGGAGCTGGCCGAGCAGATTCAAACCTATCTGCGGACTTCAATGCCCGAGTGGCGCAAGCAGTACCCCGGCGTAGAAGAATTGAAACTCGCCGTCATGGGCTGCGTCGTCAACGGACCCGGCGAGAGCAAGCACGCCAACCTGGGCATCAGCCTCCCCGGCACCTTTGAGGAGCCGAAGGCTCCGGTGTATGTGGACGGAAAGTTGTATACGACGCTGCGCGGCGATACGATTGTCGCGGAGTTCAAGCAGATTCTGGATAACTATGTGGTGAGCCACTACGGCCAAGGCGCGGTGAGCGGGGAGCTGGTGGGGACGCGGTAGCAGCTTTCCTATTCATGCCAGAGAAGCGTACACTTCTTTGGCATGAAGATCACTGTTTACTTAATACTTTTTTTGGCAATTCTTGCTCACCCCTTGCCTGGTCAGTCGCCATTGCATAGCACCGCGAGAGATACGGACTCGTTCTGCAAAGCGGAACGCGACAGTATTCACATAAGGATTTCTGCGGGTGTTATGGAAAAGCTGCTGACTCACAAGGAAGAGCCTGTAATCCCCGACACCTTGATGAGAGCTAGGATTTCGGCAACGGTAGTTGTTTTGCTCGTCATCGATAAGAACGGTAATGTAAGTTGCCCACTGGTAATTTCTGGTCCCCAAATGCTCCAGCAAACTACTCTGGATGCCATCCGAAAGTATAAGTACAAGCCTTACCTCTTGAACGGTGATCCAGTTGCCGTCGAAACAACAGTTGCAATGGTGTTTGACTTAAACTGACGTTGACACATATATCGGTTGGCCTTCAGCGTGATTAAATCTTAAAACACTCACGGAGCAGGCGAGTGCAGAAACGGATTCTCAATCCGCACTCCATCTACAATCTGCCCGTGCTGCATATCTTCGGAGTAGACCGTTGTACATCCAGCCTGCGCGGCTGCGGCAAGGATCAACGAGTCATAGAAATTAAGGCCATGTCGCTTGGCAACCTCAACAGCCGCCTGGTGCGTATCGACGGTGAGCGGAACGATCCTGTCGCACAAGGTCTTGATTACCTGGATCGATCCATCAATTTGGGGCCAATCCAACTGCGCCTTGCGCCGGCAAACCTGCACGAACTCATTCATTCCCTGAACACTGACGACGCCGCCCTTCGTCATGATTAGCTCGGCGACAGCCATTCTGGGATCCCGAGTTGACGACTTTTTCGCGCCGAGAGCATACACCAGCACGTTTGTGTCCAGGAAGACCTTATCGTTCATAAAGTTCTTCGCGGTTGAATACATAATCGTCCGGGAGTGTGAATTTTGTCTCGCGCATCTTCCTGATTGCTTCCTCGCGGCGCAGGTCGCGGCTGATCTCAAACGAGTGCTTCCCCGTCACCTTGATCTCGGCCTCGTCGTTGGCAGAAATCCCCAATTCAGCCACCACCTCGGCTGGAATGCGAATGGCAAGGCTGTTTCCCCATTTTGCGAATTTCACGGCGCACCTCCGGATATACTTCTATATTGTATATCCATACTGACCGTATATCCGAAGAATTCCTATCCCGAAGCTACCGCGCTCTCGGGTGCGTTCGGTCATACACCTGCGTCAGTTGCGCGGTGGTGAGCTGCGTGTAGCGCTGCGTAGTCGAGAGACGTTCGTGGCCCAGCAGTTCCTGAATCGCGCGCAGGTCGGCGCCTTCTTCGAGCAGGTGCGTTCCAAAGGCGTGGCGCAGCGTGTGCGGGTGAACGTCCGACGAGAGTCCGCGCAGAATAGCGATGCGCTTCACGATGCGGCCTACACTGCGCGTGGTGAGCCGCGCCTGGCCTGTGGCTTGTTTGTCACTGCCTCGTTTGTCTATGGCTTTGGAGTCCGCGCTGACGAGGCCGCGCAGATGCAGATTGATGAAGAGCGCGGGAGTATGAAAGGCCTTCTCCGCGCTGGCCGCAGCCAGCCGCGCGGAGCGCTCAGCCAGATAAGTCCGCAGCGCCTGCGCAGCCGCGTCGCCCAGCGGCACATAGCGCTGCTTCTGCCCTTTGCCGCGCACGAGAATCGCTTCATTGGCCCAGTGAACGTCTTCGAGGTTCAGTCCGGTCAGCTCGGCGTTGCGGATGCCGCAGCCGTAGAGCAGTTCCAGAATCGCCGCATCGCGCGCCGGCCAGCTCGCCGCATCTTTGCTCACGGAGTCAACCACGCGATTCATCTGCTCAATCGATGGCACACGCGGTAGATGCTTGGGTAGGCGCGGCGTGGCGACCAAGGACGCAACGTTCTGCTGCACGCGCCCCGTGAGCGCCAGCCACTTGAACCAACCGCGCACAGCGGCCAGCGCCCGCGCGGCGGAGGCCTTCGACAATCCGCGCTCATAGAGGGTTCCCAGATAGCCGCGTATCTGCGTATGCTCAACGGCCTCCGGCCCTTGATCTTTTCCCAGCACATGGGCAAGGTAAACGGCAAAGCCCTGCAACTCGCGCTCGTAGGCACGCAGCGTGTGCGCCGATGAGCCGCGCTCATTGGCCAACATGCGGAGATACTCGGCAACTAAATCTTTAAGAGAGAGTGCTGCAACTGTGCTCATTCCAGTTCCTCTTCTTAGAGAAATCTGTGTTCTGTCGTTTGATCCATAGCGCTATCTTCGGACTCAATAATGGACGCGCGGCTTGTCACAAGCTGCGGACCAGGACGCCGCGTCGATGCAAACTCACTCTGCGCACCTTCCGCCGCCAGCTTGCGTTTGGCTCGCGGATGGTGTTCGCGATGCACTGCTTTTAGACGTCCCAGCGCGAGATGCGTATAAACCTGAGTAGTCGAGATGTCAGCATGGCCCAGCAGTAGTTGCACGCTACGCAGATCGGCTCCGTGCTCGACCATGTGCGTGGCGCAGCTATGGCGCAGCCGGTGCGGGCTGGCTTGTGTGTTGGCTGTCTTCACCAGATGCCAGATCCATTGCCGGGTCAGTGGCATTCCCCGCAGCGACAAAAAGAGCCGTTGGCTCTCTCGCCCTTGACTTTCTTTGCGTGGCGGAGAAATTTGCACGACGGAACTCTTTGGTCCAGTCTGTTTACCAGCGCTTTGCTTGCGGGCCGAAGGGATGCGCTCAAGATGCGGGCGGCCCTGCTTCAAATACTCATCCAGAGCGGAAAGCGCTGCAACCCCTAAAGGAACTATCCGCTCCTTGTCTCCCTTGCCGCGGAGGTGAATGCGCCCTAGATCGAGGGCGAGATCGCTGGTGGAAAGCGCCGTCAGCTCGGAAACGCGCAAGCCTCCCGCATAGAGCAGCTCGAGAATCGCACGGTCACGCAGGTCGGTGGCGCGGGCCTGTGGATGCGTTGCATTTTGACCAGCGCGCTCCAGCATCTCCGCAACCTCCGGCTCGGCAAGAGATTTGGGCAGTACCTTCCATGCCTTGGGCGAAGAGATATTGATCGTCGGATCGTGATGGATGCGCCGGTCGAGCAGCAGCCACTTGTAAAAGCCGCGCAGGCAACTCAGCTTGCGGGCCGAAGAGCGGGAGTCTATGCCGTGACCGCGCAGATGTTCGAGGAAAGCCGCGACGTCCTGCTGATCCGCAGTTGCCAGCGTTCCGTGGCGGCCTTCCAGGAATTCCGAAAAGGTTTTGAGATCGCCATCGTACGCCTCGCAGGTGAGCGGACGCAACCCTTTTTCCACGCGCAAGTAGGCCTGGTAGTCCTTCAGCAGCGCAAGATTGGGGGGAGCATTCACTTAAACGATTATCCGCGCTGACGGTGTGATTTCAGCACATTCCTGCTAGTAGTTGAACCTGTTTCATCAAGGACTCAATCTCGGCAATATCAAAATAATGTCCGGCCAAGCAACCAATAGCGCTTGCTCCGTTCCTCTTGATCCGCAATGCGATCAGCCTGGGACCGCTCGGCGGCACATCGTCCATAGCGATTCCGGTACAATCACAGGGATGAAACTAGGTGAGTTGGCAATCAGGCTGGGCGCGGAACTGCGCGGAGACACTGAGCTGGAAGTAACGGGCGTACGAGGGATCGAAGAGGCAGGATCCACTGAAGTCACTTTCGTCGCCAACCCCAAATACACAGGCTTGGCGCGGCAAACAAAGGCCGCAGCAGTGCTGGTCGAGCCCGATTTTCCGGAGATTGCCGTGGCGACGCTGCGGCTGAAAAATCCCTACCTGGCCTTTGCGCGCACGCTCGGTTTTTTCTATCAACCACCGAGTTACGCACCCGGTATTCATCCCTCCGCAGTGATTGATCCAACAGCGGAGATCGGCGAGGGCGCTCATATCGGCGCGTACGTAGTGATCGGCGCAGGAGTGCGACTGGGGCCGAGTGCAACGCTGCTGCCGCATGTAGTAATTTACCCAGGCGTAACGGCAGGTAGCTATCTCTTTGCCCACGCTCATGCCGTTGTGCGCGAGAACTGCGTGCTGGGCGACCATGTGACGCTGGAGAACGGCGCGATTGTCGGTGCGGACGGCTTTGGCTTTGCGAAGAATGAAAAAGGACGCTGGCAGAAGATTCCGCAATCCGGCCCCGTGCGGTTAGGCAATCATGTAGATGTCCAGGCCAACGCCACCATTGACCGGGCGACCGTCGGTGCAACTGAAATTGGCGACGGAACAAAAGTGGATAATCTGGTTCAGGTGGGCCACGGATCGCGGGTGGGAGAGAACACGCTGCTCTGCGCGCAGGCTGGGTTGGCCGGTTCATCCGTAGTCGGCAGCAATGCGATTCTGGCCGGCCAGGCTGGTGTTGCGGGCCACTGCACACTGGGCGACGGAGTGATTCTGACCGCTCAGTCCGGCGTTTCGCACGATGTCCCGGCGGGCAAAATGATTTCGGGCTCGCCAGCCTTCGACAACCGGCTCTGGCTGCGGGCCGTCACGGTTTTTCAGCGGCTGCCGGAGCTGATCAAGCGTCTGGACAGGGTTGAGAAGAAGCTGGCCGCGCTGGATGAAGCCGGAGCAGAAGAAAAGAAGGACTCATGAACCTCGGTCATTTGCGCAGGCTTATTTTTCAATCTCTACTGGCGATTCCGCTGCTCATGGCTGTTGCCTGCCACTCTTACCATGTCGAAACTACTGTAATTAATCACACCGGCTCGGCGATTCAATTGCTTGAGGTGGATTATCCCAGCGCAAGCTTTGGAGCTGGAACACTGGCCGCGGAGGCTTCCCTGCCCTATCGCATTCAGTTGCGCGGCTCGGGAACGCTGAAAGTGCAATATACCGCCGCGAATGGCCAGCAGATAACGATAGACGGACCGGTGCTGGCCGAGCGCCAGGAGGGACGCCTGGAGATTCTGCTGCTGCCGGGAGGCAAGGCCGAGTTCCATCCGGCGCTGACCCCGCGGCCGTGAGAGCTAACATCTGAAGTGGAGCGGCAGTTCCAGATCTATTTCGTCTTCTGCCCTCCCAAACTGAACTGGTTGTATTTCTCCTCTCGCATAGGAAAATACGACCGATAAACAACGCGGGAGGATGGGTTTGCGAGGGAAACCTGCATTGTCCGGCACAAGTCCCCGGCGGGTTCGGGATGCACGACGGAGATATGCCCTCCGTCTGTGCGGATGCTTCCTCAGCGTCTGCATTGCAACTGCCGCCATTACTTCTTTTGAACGGACCGATGGAGGCGTAAACCTCATCTGGGCGGCAAATGGAGTCCTGCTGGCCTATCTGCTGCTGACGCCCCGCTGGCGCTGGCCGGCCTATCTTGCTATCGGTGCCTGCGGGCTTGTATGCGGCAAGTGGCTGACCGGCGTTCCCTGGGTGGACAATCTGGCATTCAATGCGCTGAATCTGGCCGAGGTGCTGGCGTGTGCTCTCCTGTTGCGTCCGCGCTCAACCAAGCTTCCGCGCTTTGCCCAGCCCCGATATCTGGTTCGCTTCGCCGGCATTGCTGTCATCGGTGTACCAGTGGCACTTGGTCTGGTCAACGCCCTGATTCGGTCAACGCCATCATTTGCCCTCCGGGAAAATTCCTTCCTGCAGTGGGCCGTCAGCGACGGCCTTGGAATTGCAGTGACAACGCCAATCTGCGTAGCAATCTTCCAGAGCCGGTTTAGAGATGCCGTGAGCTGGCGGTATCGGGCCTTGCTTCCGCTGCTTGCCGCTGTCACCTTTGCTGCGTTCTATAAAGGAGAGATACCGGCGCTATTTTTTATCTATCCTCTGCTGGTTCTCATCCTTCTCCAGATGGGTCTGGGCTGGGCAGCGCTGGGCACGCTCTTTGTCGCCGTCTTCAGCGGATGGTGCACAGTTCGTGGAATCGGCCCATTTGCGCTCACCAGCCGTCTTTCCCCGACAGAACCCAGCATCTTGTTGCAGGCCTACATTGTCTCCAACATGTTCATGCTCTACGCCGTCACGGTGGTGCTGGACGGCCGGCAAGCCACGGAGCGGCGCCTGCAGAAGATTGTGGCCGTTCATACGCTGGTTACAGAAAACTCTCGCGATGCGATCATAATCTCCGATTTCAACGGCCGTACCAGCTACATTTCGCCGTCCATACGCAACCTGGGCGGCTGGAGTCCCGAAGAAATCGACCGTCAGGAGCCATTGGCGCTTGTCCACCCTGACGATCTGGAAAATATCAAAGACGCTCTTCGAGAATTGCACGAAAGCATTGACAGCACGGTCATTGAATTGCGCCTGCGTACCAGAAAGGGGGACTACATTTGGGTTGAATGCAGCATGCGCATCTACCGCGATCCCGCCACCGGAAAGCGCGCTGGGATATTGAACCTGGTGCGCAATATCGTTGAGCGAAAGCGGGCCGCGCAGGAGTTGCAGGCCGCGTACAACGCCGTCGAAGCGCTGGCGGTGGTCGACGCGCTTACCGGGCTGGCAAACCGCAGACGCTTTGACGCCTATCTGACCGCCGAGTGGCGGCGCGAGATGCGCGACGCCAAGCCTCTCTCTCTGCTGATGCTAGATGCCGACTTCTTCAAGAGCTACAACGACGCCTACGGACATGTCAGAGGTGACAGCTGCCTCAAGCAGATTGCCGAAGCGTGCATGGATGTGGTGGCACGGCCCGGGGACCTGGTTGCCCGTTACGGCGGCGAAGAGTTTGCAATCATTCTGCCGGAGACTGACAATGCTGGGGCTGTGCAGGTGGGCACGGAGATCTGCGAGGCCCTGTGCGCCCGCAAGCTGAAGCACGCGAGCAATCCCGCCGGCTTCGTGACCATCTCTATCGGATGCGCGACAATTGTGCCGCAGCGCGGCCGCCATGCAAACGACCTGATTGAGATTGCGGACAGGGCTCTCTATAAGGCCAAGCACGACGGACGCAATCAGGTCTGCAATGCCAATGAGATGGAAGAGTTTGGATCAGGAAGCACGGAAGCGCCTTCCGCAGTTACGGTGCCTCAGGGGGTGACAGCGCAGGCACAAGACAAAAAGGTACGGCCTACGCCATACCCTTTTGCCGCTTCGATGGATTGAGAATTGTTACTTCACCATGCTCTGGAACAACGGCGACTGCAAGAGGCTGTCGAACTGCGCATCGCTGGTCGCAAAGTGAACAGCCAGCCGCCCCGCATCCGAACCAATGGTCGTTCCGCCCAGCGCCTGCTTCTCCGCATCCGATCCGCTCATCTTGCGGTAAACCAAAGCCGCATTCAGCAGGGATGAAATCGTCGTCGCAGCAATTGGATCGCCGGTTGAAATCGACAAATCGAATTTGACACCGTGCTGGAAGTTCATCGAATACCACGAGCCGGTGAGATGCTTTTTCACGGTGTCGAAATCCGTTACCGATCCGGCCTCGCCCATCACCTGCTTCAACATCGTCTGCGTGCCCTTGTCGTCGAGAATGCTCCACAACGGCTCAGAGTCTACAGTCTTCATCGCGTCCAACATCGGGCCGTTGGTCAGGAAGCTGGCAGTAACACCATCACGGGCATCCAACGCCTTGGTCACCGAATCCGTCGATCCGAAGACCATCGTCGAGGCATCCACAAAGCACAGCACCATGCTGGTCTTGGCCAGCGGATAAATCTTGTTGGTGCGCACCAGCGTGGGTTTTACCTTCTGCTTCTTGAAATTCGCCAGAATGTCGGTCACCGCAAACTGGCCCTGCGCAATACCCACAGTAACCAGCCTGTCTTCGGAGTTCTTGGGGCGAAACAACGCAAAAGCCAGCTGGTCCACGTCGTGATTCTCATTCAGGCCAGACTTGGTCAGGGCCTCATCAAACTCCTTCAGCTCCGGCGGCATCACGCGCTCGCGCAGGTCCATCGCCGCAGTCGAGTTCTCCATCGCGCGGTAGTCGATCACCACCAATTGCTGCACATCGTGGGGAACAGCCGTCCTGGCTTCACTGGACAATTGCGCGGCATGGGCGAACGTCGCCGCGGCCAGAAAAACCGGAATCGAAATCTTGAGAAGTCTATACACTTGCTTCCTCCAATACGGTGTTGATTCAGTTCCCTATGCGGGCCGCCCCCTGCTTACTAGCCTTGCCCACTTTCAACAGAAGGGCCTCTGTTCTTGCATTGCTTCAATTCTACGCGCCCGCCTGACTGCCTGACGAACCGCAACGCTGGTTCCCAAACCATCAGGCACCACCCGGCCACGTCAACGGCGCGGCCAAACGGCGCTCCAGGATCTTGGTCTCAGCATCGAACCTGATTAATTGACGCATCCAATCGCTTTCCCGCTCACAGGCCTTCTCGGGAAGCAGTCCAATCACCTCGCCCTCAACCGGTGCCGCCTTGTGGACAAGTGCCAGCTTGGCAACCGTGCGATAGACCAGCGAAACCGGCGTCGCCTCAAAGTCGGTAATGTTCATCGAGAGCTGCGCCCGCCCATGCGCCAACACCCCTATTGCTTTCACGCCCTTCAGGCCGCCCGCGGCAGCACGAATCTCCTTGGCGATGGCGCGGGCCACGGCCACGTCAGCGGTATCGAGATAGATGTTATAGGCCACCAGAAACTTGCGCGCGCCCACGGCACAGGCGCCAGCCGTCGGATGCAGGCCTGGTCCGCCCAGGTCAGGCCGCCGCGCCGTCTCCTTGCGCACCGCATCCCGCAGGCCCTCGAACTGGCCGCGCCGCACGTCCTCAAGATTGGCCCGGTCAGGCCGCGCCGCGGCTGCCTCATAAAAAAAGACCGGCACGCCATACCGACGCCAGATCTCCAGACCCGCCTGACGCGCCAGCAACACGCACTGCTCCAGCTTGATGCCGGAGACAGGTACAAATGGAATCACATCCGCTGCGCCGATGCGCGGATGAACTCCCTGCTGACGGGTCAGATCAATCAGCTCGACGGCCTTGCCCGCTCCGCGCACCGCCGCTTCGACCACCGCTCCGGGCGGGCCGGCAATCGTCACCACTGAGCGATTGTGGTCCGTGTCCATCGACCAGTCCAGCAGCCGCACCCCCTCCACGCACATCGCGGCCACAATCGCCTCGACCCGCCGGGCGTCCACGCCCTCGGAGAAATTCGGCACGCATTCTACGACTGCTTCACTCATCCCACTCCGTCCCGACCACATAGTTGGGTGCCTCACCCTCGCGACGTACTTTTTTTGTCGCTAGGGTGGGATTTCACTGAGCCAACCCTGTCAGGGATATTAAAAAACTACTTCCAGAAGGTATAGCCAATCTCGATCTGCACCAATGCATTGACGCCGGGATTGCGGTCGCCCAGCGAGGCAGATGAGATATGCACCGCATTCACGCCCAGGTCAATCGACCGCTTCTCGCAGGTAAAGTAATGCACTCCGAAGCCGCCCTGCGGCGAGAAATTCCAGACGCTCGTGCCACCGTCAATCAACGGCGTACTCAAAATATTTGGCGGAAACTTGTGGGTGGTGTAAATCAGCCCGCCCGCGCCCTGAAACCAGGGCTGAAAGTGCCGCGACTGGGTCAGAAAATTCCAGCGCAGGATAACAGGGGTAAGACTTACGCCGCGAAATGTCCCTCCGCCAAACAGCTGCTGGCAGGGATAGAGATTTCCGTTGGTTTCGCAGGTCACAGTCTCGTCATGCTGGGAGGGCGTGTAGGCCTGCCACAGCGGCATGATATTGCCGCCATACTCGAACTGGCCGGAGAGAATCCCCGCATGAACCACCGGCGTGAGAACCTTGCCCAACTGCGCGCCGGCACTGAGAAAATAAAAATTCGAGCGGCCGACTCCGACACCCTTTCCGCTCTCGATGAAGGGACCGTACTCCCAGCTCTGGTGGTTGCGCACCTCCGCGACCGGGCTGTCAGGAATGCTCGAAATACCGCGGCCTTCTATAGTCGCAGTAACTGCGCTATTGGAAGCTTGTGCGATTACACGGCTCGCTCCAACCGCGTGACTTCCCGCCATCAACGCGAACAGGAAAAACTTCAATATTTTCGTCAACGCTCTTACCTTCTCTTTTCTCGCTATCGTGCAGACATCTGCCCGCACACTCGATCGTTTTTCCGCCGAAGGCGGGGCTGGCCCCACCGCAGGTGGTCGTAGAAAAGGCCGCCGGTACCGGGCGGCCTTTGTCTGCTCTCAGAAAAAGCCTCAGCCGGCGGCCGCTTCCATCTGCTCGGCGTCCATATCAAAGTTCGAATAGACGTTTTGCGTGTCGTCCAGATCTTCGAGCGCATCGAGCAGCCGTAGCATCTGGTTGGCCTGGTTCCCTTCGAGCTTGGTATAGGTCGAGGCGACCATCGTTACCTCGCTCATCACCGTTGGTATCTTTGCGGCTTTGACAGCTCCGAGAACCGCTTCGTACGCAGCGGGATCGGTGATAATCTCCCAGCTATCGCCTTCGTCGTTCAGGTCTTCGCCGCCGTGTTCGAGAACAATCTCCATCAGCTTGTCTTCGTTGGCCGCGTCTTTCTCAATCGCGATCACACCTTTTTTCGAGAACATAAAGCGTACCGAGCCGGTTTCGCCGAGGTTGCCGCCATTCTTCGAGAAGGCGAAGCGGATCTCGCTCACCGCACGGTTGCGGTTATCCGTCGTCACATCGACCATGATCGCCACGCCGCCCGGTCCGTAGCCCTCAAAACTGATCTCTTCGTAGTTGACGCCTTCCAGCTCGCCGGTGCCGCGTTGAATGGCTCGCTTGATATTTTCAGCGGGCATGTTCTCTGCCTTGGCGGCCAGAATCGCAGTGCGCAGCCGTGGGTTGCCGTCGGGATCACCTCCGCCGGCTTTGGCGGCGATGGTAATTTCCTTGATGAGGCGGGTGAATATCTTGCCACGCTTAGCGTCCAGCGCGCCCTTCTTGTGCTTGATTGTGGCCCATTTCGAATGGCCGGACATGGAAACCTCAGCGAGTGTTGAAAATAGTGGCGCTGACAAGCGCCTGACGTTGCAAGTATACCATCGGCGCGGGTGTAAACCGTAGGGAGCGGACGAAAGCGAGTAGCTCACTAAATATAATCCAGAACACTTTGAATTCCTTGAACGACCCGGAATGCTCTTCGTGTGGGAGCAGGTAGGCCGACCGCAAAAAATAATCAAAAATTGCTTCTGCGCAGTAATGCCGCTCTGGTATTTTGGTTGCCGGAGGTAACAACCATGCAAATCTCTCGTAGACTGTTTTTCGGCAGCATCCTCGGCGCGGCCCTTTTGGCCAGCGGCATCACGATTGCACAGGCTCCGGAACGCGACATCAGTCCGGCGCGGCACCCCAACCTGGCTGCGGCCCAGCGCCTCATCGATCAGGCTTTCAATAAGATCACTGCGGCTCAGGCCGCCAATGAATTCGACATGGATGGTCATGCGGCCAAGGCCAAGGATCTCCTGGATCAGGCCAGCCGCGAACTAAGGGCTGCTGCCAGCGCCGCCAATAGGAATCATAAGTAGACTGGCCGAAGAACAGTGCCGGAAGCCCAGGTCCTGTCTGCCGAGGCGGATCAGGCCTGGGACGACTGGTCGCCCAGTCACGGTCTTCTACGCCGAACCTTTCCTGCCGCCGGCTAAATTCCGCCAGGGATATAATCAGCGCCCGGCAATCTTTTCGTATGCGGCATTCCTACTAAAGCGCGCCACTCTTTACGTGAGCCGTTCACAAAGTTATGGCATTTTAGGAATTGTTTTAGTCCGAAAGCACATGCTCAAGTAGCTTTTCCTTCAAGGAAAGCTACCTTTCACTGCCTTCATAAGGTCTACATGTATTCCTAAAATGCTCTGAAACACTACCTATCGCAGGCGAACCTTGACAGAGAAGCACCGAAGAACTGGCATACTGAGGACGTGTTCACCTTCAGAAAACCATCTGTAGATTGGATTCGACAACGGCTGAATGCGGCGCGCGAGCTGGCTCATCCCATCGCGGATATGGGAACCATCGCTGGTCCAGAGATCGCGCGAAAGCATAAGGGCTTTGCCGTAGACCACAGGCGCGCGCGGATTGGCGCCGGCGAGCGCGGCTTCGTTGCTGCGAAAACGGCTTTCGCTGCCTGGCAGATGTTCGACCTCGGCTGGGTGCGAGTCGCCGATCCCAAACCGGCTTTCGCCGCAGGCGCGCTAGTTGCGGTTGAGGTCCATTCTCTCGGCCTTTGGACGGTAAATATCAGCCGCATCACCCACGTCATCAACGAACCTTACCGCTTTGGCCTTGTTTACAGCACCACCCCATTGTACGTCGAGCGCGGAGAAGAACGCTTTCTGCTGGAATGGGATTCGGCCACAGACGCCGTTTTCTATGACCTGCTGGCCGTCTCACAGCCGGCTCACCTGCTCGCGCGCCTCGGCTACCCCATCACCCGCCATTTTCAGCACAAATTCGCGCGAGACTCGCACCGACAGATGCGCGAAGAGGTCCGTGCAACCCAGACCTGAACTCTGGCCGCAAACATCCAAAACTATTATCAGCGTGTTACCTCAAACAGAAAACTTGTCGATGAAATACTTGTCTGCGATGCGGATCTCAATGCACGCAGTTCCCTGCGTTGAAACCTGAGAATTAACTTCGCCCGCCCGCCCGAACGAACGGGCTCAATCTCAAGCAATTTCCCTCGCTGCCGATAGAACAGTTATCGAGTATGGCGGGCGGATCTGAGCCGCCGGGAAACAGGGTTCCGGCATACGCCTGACGCTCCTGGAGCGGTTTTGGCATAGAATCTGCCTGTCCGGTAAAGTTCTCCCTGTCTCCACTCTGTTCAGAATCGAATAGCTAGAGAGGATTATCCGGATGGCAAAACTATTTCGATTCAAGCGTGAATTTGCCCTGCAGGAACACATCTCCCGGCTTTTTTTCTCAATTTTCCTCCTCTGGGTCAATCTCTGCCTCTTGCCGGCTCATTCCGCCGCGCAGCCTTCCGCTCTCCCCAATACGCACCGCAAGCCGCTGACCTCCATTACCGAGATCTTCAACATCAGCAAGGAGCAAGCCCTCACCGGAATCCCCATCGAGCTCAATGCCACTGTCACCTATTTCGACTGGGAATGGAGCCTGCTCTTTGTACAGGACGATCAGGGCAGTGCATATCTCGGTGCCAAAGGTAGCTTCGCGCGGTACCCACCAGGAGAATTGATCCATATCAGCGCAATTTCTGGTTTTAGCAATGGAACCGCAATTTTTCTCAAGCCGCGGGTCACGGATCTGCACTCCAAACGCCCCTTGACTGTCACTACGCGGCCAATTGCAGATCTTGATGCCGGCACCCGTACAGGCATCGGCATGAGTGAGATGGTGGTCACCGAAGGTGTCTTGCACCCCTGCGAAGGTCAAGTCGTCTACGCCTGTTTTTATCTCGTTCAGGATAAGAAACGGGTCTTCGTTATCGTTCGCCAGCCTCCCAGCGAGGTGGCCAGCCAGCTCAACGGCGCAACGGCTCGCGTTACAGGGGTAGCCAGTCCGCGGATGGAGAAGGATCGCCTCATGAGTGCGCAATTGTTCCTCGACAACCTTAGCCAGATCAAGGTTCTTGCCCCTGCGCCGCTTGACTCCTCTCCACCGCAGCTCATTCTGAACCTGCACGCTGAAGACGCGGACGTCAGCCTCGTTCGTCCCGTCCATCTGCGCGGACGCGTGATGTGGAATGTTCCCGGCCGTCTAGCGCTTGAGGATGCCTCCGGTACTCTGCTCGCGGGAACAAGCGGACAGCCGCTCCTCCATACCGGAGACACGATTGACCTGATGGGCTTTCCCTGCCACGGCCGTCTCGGCCTGGAAATCTGCGATGCGACCGCGCACCTGACCGCCGATCAGTCCAGCCCTGTCAGCGCCGCGCCGATAACCGCTTCCGCCGCAGAGATCCTCGCCCGCTCGCTGACCGGCCGCCGCGTCCATCTTCGCGCCCAACTTTCTTTAATCGAACGCGCCAGCAATCTGTATACCCTTCATTTCGAGCAGCAAGGCCAGTCCTTCACTACGGAAATGCCGCGGCTTGATCCGGTCCACGATCCCCCCGGCCTTCTCCCCGGCGCCGACATTGAAATCACCGGGCTTGCCATCATCCTCAACCCTGGCAAAGGCGCGCCGCCGCAGTTGCTTCTCCTTGTGGATGGCCCCGCCGACCTCCAGTCCCACGGCGAAGCCAACTGGCTCACCCCGCGCAGAGCATTTTTCCTGCTGGCCGGCATGACCGTCTGCTTTCTCATCCCCTTTATCTGGGTCCAGCAGTTACGCGCCACCGTCCGCCGCCAGACAGCGATTCACCGCGCCCAACTGGAAAAGGAATTTCACCTGGCCACCAAATTCCAGCGCCTTTTCGAGCGCAATCTCGCCGCCGTTTACACCCTGCGTCCTGACGGCTCGGTTATAGAGTGCAACCCCGCCTTTCTCAAGCTTCTTGGCCTCAACTCCCTTGGCCAGTTGATCGGTCACTCGTATTGGGAGTTCGAGGTCGACTCGAAACTCAACCGGAGCCTCAAAGAGGGCAGCGAAACCGAACTCCTCTCCAACTGCGATGCTTCGCTGCGCCGCGGCGATGGAAGCCTCATTCACGTTCTGCAGAACATTAGCCCGGTTCAGACCCCCGAGGGACTGGTCTACGAAATCACCGCCATCAACATCACCGAACTGCGCGTTCACCAGGCCGAGCTACAGCGCGCACACGACGCCGCTCTTCACAACTCGCTGATCGACGCTCTCACCAGCCTGCCCAACCGGCGCAGTTTTTTTGACTCTCTACCCATACTGCTTCAGCAGGCCGAGCTGAACCGCTCGCTGATGTCTTTGCTCTTCATCGACCTTGACGGCTTCAAAGAGATCAACGACTCGCTCGGCCACGCCGCAGGAGACAGCCTCCTCCAGGAGATCGCCGCCCGCCTCCGCTCGCAGGTGCGCAATGCCGACACTCTGGCCCGCCTCGGCGGCGATGAGTTCGTCGTCGCCCTGGAAGACCTCTCGCGGATCGAAGATGCCCACCGCATCGCCGCAAATCTTCTCGCTGAAATAGGCAAGCCCATCTACCTGGAGGGAAATAACGTCGAAGTCAGCGCCTCCATCGGCATCAGCTTCTTCTCCAATGACGCCCTTACACCGGAACATCTCATTCATCAGGCCGACGCCGCCATGTATGCCGCCAAGCGCGCCGGCAAGAACCGCATAGAGCAATACTCACCTGAATTCGAATCCTCCACCCTCTGATCCCGGAGGCCCCGCGATCTCCGGCCTTCTCTGAGAACCGATCCGTAAATTGAGAAAGGAATGTAGCGCCGGTCTCCAGACCGGCAGTACTGGCGGCGTTCACGCCGTCAGACGCCTACCAATTTACGGATAGGTTCTTAGTGTGCTATTTTTAGTTTCCTGAAGCTACCCATCAACTCCGCAGCGGGCTTGAGCGCAAATCCGTTCCGACTTCACAGTTCTGTTTCTAGCGTTGTCTTCTAAGCAACAGTACCCTCAAAATCTCTAATCGCTGGACCATACGCCGCTACGGCTACACGTTCAATGTGATCATGCAACGCAGTGAAGCGCATCATGTCGTTGCCTATGTCCGCTTTTACATCCTCATTGCTGCTTGCCTCTGCGCTCGCGGCCAAGTGGGTCTCCGCCAGCCGCAAGGCCTCGAGAAGATAGCGGGTGTGCCATTCCTGAAGGTCGATGTTCATAGCTTTCGCACCTTTTCCAGTTTGACGGCCAGCTCAGAAAGCAAGCCCAAATACTTCCCCAACGTCATATCAGAAACAGGACATAAAAAATAATGGTCTGGCCGGTCGCCCGGTGTGCGGACCGAATCCGGGTCGGGCACGAGCACAAGCCCAAAGGGCAGGGGATAGTTAGGCGGCAACCTCCAAACGTAAGAACCCTTCGACATGGCCGCGATACGCTTCAGGCGGGCTTCCGTGATGAGGGAAACACCGAAACCGTTGGCGTGGACCATCGTCACTCCATTTCGGTCATACGTGTGAATGTCTTTCGGGTGGCGAACATTATCGAGGCGGGGGCGCTGGCGTTGCCGAGACGGTACAGTTCCTCATCAACCATGTAGAGATATTGCGGTTGGACCAGGGGCACCATCTTGCCACGAAGTATACGACAAAACAGGCGAAACGCAAATTCTTCCTTACGCCGCGCAAAACTAGCGGGCGTGAAGCGGCAAGCATAACGATCCAACCCCCGCGAAGACCAGTTCAACCGGATGCTCACGGCGCAATCGCTCATCGCCGGACTAGCGCCGGTCAGCGTCGGCTGCGTCTTCGACGATCAGTTCGTAACGCGACTCTGGTAATCTCCGGCACAAAAACTTGCCAACCCCACCCGGTCAAGCTGCTAACCTAAAAGCATGAAATTCGGGGTTTTGGTCTTTCCCGGCTCCAACTGCGACCACGATACACACCATGTGATTGCCGAGATTGCCCACGAGCCGGTCACCTTTCTCTGGCACGACTCGGAGGATTTGCAAGACGTTGACGCTGTGCTGGTTCCGGGCGGTTTTGCCTATGGAGATTACCTGCGCACCGGCGCCATCGCCCGCTTTTCTCCGGTGATGCAGGCGGTGCAACGCTTTGCCAGTGGCGGCGGCTTGGTGCTGGGCATCTGCAACGGCTTTCAGATTCTTACCGAAGCGGGCCTCCTGCCAGGCGCGCTGATGCGCAACGCAGGCCTCAAGTACATCTGCAAGCAGGTCCATCTGCGCACCGAAACCGTCAACAGCCCCTTCACCAACGGCCTAGTCAAAGGCGAAATCCTGCAAATCCCCATCGGACACATGGAAGGCAATTACTTCTGCACCCCTGAAGAGCTGGCGGGCCTCGAAGCGGAGGATCGCATCGCCTTCCGGTACTCCACCCCGAATGGGGAAATCACTCCCGAGGCAAATCCGAATGGTTCGTTAAGCAATATCGCCGGCGTCCTGAATGCTGGTAGAAACGTCTTAGGAATGATGCCCCACCCCGACCGCTCCAGCGAACAGTTGCTGGGATCGGCGGACGGCTGGAAGATTTTCGCCTCGATGGTCGAGGCGCTGGCAACGCATTGAGTTCTTTGTTGCGGATGAGGAAAAGCGACAAGCGATGATTGATATTCATTACCACCTGATCTACGGGGTGGACGATGGGGCAAAAGATCTGGAAATGGCCTTGGCCCTGGCCCACGAATCCGCCGCTCAGGGTGTCACCCATATCGTGTGTACCCCACATTCGAGCGATGTCTACCCCTACCAGTTTGAAGTCAACAGCGAACGGCTGGCCGAGCTGCGCCGCCACCTCGACGGAGTCGTGGAACTGGGCCTTGGCTGCGACTTCCACATGAACGCCGAGAATATCGCCAATGCTCTAGCCAACCCGTTGCGCTACTCCATCAACGGCAAGGGCTACCTGCTCATTGAGTTCGCCGACTCCGCAATTCCTCCGCAGTTGAAAGTGGCCATCACCCGGTTGCAAGCTGCTGGCTACACGCTGATTGTGACACATCCCGAGCGCAATCCGATTCTGCAGCGCAAGCCGGAGATACTGGCCGAGTGGATGCGCATGGGCTGCTTGGTACAGGTGACTTCACCATCCTTGTACGGTCGCTTTGGGAAGACTGCCGAGGCTTTCTCCAATGCCCTGCTCGACCGCAACTGGATTCACTTCCTCTCCACGGACGCCCACCACCCCGAGTGGCGTCCTCCGCATATGAAAAAAGGCTACGATTATGTCGCCGAGCGCATGGGCGTAGAGACCGCTCGCCGGCTCTGCGTCGCTAATCCCCGCGCAGCCTTCGACGGAACCAAGATGCCCACGCAGCCCGAGGCAATCGGCCTCTGGGAGAACGAGCCACTGAAGTTCGATGCGCGGCGCATCAACGTTCCAGTGAAAACAGCAGCGAAAAATGGAGACAAGAATTCAGGGTCTCCGCGCCGCTTCTGGGACCGGATTTTCGCGCGCTGATGGACCGAGAAGATCATTGCTTTTTATGCATCCTCCCTCTGTATGCAGGCTGTCCGCTTTGTCTTTGAATATCTCCCAAATAGCTGTTGTAGAGGTCGCTGTCGCTTGGATGGTCATTGGCGCTGGATGCTTCGTTATTGTCTATTGACTTGAGATTCTCTACCATGCTTGTGCAGTCGCGATATTCAGAGGGGTCTTGCTTTTGTTCGGAATCCAGAAGAGGATGGGCATCCGTATAAAGTAGCAAAAGCCAGCCTCCAAACTCGTTCCAAACATCGTGAGGATCCAAATATCCACGTTTAGTAAGAAGACCGATATCTTCGCAGAAACCTAACTCATCGTAAAGCTCAGTTGGCGCGTCATTCACATTGAGCGGACGCAGCTGCCCATGTTCTTGATCCACTCGTTTCGCCGCAAGCGATTTTCTGATCGTAATCTGGTCCGGGCTGTCATATTTGTCTATTAATTCTGTCAGATGCTCAACGGT
The DNA here is from genome assembly GCA_963713645.1 of uncultured Acidobacteriaceae bacterium. GTDB lineage: Bacteria > Acidobacteriota > Terriglobia > Terriglobales > Acidobacteriaceae > Telmatobacter. The sequence continues at coordinate 549,948 of CAVQMQ010000032.1, read as the reverse complement.
TACCTCGTTGCGCATTTCACGAATCTGCAGCCATGTGAAGATCAATGCTCCTATACCCATTACTGCCATTGCGAAGGAGCTAAATGCCGTGATTCGATCCCAGATTGAAGAGTCTGGTGTAGAGTCTGTAGGTTGTCTTGATGAAACCAGATTCTCTGCCATAATTTTACTGTCCTTTGCCGCAAAGCCGGTCTTGTCGTTTCACATCATCGATTGGATAAATTCCCGCATGCTTCGAACTTAGCTCACAAAACACTATAGTCCCAGTCCGCCGTCTACTCCCAATATCTGCCCGGTGATGAAATGCGGGCCGGCAGCGAAAAACAATACAGCCTGCGCTACATCGTCGGCCACGCCATTGCGACCCATCGGGGTACGCTGGGCAAAGTGGGCGGCTTCTTCCTGCGCTTCGCCCATCTCGATAAATCCCGGCGCAACCAGATTTACCGTCACCTCCGGCGCAAAGGCCTTGGCCATCGTCCGCGTCAGCATCTCCAACGCAGCCTTGGATGCGCAATAAGCCGCATGGCCAGCCCAGGCGCGGCTTCCACCCAGTGATCCTATGTTAACGATGCGCCCTTGAGCCGCCCGCAAATGAGGTAGAGCCTCGCGAGCAATAAGAAACGGTCCGCGCGCATTGGTCTCAAAAACTGTATCCCAATCTGCGAGTGAAGTGTTTTCCAGCGGACGCGCAGTGAAAATGGCTGCGTTGTTGACCAGAATATCCAGCCGGTCGAAACGGCCGACAACAGCTTGAATCGCCGATTGGACAGAGTTCTCGGAGCGCACGTCGCAATCCACAGCCAGGCCGCTTACGCCCTGCGCCTCGATTTCGCGCACGGTCTCCGCCGCTTCTGTAGCTGAGTTTTTATAGGTAATCGCGACATCTGCCCCCGCCGCGGCCAGCGTAAGCGCAATCTCTCGCCCGATGCGCCGCGCGCCTCCGGTAATCAGGGCCGTTTTTCCGGCCAGAGCGCGTTGGGGCGCTTCATCAGGCATAATTTTGAAATCCGGTTGCAACCGGCAAATCCTGCCTTACTTCGCAGGTGCTACAGCCGCCGGAACCGGCTGTGTTACATCAGGCTGTGCAGGCGCCGGAACGGGTGTTGCCGACTTGGCAGCATCCGCGCTGTTGTCGTGCAACTGATAAATCGAGTACTGCTCGCCGGGGCGCTTCATGCGAATCTCTATCGACATATCCGGCTTGGCAATCTGGTAATCCTCGCCATAGGTCTGGTAGCCATGCGCGATGATCTGCATCCGCACCGTGCCGTTGACCGGCAGCACGTCAATTACCGACTTGCCTTCTTCGCTGGTCTTCAGCTCCATATTGCCTTTGTCTTTGCCGTTCTCCAGCAAATGAAAGATCACCGAGGCATTCTCGATCGGCTTGCCGTCCACATCGCGCAGCACGGTGACTTCAATGCGCCCGGTCGGCGGCGGAGCTTTGTATTTGCGGCCACGCTGGGCAAAAGAGGAGAGCGAGGCGGCCAGCAGAATCAACGCGGCCACAGGAACCGAAAGGCGAAGAAAAGAACGGCAATGCATGATGCTCATTGTAAATGCTGGCTGCTCCCACAGCGAAAAGTCCTTTTTTATAGCCTTTTCGATAGACGCTAAACCGGCTGCGCGGATAGCCGAAAGCGGCGTAGCCATTCGCTCAATCACCTTTTTGAAATTCGAATGCTCAATGCTCCCCGTGCCGTAACGCACGCGCCCCAACCAGAAGACGCTCCGCCGATTGCGGGTCTGTGCGTCCGAGTCCGGCAGTGATTATGCATTCTGCAACTCGGGAACTGGCCGCTGAAGGTGCATCGCTTCCGCGATCACATCCGTATATTTCAGTCCAGCTCCGGTATTGAACAGCACTACGCGGTCGGATGCTTTGAGATCTCCGCTGGCCAGCAACTTATCATAAGCCGCGGTGACTGAGGCGCCCTCAGGCGAGAGCAGTATCCCTTCATTCTTTGCCCAGTCCAGAATCGCGGCAAGAATCTCTTCATCGGTCACCGCGAGTGCGATTCCTTTGGACCTTCGGAGGATATCGAGCATGATGGCATCGCCATAAGGCTTGGGAACACGCAAGCCAGCGGCAAACGTCGATGCATTCTGCCACATCTGGCTGACGTTGGCCCCGGCGTCGAACGCTCGAACCACTGGAGCGCATCCTGAAGCCTGCACGGCAATCATGCGGGGCCGCTTTCCCGCCTTGACCCAGCCAAGCTGCTCCAGTTCCTCGAATGCCTTCCACATGCCGATCAGTCCCACGCCGCCACCTGTTGGATAGAAGACTGCATCCGGATACTCCCATCCCAACTGCTCCACCAGCTCATATCCCATCGTCTTTTTGCCTTCGATGCGAAACGGTTCCTTCAAGGTGGATACGTCGAACCAATTTTCCTCCTGTTTGCGCTCGGCAACTATGCGCGCGCAGTCGGAGATCAACCCATTCACGAGCGTGACATTCGCGCCGTAAGCGACGGCCTCGAGATAGTTGGCGAACGGCACATCGCGAGGCATGAAGATATGGGCCTCGATCCCCGCTGCCGCCGCATAGGCAGCCAGAGCACCGGCCGCATTACCGGCCGAAGGCACCGCCAGTTTCCGCAATCCGTAGTGCCGCGCCATCGTCACTGCAAGCGCAAGCCCACGGGCTTTGAAGGTTCCTGTTGGGTTGGAGCCCTCCTCTTTCAAGAAGACGCCCGGATACCGCTTGCTGCGCAGCATTGGCGTCCAGCCTTCCCCCAGCGTCACGGGGCGAACGTCGGGCAGTACGGATTGATAGCGCCACATCCCGGTCCAAGTCGAAGAACCTTCGCTTGCAATGGCTGTCCCAATCACCTCATTGGCAGAGGTTCCTTCGAGATGGGAGAGATCGTACCGGACATAGAGCGAGCCGGCGGGCTGATCCGCACACTGGGTACAAACCGTTTGCGGCGATTGCGGCGAAATCCGAGCGCCGCAGCGGGAGCATTCCAGGTAAGCAATTGGAGGCATTGGGTCCCTTAGTTAAGCGGTTGATATTTCATATACTATGTCACTGCTGTCCGGTTAAAAGTCGAACAGAATGAGTTGGTTGGAGTTTGGAGTTAGTTGACTGGTGTAGTGCTTCTGCTGAAGTGCCTGTGAAATGGGCATTTTCTCGAACAGAGTTACCGAGAGTACTTGCAGCAAAGTGTAGAGCGAGCCGGGCAGTTCGAGCTTTTTCTTGACGATGGCGACCAGCAGGTAGACCGAGACGGCTATCCAGATCTGGGTCTTGACGGCGTTCTCGCTGCTTCCGAAGAAGGCCTTGATGCGCAGGTGTTGCTTGATCCACTTGAAGAACAGCTCGACTTGCCAACGGCTCTTGTAGAGGGCACAGATGGTAGCAGCGGGCAGCATGAACTGGTTAGTCAGGAAGACCAGATCCTTGCCGGTGTCCGAGTCGCGATAGCGAATGCGACGCAAATGGCCAGGGTAATCCTTGCGGCTGTCGTAGCCGTTGAGGGCAATAGATTGGTCAGCAAGAATGCCGGTCTGCTTGTCCACCTGTTGGGAGTAGATGCGGCTGGCATCGAGGTTACGCTTTGCGCGTGTGACAAAGAACGCTGAGGACAAATGGATGCGATAGAGTCGGGCGTAATCGAGATAACCGCGATCCATGACGTAGTAAGCGCCGGGTTGCGGGATGATTTCGTCGAGGATGTTGACGTCGTGCACATCGCCAGTGGTGACGCGGATAAACGTTGGTATGTTGCCGCGCAGATCGAGCAGCGTATGCATCTTGACTGCGGATTTGGTGGAGCGGAAATGCGCCCAGGGGAACAGGCTCAGGCACAGGTCGATGGTGGTCGAGTCCAATGCGTAAGCGGCGGCGTCGAGGTCCATGCCGAGATCTTCCTTGGCGTAGAGCTTGCGCGCCTGAAGCATCAATCGTTGCGCCAACTCCGCGTAAATACGCCAATCGCGGCTCTCGTTGGCCTCTGCCAAAGTGGAACGCCGAACGGGAGAACGAAAGCCCATGGGGTAGAGCTTAGCGGGCTGTGCGCTGAGACAAGCCTCGATGTCGCGCAGGCTCTCGCGATAGGTCAACTGGGCAAAAGCCATGGCACGGAACTGCTCGGCGCAGTTGAGGCTGCGCACCCGACGGTCGCCGCCATAACGGGCTACGCTGCGGGCAAACGACGTCCAGGGAAGGAAATCCATCAACTGAGCAAACAGCACCTTGCCAGCGTTCACCGCCGCCTCCAGAAAACATCTCTGGAATCAGCATCGCGGCAATTTCAAATCGACACCACCCGAAAACGCTCGCAACCATCCGCACATCAGGCGGTTGCGGCCAGCAAGCTAGTCGTTAACCGGACAGCAGTGATACTATGTAGCAGCTACGGTAGAATGCAAGAGGCCATGATGCAATTGCTAGAGAAGATCGAAACTCCTCAGAACCTGACCGCTCTAGCATACAAGAGCATCAAGGCTTACATCCTTCGTGAAGACCTTGATGAGAGAACCAGGCTGACCGAAGAGCTTCTGTCCAAACAACTCGGAATCAGTAAGTCTCCTGTCTGAGAAGCTCTCAACAACCTGCATACCGAGGGCCTGATCCGCATCGAAGCACGTAAAGGCGCCTACCTGCGGCTTTTTTCCTCGAAAGAAGTGAAGGACCTCTACGATCTTCGTGAAGCGCTTGAGGTCTACGCTGTCAGCGTCGCGGAACTGACTCCTCGGTTGATTGCCGGTCTGCGCCAAAGCACTCAGCGTATGCGCAAGCTTCTCAAAGCCAACGACAAGCTCGGTCACATTGATGAAGATACAAAGTTTCATGGTTTGATCGCCTCGGCAACCGGGAATGCGGAGTTATGCCGGGTACTGGACAATATCCAGAACCAGATTTGGATATGCCGCCGCAAGACCTATGAGCTATCGTCTTCAACCGCGCCTGATGCGCACCGCGCGATTCTCGATGCTCTTGAAAAGGGCAACCGAAAAGGAGCACAGATAGCCATGCGGAACCATATTGCTCTTGTGCGGCAACGCCTGATCGCATTCCTCGAAGACCGGAATGGATCAAGTTGAGAACCACGATGCTCGACGCATCCTATCACCTCTTTTCGCATGGTGAGCTGAAAAATGGGCTGTTCTTGATGAAATCTATTCGCGGCCCATTTGCTTTGCGCGCAATCTTGTTGAGACGAGTACTATTTGCCCTCGTCTAACACTATCTCCTGAGTTGAGGTGATGCTCCTTCCCTGCTTTGGCTGAAGATAGTAGTTGAGGAATGCAAGCTGCTTTTGCCAGGCATCGAGACGATGCTCGCGCTGCGAGAACCCATGCAACTCCTTCGGGTAGGTGAAGTACAGGTAAGTCTTGCCGGCCTTCTTTAGAGCTTCAGTGAATTGCACCGACTCATATGGCGGCACCTGCGGATCGTCTTCGCCGTGCTGGATGAGCAGAGGCGCGGTAATCTTGGGAACATCGGCCAGGATGTTCGCCTTGCGATAAACCTCCGGCTTTTGCTCCGGCGTGCCGCCCATTTTAGCTGTCCAGCGAATGGCTGAGGGGCGATTTGTACGCTCGATGAACGATGCCCGATCCACTACACCATAGAGTTCGATCGCCGCATGCCATAACTCCGGATACTTGGTAACTTCATAAGCGACCATGGTCCCACCGTGACTTCCGCCGCCGATGCCAATGCGTGTCTTGTCGGCGAGGCCTTTTGCTACAAGATACTCGGCCCCAGCTGCCACATCGTCCGCTTCGCCTCCGCCGCTGTCTTCGACATTCAGATTGCGGAACTTCTCTCCGTATCCACTGCTTCCGCGATAGTTGGGAGACAACACGAGATATCCATGCTGTGCCAGAAAGAGCGCCCAAGGATTCCAGCCAAGGCCGTCCTGCGCTTCGGGCCCGCCGTGGACCCACAGCACAGCCGGATACTGCTTGTCTTCGGAGTAGTTGAGCGGCTTATACAGAATCGCGGCAATATCGAGTTTGTCCTTGCTTTTGTAATGGATCACCTCCGGCTGCGCAAGGCCGGTATTAGCGAAATTTACCGGCTGCGTGCGAATCAAGACCTTGGCTGTATCACCCTCCACCTGCGCCACCGCCAAGCTGGCAGGTTCGAAGGTCGAGCTGTGCAGGAAATAGACTCGCTGGCCGTCCGGCGACCAGATCGGCTCGCCGTCCAATCCGCTACCTACCCTTGCCAGTGGATGCGGGTTGCTTCCATCGGCTCCCGCAATCCATACGTGGCGCTCTTCCGGATTATTTCGATTGGAGACAAACGCGATTTGCTTGCCATCCGGGGAATAGACGGGGCTCTCATCCTCCGATTCGCCGTTGGTAGTGGCCTGTGGCGCGCCGCCATCCACCGGCACGAGGTATATCTTGTCCCAGCCGGAATCCTGCAGTAGCACAACAAGCGACTTGCCGTCTGGGGTCCACTCTGGACGGCGGATGGACCAGCCTCCGCCGCGATCTTCCTTGGCCGTGTAAATGACCTTCGGTTCCGTCTTGAATCGTCCGCTTGCAGAATCGAACTCTGCGACGAGAAGACGGCCGCTGAAGTGCTCTGGCGAGCGTTGGACGTAAGCAATGCGCGCGCCATCGGGAGACCAGGCAGCGCTCTCATCATCTGCCGGCGAGGTGGTCAGCAGCGTGGTTGTCAAGCCATCCTTGCTCACGACGCCGAGATCAGCGTTGCTGCGACGGCCGGTTTCAAAGAGAATCCACTTCCCGTCCGGCGACCACTCCGGGGTCCGGTCTGCGGCGGTGCGCGGATCGCCAGGTCCCTTTCCTCCGTCTGTCAGCCGCAGAGGCTGTCCGCCCTTCTCAGACACGCTCCAAATAGCTCCCTCACTTACAAAAGCGATGGAGCCTCCGTCTGGAGACCATTTGAGCCCCTGTTTGCCGCCGTGTGTCGTCGTCAGCACAACAGGCCAGCCTCCCTCGGAAGAGACAAGCGCAATCTGTCCATCGTGAGAAATCGCAAACTGACGGCCATCGGGCGAAAGAGCAACTGGTCCCAATCCAACTGTGTCCACCAAGTCTTCCAGTGTCAGCCGGTCGGGAGGGTTCCCAGCCGCATTCAGCCCTGCGGCTGAGGTTAAAGTGAGCGCGAAGAGCGCCCACCCAATTCCACGAACTGTTTTAGACATACGATTCATCTCTCACGCTCCTTAGAAGTGGTAGTGTACGGAAAACTGCGCGTAACGCGGAAGTTGGATATTCTGCAGCTAGCCAAAGGTGCTCGATGCGATGTTGTTGCCATTCACAAACTGTTGGGCCACTCCACCGTTGAGAAGGTTATAGAGGTTCACATCGCCTTCGATGGACTGACAGTCCGTAATGCGGAACTCGCGTCCCGCCAGCGCGTCCCACCGCAGCATCCACGGGCACCAGATCTGTCCATCGCCGCGATTGGCATACGCAAAGCGATCAGTGATTGCCAGCGGGTTGGAGACGTTGCGCGTAACTCCGTTGTAGGTGACGGGCAGCGTCGTCGGGCCATATTGGCCATTGTAAGTCTCGCCGAGAGCCGCCAGAGTCGTGATGACCGGGCCGCCGGGCGTTCCCGACTGCGCAGTGAAGCTGGTCGACGTGCGAATCTTGAACGGGGCTTTCACGGCGATGCCTGTGCACAACTGGTTGCGTTGCCACATACGGTTGCGCGTATCCCCGGTATATTGGTGGTGTCATACAACACCGTGTGGTTGATCGAAGGCGTGCTCTCAACAATCGGCAACAGCATGGGAACACCCAGCGCGATAACTGTTTGGGCCTTGCACCGGATTGTCTGCGGCCAATACTCGGGCTGGAGCTCGTTGCTTGCGCTCCAGCGCTCGACCGGCTCTAAGCCGATCAGGTCAGCGCCAAACTTTCTTGCTTCGCGAACGATCTTCTTTTTCAGCACTGCTTCATTCATTTCCATAACAACATCGGCCGCAACCTGGAATTCGCGCACAGGTTCTGGCCCTGCGGCGTCCAATTCTGCCCAAAAAAACGAAAAAGCCCACATGCCAACAACCCTGGCGTGTGGGGCAAGGACTGGAATCGAAGTAGACGGATGCTAGACCATGATCCCTCTCGCGCCCATACGCTCGGCACATCAACAACAGTTGCTCGCTGAGCGACAGACTTTGCGAAGATGGATCGCCGTCAATTGTGTACAACGGAAAATTGATCGAACCGTGGCGCTTTACCAGGGCCTTGCAACTTCGAATCCTGAATCAAGCCGATCCGCGAACCCAGAAAGGCATGAAGGAGATGTGCGGCTCAATGTGATCGAGCGCGATTCAGTGCCACACTCCAAACCCGCATTTCGAGCCAACCGCATTCCCGCGCGGATGCGCCTGCATCACTTTCGTATCACAGCGGCCTTTTACTGTCTCCGGCGTAAATCAAAGTAACGTTGTTTATTTAGTATGGTGAGCTCGCTGGGATTCGAACCCAGGACCCACGCCTTAAAAGGGCGTTGCTCTACCAGCTGAGCTACGAGCTCGAATAAGGCCGCTCATTCAAAGTTATCACAACAGGGATTTTGTCGCTCTTCATGCCTGATTGGATTCTCCGATTTTGAGTTTTCAACGGTCCGACAATTGAATTGGATTGCCGTCCGGGTCCTTGCCGTCACAAAGGCAAAAAATCTCCCCTTGCCGGACCTTGCCGAAAATTGCGCCCCGCACCACCAGCGTTTCGCGCAGAGCCGCAACGTCCTTTGCGTAAAAGACAATCTTTGGACCCTTGCGGCCCGGCGACGAGGGGCCAGGGTGGAGTGCGATCCGCGCGCCGCCCGCGGCAAACTCTCGCCAGCCCTCTTCACTCGTAACCTGCTTGAGGCCAAGCACTTCCCCGTAGAACTCGCTCATCGCATCCATCTGGCTTGTAAAAAGAATCACACGCGCCATTTTCATCCTTGGAATCTCCCATTGGCCACTTCCTATTCTCACAGATTCGCACGCGGGAAACTCTGCGCTCCTTTGTCTTATCCCGCAAAACGGCTACCTCAAGAGTCCGACCTCTCCCACTTGCGGCGGAGGCACTCAAATCCAACTCTCCTCTTTTTCCTCCGCAATAATAAATAAATTCAATATTTATCGTTGACAAAATTAATTATATTGATTATTGTTCTTTCTGTATTGAGAAAAGGATTGTAGCCGATGAACCCCGCCCCGAAACCCGCTTCCGATTGGCAGGAGTTGCTGCGCATCTCTCAGGGAGCCTCGCTGGTAGTAGAGCGGGTGCGCATCCCGGAGAAGCAGATCGCCATTGAAGGCGAGTTCACACTGCCGCAACTAGCCCGGCTCACCCTGGAAGATCAGGTCTTTATCACGGCTTTTCTGCGCTCCCACGGTTCCATCAAGGAGATGGAGCAGACCTTCGGCGTCAGCTACCCGACCATTAAAGCCCGGCTGAATCGCATCGCCGGGCAACTGGATTTTGTCGAAACCAACCCCTCTCCTTCCCGCGCGGAGGTGCTGGAGCAGCTCAACAACGGCGAAGTCACCGCCGAGGAAGCAATCCGCGCATTGGAGGCTTTGAAATGACTCCCAATCTCGCCTTCGTCGAAGTGCAGAATCCCTACTGGCGCGGTTTGCAGCTGTGGGTTCCGCTCTTCCTGCTCTGGATTCCCGCTCTGCTGCTCTCGCCGCTGATCCTGCTCGTATTGCTGGCGGTTTGCCTTGCGGCACAAATCAACCCTTTCCGCGCCGTTGCCGTCTTCTGGGCGATTCTCTGCAGTCTGCCCGGAACCCATGTTCACGTCCGCTCCCAGCAGAACCGAGTGACGGTTCAGATTCTGTAGAGGTTTTTTATGCAATCCACGCGCCGCGCAATTCTGGCCCTTATCGCTCTCGGTCGTGTAAACGCCGTTGAAGCCGAGCGGCTCATCGCCCTTTGCAATCAGGATCGGGATGAGCTGAGAGTCCTGGCCATCGGCATCGCAGCACTGCTATTCGCTCTGGTCCACGATCTGCTGCGCCCGCTCACACAACTTGCAGGCGCTTTGCATCCGCTAGCCTCACTGCTTTCCAATCTGGCTCTATTTGCCACTCACCATATTCCGGGAGGACCATTATGAACGAAAATCGCCGTCAGATACTGGAAATGCTTGCCGCAGGCAAAATCAACGCTGAGGAGGCCGAGCGGCTGCTTGCCGCTCTTGAGGATACTCCAGCCGTAGCAAACAGCGCGGCCACCAGTGAGGCCAAACCCAAAGCGCGCGCAAAATATATCCGCGTGCTGGTTGAGGCCGACGAATCCGCGACCGGTCTGAAAGGCCAGACCACGGTCAACGTGCGCGTGCCGATGCAGTTGCTGCGCGCAGGAGTGCGTCTGGCCAGCCTGATTCCCGCTCAGGCCCATAATCAATTCGATCAGGCTCTGAGCAACCATGGCGTGCCGCTGACGCTTTCGCAGATCAAGCCGGAGAACCTTGAAGAGCTGATCGACCACCTGGAAGATCTGACCGTGGACGTGAACGGTTCTGAAGCCAACGCCACCAAGGTTCGGGTCTACTGCGAGTAGGTCGATGGTCTCAGCGCGAGACATCCGCCTCAAGAAGCTCAAATTTTGAATCTTTGTTCATTCTGTACGCCAAAAAAGTGCCGTCCACCTCGCACGCGATGCTGTAAGGATTGAAGGTAAGATCTTTTCCCAAATCGATTCTGTAGCGCAGGCTGCCATCAGCGGGGTTCAACTCGAAGAACTCCAGATTATTCTTTGTTTCGCCCAACTCACCTGCTCCAGAGCGAGATGGAGAAATTTGACGATAACGCGCTAACAGACGATCATCAGAAGGGAGAATTGCATCAAGTGTGAATCCCTTTGGAGCCGAAATCGGGACTTCTCTGGTAGCGCCTCCTGGCCCGATTTCAAGAAGCGGCGAGGAGGAACCTGGCTCATATAATATTGCTCTGTGACGTGCGCGGGCAAATCGCCAAGCGCCAAGTGTGGAATGAGATAAGGCTATAGAACGGTCGAAGCTCGACCCGGATTCAGCCTGTCTCAAAGCAGGGTCACTCAGCATTGCATCAGAAAGATTGATCGGACGAATCAGTACGCCGTCCGAGCCGAGCAAGGACACTCGCACAGTCCCGCCGACGCTATCGTATCCGAAGACTACAAATTCTCCAGAGGGAAGAATAAGTAGGTCATTCAGCCCATATTTTCCTTCAATCTCAAGAGATTTTTTGTAGCTTCCATCGCGATCAAATAATGCTATAAAGCTGCCCTGACTACTGACAATATTCTGAGCAGAACTCGACAAAGAATTACCCGACTGGGTTTTGCGCGTCGCACTTACCAATAAAGCAACCTTCGAATCATCCGCGTCCATTGCTATGAATCTTACGTTAGAAAGATCAGTCAGCATCTGGGTAGGATAAGAATGCGACCCCTTTATCGAAGCGGAATAGATCGTCTGCTTGAGCGGGTCGGCCCCAAGATCATTCGGCCCCGGCATGTTCAATGTGTTGAAGAAAAGCGCACCATCGTCCGCGCACCGGATTGGCAACGCGATAAGCGGAGTAGCTGGAGCGTCAGAAATCTGCGGTTTTTTTTCATGAAAATCAAGGCGGTAGGCCGGGAGGTCAGCGAGTTCAGTTTCAGCAGATTCTGCGGCACTTGGGGCAGGCGCGGCGGATCGCGCACCCGCCTGCCCCCACCCCTGCAAGCTGATTGAGAGCAAGAGAATCACGTAGAGTTTGTTCATTGAGTTATCTGACCTCAGGATCGACAAGCCTGCGGTGTGTGTGGAGGTCTTGTGGAGAAATCTCACCGGCCTGTGGCTGCAGAGCGGAGATCAATGGATAAAACTCTCCATCGCATGATGCCGTCAATACTTCGTGGTCTCGCGCATATTCAATCACGCGCTGAAGATCCCTTTGCTGCATGTTCTTCGTGACCCAGCACCCGCCGATCGGATAATAGGAGCCGATCTGCACACCACAGCAACTGACGTATGTCATTCCATAAAGAATGTCAGCAGGATAACCACCGCCGGGAATCGATATTGGGCAGCTTCCACCCGCCTGTCCGACTCCGGTACATGGAACATTCATGGTCTGCTGAGAGCTGCCACATGTGCCACTCTGCGCTTGGAGATTTCTCGCACCGATCAAGAGAAGGATAGCGAGGGAGGCGTAGACAATCTCTTTCATTGATTTTCTCCATTTTCAAATTTCGCTGCATGACTCAATACCACTGAATCATCGAAAGCATTTTGCCTAAAACATCCCCCCCCCTGTCAATCAAAAAATATGCTATAGATTGTTAATCAAATTGAAGAATAATTTTCCATCTTTATGCACGACGGTGGTGTCAGCCTTTGCGCTGCTGCTTTTGCATCGGCACCACCTGCACCGTCACGTCGCGGACCTCTGAGAGAAAGCGATTCAAGACCGAGCCGCGCAGCAAAATATCAAAGCGTGAGCGGGCCGACTGGCCAAAGACCACATGCGAGATATTCTCCTGCTGCGCGAAGCGGATCAGCGCGTCAGAGACATTGCGGTCCGTGAGCGACACCACCTGCGCACCCAGATCGCGGGCCATGCGCTGGTACTCTTCGAGGCGATGGTGTGCCTCGGGATCGTTGTGGCCCTTGTCGTCCGGCTTGGTCACGTAGACCGCATACCAGTTGGTGGCCAGGCGGCCTGCCACGCGGGAACCCACGCGCAGCAGCCTCTCTGTACCAGGCCGAGTGCTGAGGCAGACCATGACTTTTTCCGGGATCGGTGCCTGTTCCAGTCCCTGGTTGCGGCGATACTCCGAGGCACGGCTGCTGACCTGTTCCGCAGTCGTACGCAGAGAAAGCTCGCGCAGCATGTTCAGGTTGCCTTTGCGGAAGAAGTTGGCCAGCGACTGCTCGACCTTCTCCGGCGCGTAGATCTTGCCCTCGCGCAGCCGCGTTCGCAGTTCGTCTACAGTCACGTCCACGTTGACCACTTCATCGGCGCGCTTCAGGAAGCTGTCAGGAACGGTCTCGCGAATGGTCGTATTGGCAGAGCGGTTCACCGCGTCGTTCAGCGTCTCCAGATGCTGAATGTTCACTGCGGTCATTACATTGACGCCGGCATTCAGCAGTTCCAACACGTCTTCGTAACGCTTGCGGTTCTTGCTGCCGGGCACGTTGCTGTGGGCCAGCTCGTCCACTACGACGGTATGCGGATAGCGGGCCAGAATCGCATCCACATCCATCTCTTTTAGCGTCACGTTGCGATAGGGAATGTCGCGCTGAGGAATGATCTCGAGATCGCGGATGCGAGCCTCGGTCTCCTTGCGACCGTGCGTCTCAACCAGGCCGATCACCACATCCACGCCCTGCTGGTGGACCATGCGGTGGGCGTCATTGAGCATGTGGTAGGTCTTGCCTACGCCGGGCGCAGCGCCGATATAGATCCGCAGCTTGGCCGGTTCCTGCTGTTTTTCTAGAACGAGTTCAGCCATTGCTCAGCCCACCTCGACGGGATGCAGCACAGATTCAACCGCAGCCACCGGCAGCCGGAACCGGAAGGTGGTTCCGTGACCCAGGCGGCTCTCAACGGCAATCTGCCCTCCCAGAGACTCAACCAGCCGCCGCACCAGCGCCAGTCCCATGCCTGTGCCGCTCTCAGAGTACGCATTGAAGCGGTCGAAGATCGTGCTCAACCGGTCGGCCTCGATTCCCCGCCCCGTATCGCGCACCGTGAACTGGACAAAGTCCTTGATCTCCTCTGCGGCCAGCAGTATCTCACCCTGACTCGGCGTGTAGCGCAGCGCATTTGAGAGCAGGTTGTCCAGAATCGAACGCAGCGCGCGCCGGTCGGCCTTCACAAACGAGAGATCGGCATAGGCCTTGACCTCAATGCGAATTCGCTTCACCTGTGCCTCGTCGCAGTGGCGGTCGCGAACCTCTTGCAGCGCCGGCAGCGGTCTCACCCGCTCAATATTCAGCTCCCGCTTGCCGGTGTCCAACTCGGCCACTTCGATCAGGTCGGCCATCAGGTCGTTCAGCTTTTCCGATTCGTTGCTTGCCTGCGCCACCAGCTCGGCCTGCAACGGACGCAGGTCGCCGCCAAAGCCCTGCCCCAGTGCATACAACCCCCGCCGCAGCTGCAATAGCGGGTCGCGCAGCTTGCGGCTGGCAATGGAAATAAACTGCGTCTTGAAGCGGTCGGTGTCCTGCAAGCTGGTCACGTCTTCGAGGGTCGTCACTGTACCCAGCAGCCGCCCTTCGCTGTCGCGCATTGGAGTGGTGCGCAGCCGGAAGCTCTTCTCCTGCTTGCCAAAGCGCATCGGCAGCATCGCCGCTTCATCTTCGGCGGCCACCGCCTTCTGCATCTGCACTGCATCGCGAATCGCACTCAGAATCTTGTCGCCGCCGGGAGTGTTGGTCAGCGCCATGCGGTCGCCCGCCGCCTCGCCCAGCAGTTCCGCCGCGGACTGGTTGACTTTGAGAATCTGCCCTTTTGCGTCGGTCACAATGATCGGCTCAAAGATCGACTGCAGGACCGCATCTGAGAGCTGAAACTCCATCTGCCTGCGTCCGGCCTCGGAGTTGCGCAGGTCGCGCAGCCGCACCGCCACCCGATTCAGCTCAGATGCAAGCAGGCCAAAATCGTCGCGGCCACTCCATCGGACCCGGTGCTCCAGGTCGCCCTGTGCGATCTTGCGCGCATCCTTGGCAAGGATATGAATCGGCCGCAGCACCAAGAAGATCGTCGCCGCTGCAACCCAGACCGCCAGCGCCGGCAGCAGCCACGCCAGCGTCGCATGGCCCTGCGCAACCAATGCCCGATGCCCGGCAATCACCAGCCCCATTGGGATCGCCGCCAGCAGGATGCAGCCGAGAATCAATCGCTGTGCAAGGTTCAATTTGGCCCGGTCTCCGTGCCGGTCAGTGGAACTTCATCCATTCTGGCGGATACGGGTGCTATGTGCAAAGAGCCTGAAGCTTTGGAGCTAGGGGATTTTGCAAACCGCCAGCGTCCCGTTGTGCCATTGGCAATCGAGTCCCGCCGGGGCCGGATCGGAAACCAGCGTCCAGTTCACGCCAAACTGCGCCTTCAGCCGCTCAAAGTCCGCAAGCTCGAAATGCGACCAGCCAGCCTGCGCATCTACCTGCATCTTCCATAGCGGAGCCAGCTCGGCCTGCTTGGTCACTACAGCCGTATCTTTTATGCCGTCGGCCAACTGGCTGCGTTCAGCCAGGGCGCGGAAGCTGTGGTAATCCTCACCGGGAGCAGCCATGTAGTTGGGACCAACGACGAAGTAGGCATCCACCGGAGTGTTGTGCTTGATCCAATCAAACGCCTGAAGCCACGGATTCGCCGTCTGAGCAGAGGGGAACTCGATATGCGCTGTCCCTGCATACAGTTGACGTTGTGCAAAGAACATACCGCCAAATGCAAGCACGAGAAATACCGCCCAGCGCCATGCCTGCGCCTTCAGCACATATTTTCCCAGGTACGCGCCGCCCATTAGGCATAGGAAGACATAAATTAGGTGCAGATAGCGCATTGGCTCCAGTGTGCCTAGTCCGACGGGCGCCATTGGGCTGAGGATGACCATGCTGAAGACCTGGATCAGCGCGCCGTAGATAAAAATTGCCAACGCAAAACGTGCCAATTTGGTTTCGCCGCGCCTGCGTGCAAACCAGGCTGTCAGACCGAACAACGCCACCGGCGCGATGACTCCCAGCCACTCATACCATTCCCATTGGTAGATGTGATAGAGATGGCGATCATCCACGGCTTCAAGCCAGGATACAGAAGGAGGGCCGAATATCCACCCGAAAGGAATGAACCCCGCAACTGGAGTTGCTACTTCTGCAATCCGGCGCTCAGACAAAATACGAAAGTGAGCTTGCAGTGGTTCAAAGAGCATCACCGCCAGAGTAAAGCAGAATGCGATTCCCAGCGCGCCCATCAGAGGATGAAGCACAAACGCAACAAGAAGCAACGGCGCTGCCTGCCAGCGCTTCCCTGCCATTATCCACGCAACACTCCATAGAATCAGCGCCGTGGCAAGTCCGCGGGGATGCAGATGCTGGTCCATGATGTAGATCGCTGTTGCGGTTACCGGCAGGGTAAACATTGCTGTCACCATGGCCAAGCCGGCCCACCGGGCGGCTGTTTCTTCAAAGAGCTGGCACACAATACTCCAGCAGGCCCACACAACCAAGAGGATCGAAATCGCCTGCCAGAATAATTCCGCCCATGCAACTGGAATTCCGCTGAATTCGACAAAACGAGCCATTAAGTTGTCAAAAGCGGAGGTGCGCATCTGCAACTGGAAAAAAGCAGCATCGTGAGGAAAAAGAGCTGGATTCAAATCCGCTTTAACGGAGCTAAGGTAGATGCCATCGTCTTCCAGGCCGGGGTGATAACCCATCGCCGCAAAGCCAAGTGTTGAAAACAACAGAACAGGCACAAAGGTGCGAAATATGCGGCTAAGACTCAAATAGTACTCCCCCACTCCTCAAACCATTGCAATATCAATGAGTGCGCTCTGTCGATCATAAATCTCAGCAAGAGCGCCGCCAAGAAGGTTTATGCTGGCGCCCCGGTTTTTGGAACCTCAAACACATACAGCGTGTGATTCAGGATTGCCTTTACCGGGTACTGCAGTAACCAGCGGTACGCATTATGGTTCTTGAGCAGTTGTCCTGAAAGATGTGTCGCGCTCACCGCAACCAGGCCGCTGGGATGATCTTCTTCATTGAGCCGTGTGTACCGGATTCCGTACCAGGCAGGGTCCACTTCGCCCACATAGGCCAGATGCAGCGGTTCGCCGGGGTGTTCCTCCTGGTATTGTCGCAACGCCACCATCCCCTGCCCCCAGTCGGTGTTACTGTCGCTCAGCAGCTTCCAGGTCTCTGCCGGCTTGACCAACACGGTGAAATAAGAGAGATAGTCTGGCGCGTAGCGGGCAATGTCGGCCGCCTGCGCCAGCAAAAGCCCTCCCAGCAGCAATTTTCCCCAGCGCACACCACTGGCACACTCCCAAACAGCGCCCGTATAGAGCAGCAGAAACGGATAAACCGGCAGCACATGGCGAATACCAATGTCGATGTGCGCGAAAACGGCAAGCACAAAATAGACTGCGGGGAAAATGCTCAGAAGCAGCAGGTCACGCCTGGCAGGTATCCGCCTCAACAGCACTATGCAGATGCCGCAGGCTCCCAGCAACAGCACGGTGAGGGGCCACTTCAAAAGCACTCCGGCCGGAAAGTAGAGCCTGAAGCCATCTGGAGAATACTGCCCAAGCAGAAAACTCCGATGCCCCTCTATATTGTGAACGACCACCTGCCCCAATCCAGTCAGCCACTCACACGCAGGCAGAAAGATGGTGATCGGCGTTTTCAAAGTCGGCATATCGTATTGCAGCAGCTTCGTGTAGCCGGAAAAATGGATGGTAACCATCTGGTCGGCAAAAACCACTTTGGAGATGTGAAAGAAATAACCGGTCCAAACCACCAGGGCGGCGATGAAAAATACCGCGCCGGCGCGCAGCCATCCGAGACCGCGCAACCAAAATCCCGCAGTTACCGAGGGACGCACTAGAACCAATCCCAGAGCCAACACAAACAACGGCGGGCTATTGAACTTGGCGAGCAGCAGGCAGCCAAGCAAAACTCCCAGAATCGCCGCCTGAGTGCGAGAAGGATTCCGCCAGTAGCGCAGCGACTGGACTGCGCTGGCAGAGACAAACAGGCAGCCTACGCCATCAATGGTCGCCAGGGAAAAATGCGCGATCAAATCGGGTGAAAGCACCCCGAGAGCCAATACGAAATTTGCCGCAGCCTCTGAAAACAGCCGCCGCGCAGTTGCCCACAGCAGCAGTAACAATGCCACGCCGAGCAAAACGTTCATCGGCCGTGCGCGATAGAGCCACACTTCAGGCCCTGGCTGCACTAGCCGGACTTGATCGTCAGCAATCCTGTATGACCAGCCTGTATTCAACAGCGGCAGAGCAAACAGCAAACGTCCAAGCGGGGGCTGATCATGCCAATGCTTGAATTCACCGAATTGCCATGCCTCGACTCCGGCGACCAGATGCTCGGGTTCGTCATTGGTAAAGGACTGGGTCCGGATGAACCAGGCACATTGCAATAAATAAATCAGAATCAGCAGCGGGACGAGGATCATGCTGCGAAGACTTATGAACGCGAGGAAGCGCCGTGGTCGATTCTCCATCGCCACCGGCAAGCCGTCATTTTCCTGTTTATTGGAGGAAAGAACCGTGACATCGCTTTCGATGTTCGCTTCAATCCCGGCAGTTTGATCGGCGGGCCAATTGGATATCGTCAAAACGTCGGCACACTCACGCTTTTCCCAACCCCCTAAACATAAGCTCACAGGTCGAAAAGGTTTTCTTCAGCTTAGACGAAAATTTGCCGGTTGAGTTGAGGGGGATGAGAAATCCGGCAAAATGAGGAGCGGAAGATCAGTCTACGAACAAAATTGTCACAGCCATGCCCAGATCGGCACACTACTCAGGGTGCTCGGGCGTCATCAGGCAAATATCGGGCAAATTGCGGTAGCGTTCTGCATAATCCATTCCGTAGCCGATCACAAAAAGATTAGGAATCGAAAATCCCACATAATCCGCGTCGATCTTTTCAATCCGCCGCGAAGGCTTGTCCAGCAGCGTCGCGATCCGCAGCGACTTTGGATGCTGCTGCAAGAGGAATTTGCGCAGGTAGCTGAGCGTAAGCCCGGTGTCGAGAATGTCCTCGACGATGAGCACATTTTTGCCCTCAATCGGCTCGTCCAGATCCTTGATCAGCTTGACCGCGCCCGAGGTCCGTGTCCCTTTCCCATAGCTGGAAACAGCGACAAAATCGAAGGTCGCATCCACATCCACGGCTCGCGCCAGATCGGCCAAAAACGGCGCGGCGCCCTTCAAAACACCCACCATTACCAGCTTTTCGCCCTCCAGGTCGCGGGTAATCTCCGCGCCCATCTGGGTCACGCGCTCGGCAATCTGTTGACGGGTATAGAGAACTTGAAGGCACTGCTGGGTTATGGCGGACATGAACCCAGTATCGCCTGTGAGCCGGGGGAGAAAGCAAGTGCGCATCGGAAAAATTCTCGTAGCCTTGCTGACCCGCTGTCTTGCTGACTGCTGACTCTCTGCCTCGTTCCGCGTCTATACTTGAAGAGACATGCTGCCCTATCTGCACATATTCCACTTCAACGTTCCCACCTTCGGCCTGATGCTCTGGCTGGCGGCGGTGGCTGCCGCTTTTCTGCTCGACCGCAACTTCCGCCGCGCAAGCCTGACGGTAGGCAACGAAGGCGCGGACGCCGTGGGCATGGTCGCGGTCGCCGTCGTTGCCGGCATCATCGGCGCAAAGCTCTGGCACGTTCTCGACACGCCGAGCGAGTTCCGCTATCAGGGCTGGAGCGTTCTCTGGGATACGGCCGGCTTTGCCTGGTTCGGCGGCATGGTCTTTGGCATCACCGCGCTGGTTCTGCAAGGCTGGCGAGCTAAGATCGGCGGCCTGCGGACACTCGATCTGGCCGCTCCTTCCGCCGCCATCGGCTACGGCATAGGCCGCATTGGCTGCTTTCTCTCCGGCGACGGCTGCTACGGGTTGCCGACAAAGCTGCCCTGGGGAATGAGCTTTCCCAACGGCATTGAGCCGACCGTCGTCCGCGTTCACCCCACGCCGCTTTACGAGCTGGCCGCTGGCCTCGTGATCGGCGGCTGGCTCTGGTGGCGCGGCGGCAAAAATCGCCCCGCCGGCGCAATTTTGGGCGAGTACCTGCTGCTCAGCGGCACAGCCCGCTTCCTGGTCGAGTTTATCCGCCGCAATCCGCGCGTTCTCTGGGGACTCTCCAATGCCCAACTGGCCAGCCTCGGCTCGGTTCTCGCTGGAGTGGTGCTGATCATCTGGGCAGCAACGCGCCGCGCAGAAGGATCGGCAAAAGCCGCCGCAGCGGTCGAGAAAACAGCTTAGTGTCCTGAGCCGCTAATTTCGTTAAACTATAAATGCTGTCATCCTGGGCGAAGTTTGACGCGGTTTTTTGCGACAAACGGAGTCGAAGGACCTGTATTTTACCGCCAATGCTCCAATGAACTTCTGACACAGGTCACTAGTTTTTGCCCTACCAGTTCCTCGCCGATGCGATAAATGACCTGAACCACACGCATCGAAGCTGTTCTCATCCCACCGCCGCGCACCGCACTCATTCGTGAGACCTTCAAAATGACAGATTCAGTCGATGCGGCCCGGAAGTTATATGCGGAGGAGCTACGCTCGCTCACACATCTCTCCTCACCTGCGCTCTTCGCCGCCTTTGCCACGGTGCCGCGCGAACGCTTTGCTGGGCCGGGTCCATGGCGGGTTATGCACCAGAGTCAATTCCGCAAGACAGCCGATGCAGACCCGAGGCATCTTTATCACAACGTGCTCATTTCGCTGGATGAAGCCAAGGGCATCAATAATGGACAGCCCAGCCTGTGGGCATATTTTCTCGATCAGTTAGCGGTGCAGCCCGGCGATCAGATTCTGCATCTCGGTTGCGGTACAGGCTATTACACAGCGATCCTCGCCGAAATGACCGGCCCGCAGGGAAAAATCACCGCGATGGAAATTGACACCGCGTTGGCAGAACGGGCACGCATGGCGCTTGCTCCGTGGCCGCAGGTTGCTGTCCTTCACGAGGACGGCTCCAAAGGGTCGTTTGATCCAGTCGATAGCATTGTCGTGAGCGCCGGCGCAACGCACCCGCTCCCGGCTTGGCTTGATGCAATCAAACCCTGCGGAAAGCTCCTCTTTCCGCTGACGGTTACGGGAGGCGCGGGCGCAATGGCGCTGCTCTCCCGCAACAACCGTGAAAATTTCACCGCGCACCTGCACTTTGGAACTTACTTTATCGCATTCAGTGGGACCTTTGATCTCGCTGTGAGCAATCAGCTTAGCCAAGCTCTGCATCGCGATAAAGGCGAGCCTGTCCGATCACTGCGTCGCGACGCTCACGAGAAAGAAAGCTCCTGCTGGCTGCACGGCGAGGGGTGGTGTTTCTCAATCCGTGCACCGCTTGAATCGTCAGTGCCGCCATGAGAGCAGCTGAATCCGATGCTGTAGGCATTGCTTGCATTCCTCGACTCATATAGAATCAGGTTATACCAGACTAGACTTAGTCAAGCAAGGAGCACCCTATGCCAACTGTCAACATCTACGAAGCAAAAACCCAGCTCTCCAAACTCGTTGACCTGGCCTCTTCCGGCACTGACGTGGTCATCGCCCGCAACGGCAAACCTGTCGCGCGGCTGACGACTGTCAATGACGTGAAGAAGCCACTGGTCTACGGACTCCTTGAAGGGGAAGGGTGGATTGCGGACGACTTCAACGACCCGCTGCCTGACGATCTACAGGCGGCATTTGAAGGCCGAGGATGAGGCTCCTGGTTGACACCCAAATTGTCTACTGGTTCTTCATAGAGCCCAAAAAACTTCCAGCCGCCGCTCGCATCCACATGGACGACGCCCGCGCAGTCTACGTCTCTGCTGCATCGGTATGGGAGATCGCGATCAAGGTGAAGATTGGCAAAATGAAAGCTGACCCGCAGCGGCTGGTAGGGCAGATTCCGGCAGCGGGGATGCGAGAGCTTCCGGTTTTGTCGCGGCACGCAGCGATTGTCGCTGACCTGCCTTTACACCATGCCGACCCCTTTGATCGTCTGCTCATTGCGCAAGCAATGAGCGAACCGCTGCATTTGTTGACAACTGACTCGCGGCTGAAACAGTACAGCGAGTTGGTCATTGAGGTATGATGTGAAATTGACCTGCCTCCGCCGCGAATTTTTGTCGCCGCAAAGAGATCATCATGTGGAAGAAGATCAAATCCGTTTTCAACCCAAGCCAACCCCTGAAGTTGATAACGCCCACCTCGGTGCCGCCGAGTGAGTCTCTGACCGACTATCAGAAGGCCTACGATTCTCCGCCTGTCTCATATTCCAGCCAGTTTCCGGCAGTTCCCGAGCCAAATGTGCTCACAGAACCTGAGCTTGTGGCCGCAAGATGGGCTGCAGGTGACATTCTTCCGGAAGACACTCCCGCCATCGCCGCCGATCTCCTCGAATCGGGACTTGACACTCCATCGACGCGCAGACTGGCCGGTGAAATGTGCGTCCGCTGTACCGCCAACATTGAACCTCTGGTAACGAAGATGTTTCGGGAACTCGGCGTACAGCTCCCCGCGTCAGCAGAGGAAGCAAAACATAAAGCCACTCGCCAGGTCGCCCGTGAAGTTATTGCTGGTACGCGCAACCCTTGGAGAGCCGGAGAAGAACTCTATCGCATTTGGTCGTACGAGATCTGGCATCATCCCGATCTTTGCGAAATTGCCCAAATCCTTGAGTGCCTGACCTCGGCAAGCATCTATCGTGGTGAGCTTCCACAACTCACAAGCGAACTGATCGAATTGTTCGCGAGACTCGGCGCATATGTAGAAGGCGAAAAGCGTCAAATTCGCTTCGGCCTCCTTGAAGGCAAGGGTTGGATTGCCGACGATTTTGACGCGCCTTTGCCGGACGATCTTCTCGCACAGTTTGAAGGACGGGACGAACCCGAGAGGAAATAACTCGATCTACAGAACCGGCCCCAGCCACTTCCCCGTATGAGAAAGTAAATTTGCGGCAACCTCTTCCGGTGTACCCTCAACCACAATCTTTCCGCCGCCGGAGCCGCCTTCGGGACCGAGATCAATCACCCAATCGGCGCTCTTGATCACATCCAGATTGTGTTCAATCACAATCAGCGACCCGCCGCCGTCGATCAGCTTTTTGAAGGCCGTCAGCAGTTTCGACACATCGTCAAAGTGCAGCCCCGTCGTCGGCTCGTCAAGAATGTACAGCACGCGGCTGGCCTGTGATGGCTTGGCGTTGGCATTGGCCGCACGTACCTGCGACAGATGCGCGGCCAGCTTGACCCGCTGCGCCTCGCCGCCGGAAAGCGTCGTCGCCGACTGGCCCAGCCGCAGATAGCCGAGTCCGATCTCATCCAATACGGCCAGCTTCTCAAGCAAGCGCGTTTGGCCGACGAAGAAGCGCAGCGCTTCCTTGACTGTTAACTGCAGCACCTGATGAATGTTCTTGCCCTTGTACTCGACCTGCAAGACCTTCGCCTGATAGCGCGTCCCGTTGCAATCCTCGCAGGGCAGCTCGACATCGGCTAGGAACTGCATCTCGACGGTCACCGTGCCGTCGCCTTCGCAGGTATTGCAGCGCCCGCCGGGCACGTTGAAGGAAAAATGCCCAGGCGTCAACGAGAGCTTCTTGGCCTCCGGCTGCGCGGCAAACAACTCGCGGATCAGATCGAAGCCCTTGATATACGTCACCGGATTCGAGCGTGGCGTACGGCCAATAGGCGTCTGGTCCACCAAAATCACGTCATTCAGCCGCTCGACTCCGGTCAGAGAAGAAAAGACCCCGGAGGGGTCTGAGCCGTCGCTCTGCCCCAGCGCCCGCGCCACTGCGCGATACAGCACACTATGCACCAGCGTGGATTTGCCGGAACCCGATACCCCGGTAATCGCTACCAGCATTCCCAGTGGAATCTCCACATCCAGGCCACGCAGATTGTTGGCTCGCGCCCCGCGCAGCACCAGCCGCTCTTTGCCCGGCACGCGCCGCCGCGTCGGCACCGGAATCGACAATTGCCCGGAGAGATAGCGCCCCGTCAATGAATTGGGATTTGCCTCAATCTCCGCCAGCACGCCCTCTGCCAGCAGCTTGCCGCCAAACTCCCCAGCTCCGGGGCCAAGATCAAGTAAATGATCTGCAGCTCGTAAAACATCGGCGTCGTGCTCTACGACGATGATTGTGTTGCCAAGGTCGCGTAGATCTTTAAGGATACGAATCAGCCGCTCGGTGTCGCGGGTATGAAGGCCGATGGATGGCTCATCCAGAACGTATAACGCACCCACCAGCCGCGAACCCAACGAAGTCGCGAGTTGAATCCGCTGCGCCTCGCCGCCCGAGAGCGTGGAAGCCAGCCGGTCCAGCGTCAGATACTCAAGCCCGACAGCATCCAGAAATCCCAGCCGTTGCCGCACTTCTTCGAGGATCGGCCCGGCAATCTCCTCCTGCATCGCAGACAGCCGCAGCGCGGCAAAAAAGTCCCGAGCTTGCGAAATCGTCAGAGCCGCAGCCTGGCAGATATTCTTTCCGTTCAGCCGCACCGCCCGCGCCTCGGCCCGCAGCCTCTGCCCGCGGCAATCCGGGCACTCCGCATAGCCGCGATACTTGCTCAGCATCACCCGCACATGGAGCTTGTACTTCTTCTTCTCCATCTCGGCAAAAAATCCGTAGACGCCGCCGAATTTGCTCTCCGGGCTGGGCTGGAAGCCGGCCTTTCCGCGCAGCACAATCTCCCTCTGCTCGTCGGTCAGTTCGCGCCAAGCAACATCCAGCGGAATCCCCAGCACCGGCGCAAGCCTCTTCAGCTCGGTAAACCACGGCCGATACTTCGGTCGCTCCCACGGGTCTACCGCCCCCTCGGCCAGCGACAACCCCTTATCGGGAATCACCAGGTTCAGGTCGAAGTCGACCGTGTTTCCAAACCCCTGACAGCGCGGACAGGCCCCGAAGGGGTTGTTGAAGCTGAAGAGGCGCGGCTCCGGCTCTTTGCCGGGCTTGTGGCAGCTCTTGCACTCATATGCCGCGCTGAAGCGATACCTTTTGCGCTCCGCATTTTCATCCCGCGGAGCCTCTTCAAAAATCACCTCGCCGGCTTCGCGATAGGCAATCTCCGCAGCGTCCACAATGCGTGAGCGGTTCTCTTCGCTGACGACAATGCGGTCCAGCAGCACAAAGGCAGGCAGCGTAAAATCCATCTCCAGCAAGGACTCCGGCGTCGAAAACTCGAAGATCTTCCCTTGCTGATAGAGCCTTCCAAATCCGCTCGTGCGCAGCTCCGTCAGCCGGGCTTTCAATGTCTCCGTATGCGGAGAATCCGCCACAGCCGCCACCGGCTTTGCCGCAGCTTTCTTTGGCCGCCCGGCGGGCTTCGCGGTCTTTGCCGCAGCCTCCGGCACCGGCACATCCTGCTGCACCGGGAATAGCACATTGAGCCGTGTTCCCTCGCCCAGTGCCAGCGTTGCCTCGGCAATCTCATCCATCGAGTCGCGCTTGACCAGCCCGTCGCAGTGCACGCAATGCACCGTCCCGCAGCGCGCGTAGAGCAGCCGCAGGTAGTCAAAGATTTCCGTCGCCGTGGCTACCGTCGAGCGGGGATTGCGCGTGGTATTTTTCTGCTTGATGGCAATCGCCGGAGCCAGCCCGTCGATCTCGTCCACGTCCGGTTTTTCAATGCGCTCCAGAAACTGCCGCGCGTAGGCCGAGAGCGACTCCACATACCGCCGCTGCCCCTCGGCATAGATGGTGTCAAAGGCCAGCGACGACTTGCCCGAGCCGGAGACGCCGCTGACCACCGTCAGCTTGCCATGCGGAATCTCGCACGAGACGTCTTTCAGGTTATGCGTCCGCGCCCCGCGGATGGTGATCACGTCGTTCTGGGGAATCTCTGTGCTCAAAGAGGAACGGCCCTCAAATGAATTCGGCCACCCGTTCCCAGTCCCCCTCAGCGAGGCTCAGAGCGCAGTCAGCCATTCTTTATTATAGGGGGCGCTGGGCTGGCTGCGTGTCGCGCTCTATGCGGACGGCATCTGGGCTGGAATCGCGATTTTGAGACGAAAAACGTCTGCATGTAGATAGAGAGATTTTCGGAAAAATAGGACGGATGGAGGGGAATGGCGCGGTTTTCTTGCCCGCGATCTCGATTAAACTATTGACAAAATGCAATTTACATTGGATTGTTGCATGAAAAAAATATCTTCTCAACCACGCAGAGTTTTGATTGCACCTGCGGTGCGACCAACTGCCTTCGTCGTGGCTGTTGGGCCTCGTGCCATCCCAGGCCCCCAAATGCGAAGGACCTGGGGCACCCATCTTCAGTGGTTAATTGAGATTTAGGCCATACGCTGCTAGCATCAGTTCATAAAAAATTCTCTTGACGGAATATCGCCTAAAGGGAATAACTTGAAGAGACTGGGGGAGGAGATGGCCCACAAGTGGAGAGATATTCGCAGGACGCTTTCGCCGGAACAGGAAGAAGCAACGCGGCAGTATGTGAAGTCCGTGGTGGAGGCAGTCACGCTGAATCAACTGCGGGAGGCGCGCAGCCTGACCCAGGCCAACCTGGCCAGCGTTCTTGGCGTCAATCAGGGTTCTGTCTCGAAGATGGAGAAGCGCACGGATATGTATATCTCAACGCTGCGCAGCTTTATCCAGGCAATGGGCGGGCAGCTTCAGATCAAGGCCGTCTTCCCCGAAGGCGAAGTGGAGATTGAGCAGTTCAAGGATGTGGCGGCAGCCCCAGTTGAAGCTGAACTTGGTGCGGGTTCGAGACAAGAAACTGCTGCGTAACGCGTGCGATCCCGGGTCTCCAAATGCGAGGAACCTGGGGCAGGTACCCGTCTTTAGTGGAAGATTGAGACATGGGCCACTCGCCTCTACGATTTCAATGTCATTATCGTAATAAAAGTCTTAAGAAATGCGGTATTATCGCGGCAAGCGCAATGGAAAAGCCATTCGAAGTTGCATACAACAGCGATCTTATCATTCGCGATGCGTCCGAGGCCGCGACCTTATGCCTATTTTACGACCGGGTCGTCCTTCCCTACACAGATCGCGAATCTAGTCGCGATCTGATCGGACGCCGTGGAGTCAGAACGGAATACGAATATGAAATTGCCCAATGGGAGGTGACGTACGGGACGCTATTCGACAGCGGAGTGATCAGCAGACTCCCTGCTATCGGTGGACATAAGAAGATGACACAAAAGAAAAAGACACGCATTTTTTTGGAATTCCCCAAGCACGCCTACGCACCAGGCGAGCCCGGATTTGACCGCTGGGAGTTCCAAAAATTCGACGGAGACAGAATGGATCTTGTGCATGACGGCCGAGTATTCCAAGAAATTGACGGAGACAAAACAGGAAGCACGCAGGAAAGCGATTTACCCGAAGATCGCTTCGGATTTGACGAGCTACAGGAAGGCGAGGAGATACTTCACCAGCAGTCAGTTTACGTCAATGCTTGGGACAGATATACCGGCCCGGAAGCAAAGCGAAGATATAGATGTAAGCTGCTGACCGCTAGAAGAACTATATTTGTGAGTGAGACCGATGCCATAGACCTCTCAGTTGGCGAACATATCTCCGACCTGCTGTCAATTCACATTGACAAGTATGAGAGCGGAGACGCACCGCTCATCCGGCTCGACCTAGCCAGGCATTTGCTGAGAAGCGACATTTCTATTCCCCAAATCTTCGCGCTGTCAACTGGTCGCTCGCGCAGGGATATTCTCGTCGCTCTTGAGGCAGCAGCCACTTTCCGATATTTGCTCCCCAAGATCAGCACCTTCCACCCAATACAAATATTGGAATTGAGAGAAAAACTCACTGCTGTCCGGTTAACGACTAGCTTGCTGGCCGCAACCGCCTGATGTGCGGATGGTTGCGAGCGTTTTCGGGTGGTGTCGATTTGAAATTGCCGCGATGCTGATTCCAGAGATGTTTTCTGGAGGCGGCGGTGAACGCTGGCAAGGTGCTGTTTGCTCAGTTGATGGATTTCCTTCCCTGGACGTCGTTTGCCCGCAGCGTAGCCCGTTATGGCGGCGACCGTCGGGTGCGCAGCCTCAACTGCGCCGAGCAGTTCCGTGCCATGGCTTTTGCCCAGTTGACCTATCGCGAGAGCCTGCGCGACATCGAGGCTTGTCTCAGCGCACAGCCCGCTAAGCTCTACCCCATGGGCTTTCGTTCTCCCGTTCGGCGTTCCACTTTGGCAGAGGCCAACGAGAGCCGCGATTGGCGTATTTACGCGGAGTTGGCGCAACGATTGATGCTTCAGGCGCGCAAGCTCTACGCCAAGGAAGATCTCGGCATGGACCTCGACGCCGCCGCTTACGCATTGGACTCGACCACCATCGACCTGTGCCTGAGCCTGTTCCCCTGGGCGCATTTCCGCTCCACCAAATCCGCAGTCAAGATGCATACGCTGCTCGATCTGCGCGGCAACATACCAACGTTTATCCGCGTCACCACTGGCGATGTGCACGACGTCAACATCCTCGACGAAATCATCCCGCAACCCGGCGCTTACTACGTCATGGATCGCGGTTATCTCGATTACGCCCGACTCTATCGCATCCATTTGTCCTCAGCGTTCTTTGTCACACGCGCAAAGCGTAACCTCGATGCCAGCCGCATCTACTCCCAACAGGTGGACAAGCAGACCGGCATTCTTGCTGACCAATCTATTGCCCTCAACGGCTACGACAGCCGCAAGGATTACCCTGGCCATTTGCGTCGCATTCGCTATCGCGACTCGGACACCGGCAAGGATCTGGTCTTCCTGACTAACCAGTTCATGCTGCCCGCTGCTACCATCTGTGCCCTCTACAAGAGCCGTTGGCAAGTCGAGCTGTTCTTCAAGTGGATCAAGCAACACCTGCGCATCAAGGCCTTCTTCGGAAGCAGCGAGAACGCCGTCAAGACCCAGATCTGGATAGCCGTCTCGGTCTACCTGCTGGTCGCCATCGTCAAGAAAAAGCTCGAACTGCCCGGCTCGCTCTACACTTTGCTGCAAGTACTCTCGGTAACTCTGTTCGAGAAAATGCCCATTTCACAGGCACTTCAGCAGAAGCACTACACCAGTCAACTAACTCCAAACTCCAACCAACTCATTCTGTTCGACTTTTAACCGGACAGCAGTGAGAAAAACTAAAAGATTCAAGAGAGGGCTTTACGATGCATCTTTGGAAGTTGTCGAAAGGCCTCCAGGAGCAAGCAAAGGACGGCACGTCGCTCGCCGATATCTCCCGCTCTGCGGAGGACCTTATCAAAACAGAATTGATCCCGGATTATCGGGAGTTCCAACGCCAACTAGAATCAATACGGTCAGAGAGATGGGGCAAGGTACTGGATGCGGCAGGAAGGGTAGCGGAGATCGATGCTGCGCCCTGGACACCGAAGTTCTGGGCGCTCGTGTTAAAGGCAATTGGAATGACAGCGCTAACGGCAGATTCGGAAAGGAAGGAAGCCCTGTCGAACAGATACCAGGCGTTTCAGTTCATGAGCTACGTCGAACAAGCTGCAATCAGAATCTGACAGACGGAGCGCACGCAGAGGATTGTTCCCTCTAGGGCTGGCCGCGTGCCCCATCCTTTCAACAGTCTTATCGTGAAAAGGGCGGGAGGCCATGAACCAAAGCCATCCTCTTCCGGCTCGTGGCGAATGCTATGCGACCCGCTCGTAAAGCCGATGATGAAGGCGAATCAGTTCCTCGGAGCGCAGTGCGGCCACGGCATACGTCTTCCCCTGATCGTCGCAGAACTCAACCTCGGCCGCAGTGGGAGAAAGCACTTCAACGATGGTGCCAACCTGGCCGCGCACCGGACCGTGTTCCGGCAGATCATGCGGCACCTGGGCAAGAACTTCCATTGGCGTCCTCCTCCCCTCAAGGAATGCTTTCCAAGCGGACCGATAGTTGATCTGCACTACTCGCCTGCTTTTGCTGCCAGCGTTTCCACGACTGCGATGTTTTGCATCAGGTCGTCCGGAACATTGTGCCTCTGCTGCAAATAGGCCGGGCTGTTGTAGGAAATCCATACCTTCCCGGATGTATCTTCCCAGACCAGAACTTTGAGCGGGAGATCGATGGCGATACTCGGAGCCGCCAACATGACAGGGGTGCCACCCTTGGGGTTGCCGAAGATCAGCAGCTTGGTGGGAGGCATCTTCATTCCTACTTTCTCCGCTCCTCCGCTATGATCGACCAGCGCGAACAGCGTAACTCCCTTTGCGTTCAGTATTGCTTTCAACTTATCTACTGTTTCGTCTACCGAGTGGTTGCTGGGTACATCGACAATTCCCGTGCTGCTATTGAGCGCCATGGTTGTCTCCTTTCCATCTTCAAGCTTGGCATGAGCGGTGCTTCGGATCGAAACCAGATAGATCGCCATCGTCAGCCCGACCAACGCCAAAAAGAAAGCAATCAGCACAGCCTGAGTTGAAGAATGAGAGCGCGACGCTGTGCCGTGATCCAACTCCCTGACCAATCTTAGGTGTTGCCAACCGGCAAAAAGATTCACGATGACCCCGACTGCGATCAGCGCAGTGCCGAACCATAGCGACAACCCATAAGACGTTTCCATGGGAGTTCGTTGCATGATTTGCAGTTGCTGCAGAAACAGCCCAAAACGCGCGACCACAAAACCGAAGCCCATCAGTGCCAGGCCGGTGCGAATCCAGGCAAGAAGAGTTCGCTCAGCAACCAGATAATCACTCAGGCTTGCCCTCTGCCCAGTGCCTGCTGGACTGTCCATATCGCCAGACCCGTTTTGATCATCTCCAGACGTCCGGCCACAAGTCAACGACAGCCGCGCTGGCGTGAGACCGCACCGCACGAGGACGGGATGTCAAATCTTCTCTTGGTTTTTGGCCCCGCAAGCAGCTTCAGGTGCGATAGAATTCTTTGGAACGAGCGCCGAGAAGCGAGACTCCACGCAAAATGGCGGCTGTTTCCGGCTCGGCGCCAACGGCCTTATCTATCCTCACTCAATTCTGGCCCCACTCAATTCAGGAGTTGCACCAGACTCAGGAGTTACACAATGCCCCTCACTCGTATCCCCCTCCCCTGCACCCTTCGCGACCTGCTGCTCATCGAGAATCAGGACCCCGAGAACGACCTTACCCTGGATGCCGGTTCGACATCCGAGCCTGAAAACTTCACTGTTCCGGCATATCAGATCGCTGAGCGAAAAACCCAGGCCGCGCAAGCTTCGGCTTCTCGCATGGCTCTTTATGGCAAGGTCGGTGTGATGACACCTAAGACTCTGCGCCCTGCCATGGCATCCTCGGAACTATATGAGACGACGCTGCAGACTACGCGACACGCAGCCGAAGGCTCCAACCGGTCGATCTACCTGGCCAAAGGCGTATACGAAACGAACTACACCTACGACATCAAGTCGGCTCAATCGATGAAGAAGCAAGCAGGCATGGAACAGATTGCCGGCAATCCCGCAAACTTTCTCCGGGCTTGGGAGGCAAAAGAACCGCGCGTCTACCTTGTCATGCCCGACTCCGTCGCGGAGTTGAACCGTCAGGCGGAAACCGAGCATTGCAACGACTTCATCCTGGCATACCAGTTGACCCTCGGCGCTCTGGAAACTGCGCTGAATCAGGCGGCCTTGGCCATTATTCCGGCGGCACAATCCGCTGAGGCGGCGCGAGCAGCTCGGGTCTCCAAGCTGCAGGAGCATCTTTCTGCCGGCCTGAAAGACGTGGCTGCTAATACTGATCTTTGCGCCCAAAAATATCTTGCCTTGAGCGCCAAGAGTAAGAGCAGGGACGGGTCTGGCTGGCATTCCTTTGGCTTGGAGTATCGGGGAACCGGTCCTCTCCCGCCGAGCGTTCATTACCTCACCGGGAAACGCCGTCCAGACGAAGGCAGCCCGATCTTTCTTCAATACACCAAGGGCCAGTCGCAAATTGGAACTCACCCCTCGGCCAGCGTCATCAGGTTTTAATTCGAGCCGGTGTTCGTGGCATTTTCTTGAGAAAAATTCCACTTGAATGTACCGCATTCGAGGTATAACTATTCTGGAAGCGGTATAAGTGGAGCAAGAGATGGAATTCAAAGGCGCAACCTTTTTGTACACATTGGCTGGCCTGATGATCACCTTCGCGGGGTTCTCGGCGCTCTTGTTCGGCCTCCGGCAGGCCGCTGGAGCGAGGCTGGCAGTACTTGACCGGTACCTTGCAAAAACGGTCATGACGCACATTTTCGTATTGACTGGGGCAGCGCTGCTGCCGGCGCTATTTGCGCTCTACGGCATTCAGGATAAGTGGATTTGGCGAGGTTCCGCTGTGCTTTTCGCACTACCGATGCTATCTCTTCAGGTCACTTATCCGCGCCGGCGCCGCAAGGTGGCCGGCAGTAATCCGCCGCCCGCAATATTAGCGGTCTTCGTTGTGTTCGGTTCCGCTGTGACACTGGCGATGCTTGGCTACGTTCTAGCAGGCCTTGAATACAGCGCCGCGGTCTACATCACGGGGTTGACGATCAACTTCTTTACCGTCGCTTTCGCTTTCGTGACCGCGCTCGACGTGATTATGCAACAGACAGTTGAAGTATCGAAGTGGCCCGACCTGCTTGAGGATCAAGCGGATGAGGGGCTTCGTCCTGCTGACGTCCGGCGGCGGCGCGACGAGGAACTGCCGGACAGGATCTTCGGCCTCGACGATATTTCGGGTACGCCTGTCAGAGCGCGCCGCGGCGGCGGCAACGACCGGGTCGCGTTAAAGCCCAAAAAATGACACCACCGGTGGTGAAAGAGCTGCATCGCTCTACAGTCTCATCGGTACGGCCAAATTAAATGGACTCGAGTCCGCGGTTCTATGCCCGGTGCCCATCCTTTCCGCAAAGGATGCGTAAAGGATGGGATCGTCGGATACCGTTGCTAAGAGCCTGTTATTAACTTTGCGTGAGTTTCCGGGCCAGATTTGCGAGCATGAGGATGGCGAAGGCAAGGTAGTGGAGACCGGCCAGTATCTTGCTTAGCCGCTCGTAGTCTCTTGCCAGTCGGCGGAAGCGGGCAGCCCAGGCAAAGCTTCTTTCCACCACCCAGCGGCGCGGCAACAGGACGAATCCTCGTTTGGCCTCGGTATGTTTGACCACCTCCAGCCGCACGCCGTGCTTCTCTGCTGCCTGGGCCGCGTTGTCGCCGGTATATCCCTGATCGACATAGGCCAACTCGATGGTGTCTCCGGTAATCTGCTGCACTGCTTCGGCCAGTTTCTCCACCTGTGCGCGGTCCTGCTCATCGGCCGCTGTAACGTGAAGGGCGAGCAGATGCCCCAGCGTATCTACCGCCGCATGAACCTTCGATCCCTTGCGGCGCTTGGCCCCATCGTAGCCTGAGCGCGCACCCGACTCTGGCGTCGACTGCAAGGTGCGGCTGTCGAGAACCATCGCCGTGGGCTGGCCTTTGCGTCCGGCAAACTCGCGCAGCAGAATGCGCAAATCCTCCACCATGATCTCGAAACATCGCGCATCAATCCATCGCCGCATTTGCTGATAGACCACTGTCCACGGAGGCAGATCGTTGGGCAGGAAGCGCCACTGATTGCCTGTCTTGGCAATGTAGCGAAGCGCGTTGAAAACATCGCGAAGCTGATAATCCCGCTGCCGAGCGTCCTCCCGGCACAGCGCCAAATAGGGAGCTATAAATGCCCACTCCTCATCGGAAACATCGCTCGGATAGCCAGACCGGACTCGTTTTCCCATGCCTCCATCGTCTGCCAGCTAACTCCAAACCCCCTATACAAAAGCAAATAAAGGGACAAAGTTAATAACAGGCTCTAAGGAAGCCTGCGCCGCAGGCCGATCTTGAGAGTCTGCGCGCCGCACGACGACGGGATGTCGAAGTTCGATGGGTCGATGGGTTGCTGATACTCCTGATAGAAGAAGTAATCGGCGAGCGCAAGGCTTGTTCCAACGCCCACTCCCGATTGCGACTGCATGAATGTAACAGGCCGGCTCTCGGTTCCTGACGTGTTCAGAGGGGCGTACCACGTCCACAGGTACGTCGCCTCGGGATAGTTTGGCGGCGCAGGCGGAAAGAGGACAGAGTAGACGGTGACGATCATGTTTGGAGCAACAACAGGATTATTCGTGATGGTGGCCTGGATTGTCGCCTGGACCGCCGGGATGGATATCCAGTACGGCGGCTCCTGCGGGAAGGGAAACTGATTGCCGCCGATGCAGGTTGATCCGCCGGACGTATCGAAGTTAATCAGAAATCCCGTGTCGCTGTTGGGCGGAGGAGTGACACCGTTTGGCGCCGGACCGGTGAGCAGCGCTTCCTGAGAGGCCACGCTGCCGGCGTTATAGGTATAGAGCATCAGTGTGTCCTGTGCGCGGTCCGAATAGACCGCGTAGCCCTGACGGTCCTTCCAGACATACAGTACCCGCGTTGGCAACGGGTTGTAATTTTCATTCACCGGAGTCATGAACGCGGTCATGCCAAAGTTCCCATTCCAGACAAAATTCTGGTAGCCGTTTGGATTTCCAACCGCGAATCCAGGGAACGACGGAGCTACAAACGTTGTCGGCTTGGCGACAGCCTCGGAATAACCGCCGTAGGCCACGAATTGCGGGAAGTAAGTGAACGACCACATCTGGAAAAACGCCAGTTGCGACGGATCTCCCATGATGGGGGATGGCGGGCCATAGCCGAACATCATGCGCACCGGCGCTCCGCTGCTGGAGTCGAACCAGTACCAGGTAGCGGCAGGAGGGGAATTCGGGATTGGCACCGGGATCTTCCACCAGTCAACGGTTTGCGCGTCCATCCAGTTCAGCGGCGACGATCCGGCGCATGCAGCGGACGAGGCTTGCGCCCCGTACCAATTCGCCGGCAGCGACCACCCCATGTCCACCGCCTTCCAGGTCGTGCCTCCATCTGTAGAGACTAGCGTCTCAGTGGGAGTGATTACATACCACCAGCTTCCGTAAGAGCAGCCCGTAACCTGCGCGGAGAAGTACTGGCCTTGGACGTACACGATATTCGCGACGCAGAGCTGGAAGAATGGATTGTTGGGTGTCGGATCGGTAGACAGAGGCGGGCTGAATGGATGAAGCAAGACGGTTGCGGTAAATGCAGCGGGGATTGATGGAGGGGGCGTCGTTACTGGTTGAAGGGACGGATACGCGGACGGTGGCACAGGGTCCACATTGCTTGTAGTCGGACTCATTATTCGTTTTCTCCTCAAGTGGGTTATTGAACTTCGGCTGGGATGCTGGTTTTTTTGCGGACCGGACCGCGTGGCCGCGGGTTAAGTCTGCCCAATTGGCGGTCCGCGCTACAGGGAAGGCCGCCGCATACCCACAGGGAAACTTCCTGGGTATTCGGGCCGGCTGTCATTGAGTGAAGAAGTGTCAGAGGTTCTGGTGACTTACTCATCTGGGTCCCCAGCTCCTTCGTTGGCAACGAATGGGTGAGGATGCCTGGAAGTCAACAAATCTCTTTCAAGAAACTGGAAATGTTGAAGGTCAGTCGCTCTTGAAAGCTAGGCAGGGCAGGGGAAGTCGAGCAGGGCGATATTCGCACGTGTCCGCGAAAGGAGTCAAGTCGTTTTTGTGAATTTTTCTGAAGCTACTACGATATTCCCGGCGGGCGCCGCATCGTTATCGCAATTTGATCGCGCAAGGGTCGGAGGCCACAAAGCACAGCCGTCCGCTTCAGCTCATGACAATTGCTATGTGACCTGCTCGCACGGCGAGTGGTGAAGGTTGATCAGACCCTCAAAGCGCATTACAGCGATAAAACTGCGGTCTGGTCTCGGTCCCGTGGTGCCAATCGTAACTGATTGCTTGTGCCGGTAGTGCCGATGAGATCGCTACGTCGAGGTCTCGCTCTCCGTCCCGCGCGAAAGATTCTGAGCCATGCGAAGACATCGAAGCGGCGGTACTATGACTGAGCCGCTCCTGCGCAGCCGGCCCGGGGGCCCCTGCACATCACCGCAGAGAAGAAAAGCAATCGGAGGGAAGATACTATGACCGACAAGATTCTTTTCGTAGACGACGACCTCGCGTTTCTGGAAGGCTGCGTGCGCATGCTCCGCCGGGAACTGAACCTGGACACTGCCGCAAGCGGTGAAGAAGGCCTGGCTATGATCGGCAACTGCGGGCCGTACGCATTGGTGATCTCAGACATGCGAATGCCTGGTATGAACGGCGCCCAGTTTCTGGCACAGGTAAGGCAAAAATCGCCTGACTCGGTACGCATGCTCCTGACAGGCTGCCCAGACCTGGAGGCTGCTATGGAAGCCGTCAATGAGGGGAACATCTTCCGCTTTCTTGCCAAGCCTTGCGCAAAGGAGATTCTATCGGGAGCAATCGCCGATGGACTTGCTCAGTACCGCCTCATCACAGCCGTGAAGAACCTCCTGGAAAAGACTCTCATGGGCAGCATCAAGGTGCTGACGGATGTTTTGAGCGCATCCTGTCCGGAAGCATTTGGAAGATCCATGAGCATTGCGGGCACCGTCCGGCACATGGTCTCCCGGTTCGGCTTGCCCGACCCGTGGCGCTTCGAGGCCGCGGCCATGCTGTCGCAACTGGGCTGTGTCACGCTTGATCCGAGTGTTATGCAGGCAGCGTTTGTGGGGGACGACCTCTCTGCCGAAACTCAGATACAGTTCGCCGCGCACCCTCAAGCAGCTAGAGACCTTTTGGTGAATATTCCAAGATTGGAACCCATTGCCTGGATGATCACTCAGCAACTGAACAAGGAAATCGATTCAAGCAGCGCGCTCCTATTCTGGCCAGAAACCAACGCCATCGTGATGGGAGCAAAGATACTGAAGCTTGCGGTGGCCTTCGAAAACCTCAGAATGAAGGGGATCGAGGACGACGAAGCGATCAGGGGACTTCGCATTCATGACGGTGAGTTTGATCCGGAGCTGGTGAGGGCATTGGAGGGCATCCAGCATGAAACCGCTGCGATGCAGCTTCGCAAAGTTCCAGTTTCACGGCTTAAGGTCGGCATGATATTGCAGCAGGAGGTCCGAACCCAGACCGGAGCGCTGATGGTCCCAAAAGGACAGGAAATTACTCCCGCTCTGTTGATGAGATTCGAAAGCTTCTTCAGGTCCGGAACGATCGATGATGCTATTTTGGTGATGGTTCCCGCGCACTTTCAGCATGGCCCACAAATTTCTGATTCTGAAGCCAGGAATCGCCAGAGCTGGAAACCCCTCCATTGGAAACCAAGCACCGGCGCGGGTACAGCAGCCGACTATCCGGCTTCGCCGCGATCCGGCTTGTAGCCTGTACAAGTTTCATTCCATGTGAGTGCCCCACCCTTTCAGCGTCCTTCGCGGAAAGGGTGGAATAAAGATCAAAGGCGCGGAGGCGCCCCACCGTCAGAGGTAGAGCAGAAAATTATCTGCATCTCTGCCGTGCGCTGGACGCGCCATTCCTGTACGATTGCCGCATTTCGCCAGGCAAAATACTATAGATACTGTTCTGCCAAAATCGGAGACTATCACCGGTCTTAAAGGCTTTTTCTCCCGTTGCCGATAGAGGATAAGGGGAGGAAGGGGAGGACCCATGCCTGCCGTCGAGCCAAACCTGCCACGGATAGCCGGGGGCCTCCCGAAGGCTCGCTTGCTTGACGCTCGGCTACAGAAGCAGTTTATGGACTTACTCGAACTAACCGGCGTCCTCTGCGAATCTCAACCCGGCAGTATCCATTTGCTTGGCGAAAAGAACCAGGCAGACACAGCTCACGCCGGCCAGACAGAAGCCGACGAGCCATTGGACGCATGCTTTTGTTCGCATACGATGCGACAGCAAGACCCGTATTTTGTGATCGATCTCCGGGAAGATTCGCGCTTTTGTGACCATATCCTCGTCACGCGCGAGCCGTACTTGCGCTTTTATGCCGGATATCCGCTGATTACAAGCAATGGTGAAAAAATAGGGAGCCTGTGCATCTGCGGCCTCGTGCCCAGGCAGTTGACGCCGATACAGCAAAAAATCCTGCATGTGATGGCACGCCAAATCGTTGCTCATATCGAGGTAACCAGCCAATTGATTGCGCTAGAGGCCGTCATCCAGGAAGAAGACAGCGCCGTGCGCGACATCAAAGCCAGCGACTCTCTGTTCCGGGCCTTCCTGAATGCGAGTCCCGTCGCAGTCTTCATTAAGGACGCGGAGAGCCGGATGACTTATTGCAACAAGGCGCTGGCTGACCGTTTTGGTGCGACCCCTGAAGACTGGATCGGCAAAACTGATTTCGAAACCTGGCCGAGGGAAATTGCCGAAGAGTTCCGCAGGACTGATCTGCTCGCACTCGAATGCAACCGGGAATTCCATTTCGAAGACCGCACGGTGGGACTAGACGGCCGTGTGGTTATATGGGACGTTCACAAGTACCCATTCTCCGATGTGAGTGGACGCCGTTCCGTAGCCTGCATGGCTCTCGACGTGACCCGGCAGTGGGAAGCGCAGGAAGAAATACAGCGTATCCAGCAGGAGTTGCAGGTCGCGAATGAAAAGCTGCGCACGCTCTCGCTTACCGATGCCCTAACCGGCCTCATCAACCGTCGCGCCTTCGAAGATTGCCTTGAAACAGAACGCGCGCGTTCCATACGTTCTGGAGATCCGCTCTCCATTTTGATGATTGATATCGACAACTTCAAGAGCTTCAACGACTCCTTCGGACATGTTCGCGGCGATGAGGTCCTGCGCGATATCTCAGTCCTGATGCGCCAATGGACGCGACAGGGCGATCTCGTTGCGCGCTATGGAGGGGAAGAGTTTCTCGTCATTCTGCCCGCCACCGACGCAAGTGGAGCTCTCCAGATTGCCGAGCGTCTGCGCGAGGAGATTGCAGCAGCCACCTGGAAACATCGCCCCATAACCGTCAGTATCGGCGTTGCCACCTGGCATGAACGTATACTCGCAATCAACGACTTCATTCATGAAGCGGATAAAGCGCTCTATGCCGCCAAGCGCAGCGGCAGAAATCAGGTATGCCAGGCTACAGCATTTTAGGAATTGCTGTAGCCCGAAGGCACATGCTCAAGCAGCTTCTTCCTCAAGGAAAAGCTACCCTTCACTGCCTTCATCAGGTTACGGCAATAGTCAAAACGGCACACAAATGTTGTGAAACTATAGCGGGCAGCCCAAATTATGACCGATAAAGATGGGTGCCATTGGTCTCAAAAGCAAGTCCCGGGCTACCCGTCTACTTCGCTGTCATCTCCAGCATGGCTTTTACATCGGCGGCGTGCGGGCCGTCGGGAGCGAGCGTCAGGTACTTCTCCAGCGCCTGCCGGGTCTCGGGTGAAGCGACGACCTTGCCATTGCTGTCTGTGGGCGAATCGGCAAAGAGCACCGAGCCGAGGATAAACCACGCATCGGCTTTGGACGGGTCGGCTTCGAGGCACTTGCGGCAGGCGGCGGGCGCGCCGTGCGTGTCGCCGATGTTATAGAGAGTGGCGCAGATGTTGAAGTATGCCCGGCCTTGATTGAGCGCGAACTCGGCTCCCTGGTTATAGGCCTCGATTGCCTCTGAGGTGCGCTTGAGCTTGAGCAGCGCATTGCCCTTGCCAATATAAATATCTGCCAAGCCGCTCTTCCAGGTGCCGGTGGCCTGGTCGGAGGCATGATCCCCAGCCTGACCGGCGGCTGGTTTTTCTTGTTGAGCCGCAGCCAGGGCGCGGTCGTAGGTGCCCAGGGCGTCGGATGCCAGTCCGGAATACAACTGCGCGTTGGCCAGCAACTTCAGATTCTGCGAGTTCGTATGCAGGCTGACCAGTTGTCCCGCGGCGGATACGGCATGAGGCCAATCCCTGGCCTGCATGGCCTGGTTATATTCAGTAAGCGCATCCGGATTTTGCGCCGAGGTGCCTGGAGAGGTTTGCGGGGCGGCGGGTAAGGCGAAAAGTGCCGCGGCAAGGAGGGCCATATGCGCCCCGCCAAAGAATTGACCATTGGTTGTCATGCATGATCTCCGATGGTGATTCTATTGGATCACATCGATGACGTTTCCGAGCGCCCAGCACAGCTTTCGCTTACTTGACGAGGGTATCGGCAGCGACAAAGGCCATCGCGGTCATGCCGGCCTTGATGGTGGCGTTCTTGCCTCCCTTGGCCGCTTCGAGGGTTTCGCCACCAAAGAGCGGTACATGCTTGCCTGCTATATCAACCGAGTGAATTTCAAATACCAGATCGCCGGGAGCAGGACCGTGGCCGGGATCTGCAAACGTGAGCGACGCGCTGACCGGAGCGCCTTTCTTAGCCACTACGCTCTTGCCGAGCTTCACCTGCTCATCAAGAACGACAGTAATCGGGTCGCCGACGGATGCTTTTTCGGAGTCAATTTCGTCGCCTGCGAAAACGATACGCACTGGGGTCCCGGCTCGCAATATCCCATCTTCGGGAACGGCCACCGTGGACTCAAGAACAGGCGCCGGCGAGTTGGGAACACGATAGTCAACCCGCTCAACGTTGCTGCGGAGAAAATTGGGGCCTACAGCGATCACTTCCAGATGCGTGTCCGAGTTGATGGTGATGGGGCCGGTATACTTCGCCGACTGCGTCGTCGGTGTCCATCCATTTGTGGTGTAGTAGAGCGATGCGTAATGCGTTTCGCATTTGATTTTTATTTTTGTGCCCGCGTCCACTTTGCCGGACCCTTCGGACAATGTGGGTTTTTCTACCGACAGGGCGTTGCCGAATGTGGGACGAATCATCATCGGCGGCGACTCGGCGGGAACCAGAGCCGGATCGGGAGCCGGAGCTTGCGCCGCGGGCGGCCCGGAGGCAGCCTGCCCCGAGGACTGAGCGGACTCGGCATAAAGCATGGCAGAACGCCGGGACGAACCTGCAGGATCAAACGAAGCCAGTTGCACGCCTCTTTGCATCGCGGCTGCACTTTCGATTCCGCGGCTGCGCAGGCTGAGAATCGCCGATTGGACCTGAAGCTGCTTCTGAATCTCCATTGAACGCTGCATCGCATAGATCGATGCCGACTGCGAGGCGAAGAGAGCCCCCTGATTGGCTGCGACGCGCGCCTGAAGCGACGCTGCCTGTCCAAGAAACATCCCCCGTGCCTGGGCAGAAGTCAACAACGAGGCCTGCGCAGCGATCATTCCTTGCAGTTGAGCATGATTCGTCATCATCATGCTCTGCCCCTGCACAATCGCGAAAGCCTGCTGAGCCTGAGCGGCAGGCGGCATTCCGGGAGCTGGAGCAATCTGAGCGAAAGAAACAGCATTGAATATAGCAAACAGGAAAAATACCAAAAGAGTCTTCACCGTACACCCCTGGGATATAGATAAACTCCAGGGGATATACCCGTCAAACACACTCAGGCCCTCATTCATCCTGCGTTCCCACGACGCAGTATATTCTGAACTTTCCTCCCCTTCGACCCGTCAACTCTGATGGAGTACAAATTAGAAGTTAAGGATCAACCGATGAAATCGATCAGGCTGTTGTGGGCCAAGAGAATTGGATGCGCCTGCGTGGCAGCAGGCATTGCGCTGGCTTTGCCGTTTGCATACTCGCAGGGTTCCCTTCCGGCGCATTCCGACAGCAAAACAGCCTGCCCTCCCGATGCGGAGATATGGCGATTCGATCAAACCACTGAACTCGGCGGGCATCCTGTAGCCGTACTCGGCCGCCCTCACGTTATCGAGTCGCCCTACGGCAAAGCCATCGAGTTTAATGGCGTGGACGATGCGC
Source organism: uncultured Acidobacteriaceae bacterium (assembly GCA_963713645.1). Classification (GTDB taxonomy): domain Bacteria; phylum Acidobacteriota; class Terriglobia; order Terriglobales; family Acidobacteriaceae; genus Telmatobacter. Next base: position 508,647 of record CAVQMQ010000032.1, on the reverse strand, counting down.
TTTTCGTCGGCGTCCATCCCCTCGCCGGAGCTTCCACTTTTACCTGGGAAGTTATCTTTCGTCCTGACGCCGACGGAGCGCAGGCGCAGCGCTTCTTCCATCTTCAGGAGCAAGACCCGAAGACCGGAGCGAACACAGACAATCGAATGCTCTTCGAGATCCGCATTGTAGATGGGCAATGGTGTCTGGACAGCTTTGCAACCACTGCCGGGCAGCGGCTGACTTTACTGAATTGCAAGCTGCTGCACCCACTGGGCAAATGGTATCGAGTTACCGCTGTCTACGATGGCAAGCAACTGAGAAATTATGTCGATGATGAGTTACAAGGCTCGGGCGAGTTACAGCTTGGTCCGCAACTCGCAGGCCATTCCTCCGTGGGAACCAGGATCGATAAGCGGGATTACTTCAAGGGCGCGGTTCTGATGGCGCGGATGAGCCGCCAAGCGCTTTCGCCTGAGAAATTCTTGAAGATGCCGCCGCTTGTAGCCAGCCCGTCTGTTAAATGAAAGACGGCGGATGCATAGTTATAAGCCGAACTACTCCGGCGGTCCAACAGTAAGAACAAAGTAAGATGCCGGTTCGGTCTTGCTGGCGTTGGTTACATAGTGGTCGTCTCCGGCGATGCACAGGCCCATATCGCCGGCTTTCAGCGTGCGCGTAACTCCAGCGGTCATCAGCGTAACTGTGCCCTCGCGGACAAACCACATCTCGGAGTGTTTGTGATGCTCGATCGGCTCCGCCGGCGCGCCGGGGACAAGGAATGTAACATGCGCCTCCAAGCGGATATTGTCCGGCAACATACCGATCAGGAAGCGGTGCGAGGTGCGCGACGGCCGCTGCCCGCCGTAGGCTTCGCCCCAGACGTACTGGCCCGAGGCCAGCTTGGGCGGCAGAGCCGGAGCAGCAGCGGTTTGTGACCCAGCCGCCTGCGCTTCAGCGGTAGCAGTCAAGGCGGGGGCAGCAAAAAGCATCGGTAGTAACGCGGAAAATTCACGGCGATCCATCAAACTCTCCTATTCATACAGCCTGCTATCAATGTAAAGGATAGCCGTCAATCCCGCGCGGTCTCCGCCCCAGCCAACAGCCGCGTCTTGATATCCCGCATTGGCGGCTGGCCAAAGAAGCGGCTGTACTCGCGGTTGAACTGGCTGGCGCTTTCGTAGCCCACCTCGAAGGCCGCGCTCGCTGCATCCAGTCCCTCATTGAGCATCCGCTCCCGCGCCACATGCAGGCGTAGCTGCTTCTGGTATTGCAGCGGGCTCATTGCGGTCAGCGACCGGAACTGATGGTGCAGCGTCGAAACCCCCATCCGCGCCATTGCCGCCAGCTCCTCCACGCGCAGCGGCTTGGCGTAGTTCACGCGCAGCCACTCAACGGCCTTGGCGGTGCGGTGGCTCTGCTCACCCAGCGTGGCAATGGCCCGCAGATGCTTGCCCTGCGGGCTGCGCAGCAGCCGGTAGATGATCTCGCGCTCGATCAGCCGGCCTAGAAACGGAATGTCTTCCGGCGAATCCAGCAACTCAACCAACCGTGTGCAAGCGTCCAGCAGCTCCACCGAAGTCGTGCCCACGGCCATCGCCCTTGCGTCTCCGGCCTCGGGGTTCAAGTGGAACTCCTGTTGCGAAAGAATCTCCCGGACCAGCGGCATCTCCAGCTTGAGCAGCAGACAGAGCATCGGCTCCTCAAGGCTGGCCTTCACTATCTGGCTGACAACTGGCAAATCAACCGAGGTCAGCAGAAAGTTCGATCCATCGCACAAGTAGATCGCTTTGCCAAGGTTGATCCGCTTTTGCCCTTGCAAAAAGACAACCAGGCTCGGTTCATAGGCAGCAGAAGCGCACGCGGTAAGCACCGAACGGCGGTAAAGGCGCAGCCCAGGGATCGCGGTCTGCATATCTCCTTCTGCAACGGCGCGATTCGCAATCCTGCGGGCCAGATCCAATCGCATTTTCACCGCCCGTGCCTCACTCTCTGCGCCGTTCAGCATGGTCTTTCAGCATCGTCATCGCCCCCAATATTAAGGTAGCGTCAAATTTGCCCGCCTGTGCACAAAAATGCAGACTCCGGCAGAAATAGGCAAGAGATTGGCAGAATCGGGATACCGCGCCGCAGCCGTTGTTCTGTACTCTTGCCTCTGTGATGGTCGTGCGCTTTTCATGCATCCCGGCGCATGGCTTATCGCAAAAGCTTGTCGAGGAGAATGAGGTCGTCCATGTACAACGCAAAAGCCTATTCCGTTCCGAGCGCCACATCGCCGTTTGCCTCCACCACTATCGCGCGGCGCGATCCCACCGAACACGACGTGCAGATTGAAATCCTCTTCTGCGGCATCTGCCACTCCGATCTGCACCAGGCCCGCAACGAGTGGAGCGGCGTGATGCCCACCGTCTATCCCTGCGTTCCCGGCCATGAGATCGTTGGCCGCGTCACCAAAGTCGGCTCCGCCGTTACCAAATTCAAACCCGGCGACCTGGCCGCCGTCGGCTGCCTGGTGGACTCCGACGGCACCTGCCCTGAGTGCAAGGCCGGCTTCGAGCAGTTCTGCCCCAACTTCACGCTCACCTACAACTTTCCCGACAAGCACACAGGCGGCGTCACCTACGGCGGCTACTCTGACAGCATCGTCGTCAAGGAGCACTTCGTGCTGCGCGTACCCTCTAACCTCGATCTCGCCGGAGCCGCGCCGCTGCTCTGCGCCGGCATCACCACCTACTCGCCGATGCGCCACTGGGGCGTGACCAAGGGCAAGAAGGTTGGCGTCGTCGGCTTAGGCGGTCTCGGCCACATGGGCGTCAAGTTCGCGCACGCCCTTGGAGCGCACACGGTCGTCTTCACCACATCGGCAAGCAAGAAGGAAGACGCGCTGCGCCTTGGCGCGGATGAAGTTGTTCTCTCGCGCAACGCCGATGAGATGGCCAAACATGCCGGCAGCTTCGACTTCATCCTCGACGCCGTCGCCGCCGAGCACGACATCAACGCCTACATCAACCTGCTCCGCCGCGACGGCAACATTACCATGGTCGGCGCGCCGGAAAAACCGCTGCCCGTCAATGTCTTCGGTCTCATCATGGGACGCCGCAGTTTCTCCGGCTCGCTCATTGGCGGCATCAATGAGACCCAGGAGATGCTCGACTTCTGCGGCCAGCACAACATCACATCCGATGTCGAAGTCATTCCCATCCAGAAGATCAACGAAGCCTACGAGCGGCTGGTCCGCTCCGATGTGAAGTACCGCTTCTCCATCGACATGGCTTCGCTCAAATCCGAGTAACTCTGCTGCATGTCGTGCGCTGGGTGCCCCAGGTCCCTGGCTTTTGGGGACCTGGGAAAGCAAGAACTTAGAAACACATCCATTGTTGAGGTGGTACAAAATGCAGAAACGCAAGTTAGGCAACAGCAATCTCGAAGTATCCGCCCTCGGCCTCGGCTGCATGGGCATGACCCATTCTTACAAGCCCTTCCCGGAGCGAAATGCCTCCATCGCGCTACTCCGCGCAGCCGTGGAGCGCGGCATCACCTTCTTCGACACAGCCGAAGTCTATGGCCCCTTCAACAACGAAGAACTCGTCGGCGAAGCTCTCGAACCCTTCCGCGGCCAGGTCGCCATCGCCACCAAGTTCGGCTTCGACCTCAACCCCGACGGAAGCCACGGCCCCAAAGGCACCGACAGCAGCCCCGAGCGCATTCGCCACGTCGCCGAGGCCTCGCTCAAGCGCCTGCGCACCGACGTCATCGATCTCTTCTATCAGCATCGCGTCGATCCCAAGGTTCCCATCGAAGAGACGCCGGAGCGGTCAAAGACCTGATCCAACAAGGCAAGGTCAAGCACTTCGGACTATCTGAAGCCGGAGCTAAAACCATTCGCCGTGCCCACGCTGTTCAGCCGGTCACCGCGCTCCAAAGTGAGTACTCGCTCTGGCACCGCAAGCCCGAGGAGGAAATCATCCCTACCCTCGAAGAACTCGGCATCGGCTTTGTCCCTTTCAGTCCGCTCGGCAAGGGCTTCCTCACCGGCAAGATCGACGAGAAATCCACCTTCGACCCAACCGACATTCGCAGCTTGATTCCACGCTTCACGCCGGAGGCCCGCATCGCCAACCAGGCACTCGTCGATCTGCTTGGCCGCATCGCCGCCGAAAAGCACGCGACGCCCGCTCAGATCGCGCTTGCCTGGCTGCTCGCTCAAAAGCCCTGGATCGTCCCCATCCCCGGCACCACCAAGTTGCATCGCCTGGAAGAAAATATCGGAGCCATCGCAATCGAACTCACTGCCAGCGACCTCAGCGAGATCGAAACCGCCGCTGCTAGGATCAAGATCGAAGGCGCGCGCTACCCCGAACAATTCGAGAAGATGACCGGCCTCTGAGCACGGTTGCGTGGTCCAATGAATCCACAGGAGGAGAAACATGGAAATCAAACGAGCCGGCACACAGCCTTCCGCAAAAGGACCAGCCGACTGGTTCACTGGAACCGTCCGCATCGATCCGCAGTTCGACGCGCCAGACCCAGCCCGCGTCAACGGAGCCCACGTCACCTTCGAGCCCGGCGCGCGCACCGCCTGGCACACCCATCCGCTGGGCCAGACGCTGATCGTCACCTCCGGCTGTGGACGGGCACAGCGTCTGGGCGGTCCTATCGAAGAGATTCGTCCCGGCGACGTAATCTGGTTTGCGCCTGGAGAAAAGCACTGGCACGGCGCAGCGCCAACCACGGCGATGACTCACTACGCCATCCAGGAAAAGCTCAACGGCAAGGCCGTCGATTGGATGGAGCACGTGACCGACAAGCAATATCAGCCATAGTTCCCTGCCGGAAGATTGCGTTCAAAATGGATGCCCCAGGTCCCTCGCACCCGGAGACCTGGGAGGCGGGGGTGCAAACCGCATAGAGTAAAATCTCCGCAATGGCTGAATCCCCAAATCAAACGCGAAGATCGGTCTTGCAGCTCCTGTTGATCGCCGCACTCATGGGGATCGGCTACACCTGTATTCAAACGCTGCGCTTTACATCTGAGTGGCTCAATTTCATCTTTGTCTGTTTGTTCTTTGCCACTCCTTTTCTCGCGATTCGGCCCGTGCTGCGCTTGCGGAAATGGGCCAGGGTCTTGGGCTTGGTTCTGCTCTTTCCTTTGGTTTCATTGTCGTCGCTTATGTTGTTGTTTACAGTCGGCTGCGACGGTCCAGGCTGGTCACTGGAACGCGAGGATCATGTGCAAATCCTTCAACTCGGAAGCAGCACAATCAAATTTGAGAGATATGAAAATGGCGGTTCAATTGGAGTCCATGGCATGTATCTGGAACAGCGCCGGTACATAGTCCCCGGTTTCTATGTGCGCAAATCTGTTGACTTCTTTGACTGGGCCAGAGAAGGAACTATCACAGTGGAGGGACCATATACGGTCAGGGTGCATGCAATCGGAAACTATTACAACCAAGACTATCAAACCGACCACATTTACACTCTGAAACCTTGGGTCTATTTTTAACCGGCAGGTGGCCGGATGCCCCAGGTCCCTCGCGCTCGCGGACCTGGGAAAACACCACACACCATCATCAAACAGCCTCCGCATTGAAAAGAGGAAAGCATGGAAATCAAACGAGCCGGCACACAGCCTTCCGCAAAAGGACCAGCCGACTGGTTCACTGGAACCGTCCGCATCGATCCGCAGTTCGACGCGGCAGCCCCAGCCCGCGTCAACGGAGCCCACGTCACATTCGAACCCGGCGCGCGCACTGCATGGCACACGCATCCGCTGGGACAGACGCTCGTCGTAACCTCCGGCTGCGGACGCGCTCAGCGCCTCGGCGGTCCCATTGAAGAGATTCGCCCCGGCGACGTCATCTGGTTTGCGCCCGGTGAAAAGCACTGGCACGGTGCTGCGCCGACCACGGCGATGACCCACTATGCCATCCAGGAAAAGCTCAACGGCAAAGCCGTCGATTGGATGGAGCACGTGACCGACGAGCTATACGCATCTTAGCCATACGATTTCAATTGGTGTTTAAGGAACGTAGGCCAATCACAGATCAAAACGGCAAAAGCCCGGCCTGAGGCCGGGCTTCGATCCTTGCTGAACTTCAATCAGCGCTTAAAGCTTTTCGTAGAACTCGCACACAGAGCACGAGATGTAGACGCCGCCGGGAATGCCGCGCTCGCGGTCCTTGACGCGCTTGACGATGCGCGTGGGCTTGCTGCACTTGGGACAGTCGGTCGACTTCGTCGTGTCCATTTCCTTTTTGCGGTCACCAGTTTTGGCAATTTTGGCCATTGGTCGGGTGGTTCTCCTTCTTAGGGTTGTCTCTGCACACACGCGCAGGCTACAGCATTTTCGATTCGGCTCTTTGCAGAAACCTAGATGCTAAGTGGCTTTTTCCTCAAGAAAAAGCCACCTTGCACGATCTCCAAACGTCCACAAGTGAATCGAAAATGCTCTCTTGCGCGCGGCTTCAACGGCGCGGACCGGCCGGAACAATGGCCAGACTCGCTCTTTCCAGTTTACACGAGGGCGGTTTGCGCGCGGATGGCCAACTCAGTGCATCGCTGGCATCCCCAGCGACGCAGCGCTGGGCAAATCCTTGCCATCATCGAATTCCTGAATCGCATTGAGGAAGCGTTCTCCTCGCCGCTGCCACTCTTCAATCCGCAGGTCGTAACGTACGGTCACATTGTTCAGCCAATAGGGACGGTTCTCGCCCAGCCACACCTGGCTATACTCCGCTTTGGTCGCCGAGTAGGCATCACGCAGGTCCTGGCAGCGGCCATTCATGCTGCTGATCTCATCGAGCACGTTGCGCGTCTCCTGGCGATGCTTCTGGTCATGCTGTGCGGCAACCGCCTGCGCGTAGCCGTCTACAATCTCCTGAGCCAATTGAAACTTCATCCCAATCAGGTCCAGCCGGCGCGCGCCCAGATCCATCGCGGTCAGCGCGTCAGTTTCCTTGATCTTCGGATTCTCGCGCCGCAGCTCTGCAAGCAGCACAATCGCCCGCTCGGCGTGGATGCGGAGCTCGGGCGCCACCGGCAACAGCGCCGCTGAAATCCTTTGTCCCTGCACACTCCACGGATCAATCCAGAAAAGCTGATCGCTGGTCGCACCGAGCTTGCTCTTGCTGAGCGCGGCGTGCGCTGCGATCAGCTCTTCCTCGGCCTCATTCACCTTGCCGCTCAGGTCGCCGTGAAAGACCGGCCCATAGGCAGCTTGATATGGCGCAATCGGTGTTTCTCCCGGCTGCCACGCAGCCACGGCGCCGAACATCAGCCCGTACCAGTCTTGATTGAACAGTCCTTCGCCATCGTCATTCCATACCGTCGTCAACGCGCCGGTCGATCCCACCCGCTGCCCGTCGCGCACGAATCCCTGAATGTTGGCGAAGGCCCTGTCCGCCAACGGATAAACCTGATTCCAGTTATTGTCTCCCGGCGAAACCCATGTCTCGATCCCCGCTTTCACAAACGGCTCCAGCATCTTGTCAAAGCCCGCGGTGTCCCAGTAATTCCACGGCACGGCAATCATGTCCTTGGGCAGCCCGGCGACAGCATTGGGGTCGGCCCCGCCAATATCGCCCCAGAAGATCAGCCGCCGATGCAGCGGCGCAAGCTCCTCATGAATCTGCTTCAGGAAATCCACATAGACCGGCCCATACCCTCGCGCCTCAACCGCGGGCCGTGTTCTTCCCTGCCCCAGATCGAAGGTTTCGTCCGCGCCAATGTGCAGAAACGGCGATGGAAACTCCGCCGCCACTTGCGTAAACCAATCCTTAATCAGCGGCAGCGTCCCCGCCTGCCCCGGAGCCAGCACATGCCCATGCGGTGTCTCGGCCATGTCTTGATACAGCTCGTACTTCAACACATGATGCAGATGCCCAAAGGCCTCTTGCTCAGGGATCACGTCAATGTGATATTGCCGCGCGTAACGCACCAGTTCGGCAACTTCTTCCGGCGTCAGCGCGCTGCCCGGCGGCGCGGCCAGCGGCTGGTCAGGATAGAGCAGCGTGTGCTCTATGTAAGGCGAGTAGATATTGATCTTGAATGCCGCGAAGACGCGAATCTGATGCTTCTGGAACTCCAGCGTCGGAAACGGCCCGCGCGATAGATCGTCGTCAATGCCGCGATACTTCATCGCCGGCCAATCGCGGATTAGTCCAGTAGGAAGAACGCGCTTACTCCCGGCGACGGGCAGCAACTGCTTGAGCGTCTGCACTCCATAGAAGATGCCCGAAGCCGTCTCGCCGATGATGAAGGCCTCATGCGGCTCAATATCCAGTACGTAGCCCTCCTCCTCCATCGGCATGTCGAAGCCGCGATGAAGCCTGGAGAGCACTGTGTTGGCTTCGAGCGAGTTGGTGCGCAGCAGCGTAACTTTATACGCTGTCGAATTGCTCTCCGCGCCTCCGATACCCTGTGCCGCTTCTTCGAGATCCCGCGCGGCAAACTCATCCTCTGCATTGTGGCTGGGAACCAACGCCGTAATGCCGCCGGCAAGCGATGTTTCTCCGGCAAAATGCGCCTCGCGCGGTGCGGGCAGCAGGTGAATTTGCGCCACGGACAGTGTCGGTAGAGCGGTCAACAGCGCGAGGTAACCGAGACTTGCCCAGCGCGCGGCCAGAAACGAAGAGACAGAGAGACTTGGCATTCCAACCTACCCTTATACGAAATTGATCATTTTAGCCCAATACGATCATTGTAGACGATGGTGACGCAGGCCTTCGCGGGCGAATAACCGCGTCCAGGTCTAGACCCCAGCTTCAGGATCTCGCCGATCAAAATTCGTGAAAATCATCGACCAACGTGGCGATAGTCTGCGCCAGTTCATCGGCATTCTTGACGGTACCACCTGCCGGATTGGCCGCTTCGGTCTGGGCGCGCAGTTTGGCCACGGCCAGCCAGTTATCCTTGTGCGGCTGGTCGGCAATCCACGGCGGCAGCGGCATGCACAGATAGTTGCTGAGCGCCTCCGCGTATCCTTCGTAAAGCTTGCGCATCGCGCGCAGCCTCTCCATCGAATTTCCGTCTGGGCAAACTTTCACACCGCTCTTGGCGAGCATTTTGTAAAGCTGCTCATAGCGCTCTGCGGGAAGCCGGTCTGGAGCGTCGTTGACCGGCTCACGCGAGAAGATCTGCGCCAAGTCAACCATCGCGTGGCGAGCGATGGCAAAGGTCAACTGCGCCTGGCGCGCCTCGTGGCCGCGCACGCCTGCAATAAGCAGCGCAGAGGTATCCAGTATTGAGGTCAATGCGCTGATCCAGCTTTGGTTGCTATGCTGCGAGCGGAAATAGCAGAGCAGCGGGTAAGAGATGTGGCTCTCCAGCAGTTCGGCTGACCAGCGCTCCCACTCCGACAGCAATAAGGTAAGTGCCGCTTCGCCTCCCGGATAAGAATGACGTCGCAGCAACTCGGCGGCTGTTGGTGGAGAACCGGCTCGCGCGTCGAGCAGAGAAATGCTCACCTCGCGGCGCGAAAATGCTGTGTAGAGGACCGGAAAATAGCCCATTACGACAGCCAGGAACCCAAGCCCTGTGCCCGCTTCCAGAATGATCAGCTCCCGCGTAAAGGCGCTGTGCGGTGTCACATCTCCCAGCCCTAACGTAAAAATAGTCGTCCCGCTGACGTAAAGGTCTGAGCGCAAACCGGGCTTCTGCGAGGCGTCGTTGAAGGGACTGCCCAGCGAATAGAAGATCAACGCAAAACCAAAGACCATTGCGCCGGCCCACACCACCAGCAGAAAGATCAAAGACATCGGCCCGTAATAGCTGAATGCCGACTCCCGCTTGCGAGGGTCACGAATGCGCTTGGTAATGAAGACCCACGGCGTCCAGGTCACGATATAAAAGAGCCGCGTCAGCCGGAAACGCCCTGTGGCGCGGCGTGGCAAAATGATGGTTTGAAAAGCATCCAAAAGCACGGCAAACAGGCAGACAATACCGGCCACCAGAGTGAAAACTGCCATTGATCCTCCTGCCGATGCGCCGTAGATTCAGGATTTTCGCGCTCCGCAAGCTCACTCTATCCCAGCCGCGCCGGAAGAGCAACGGCGGGCATAGTGACTCAATTCCATGCGCTGCGGTTATGCTTATGCAGTGGGAGTTCAGAGATAGAACAATAACCGGAGACTCCGCGTGACCAGCTTTCAGTTTTTTGGCCCGGCGCATCTGTGCATCCTCGCTGCCGTTCCTCTGTTTGCCGCTGTTCTTACCTTCGTTCAACGGCGGCTCCCGCCCGGATCGAAAATTCTTCGCGTCTCTCTGGGAACCATCCTTCTTCTGGATTCAGCGGTCTATTACTTCACTCTTGCCGCATACGGACAGCTTACAATTCCTGATCATCTGCCGCTCGAACTCTGCGATGCCTCGCTCTGCCTGGTGATCGTCGCACTCTTTACGCTCAACGAGTTCGTTTACGATCTGGCTTACTACGGCGCGCTGGCCGGAGCCACAATGGCTCTCCTCACGCCCAACGTCACCGGCCCGTTTTCTTCTTTCTGGACCGTGCAGTTCTTCATCGATCATGGATTGATTGTTGCAGGCGCGCTCTATCTGGTCTGGTCCGGGCAGGCGCGGCCACGCAAAGATTCAGTCCCGAGAGCGATGCTCTGGCTGAATTTCTACGCAGTGTGTGTCGGCACATTCAATTGGTTCTTCAAGACAAACTATATGTATCTCCGCGCCAAGCCGCAAAACGGATCGCTGCTCAATTTTCTCGGACCCTGGCCCTGGTATATTCTGGCCGCCGAAGGAGTGGCGCTGGTTGTCTTCGTGTTGCTCTATCTTCCGTTTCGGAAATCGTCTCAACAAATATAACCGCAACCGGCAGTGAAAAATTATGACGACTTCTCCGTCAAAAACGGCTCCGGCTTTAGCGAACCATCGCGCTGCTTCACCAGCATCTGCACCTTGCCCTCGGCGGCGTCCAGCTCCTGCTTGCAGGCGGCAGACAACCCCACACCCTCTTCAAAGAGCTTGAGCGAGTCTTCAAGGGCCAGGTCGCCCTTTTCCAGTTGATCGACGATGGTTTCGAGCTTCTTCAGCGATTCTTCAAACGACGGCATAACAGTTACTCCGTAAGCGAGGCAGCGGGTTTGGGCAGCACCGAGGAAATCACTTCAGCGGCGGCCGCATATCGACCGCTCACTTGCACGCCCTGCACCATCGGGCGCACCGCCTCCAGCATCTCTTTCGCAATCTGAATTCCCTCGCGCTTGGCGGCGTCCGGCGTCTCCGCCTTGGCCATGCGAATCATAATCTCGTCCGGCATGGCCACGCGCAATTCGTTCTTCTGAAATTCGGCGCTGCGCAGGCTGGCCAACGGCCAGATGCCGGCGATAACTGGGATACGAAACTCTTCGATGCGCTTCAAGAACGCCTCAAGCAGCCGGAGATCGAAGACCGGCTGGGTGATCGCGTACTCGGCCCCGGCCTCGACCTTGTAGGCAAAGCGCCGCAGTTCGTTCTCGATATCTGGCACGCCGGGGTTGGCCGCAACAGCGATGGTGAAGTTGGTCGAAGCGCCGATGGGGTTGGCGCCAATGTCCAATCCGTGATTCAATCGCCGCACGATGTTGACCAGACCAATAGCATCTACGTCAAAGACAGCAGTGGCATCGGGATAGTTGCCCAGCTTGGGCGGATCACCAGTGAGGCAGAGGATATTGCGCAGGCCGATGGACGAGGCCCCAAGCAGATCCGATTGAATCGACAAAATATTGCGGTCGCGGCAGGTGTAATGCAGAATCGTCTCGATACCGATGTGTTGCTGAATCTGGATACAGAGGCTCTGCGCGCTCATCCGCGCCGAGGCCCGCGGCGAATCCGGCACGTTGATCGCATGAACACCCAGCCCGGCCAGCATCCGTGCGCCCTCAATCTCCTTGGTACAATCTATGCCCTTCGGCGGAACAATCTCCACAAGCGTGACCAGCGTGCCCTGGGCAATCAGCGCACCAATACGCGAGCGCTCACGCAATGGCGCGGGTTCGGTCTCGGAATTGATCGCCTGTGTGGTTCCCGTTACCTGTACGCGTGTTTGCGCGTCAATGGCGCGCATCGCCGACTTCATAGCGCGAATATGATTTGGAGTTGTACCGCAACAGCCGCCGACGATCTGCACGCCGGCTTGCAGTGCCTTGCGAGTAAAGCTTGCCATGTACTCCGGCGAACAGAGGTAGATGTTGCGCCCTTCCACCGCGCGCGGCATGCCGGCATTAGGCATCGCGGCCAGCGGCAGAGACGTAGCAGCGCGCATCGCTTCAATCGCGGTCAGCACCGTGGTTGGGCCAGTAGAGCAGTTGATTCCAATCGCTCCCGCGCCCCACTCGGTGAGTCTCACAGCAGCCTGCTCCGCCGATGCGCCATCGAGGCAGTTGCCATCATCGTCTACCGTCACCATTACCAGCACTGGCAGATGCGGCGCGGCAGATTTGGCAGCGGCCAGCGCCTCGTGGGCTTCATCCAGCGCAGGCATGGTCTCCAGGATCAGCATGTCCGCACCGGCTGCTGCGATGGCGGCAATCTGCTCGGTAAAGGCCGCGCGCGCCTCATCCAGGCCGGTCTTGCCCAGCGGTTCCAGCCGCACACCCAATGGGCCGACGGAGCCGGCAACCCAGGCATCCGCAGCTTGCTTTTCTTTCAGATGATCAACCGCCTCGCGGGCCAGCCGCACTCCGGCAGCATTGATCTCGGCAACCTTTTCTGCCAGCCCATGCCGGGCCAGCCGGAAGCGGTTCGCACCAAAGGTATTAGTCTCCAGAATCTCCGCGCCGGCCTGCAAATATTCTTCGTGAATCGAGAGAATCAACCCTGGGTCAGAGAGATTCAACTCGTCGTAGCAGCGGTTGATAAAGATGCCCCGCGCATAAAGGATGGTGCCCATCGCGCCATCGGCAAGCACGGCACGGGAGGAGAAGATATCGGCGAATGTGCTCATTCTCTTGCCATGCTATGCCAACCGGCCACGCCGCGCCAGAGCGTAGGCCTGCTTTGTTATACTTCGGGAGACCACCACTGGGCGGGAACTGGCCTCGGACCGTAAATATTCCACGGTTTTTCTGGGAAATTTCCTTTTGGCGGCACTTTTTATCCAGCGGCATCTGCCGTGGACCGAACCTGCGGCTAACGCCGCGAAAATATCGAGGGATGGGATTTTGAATAAGAGAAGTCTTTCAATCAGCGCCGTCGCGGCTCTGGCTGTGGCCGCGGCGCTGGCAGGTTGCGGTACTACCACCTATTTTGCAGGACGCACCCTGCCCCCCAGCGGATTGACTAACCGCGTCCTAATCGCGATCCAGAACACCAGTTCCACCACCAAGGGCGCATTGCAGTTTGTCGATGCCTTTTATGACATCCGTCACAGTTATAACGACAAGATTCCGTTGTTCTCCATATCCGGATACTCTGGTGCGCTGCCCATCACCATCCAGAACATGCCTGAAGAGCAGGCAGGCGCTATCTATGGCTCCGGTGACGGCAGTTTCACGTTAGTCAATTACGCACAGGAGAAGACTGGCACGTCGCTTACGCCGTCCAATGGTCCCTCCTCCAGCGTCTTCGTTACCCGCAATCAGCAGTATGTTTTCGCTGCCAGCCAACAGGCCCATGTTCTGTCTATTCAAGACAGGACAGGAACCGGCGGCACTTACTCGCTTGGCCTGCCGGGCATTTATCGTGTCAGTGTCAACCCCGGAGGCTCCATGGCATTGGCCTTCGTGCAGAACTCCAATTACATCTACTATCCCCGCAAGCTCTCAGCCGGTCAGACCGTAGCCTACGCCGGCGGGCCTGGGAACTGGCCGCCAGCTGCGGTGGATTGCGAACCGCAGACCGCGCCCGGCTGGTGCCTCTTTCAGGCAGTGGACCCCAACTCGGGCAATCCGCTAGAGTTTGACCGCCCCGTCAAGGCCGTCTTCTCCGCCGACGGCGGCACAGCGTACGTTCTCAACTGCGGACCGGAGTGCGGTGGAACAGCCTCTTCCATAACTGCGCTCCCCATTGCTCCGATGATCTATCTTGTCGGCCAGGTATCAGGCACATTGCCCACCCAGACCGCAGTGAATAGCGCAACCATTAAGATCCCCGGCGGCGCAAGCAATGCACTCGTTGATGGCACTACAATGTATGTCATCGGCCAGCAGATGATGACGGATGGCTACTTCGGCGGCCACCTGACAGTACTGAATCTCGCCGCAAACGCCATATCGATTCCGGCAGTTTCCATTAGTGATGGCGAGCCCGGCTTCACAAGCCGCATAATCGAAGCCGACGACAATACTCTCTGGATCGGCATGACCAAGTGCAACAACGGCGAGCGATTCAACAACAACCTGCCATACGGCTGTTTGACGATGTACAACACATCTACCAACTCCGTGAGCCTGCTGCCTTATATCGGCGACGCCACCGGCATAGCCGCCGTTACCGGCCTGCACAAAATCTACTCGGCGCAGGGCGGACAGGTCTATATCAACTCCACCGTCGATGGCTCGTCGATTAGTAACTTCAATGTGACCGTTCAAGGCACGGCCTACGACGTGGCCTATATGGACGCCACAACAGACACCGACAACACCGTTTATTAACCGGATGACCGCCGCAGAGGTTTCCCCGCAGGCCGATGTACTAGCCATCGCCGCGCATCGCGACGACGTGGAACAGACTTGCGGCGGCACTCTTTTGCGCATGGCCGCCCGTGGCCTCCGCACTGCCATCCTCGACCTGACCCAGGGTGAGGCCGGAACCCGCGGAAGCGCCGACGACCGCGCGCGGGAAGCAGCCGAAGCAGCGCGCCTGCTCGGCGTCAGTTGGCGGCAGGCCCTCGACCTCCCCGACGGCGCTGTCGCCAACACTCGCGAAAATCGTCTCAAGATCGTACGCATTCTGCGTCTCGTTCGTCCGCGCGTTGTCATTCTCCCCTACTGGCAGGCCCGCCACCCCGACCACGCCATCACCGCCACGCTCGGCTACGAGGCCTGCTTTCTCTCCGGCCTCTCAAAGGCGCCGGCTGTGGGGTCAACGGCGCCTTCGGCGCCAGACAAAGAAAAAGCAGCGGAGCTGCTCCCGCATAGGCCGTTCAAGATTGTTTATGCCAGCCTCTACGCAGACGTGCGGCCCAGCTTCATTGTCGATATCACTCCCTTTATCGAGCAGCGCCACGCAGCGTTGATGGCCTATCGCTCTCAGTACGCAAACCAGCCCACCGGCAGCGCTCTCTTTGTCCCCGAAGAAGAAATTCGCGAGCGCACCTTCGCCGAGGCCCGCCACTATGGCCTTCTCGCCGGCGTTCGCTATGGTGAACCCTTCGTGCAAAAGGAAGTCGGACTCGTCGACGACCTGACCCTCCTGCCTGTGCAATCGATCTAACCCGCTAAAGCCTCGCCTGCCAGTGTTGGAAACTTCGCAAAGAGGCACGAATCGCCCAATTTGTGAATAACAGGGTGAGACTGCCCAGGACGAGAGCCAGCGGGATGATCCACATTCCGAGGACTTCGTGTGCCTGTGGCGGCAAACCGTGTACGAATGCGCCCGCAGCCACCAGCCGTCCATCTTGCATCCATGCGCCAGCATGCGACGGCACGATTGACTTCGCCAGCGCGACGACAACAAAAGCAACGCCGAGCGAGTATCCGAGGATACTGCAAAAAAACACGAAGGCGCCGTGCATCCCTTTGGTGGCCAATCTGACCGTGGCGCGCAGCAGCACCAGTGGCGAAAAGCTGTGGCTAGCCTTGCGGATGAGTAACCCGTCGCGGTACTGGCCAGCCAGCGCTTCAGCCGGTCCCAATCGGGCTAGAACAGCCTCAACGGAAGCTCCGGCTCCTCGGCGGAATCCCGGACATGTGCGCTGATCTCGCGCACAATCTCTTCCCGCTCGGTGATGGTCAAGGGACCAAGATAGGAGCGGAGTGTGTTTAGATAGTTGCCGATCTGCATTTCTGAGGTCATTGAAGTCTCTCCTGCTGTTCCAATACGGGTTCAAGAAGACGGCTAAGGCCGCTCGCAAAGCCAACCCATGCCTCCGCCATGAGACGAAGGCGCTGGCGTCCGGTATCTGTGAGACTATAGTACTTACGCGGATGTCCGGCCTCTGATTCTACCCACTCGGAAGCGAGTAAACCCTCTGCTTTGAGTCGGTTCAATATTGGGTAGATGGTCCCCTCGGCGAGGATCAGGCGGGAATTGTTCTCAAGAAAACGAATGATCTCAAGACCGTAGAGACGTCCGTGCCAAAGACTGGCAAGAGTTGCCATCTCCAAAGCTCCTTTACGGAGTTGCGCCTCCCATCGATCAGCCTGATCGCCCTCGATTGGCAGCGCCCTTAGCTTCGCCATAGCACTATACCTCGTATAGCTATGTATAGTGCTATAGAATGTTTCTGTCAGGCGCCATTTTCAACGGCCGTTTAATCTGTTTCCGACTGTTTCCCATCTATAAGCAATAGTTATTTGAAATAGAAATAAAATAGATTTGTCTTATGCTGCCGTTTCCGTAACACTGCCATTGAAGGCGGCATATGACACAGACCTGGAATCCGCAAACCTACGCGCAGAATGCCGCATTTGTTCATGGACTGGCCGGCGGCGTTCTTGAATGGCTCGACGCCAAGCCCGGCGAAACCATCCTCGATCTTGGTTGCGGCGACGGCCAACTTACAAAGCGCATCGCCGCTACTGGCGCCACTGTTTGCGGCGTCGATTCCTCGCCGGAGATGGTTGCCGCAACCCGCGCACTGGGCATTCAAGCCGAAGTTGCCAGCGCCGAAGCCTTGCCACACGCAGACGCAAGCTTCAACGCCGTCTTCTCCAATGCGGCACTGCACTGGGTGCGCGGTCAGGACGCTATGATGGCCGAGGTACATCGCGTTCTCAAGCCCGGCGGGCGTTTTGTCGCCGAGATGGGCGGCCAGGGCAACATCGCCGCAATCCGCGTTGCATTGATGGCCGTGCTCGCGCGTCATGGGTACGGTGATCGCGAAGACGAAGTTAACTACTATCCAACTCCCGAAGGCTACTCGCGGCGATTAGTGCGGCATGGTTTTACCGTCAAACAGATCTCCTTGATCCCACGCCCCACTTCCCTGCCCGAGAGCGGCATGAGCGGATGGCTCAATACCTTTCGCAAAGGAGTTCTCGATAGCTTGCCGCAGGAACTGAGCGAAACAGTGGTTCAGGAGACAGTTGCCTTGCTTGCACCTGCGCTCTGTGATGAAGACGGCCATTGGACTGCCGACTATGTGCGCCTGCGTTTCATCGCGAAGAAATAAGTTCTATCCTCTGAATTGAAAAATATACTGAAGAAATATTTGGAAAGCACTTGCATCGATATGTCTAAGTATGACACAGTAATTCTTCGCGGAATTTGGACTTGAATTCGCGGATTTATTTCCGATTCCACGGTCGATATGTTTGTGTCTGTAACCGGACAATGAACAAAATCACTTGATGGAAGGACAAAGAATGCTTCGACGGAATGCGCTCTTCTTGTTGGTTTTGGCTTTTGGCCTTTTTCCCCACTCTTCGATTACACAAAATGCGCTCTCGCAAAATTCTGGCATTAACAGCGCCGATACATGGGCTACTTTTGACTTGACCCTCCAGAGTCAGAATGTTTCGATGACGCTTCCCAGAGCTGCCTATAACCCCGCAACTGGGACGACATCGAATATTGCGTCAGTAACACCCCCCCCCGCAAAGTTTCATGTAGAGTCGGGATACGATTCCAGCGGCGGGCTGGTCATGAATCTCTGGCCTAGCGGTAGTCAGGCGAATCCCCTGACCACCGATACCAGCCCCATAAGCTTCATTCGGGTTGCTGGGGGGCAGGTGACGGTTTTCGATCAGAACGGAAACGCACTCCCTGTGGATATGCCCAATGCCGGCATTTCAGCGAACTGGCCTCTCAATTTGCTTGGGAGCAATCCGGGACCCTCTATCCTTTCCAGCCTCGTGGTGCCGAATATACAGACCCGCGCGACAGCGCTGAACGCGGCACTGACAATTGGCTCAGGCTCTCAGACTGCATCCTTGCAGTGCCAATTTCGGCCGGTGGAACAACGGCCTGGAACTATGCGCTTTCCGGGTCAAACTGGGTTGCGCAGCAGGTATCCGTTCCGATCTCGACTTCGCAGGTTTCCGGCAACCTCACCCTCCAATTCGCGAACGTCAACTGGAACGACAACACCACGAATGACGCGGCCAGGGCGGCTCTGGGTTCAACAATGAAGCCCCCTCCGGCTGCCGTCACAACTTCGCCGGCCAATCTTCCTGTTGATCCTCCACCACCCAGTGGGGGAACCATTGTAGGTTGCGAACCGGGCCAAACCTACGTCTACAATCTGAAGGGGTCTCAGAACATCGTCCTCCAGCATGGGATATGGTCCAGTGCCTGCGCGTGGGGGCGCATGGCCGGCTGGATCAACACCGATTTCCTGATCGATAACGAGATCATTCCATCACTCAATTCAAACGGAGCCCTCGGCACGTCGCAAGGCACAGCGCTCGTCAACGAGATCAATTCGGTGGGCGGGACGAACTACATCCTCATCGGCCACAGCCAAGGTGGGCTGGTATCACGCTATACGGCCCAATACTTCCAGGGGCTGGGCACATTTCCCCCTCCCGTTAAAGGCGTTCTCACCATCGACACCCCGCACCTGGGCGCAAACCTTACTTTGAATTCACCGCTCTTGGCCAGCTCTCTCCTCGTTTATTTCGGGGTAGGTTTGTGGGATAGAGACGGATGCGTCACGATCTACGACAATTTCGGATGCTTTATGGCCGCATTGATGGCCGCCTCCAGCGTGGCCATCGAGCCGGCACTACAAGCGGGAGCGATAGGGAGTTCCTGGCCTCAACTCAACCCGGGAAGTTCCTTCCTGACCAATCTGAACGCTCAGCCGGAAACTTTCAAGCAGGCGGCCATTATCGGGTTGACTCCGCAGCGTTGGGCCTTTACCCGCATAGCGGGCAATTTCCTAGTGAGTGCGGTTGAGGGCACGGCGTGCGACCCGGAGGACACCGGTTGCGGGGAACGTGCCATTGCCAATGATACGGAGGAGTTTTACGACGCGGTGGTGGTCTCGTACCTCTTCTGGGAGTTGGAGGCAGCAATCGACTGCTCTGACGGAGACGAAGAGGATTGCGACAATGATCAGGAGGCCGCCGACTTTTACGCGGAAATCATTATTTGGATGAACGCCATCGATGCCGTCTGGGATGGCGTGATCGATCTGCCCGGCGACGGGACTTCCGATGCAATCGTGCAGGGGCCGAGCCAGTATTACCCCTACTCGACTGCTGCGCAATATGTGATCAACAGTGCTGACTCTCACACTGGCGCGCTGCTGAGCACGTATGACCATAGCGCTGTTGACGCTGCTCTCAAAAGCAATCTATTCAATGTCCCCACCCCGGCCAGTTGCTCCTCCTTCGGCGTCTCAGGTTCGCCGGATTCGGTCAGTGACGCCGCCGCTACTGGAAGCTTTACTGTTGCCACAGCCTCTGCGTGCCAATGGACAGCGTCCAGTCAGGTCACTTGGCTAAGCGTCACTTCCCCGTCCACTGAGACCGGCACTGGCAGCGGCACTGTGGACTTCACCGTCGCTGCCAACCCATCGACGGTGCCCAGAAGCGGTAGCATCCAGGTTGGTAATGGGATTTCGACCGCTCTCTTCACGGTCAACCAAGGAGCGACCTGCACCTACGCGCTGTCAGTCGGCCTTACGGTTACCGCGCCTGCGGCTGGAGGGAGCGGGCAGGTAACTGTGACGACAACGCAGGATTGCCCCTGGTCAGCAACAGTTACTGCAGGAACGGGATGGCTTACGGTCTCACCTGTCATCGGCGGTAGCGCTTTCGCGGCCGGGACCGGAACCGGTTCGTTCACTTGGACAGCGGCGCAAAACACCACCGGCGGCGATCTGGTGGGCAGCATTAATGTGATGGGGCAAACATTCGCGATTATCCAGGGCAGTCCTGTCGGGACTCCGGGGACCGGAACCGTTACCTTCGGCGGTGCAGGACAGGCATACACTTTCAATCCCTGCGCTGGGTTGCTGTACCCCGCGTCCAATAACTGCCCACAGACCATTTACAACGGCGGTACAATCACCGTCACTGTCGAGGGCACTCCCTATACCATCGGTTATGGCGGGAATATGCCGACCAGCGCTCTTGCGCTGAGCCTCATCTCCGCAATCAATGGCAGTCCCGGCTCACTGGTTACGGCAACGCAAGCGGGCAGTGGAAACGTTGTTGTACTGGTTTCCGTCATCAGCGGCGCGGCGACAAACTATACGCTCTCCGCGTCAGAAACATATAACGCTGAATATTTCACCTCACCCTCTTACGGTGCTGCGCTCTCCGGCGCGCAATTGACAGGAGGCACAAACTGATGCGCGAGCTAAACCATGGCGTCGTTTTCTCGCGCGCGGTTGTTGGATCAAGGGCGCAGCGGGGAGGGGTGAAAAAGGCGCTCAGGTTACAAAGCAGCACGGCTCTCTTTGTGCCCGTGACAGTGCTGGCCGCGACGCTGGCGATTGGCTGTGGCGGTGGCGGATCATCGTCCCCACCGCCGCCCCCTCCCAAGATCACGCTCACCAGCGTGAGTGCTTACTATGCAACTCCTACGCTCGAGGGAAATAATTGGGTCATTGCCGGCTTTCCGGGATTTACACTGCTGGCCACGGGGACGGGCTTCACTAGCTCCTCGGTCATCGAATGGAACGGAGGCATCCTGGCGACACAGTATGGCACGAGCACCGGTCTGGCTGCCCCAATCACCAGCACTCAAATCGCAGCTCCTGGAACAGTAACTATCACGGTGAATGACACCGTATCGGGCGCGAACTCCAATTCCTTGCCGTTTGGCATCGCGTCACCAGCGGCGGCCACAGCAGGCGTAGTGCAGATGATTACTGTTGCTCCGGATGGCACGCCCGCCAATAACGACAGCTTGATCGCACCCTCTATCAGCACCACAGGGCGCTATGTCTCCTTTCAGTCCGCAGCCACTAACCTTGGCGCAGGACCATCAAGCGCCTATCAGCAGATATACGAGCGGGACACTTGCATCGGCGCGCCAGCCGGATGTACGCCGAGTACAATACCTATCTCCGTTACCTATGACGGCTCTCCAGTGAATGGCCAAAGCCGCGACTCCTCAATTAGCGGCGATGGGCGCTACGTTGCATTCGACTCCGGCGCCACGAACATACTATCTAGCTCAACGGTATGTTACAGCGGATATTCCTGCGCATATTTGCGAGACACCTGCATAGGTGCGCCAGCTGGCTGTACGCCGAGTACGATACCGATCACCGTGGATGCAAATGGTAATACCGTCAAGGGCGGATCCCCCGTAGTGAGTCCAGACGACCGATATGTTGCCTTTGGCTCGGGCGCGGCAAACATCGTCAATAACAACCCGGGCGACATAGGTTATATATTTCTGCGCGATACGTGTAACGGAGCGCCAGCGGGCTGTACTCCAAGCACATTGCTCATCTCTCAATCCTCCACGGGCTCATTGGGAAACCTAACCTCCGGCCCTCCATCCGTCAATACCGGCGGTCGCTTTGTTGTCTTTGGCTCTTACGCCACCAACCTGATTCCCAACGACACGAGCATCTGGCCGGACGTTTTCCTGCGCGATACCTGCACGGGAGCGCCAGCCGGATGCGTTCCGAGCACCACAAGGGTGAGTGTTGCAACGGACGGCACACAAGGAAACGCCGGTGTGGACTTCGAGGTGCCCCCCTCCATTAGCAGTGACGGCCGCTTTATCGCCATGTCAACGGAGGCCACCAACCTGTTTCCCGTGGATCCGTATGGCGGCATCATCCTGCGCGATACCTGCTTTGGTGCGCCAGCCGGGTGCACCCCAACGACCACTTTGGAGTCCATCGGAAACGATGGCTCGATACCGAACATGGGAGAAGGTGAGCAGTCGATGAGTGCGGACGGTCGCTTTGTCGCCTTTCCCTCATTGGCCTCGAATCTTGTTCCGGGAGACACATTTGCTGCCGGAAGTTGGAAGGACATCTTCGTTCACGACACCTGCTTCGGCGCGCCCACAGGTTGTACTCCCAACACGGTGCGCGTCTCTGTAACAGACATCCCCTCATTTGCAACCCAGTCGAACGCTATCAACGACTACCCACAGATCAGTGGAGATGGGCACTACATCGTCTTCCTCTCCTCAGCAACCAACTACCTGGCCACGGGCGGCAATGGCTACCAGATGATCTATCTGGCATTGACGGGGTTCTAAGGGCAAAGAGGCACACGCCCTACAGCCGCGTGCATCCTCAGGCCAAATTAATCAAACGTTTGCAATTTCTTTGCCTGACTGAATTACTCTGTTAATGGTTCCGTGCGGCCACTGCAACTGAAAACAACGGCCGCCGGATGAGGGCTGACCGGTTGAGCCAGACAGTTTTTGTATTGGAAGACGACACTGATATTGCGCGGCTTGTGCAGCATCACCTTGAAGCAGCGGGTTTTGCTCCACGGCTCTTTCACACCCCCACCAATCTGATTCCCGACGCCGAGCGCCAGCCGCCCGCGCTGTTTCTGCTGGACATCATGGTTCCCGGCGGAGACGGCCTGGACGTTTGCCGCCGCCTGCGCTCCAATGCCGCGCTCTCTACCATTCCCATCATCTTTGTCACCGCGCGCGCCGGAGAAAACGATCGCGTGCTCGGCCTCGAATTGGGCGCGGACGATTACATCACCAAACCCTTTGCTACCCGTGAGCTCGTCGCCCGCGTCAAGGCCGTGCTGCGCCGCTTTGAGCGGCCAACCACGCCCTCCATCATCAGTTTTGAAGAAGTGGTCATCGACGCCAACGCGATGCAGCTTCGCGTCCGCGGCGAGCTGACCACCACCACTGCCACTGAATTCCGGTTGCTCGATTATCTGGCCCGCCATCCCGGCCGGGTTTACAGCCGCGACCACCTTCTGGACGCCGTCTGGGGCGACGCCCGCTTTGTGACCCCGCGTTCGGTGGATGTCTATGTGCGGCGCATCCGTGAGAAGATCGAAGTCGATCCGGAGAATCCCCGCTATCTGAAGACCGTCCGCGGCGCCGGATACCGCTTTGAGCTCCCCAAGAGCGAGTAGGCGCAGATTTGACTCCCAAAGTCTTCACCAAGCTGCTTGGACTCTTTGTTCTCCTGCTGGTCTTCCACACCGTGGTGATGGAGCTGCTCTTCCGCCATTTCACCGCACGTACCGCGGGGCTGAGCTTTCCCGTGCTAGGCCGCGAGGCAATCTGGTCCGGTCTCATTGCGCTGGGTGTCGCGCTTCCAGTTGCGGCATGGATTGCGTTTGGAATCACAGGCCGGCTCAAGCGTGTCGTCGTCTTTGCCCAGCGCGTAGCTGAGGGCGATCTGGGCGCACGTCTCACCGGCAAAAAGGTCGATGAGCTCTCCGGCATGGAGGCTGCTCTCAACCGTACCGCCGAGCGCCTCGAAGAGAACTTCGCCGAAATCGAGAGCCGCCGCCAGGAACTGGCCGCCATGCTCGACTCCATGCAGGAGGCCGTCGTCGCCGTCACCGCGCAAGGCAACGTGCTCTGGTCAAATGCGGTCATGCAGCGCATGGCCGGAAGCCTGATCCATCCCGGCCGCCCGCTGGTTCATTCCGTCCGCGACCCTGAAGTGCTAGCCTGTGTCCGTGGTGCGCTGGCGCGCCGTGAGGTCTGTGTAGGCCGCGCCAGCTCTCTCGCTCAGGGGCGCATCTTCGAGATCAACGCGGCTCCGTTGCCCTCTGGCGGAGCACTGGTTGTGCTGCACGACGTAACCCGCATTGAGGCCGCCGAAAAATCCCGCCGCGAGTTTATCGCCAACGTCAGCCACGAGCTGCGCACTCCGCTCACCTCGATTCAGGGCTACGTCGAAACGCTCATCGAAGACCCCCTGCCCAGCGTCGAGACCACACACGAGTTTCTCGGCATCATCCTCAAGAACGCCACTCGCATGAACCGCCTTACTGAAGATTTGCTGGCTCTGGCCGGTGTCGAAAGTCCCGATTACAAGCTCAAGGCTCAGCCCATGCGCGCCAGTTCCCTGGTCTCCGATGCAATTGAGGCTCTGGGCGGAATCGTCGTTGATTCCGGCGTAGCACTCGAGTACTCCGGCGCGCCAGACTCACTGGTCCTCGCCGATCCCGATGCGATGAATCAGGTCTTCGGCAACCTGATTGAAAACGCTCTCAAATACGCAAAAAACAGCAAGCGGATCGTGGCCGGCGCGAAATTGCTGGACACCGAAGTCGAGTTCACCGTCCGCGACTTCGGCGCAGGCATCGCCAGTGAGCACCTGGAGCGCATCTTCGAGCGATTCTACCGCGTCGATAAAGCCCGCTCCCGCGAATCCGGCGGCACCGGTCTCGGCCTGGCCATCGTCAAGCACATCGTCAACGCCCACGGCGGACGCATCTGGGCGGAAAGTGAACTTGGCAACGGCGCGGCCTTCCATTTCACACTGCCGCTCGCCCCCACGTCATAGCATTTTCCGCAAGCACAACTCGGTTAATAAAATGGAGTGTTTAATGCTCGGTAAATAAAAGACTGTATTTGACTTGCAACTCATTTCGGGCTACTCTTTCCATCATCCATTTCCCAATGGAAAATCCGGATCCATAAATCACTCACCCAGAAACGGCGCCCACACCATCCGCCTTCATCCTGTACAGAAAGTCAAAGGAGATTGTGATGAAACGTGTGTTGTATTTATTGCCAGCGGCATTTGTATTTGTTGTTATCGCGGCTCTTCAAAGCGTGCAAGCACAAACCAGTTATCCAGCAGTTCCCACAGTGCCTGCTGCGGCCGCTCCGCCAACGCCAACAGCCGGACAGGATGCACACGGCCCCGCAAACAATCAAAGAGCCAGAAGCAAAAACTCCCCCTGCTCGACTGAGAAGGTCAACCACGATTGCACCTTGACAATAGATCGTGTCAACCTCTTGCAGCCTCCGACACTACAGATGTATCCGAATGCGGTAGTCACAGTAAATATCGCGAACGGACTTCCCTTCGAAACACCATCTTTGGATTGGCAAAGCTCAACGGCCAGCTTGACTCCGGACCCGTCGAGCGCCATCCTCCAGTCCAATCTAACTCAGAATCTCGAAAAAGCAGTCGTGACGGTTACATCGCAAGGGCCTCGGATGAATGCAGCAGTCCTAAGCCACGATAAAAGCACGGATGCATGCGCGGGACTGGCGGGCAGTTCGACTTCGCAATCTGTCTATAACTGTGCGGCACAATTGATAGACGACGCAAAACTCGCAGCGAAGGAAATTGGCCCGCTCTTTAACCCCGACACTGTTGCGAGCGGCAATCAGAGATACAAGGACGGCAGCTTTCTCTCGCTTCGATTGGAAATCCTTTGCAGGGTCTTCGGTCCAAACCAAAAGAAAGCGGATGGTACAACAGCTCTCTTTTCATGCCCTGTAGAAACATCTGGCCATCCGTATCACGATCTGGTCGATGGCCAAGGAAAGATATCCTCGTGGGTAACTGCGGCCCAGAGTCAGAATCCCGCTCCGCCAGGCCTTAACGATCTCTCCGCGCTTAATTCCTACACGAGCTCAATAATTAGCGCGCTCAGTGCAATCGGCGGAAATCTGCTTCTGCTTGACGATGGAAGCGAGATCAACGAAACGTTAGGGTCTATCTTGGACCCTGGCCGGAAATACAATCCAGCCTCAACGACACAAAGTTGTAATGCATCTACAGATAAAAAACCCGGCAACCCAGCCTACGAGAGCATTCTCCAGCGCCAGGTTGTATGTGCGGTGAACGTAATCAACTTGGCCGCAAACTCGCGCGATACTGTTCCAACCGCATCGTCAAAAAAGACACTGGTGACCATCACCATCAACTACACAGACGCTCGGATTGAAACCTCTGCCGGCATCCTGCTTTCGGCGTTGCCCTCAAGGTCGTTCGCCGCAACTTCAACCTACAGCGCTGGACCGTCACCAGTGTTGACAAGTGTTGTGGCCGCGGAAAGCGACACGCGACCCTTGATTGTCCCTTTTGCCGCAGTGAACGTGCGGATCGGCAACGACTGGCTTTGGCCCTACAGCCGGCGGCGCGGCGGCATATATGCGACATTTCTTGCCGGCGTCAACCCAAACACAACCACAGCTGACTTCGGTGCTGGTCTGTCCGTTTCATGGCGGTCGCTGGTAATCAGCCCTGTGGCTCATTTTGCCCACGATGTACGCTTAACGGATGGAATCACCGTTGGCGAACAACTCGGTACTTCATTCTCAGGCACCTTGCAGACCCAGCAATTCTGGACCACGGCTTTCGGCCTGGGGATCAGTTTCAGGACCCCGCTCATTCCGGGACGCTAGAACCTGTCTCATAAACCAGATACCTCAACTCGCGAGTCGCATTCAACCCGCTTTGATGCGGGTCTCACAGTGGCGAATTTTCAAATTGCCATTTATGAGACAGGTTGTAGCAAAATCGTCTTAGTTCGCCAATTCACTGGCCGGATCGTACACTGCTTCACTGCTGCTCCGGATGCGCCTCGCGCCATTGCACGAGCCGCGTATCTACTTCCTCCCGTTCCGGGCCTTTGAGCTTTTTATACGAGGAGTCGTGCAGCGCGGTGGCTTTCACCTGCTTCTCTCCGTCCAGGTTTTGGTAGGCCAGCGAGCTCCAGAAGTAGGCTTCGGCGTGGTCCTGCGCCGCGCGTAGGGCCAGCTCATACTCCGCCTCGATCGAACCGTGTTCGGCTGCTTTACGCAACCAGTCATCGGCCAGTTTTTCGTCTTTCTTGACGCTCTGGCCCTCCGCGTAATCCTGCGCCACGCGCACTTGCGCCTCGACGTTGCCCAGCTCCGCTGCCTCGGAGAAGAGATCGAAGGCCCGTTTCCTGTCCTTCGAAACGCCGTTGCCGTCCGCATACAGCAACCCCAGGTTGTACAGACCATCCTTGTTCTTGAGGGTGGCGGCCTCTTCCAGAAAACTAGCGGCGCGCGTGTTGTTCTTCGGCACTCCTGCTCCCCGCAGGTAGCTCATGCCCAACTGATACTGCGCCTCCGCCAGGCCGCGCGTCGCGGCGCGATCAAACCACACGGCAGCTTGGACGTCATCCTGGTCCACGCCCAATCCCTTCATGTAGAGGAAGCCCAGCTGGTATTGCGCCTGGGCCAGCCCCTGATCGGCAGCCTTGCGAAGCCACACAGCCGCCTGGGCAAAGTCGCGGGCGACTTTATCTCCGTTGAAATATTCGAGACCGACCAGGTATTCCGCCTGAGCCAGCCCAGCATCCGCTTTGGCCTGGATATCCGGGTCAATGCCGGTGCTGGGGGGTTGCGCTGCTGTCGGCGAGATTGCAAAGGACGGCGAAAGAATGAGAATGAGTGAGAGATAAACCCAGCGTTTGTACATAGATGCTCCTGATGCAAACGGTTAGAAGAGTAAAGCCAGTTCTGACAAATGCAGCATGTCAGTCCCGCAGAAAGGGTTCAAAATGGAATGGCTCAGCGGGATCGCGGATGGTCCGGCTTGCGGCATCGCCCCCTAAAACGTGTCCGCGTGACCTGCGTCCCCAGATTCTAAGAAAAATAACACATTGCGGCTTAAGAAACAGTAAAGAAACAGCAATATCCCGGATCATGGTATCCGGTAGAGATTAGCCGGCCGCCCATTCGGCGCGGACTTTAGCAATCTCTAATCACAACGCTCCGAACCAATTCGCGCAGAGCGAAGTTGGCCAACAGTCCTTATGCGCAAAGCGAATCAAAACATTCATGCGAACGGGATCGCGCATAAACTGAATCGATCAGCAAGCACGGCTAATCTTTCAGAGCAGGAGACGCAAAATGAAAATCGGAGTCTTGGGATCGGGCGGTGTGGCCCAGACATTGGCAAGCGGCTTTCTCAAGCATGGCCATCAGGTGATAGTGGGCACACGAACGGCTTCGAAACTTGCCGATTGGGCGGCGCAGAATCCCGCGGCCTCCGTGGGCAGCTTTGCCGACGCCGCAGCCTTCGGCGAACTGATTGTTCTGGCAGTCAAAGGGACCGTCGCGGCGGAGGTGCTTCGCCTCGCCGGCGCTGACAACCTGACAGGAAAGACTGTCATTGACGTGGCCAATCCGATTGCAGACGCTCCCCCGGTCAACGGAGTCCTCCCCTTCTTCACCACGTGCAATCAATCTCTTATGGAGCAGTTGCAAAGCGAGTTTCCCGGCATTCACTTCGTCAAAGCTTTTAACTCGGTGGGCGCGGCATCCATGGTGAATCCCGAATTCAAGGCTGGCAAACCAACCATGTTTATCTGCGGAAACAATGACGCGGCAAAGAGTTCGGTAATTGCGATCCTCGACCAGTTCAGCTGGGAAACGGCGGATATGGGCAAAGCCGAAGCTGCGCGCGCGATTGAACCTTTATGTATGCTCTGGTGCATCCCCGGCTTTACGCGTAATCAGTGGACCCACGCCTTCAAGCTGTTAACACGCTGATTCGGTAAAAACATCATGGCCTTCGCAATTAAAACCGAGGTTCGCGACCTGCATGCGGCAAGCTTCGTGTTTGCCGCGCAGAAGACAATGTATGGCGGCAAGCATATCGCCATTGGCGACAGGGTTTTCGTCTTCGCAAGCGAGAATGAGGGCGGTCAAGGCCTCATCGCGCGTGGCGTGGTTACTTCCGCCGAAGCAGTTGCGAAGAAAGCCGGTATCGCCCGGCAGACGCCCCGCGTGAGCATCGCTATTGAACGGACCGCACTTGCCAAGCGGCCACTGGGGCGGAGCGAACTCAAACAATTTACCAACCGGAAGGATGGCCGGCCGGAAACCGAGCTGAATTTCAAATTCTATCGCCAGGCAACAAACAAAATTGTCGGCATCTCGGATGAAGCGGCGGCGTTTCTCGATGGATTCTTTTAAGGAACCTCTGCGCAGGTTTGTGATTTTGCAGCGTGGGGGCGACCGGCGATCATTTTTCTCCTTTTGCTGCGGTTTACAAGGGAATGCGGCGAGGTTCAGTTCGTCTCTTTGATCTCCGCAGGCGGTTTTTCCGGCCTCCAGAGACACTACGCCGCTTGTGAGGCCAGCCGGTTGCGGTGTTGGTACAGGTTCACCAGCGCAAAGGCCGCGCAAATCCATTGGTGGTTTTTGAAGATGCCCCGGTAGCGCAGCCGGGTAAATCCAAAGACGCGCTTCAGGATGCGGAAAGGGTGCTCGACTTTGGCTCTAACTCGCGACTTAGCCGTGTTCTTGCGTCTGGCTTCTTCATCCACATAATTCTTGTATTTTGTCCGCCGGCAAGTCATATCCTGCGCCCGCGGCGCGGCGCGGATGGTTTCGCTCTGGCCCTGATAACCGCCATCGCCCCACACCTTGCGCTCCTCGCCGTGCAATAACTCGGGCAGCATATGTTTGTCGGCCACGCTGGCCGCGGTGGTCGCCACCGAATGCACCACCGTCTCC
This sequence comes from uncultured Acidobacteriaceae bacterium, assembly GCA_963713645.1. Lineage (GTDB taxonomy): Bacteria > Acidobacteriota > Terriglobia > Terriglobales > Acidobacteriaceae > Telmatobacter. The sequence continues at coordinate 479,205 of CAVQMQ010000032.1, read as the reverse complement.
TTGCTATCCACGCCGATGTGCGCCTTGGCTCCGAAGTACCATTGGTTGCCTTTCCTGGTCTGATGCATCTCCGGATCGCGCTTGCCGCTGGAGTTCTTGGTCGACGAGGGCGCGCTGATAATGGTCGCGTCCACCATGGTGCCCGTCGTGATGCGGATGCCCTTCGACTCCAGATAGCGATTCACCGTGTCCAGCATCTGGCCGCATAACTCGTTGCGCTCAAGCAGGTGTCGGAAGCGAAGGATCGTGGTTTCATCCGGCGCCGCGGCCAGGCCCAGATCGACCCCGGCAAAACGGCGCAGCACGGGCGACTCGTAAAAGGCCTCTTCCATGCCGGGGTCGGAGAGGCTGAACCACTGCTGAAGAAAATATGTCCGCAGCATGATCCCCAGGCCCACAGGCTGACGACCGTTGCCCGCCCTGGGATAAGCGGGCTCGACCAACGCCTGTAACTCGGCCCACGGAACCACCTGGTTCATCTGGTCAAGAAACAGCTCCCGCTTGCTTTTGCGCCCATGCTTCTCAAAACTCGCCTGCGAGGCAAACGTCTGCTGAAAACGCGCCATCTGCTTCATGCCTATAGTTTATCCAAGAATCACGCGGCTTGCAGACTTGTGCAGAGGTTCCCTAGGAGCTTGTTGAAAAACGTGAAGTGTTCCCGCACGTGAAAAATGGAACCGCGCCAGAATGCCCGTAGAACGATCGGAGCGACATCGGAGATGGCTTTGGCATGCCGATTCTTGCCATATTCCGGGATCAAGAACCCTTTTTCAACAAGCTCCTAGATGACTAGGATTCCAGCAGCGCTCGTAACTTGTGAGCGTATCTGCGGCTCGACGTGACTACCGTTCCTTTTGCCAGTACGATGTCGTAGACCCCATCGAACATCGGACGAATCTCGCTAATGCAGGCACCGTTCACGATGGCCGATTTCCGTACGCGGATGAAGTGGTGTGGTGCCAGCTTCTCTTCCAGGTGTGCCATGGTTTCCCGCAACAGGTGACTGTCGCTGGCAGTGTGTATGCAGGCATAGTTTCCCGTGGATTCGATCCACAAAACGTTGGAAACAGGAACAAAGAAAATCCGCTTCTTGTCCTTCACCACAAAGCGTTCCAATGGGCGGAGACTACGGAGGGATCGGAGCAGTGGTTCGAGATCTCGATTTGCTTCCCTGCGCTGTTCGAGAACCTGGCGTGCGTGAACCAGGGCCTTGGCAAATCGATCCTTATCATACGGTTTCAGGAGATAGTCAACAGCGTGCACTTCGAATGCTCGAATGGCGTGTACATCGTGAGCCGTGACGAAGACATAAACAGGAGTGGGGCTGGTCGATGGCTCCGCACTTTCGATGACTCCAAAACCATCCAGATCAGGCATCTGCACATCGAGAAAAACGATGTCGGGATGAAGTTCAATGATCTGCTCCACCGCGCTTATTCCGTTCGTCGCCTCGCCTACAACTTCAATGCCGTCGTGTTCGGCCAGATAGCGACGGATTCCGTGCCGGGCGATCGGTTCGTCATCGACGATAAGGACTCGCGTCTTCATGGGAACTCCTCAGTGGAATGGTGATGATGGCCTCACAGCCTCGACCGTCGCCCCCGGTAAGTTCCAGCGACGACTCGTCCCCGTAGAGCTGTTTCAAGCGTGACCGGACATTGCTGAGTCCGACGCCAAAGCGCAGGCGCGATCCCGGTGCCGGACCGGGGCCATCATCGCGGACGCAGAGCCGAACTCTGCCGTTGTAGAGTTTGGCAGCGATCTCTAGCCGGCCTGCGGAGGAATCGACGCTGATGCCGTGCTTGATGGCATTCTCAACCAATGGCTGAAGCGCCAGGCTCGGTACATAGACTCCGAGAAGATCAGGCGGCACGTCCATGTGGACTTTTAAGCGATCATGAAAGCGTGTCAGTTCGATCTCCAGATACTTGCCGACGAACTCGAGCTCGCTCTGCAAGGTGATCTCGTTCTCCCGCCGTTCGAGGGCCATGCGCAGCAAGTCGCCGAGGCAGACTAGTAGATGGCTCGCAGCATCAACGTTTTCCTGCATCAGGATTCCAATGGTGTGAAGACTGTTGAACAAAAAGTGCGGATGTAACTGGCTCTTAAGGTTCTCAAGTTCGGCATGGGAGAGCTGCGTCTCCAGTTGTGCCGCTATCGTCTGGCGCTCCATAGCGACCTGGTAAAAATGGATCGACTGATACAAGCCCACAACTAACCAGCACGTCAGCATGCCGTTAAAGCTCATAAATAGAACAGCGACTCCGAACGGCGAAAGAAATTGGAGCACGCCAGGACCAGCAATGTGAAAAACAAACCGGAGAAGTCCAAGGCTCAGAAAGTATTCGGTGACAGATGCCAGGGGAGCCATCGTGAGCGACACGATTGTGTGGATGGCTATATGAGGTACAAGCCGCGGCCCGGTCAATGGGAAACGCTTGGCCAGACTAATCAGAAGCGGGGTGTACGCCGCCCATACATACCACCAGACAAATTCGAGCGCACTCTCGATCACCCAGTTGACGTGGGTGCCCTGTACCTTCACCAGCACGATCCTGCGTACGGCAAACAGCAGTCCTACAATCGTCCACGCACACAGGATCAAGATCCATTTCGTCCGTCCCCTATCTGGCGTGATCTGCAGCAATTGGTGTCGCCCCTCCGGCACAGATTATAGCTGGCAAACGCACTGACGTTTGTGCTGGATACCGCTGCCTCATTCTGAATTCCGGTTTAAGCCCTGTGAACAGATCCGTGACGTCAATTCTTGACTGGCAGCTCCGACCGCTTGTCTCATTTCGGATACCGCATGTCACTTTTCCTGCAAACACTGACTCTTCGCGACATATTGTCCAGTGAGCAGGACCATCGACAGGGAGTTAAAACGCCGCTTTGAGACCTGCATTCGGCGTTACATGCAGTACGAGTTGTTCAGATTGACGTAAAGGAGTTTCACATGACGAAGATTCTGACTAAGTACGCAGCGCTTGCGCTGGCGGTCGCTCTGATGGTGCCGTTGACGCAAGCACAGCCGGCAGGAATTCAGACCGCATTCGGAAAAGATGCCGGAACGCTTTCCGACAAATTCACCGGACTCGCGCGCGTTATGTCGGGCAAGTACGACTGGAAGCCCGGCCCGGGCGTTCGCTCCGCCGGCGACGTGTTCAACCTGATCGTTAAGGAGAACGGCCTGCTCGCCGGCGTGCTCTCAGGCACACCGAATGCGGCGGCAAAGCCCGCGCCCATCTCCGATCCGGAAAAAATGCAGGAAGCTCTGAAAGCTTCTTACGCCAATCTGCAAAAAACGATTACGAGTCTTTCCGACAACGACCTGCAAGCACGAGTGAAACTGTTCGGAGAAGATATGACGAAACAGGACGCGCTAATGCTGATTCTCGAAGATCAACACGAGCATCTGGGGCAGTCGATCGCGTACGCGCGCACCAACGGCGTGGTTCCGCCCTGGTCTAAGTAGGAGCGCCGCGGGGTGATCTGGCCGCCGCCGATGCACGGCTGCCTTCTGGCTCTGCGGACAACGAAAGTCAATCGGATGATTGCCCTTCGGAAACCACGAACTCGGTCGGCATCGATTCAAAGATCTTGCTATGGAAAAGGGAGGAACCATGACACTCAACCGCTGGAAAGCTAAACTCTGGAAATTTAACGGATGGTCTGTTTGCGGCATCGCCCTGGTTGCCTTTGCCGTTGGATCGGTCACTACTGCCCGCTGGATGCACATGGATCGAGTAAGCGCCGCAAGCGATCACGTCTTCGAGCTTCGCGTTTATCACGCCGCGCCTGACAAACTGCCGGCGCTGGAGTCTAACTTTCGCGGCACATGGTCCAAGCTGCTCGCCAAACACGATCTGAAGGTTGTAGGTTACTGGGTGCCCGAAGGGACGTCCGCCTGGGACAACACATTCATCTACCTCGTGACTCATTCCAGCCGGGAGGAGGCGAAGAAGAATTGGGATGCGATGCGGGCTGACCCAGACGTTCAAAAACTGCTCAAAGCCGAGGAGGCCGACAACCTGGTGGAGAAAATTGACTCGACTTACATGCGGCCGGAGGATTTCTCGCCGATGAAGTAGTCTCGCATTTCAATCACAAACCTGAAGAACTTCGCCTCGAACTCCCAAGACCGCCACTCCAGTTCCGACTGCGTGGCGGCGTTCGTGGCCCTTCTATTTCAGAAATACCAATCCACTGAAGGTGACCACGTTGGAGTTGTCATCAGCGCCGGCGGCGGGCAGGTGGCCCAGGTCTGGATTTTCAGACCTGGGATCGACCCCACACGCCATTGCAGCGGACAGAATTCGGCGAGCCGCGCGAAGTCGCGCCCATTCGCCGCGATCACTTCGATGACGGGTGGCGCACCTTAAGTCTTTGAGATCTTAACCTCCCCACCACCGAGGGTGCCCCATCCTTCGATTTTTTCTATCGAAGGGTGGGCTGGCACGCCTGCAAATGAGGATCCTTCGACTCCGCTATCCACAACCTCGGCCAGCCCCACCCACTTGTCCACATCTGCACAGCCTCGCCGTCTCAAATGCACTAATCTTGCCTCTTGAACCCACCCTCCGGCAGGACTAGCCTTATCTGTGGACACCTTCCCATCATCAACCCCGCGGCCGCGTCGCCCGCAACCCCTCGACAGCACTGGGTTTAGTGCAAACGGCACTCCCCAAACCCGCGCCGGAAGAGGTAATTAGAGCTTTCCACAGGCAAAGGCCGGTATTTATCAACTAGTGTCCCGGAATGCGATGAAAATACAAGATATTGTGGTTTGGAGTTGACATGTACCACAGACAGCGTTATTTTTTCAACTGCGGCTTTAAACGGATTGTAACGAAAACCGGCAGTTGAGCAGGCCGGAGATGCAGTTGGAAGAGAGATTTTTCGCAGGGCCGCGCTTTTATCGGTTCCCCCGTTTCCCGATCTTGGTTCAATCCTTGCCTGCCCAACGTTCATCCAATGGATAGAGCACGGGGCGGGATGTCCATTGACTTTGCCCATTTAGAGGAGATTTCATGAACGAAACTTATTTGCAGAAATTGAGCGCCCCGTCCGAGGCGCAGACCAGCCACGGGGGCTTGACCGTTGAGCGCCACTTCACCCAGGAAGGCGCATCGCCCTACGACGAGGTCGAGTGGGAGCGGCGCACCGCCTCCATCACCGACGCCAGCGGCAACAGCATCTTCGAGCAGAAGGACGTCGAGGTCCCGGTCGACTGGTCGATGACCGCCACCAACATCGTTGCCTCCAAGTATCTGCACGGCCAGCTCGGCTCCCCGGAGCGCGAAACCGGCGTCCGCCAGCTCGTCGCCCGCGTCGCTGAGACCATCCGCGACTGGGGCATGGCGCGGCGGCTACTTTGCCACCGCCGGCGACGCCGCCATCTTCCACGACGAGCTGGCGCACATGCTGCTCACCCAGAAGGTGGCCTTCAACTCGCCCGTCTGGTTCAACGTGGGCTGCGACCGCCTGGAGCCGGATGCCGACGGCCAGAACTGGCACTGGGACCCGGCAACCGGCGGCGTGAGCTCTTCGCGCCACCGGCTACCAGCAATCCGCAATGCTCGGCCTGCTTCATCAACTCCGTTGACGACTCGCTCGACTCGCATCCTGACCCTCGCCAAGACCGAAGGCATGCTCTTCAAGTGGGGCTCGGGCACGGGCACCAATCTCTCCTCGCATCCGCGGATCGATGGAGACCGCTCTCCGGCGGCGGCACAGCCAGCGGCCCGCTGAGCTTCATGCGCGGCTTCGACGCCTTTGCCGGCGTCATCAAGTCCGGCGGCAAAACCCGCCGCGCCGCCAAGATGGTCATCCTCAACGTCGACCACCCGGACATCGTCGACTTCATCGAGTGCAAGGCCAAGGAAGAAGCCAAGGCCTTCGCGCTCATCAAGGCCGGCTACGACGGCTCGGGTCCCGACTCCGAGGCCTATTCGTCCATCTTCTTCCAGAACGCCAACAACTCCGTCCGCGTCAGCGACGAGTTCATGCGCGCCTACGAGAACGACGGCGAGTTCACCACCCACACCGTCAAGGAGCCGCGAGCCCGTCAAGACCTACAAGGCCCGCGAGATCATGCGCAAGATTGCCGAGGCCACCTGGCTCTGCGGCGATCCCGGCATGCAGTTCGACACCACCATCAACAAGCTGGCACACCAGCAAGAACACCGGCCGCATCAACGCCTCCAACCCCTGCTCGGAGTACATGTTCCTCGATAACTCGGCCTGCAACCTGGCCAGCTTCAACCTGATGAAGTTCGTCACCCCGGCGGGCGGCTTTGACATTGCCGCCTACCGGCACGCCATCTCCGTCGTCATCACCGCCATGGAGATCCTGGTCGACAACTCCGGCTACCCCACCGAGTCCATCGCGCGCAACTCGCACGACTACCGTCCGCTCGGCCTCGGCTACGCCAACCTCGGCGCGCTGCTGATGGCCATGGGCCTGCCCTACGACTCCGCCGCCGGCCGCGACTTCGCCGCCTGCCTCACCGCCATCATGTGCGGCCAGGCTTATCTGCAGTCGGCCGTTCTCGCCGCCAACTGCCCGCCAATCGCCTCGGCCACGCCGCTGACCGCCATCTGCCGAGCGCGAGGGCGGCGCCTGCCCCGGCTTCTACGTCAACCGCGAGCCCTTCCTCGACGTCATCCGCATGCACCGCGCCGAGGTCAACAAGATCGGCAAGTCGCGCCAGTCAGCGGCGAGCCCTTCACCGTTCCGCAGCTCGACGCGCTCATCGACGCCAGCCGCGAGTGCTGGGACATGGCTCTGGTCTACGGCGAGCGCTACGGCTATCGCAACTCGCAGACCACCGTCCTCGCGCCCACCGGCACCATCGGCTTCATGATGGACTGCGACACCACCGGCATCGAGCCCGATCTCGCCCTGGTCAAGTACAAGAAGCTGGTCGGCGGCGGCATGATCAAGATCGTCAACAACACCGTCCCCGCGGCGCTCTTCAAGCTCGGCTACTCCAACGACGAGGTCAACGCCATCGTCAGCTACATCGACGCCACCGGCACCATCGAAGGCGCGCCCGGCATCAAGCCCGAGCACCTCGCTGTCTTCGATTGCTCCTTCAAGCCCGCCAAGGGCACGCGCTCCATCCACTACATGGGCCACATCAAGATGATGGCCGCCACGCAGCCGTTCCTCTCCGGCGCCATCTCGAAGACCGTCAACCTGCCCCAGGATGCCACCGTCGAAGACATCGCCGAGGCCTACGCCGAAAGCTGGCGTCAGGGCATCAAAGCCGTCGCCATCTATCGCGACGGCTCCAAGGGCACCCAGCCGCTCAACGTCGCATCGACGCCAAGAAGCCGAGCCCTCCGCTGCTCGACGCCGCCGGCAGCCGCGTTCTGCGCCGCAGCTTGCCGCCGGCCAGTCCCGCCGCCGACGCCGACCTCAAGGCCCTCGAAGCCAAGATTGGCGAGAAGCTTGAGGTCACCGCCAAGCAGGTTATCGCTGCCGCCGAAGTCTTTGCCAGCGTCGCTCGAAGAACTCGCCAAGGCCGCCAGCCGTTCCCGCGCTGCAAGCCGCTGCGCAACGCTGTCGACACCGCGGCCCAGGCAGGCCGTCTACGCGACGCGCAGGACCTCAACGGTCCGCCGCGCGCCGTCCGCCATCGCCTGCCCGACGAGCGCGCCTCCATCACCCACAAATTCTCCATCGCCGGCCACGAGGGCTACATCACCGTCGGCCTCTACCCCAACGGCCAGCCGGGCGAAATCTTCATCAAGATGGCCAAGGAAGGCTCCACCGTCTCCGGCCTGATGGACGCCTTCGCCACCGCCATCTCGCTCGCCCTGCAGCACGGCGTGCCGCTCAAGGTCCTCTGCGAGAAATTCGCCCACACCCGCTTCGAGCCCTCCGGCTGGACCGGCAACGAGCAGATCGGCTACGCCAAGAGCCTCATGGATTACATCTTCCGCTGGCTGCAATCTGCGCTTCCTCTCCGGCACGCAGCTCACGCTCTTCGCCGGACTCAGCCCGCAGGCCCCGCAACTGCCCGCCTCGCCCTCCATCCTCGCCGATCACGAGCAGGAAGACGATGACCCCGCAGCCAAGGCCCACCTCGCCAAGCTAGCCGAAGAGGTAGCCCGCCGCCTCAGCCAGCTCAACAGCCCGGCGGCAGGAAAAGTTGGCCCCACGGCAAGTAGTACCTACACCACCACCCCGCCAGCGGGAGGCATTGCTCCCGAACCCCAAGCCACCGGCTCGCAAACCGCCACGCCCACCCACGGACCGAGCCTGACCGACCGCGGCCTCTACCACGCCGCCGACGCCATGCGCGAGATGTACGACATGGGCGACGCCCCCAGTTGCCACACCTGCGGCGCAATCATGGTCCGCAACGGAAGCTGCTACCGCTGCATGAGCTGCGGCTCAACCAGCGGCTGCAGCTAGGGTCTCCGACCCTTTCTGCGTTGTTTGCAGATCAACGTAACGAGAAAAACGTATTCCCCAAGTCCGAACCTTCGGACTTGGGGAATACGTTTTGATGCCTCTTTACTATCAGATATTTATGGAGTAAGATTCTCCAAAATTCCAAACTGGGAAGGACCGGGGATGAACGATGTTCAAACTTCCCCGAAAAATTTGCAGAAAAAATCTTGCATTCTGTTAACATATAACTTAATATTCGGAGGATGGTGATTGAGCGCAGAACGCAGGCTCGCCTTCAACGGGAAGATGTTCAGGATTGCGTTCGCCCGCGACCGCGAGGGTGCCTTTCCCGCAGAAGAGTTCATTGATCAGCTCTCCAAAGCGGATCAAGCCAAACTTTTAAACCTCTTTCGAATTCTGGGCGACCATGGAAAACACTCAAATCCAGAGAAATTTGGCGATCTTGAGGATGGACTCTACGAATTCAAATCGTTCCAAATTCGGATGCCTTTCGCATATGCAAAGGGCGAGAAAGGACTCGTGCTTGTCACACACGGATTCATCAAGAAATCACCGAAGACTCCACGCGCCGAGATTGAGCGAGCAAGAACGATCCTGAGTGAAGATTCCGCAGCATCCAAAGTTTGCGCAATTAACGAACAAAGGAACAAGAGAAAGCGGCCATGAACACGAAATTCGATGAATTGATGCTGGACCCCGAGTTCAAAAAGCTCTATGCGATTGAGGGGCTTATCGCTGACACCGCGCAGCTGATCGCTGATCTGCTCGAACGTAGAAAAATGAAGAAGGCTGATCTTGCCAGACTGCTCAACAAAACGCCTGCATTCGTGTCCCAACTCCTGAATGGCAAGGCAAACATGACGGTGCGCACACTTGCAGAGGTTGTGTATGTACTCGGCGGGAGCGTCAAGATGAGCGCGGAAGACGAAGATGAAGCCAATGCGAAGTCGGATGACTCCGCTGGCGCGCACACGTTCCACATGCCCTTGAACCGCAAGCTTGGGAGTCATCCCTCCATCGCTTTTCACATGCCCGAGTGGAATGCCAAGAGGCTCACCGGCACCAACTCCGGTGAGCCGAGTCGATTATCCGAGAATGTTGCATGAACGAGTTCACAATTATCCAAACCGAGAAACAGACCCAGCTAGCAGTTTCTGTGCATCGCAACGCGGAGATCAATGATATCCGCCTTGCTCGTGCAAGGGTAAATGCCGCTCGTCCCGGAGATGCCCTCAAGGAATCTATCGCGATTTCAATGGATGTCAGATCCAAGGACATCGAATGCGTCGGTGACACACTCTTGATCGAGGTATCCTTTCGCCTGACCGGATCAAGAAAGAATGAAAAGAATGATCAGACTAAGGGAAAAGACTTGGTAAGCGTTGAATGCGCATTTGAGGTCGATTACAAGCTACGGCCAGGGTTTTCGCCGACCGAAGAGCAAATCAAAGCATTCAAAGATGGAAATGCAATCTTCAACTGCTGGCCTTACTGCCGACAGCATGTTCAAGATATGCTCCAGAGACTTGGGTATCCGTCACCAACGCTCCCTTTTCTGCGCGTCCACACGAAGCGCCGCGAAAATCAGAAACTGCCGAAGCCAGAGTAGAATCCTTAATCTGGCGGGTGGGCAGGTGGGCAGGTGGGCAGGTGGCCCGGTCATCAGGATCACAGAGAACTGTAAAAGCTGTGCCCCGTTCATCGCAGTTCTATCGCGATGAGCGGGCGGCCTTCTGGTATCCCAGACCCGCTGCCACACCCCAATTCTCCCAAAATCCAAATCACCCCACCAACGAGGTCGCCTCATCCGTTCACAGTCTCATCGAGAAAGCGTGGCCAAGCACAAACCCACCCCGCCCGCGCCAAAGGCCGCCAGCCGCACTGTAGGTGCCTTGACATTAGTTGTCATAAATGACTACACTCTATAGACAAGATGCCGACGACCCGAAAGACGCGGCCCATCTCCTGGATCAAAGCCGCGCGGAAAGACTTCGAGCGGTTTCCGATGCAGGCCCAGTCCATCTGCCTCGCGGCTTTGACTATCGCCGCCGAGGGAGGTAAGGCAGACATCGCCAAGCCGTTCAAGGGACTCGGCTCCGGCGTCTTCGAGATTGCCCTGCCGTTGCGCGGAGACGCTTTTCGTGTCGTTTACGCCGTGCAGATTGCGGATGAACTCTGGGTTCTTCATGCCTTCCAGAAGAAATCGACTCAGGGAATCAAGACGCCGCAACACGAGGTCGATTTGATCGAGAACCGCCTGAAGAAATTAAAGGAGATGCTGGGATGAAGAGCGAAGAGATCGAGCTAGTTCGCGGCACTGGAAACGTCTTCCGCGACCTGGGTCATGCCAGCCCTGACGTAGAGCAATTGAAAGCGATTCTCGCCGCCGAGATCATCAAAATGCTCGACCGCCAGAGCCTCACTGTGCGGGCCGCTCACGCCCGCACCGGCATCGCCGCGGCGGATTTCTCGCGCATCCGTAACGCCGACCTCGCCCGCTTCACCCTCGACCGCCTAGTCTCCATCCTCAACCGCCTCGGCGCTCGCGTTGACGTGCGCGTTAAAGTCCGCGCTGTGTTGCCCGTTGAACAGGCCATCGCGGGCGATTGAATCGAACAAGAAGTATTTCCGTGCGTACCCAAGTGCTCCCGACTAGCCTGTTACGTCGAAAGTCGCCTGCCCCATCGCAAACGCTGAAAGGCGCATAATATCCGTAGGAGAAACCATGGCCCAGACCTCAATCCTCGTCCAGCTCGATCCGGCAGTCGAAGCACGTCTCGCGGCGCTCTCTCAAGATTGCAACGTTTCCGAGGTCGCGGCGGAGCTGCTCTCCAGCTTTGTCGACCCCGACAGTTGGGAGCACAAGCGCATTCGCCAGGGCCTCGCCGAACTCGAAGCCGGCAACAGCATCTCGAACGAGCGTGTGATGGAGTGGCTGGATAGCTGGGGCGCGGAAAACGAGCTGCCTGCGCCGAAATGAAGATTCGCTGGTCTCCCACGGCGGTAGCCGATCTGCAATCCATCCGCGATTACATAGCCCAGGATCGCCCCTCCGCAGCAAGCAAAGTCGCCCGCCGCATCAAGGAATCGATCTTACGCCTGGAGAATTTCCTGCTTTCCGGCAGGCTGGGCCGCGTTCCAGGAACGCGCGAACTGGTTATCCCCGGAACCAGCTACATTGCAGCCTACAGAATCCAAGGCGACGAAATTCAGATCGCTACCATTCTGCACGGTAAGCAACTCTGGCCGGAATCCTTGTAGGCGTGTGGGCAGGTGGCCCGGTCATGAGGATCACAGAGAACTGTAAAAGCTGTGCCCCGTTCATCGCAGTGCTATCGCGATGAGCGGGCGGCCTGACGGCATCCCAGGGCACATGGCACACCCTAATTTTCCAAAAATCCAAATCCCCCACCACCAAGGCCGCCTCATCCTTTCACATTCTCATCGTGAAAGAGCGGGCAAGCACAAACCCGCCCCGCAAGAGGCTGCTACATGCAATGCCCCCACCGCAGGTGGTGCTTGCACAAAATACCTTTAACCTCTTGCATACTGGTCTACGGTTTCCAATTCCGTTGCACTTGGACTTTGAATCTGCCTCCCCTGGGGGTCCATTCTCCTTCCGTTCGCTTTCCCTGGATGAGATCTGAGACTGCAAACGATGAGAATGAGCTGTCATGAGTTCACGCGATTGCCCTGCGTTATCCACCAGAACTCCAGCACACAACCTGCAAAGCTGTTAGAATCGATTGAATCCACTCCCCGGAGAGGCAATGCAGGCCATTCTCGCGCTCGAAGACGGGCGCAGCTTTACAGGTCAAGGTTTTGGCGCGCCTGGTGAATGCCAGGGCGAAGTTGTTTTCAATACTTCTCTCACCGGTTATCAGGAAATCGCCACCGATCCCTCCTATGCCGGCCAAATAGTCGTTCTCACCAATCCCCAAATCGGAAATTACGGAACCTGCCAGGCGGATAATGAGGCTGCCAAGCCTTATATCGAAGGCCTCATCGTGCGCGAGTTCTCGCCTATCAGCTCCAACTGGCGCTCAGATCGAGTTACCGACGAGTATATGGAACGCTACTCGGTTCCAGTTCTGGCTGAGATCGACACCCGCGCACTGGTTCGCCACTTGCGCACGCATGGCGTGATGCGCGGGGTCATTTCGACGGCTGAGAGCAATGTCGATGTGCTGGTTGAGAAGGCGCGCTCGATTCGAAAGATGGATGGTACAGATCTGGCGCGGGTTGTCTCGACCAAGTCGATCTATACATTTGACTCGACGGATAGTCGCAACCAGGCCGGCGATTCTTACCTGGCCACTGGTTTTCTTCCCAAAGAAGAAGCTGGGTGCCCCATTCTTGCCGAAGGTTCTTCTCGGCAAGGGTGGGAAAGCAAGAACCTCCACGTCGTCGCTTATGATTTCGGCATCAAGCTCAACATTTTGCGCATGTTGGTTCGCGAGGGCTGCCGCGTGACAGTGGTTCCAGCGGAGACATCTGCCGAAGATGTGCTGAGTCTCAAGCCAGACGGTGTCTTCCTCTCCAACGGTCCTGGCGACCCCGAGCCGGTCGATTACGCAGTCCACGCGATCCGAAAATTCCTCGGTCGAGTGCCGGTTTTCGGCATCTGCCTTGGCCATCAGCTTACCGGCCTCGCTCTCGGCGGCAAAACCTACAAGCTCAAGTTCGGACACCACGGCGGCAACCATCCGGTGCAGAACAAAATTACCGGCAAAGTGGAGATCACAGCCCACAATCACAACTTCGCCGTCGATCCCGACTCGATTAACGCCAACGAAGTCGAACTGACCCACGTCGACCTGAACGACAACACTCTTGAAGGCCTGCGCCACAAGACGCTGCCGCTCTTCAGCGTCCAGTACCACCCCGAAGCCGCCCCCGGCCCGCACGACTCCAACTACCTCTTCCGCGACTTTAGGACGATGATGGAGGAGTGGAAATCATGAGTGGACTCGCTGCAAGAAGGGAAGATCCAGAGCCGGGGATGATCTTTATCCCGGAATTGGACCTTCATTCTTTCCTTAGCGAACCGCTTCTTTTTGAGTCTCTTGAACAAACTGAAATTCCCCGGTTAGCGCGCAATCCAACTGCGATGGAATTGCTGGAGCAGGTGCTTTTGCGTGTTCCTACAAGTCATTATTTGATACATGGAGATGCGCGCCAAATGCGCGGCATTCCGCCAGCAAGTGCTCATTTGGTCCTCACTTCACCACCATATTGGACCCTGAAAAAGTACGACAACGCTGATGGACAACTTGGGCATGTAAGTGCATACGATGAGTTTCTTGTCGAGTTAAGCCGAGTGTGGCAGCGCTGCTTCAATCTCCTGGTTCCGGGTGGAAGACTCATCTGCGTTGTGGGAGATGTTTGCCTTTCTAGGCGACAGAACGAAGGCAGGCATACGGTTGTGCCTCTGCACGCCTCCATTCAAGAGATTTGCCGCAAGATTGGCTTCGATAATCTCGCGCCGATTATCTGGCATAAGATTGCAAATGCTGCTTACGAGGTATCAGGAGGAGGAGGTTTCCTGGGCAAGCCCTATGAGCCGAACTCCGTGATCAAAAACGATGTTGAGTACATCTTGATGTTTCGCAAGCCGGGCGGCTATCGCAAACCAACTTCAGCAAAGCGTCTGCTCTCTGTAATCAGTGCCGAGAAATACCAGAGTTGGTTTCAGCAGATTTGGACCGGGCTTACCGGAGCCTCGACCAAAGAGCATCCGGCACCGTATCCAATCGAGTTGGCCGAGAGGCTGATAAGGATGTTCAGTTTCGCAGGGGATGTGGTTGTTGATCCCTTTTCAGGCTCAGGAACCAATGCGATTGCCGCTGCTCGAACTGGGCGGCATAGTATCGGCTACGAGATCAGCTCGAAGTATCATAGACAGTCAGTTGCGCGATTCTACCAACACACGGGCGGTCTCTTCTGGCAGCCAAAAGTGACGGAAGTGGAGGAGCCATGAGTTTGGAGCCCCGTTGGGAAGAACGAGTCCACGATGCCGTTCGGCAGTTTTGGGCAACGCGCGGGAACCAGGCGCAACGGCAGGGAGAAAGACCGGATCAAGAGATGCTGGAAATCGCACGGCAGTTACGGGTGGAAAGCAGCTTGATGGATTCGTCGAGTTGGTTCGAGAATATCTGATCGATTGCAAGATCCACGAATCTGACATTTACTTGAATCAAAAAGTTGAGTTGCCTGGATGGTTTCGGGCGGAGAAGCAGTGGGATTTGCTCGTAGTTGTGGGCGGAAAGCTAATAGCTGCGATGGAGTTCAAGTCACAAGTGGGCTCTTTCGGAAATAACTTTAATAACCGGACAGAAGAAGTACTGGGGAGTGCGACGGATATTTGGACTGCATACAGGGAAGGGGCATTCACGCTTTCTCAGCGTCCCTGGTTGGGTTACGTCATGCTGCTGGAAGAGGTAAAAAAATCATTGAGTCCAGTGAGCGTGAAGCAACCACACTTCCCTGTGTTTCCTGAATTTCGTGGTGCCTCCTATGCAAAGCGATACGAGATTCTGATGACAAAACTGGTCAGAGAACGCCTGTATGACAGCGCGGCACTTCTTCTTTCAAGCAAAGAGTATGGCATCAATGGCACATACTCTGAACCATCTATCGAGCTCGGTATTGAAAATCTTTTAACTTCGCTCAAAGCTAGAGCGATTGCAATTGTAGGAGCTTCTCGCTAGACATGCCACGCAGAAATGACATTCAGAAGATTTTGGTGATCGGCTCGGGGCCGATTGTGATTGGCCAATCCGCCGAGTTCGATTACTCCGGTACGCAGGCCTGCAAAGCTCTCAAGCAGGAGGGTTATGAGGTGGTGTTGGTGAACTCCAACCCGGCTACCATCATGACCGATCCAGATCTTGCCGACCGAACTTATGTCGAACCGCTTACACGCGAGTATGTCGAAGAGATTATTCGTCTTGAGTCTGAGATGCTTGGCGCTGGCATGGGAAAGTTTGCGCTCTTGCCGACAGTTGGCGGCCAAACTGCTCTCAACCTCGCCGTTGATCTGGCCGACGCGGGAATTCTCGATAAGTACAACGTCGAGCTGATCGGCGCAAAACTCGAAGCCATCAAGAAGGCCGAAGACCGTCTGCTCTTCAAAGACGCCATGTTAAGAATTGGCCTCGATGTTTCTAAGTCGGCGCTGGTAAATAATCTCCGTGACGGATTGGATTTCGCTGGAAAACTGGGCTTCCCAGTCCTAATTCGTCCGAGCTTTACACTCGGCGGTTCCGGCGGCGGCATTGCCTACAACCGCGAAGAGTTGATGGAGATTCTCGCCCGCGGCCTGGACCTTTCTCCGGTGCATGAATGCTTGATCGAAGAGAGCGTGCTGGGTTGGAAGGAATACGAGCTGGAGGTGATGCGCGACCTCGCCGACAACGTCATCATTATCTGCTCGATTGAAAACTTCGATCCAATGGGTGTGCATACTGGCGATTCAATCACCGTTGCACCAGCGCAAACGCTGACGGATCGCGAGTATCAGAAGATGCGGGACGCGGCGATTGCAGTGATGCGCGAGATTGGCGTTGAGACCGGCGGATCGAATGTGCAGTTTGCCGTCAATCCACTCGACGGCCGCATGACAGTCATCGAGATGAATCCGCGCGTCTCGCGCTCTTCCGCGCTGGCCTCGAAAGCCACAGGATTCCCCATCGCGAAAATAGCGGCAAAGTTGGCTGTTGGCTATACGCTCGACGAAATTCCCAATGATATTACACGGAAGACTCCAGCCTGCTTTGAGCCGACGATTGATTATGTCGTCGTAAAAATCCCCAAGTGGCAGTTTGAGAAATTTCCGGGCTCCGATGACACGCTGGGTCCGCAGATGAAGTCGGTAGGCGAAGTAATGGCCATGGGCCGCACCTTCAAGGAAGCACTGATGAAGGCTTGGCGCGCCCTTGAAACAGGCAAGAAGACAGGCGCTGAGATTCTTGAGCCAAGGCGGCTCACGCAGCGGCTTGTAACTCCGCAGCCGGAGCGCCTGAGTTATATCCGATATGCATTTGAGCGCGGGTTAAGTGTGCGCGAAGTGGCGCGTCTTACGGGGATGGACCCCTGGTTTCTGCACCAGTTGCGCGAAGTGACGCTTGCGCAGGCAGCAATTGCCGAGACTACGCCCGAGACAATTTCGACCGAGCAATTGCGCCAGTTGAAGCGGTTTGGCTTAAGCGATGAGCGCATCGCAACCGAGTGGAAACTCGAAGGCCATGCAGGTACGCAACTCGTGAGAGAACTGCGCGAAGGCAAGGGAATCAAGCCGGTTTTCAAGTTGGTAGATACCTGCGCGGCTGAGTTTGAATCGATGACTCCCTACCTTTACTCGACTTATGACGAAGAGGATGAAGCGCCGCCTACGGATAAGCGGAAGATCATTATTCTGGGTTCGGGACCGAATCGCATCGGGCAGGGAATCGAGTTTGATTACTGCTGCTGTCACGCGGCCTTTGCGTTGAAGGATGATGACTATGAGACGATCATGGTCAACTGCAATCCTGAGACTGTCTCGACGGATTACGATACCAGCGATCGTCTGTATTTTGAACCATTGACGCTGGAAGATGTGCTGGCGGTTTATAACCATGAGGCGCAATCCGGAGCGCAGATAGGCATGATCGTGCAATTTGGCGGGCAGACGCCGTTGAACCTCGCACAACGGCTGCGCGCAGCCGGAGTGCCGATCATTGGCACTTCGCCCGAGTCCATTGACTTGGCAGAGGATCGCAAGCGTTTTGGAAAGCTACTGGATGAGTTACAGATTCCTCAACCCAACGGTGGTACTGCAACCAGCGTAGAAGAAGCACTGGCTGTTGGGGAGCGTATTGGTTATCCGGTATTAGTGCGGCCAAGTTATGTTCTTGGCGGACGCGCAATGGTGATTGCCTACGACGCCGAGGCGGTGGCTCGCTACATGCGAGAGGCTGTCGAATACTCGCAGGAGCGGCCAGTACTTGTCGATCACTTCCTGGAGAGCGCGGTGGAAGTAGATGTAGACGCGCTGTGCGACTCGGAAGATGTGGTGATTGCAGGAATTATGCAACACATTGAAGAGGCCGGTATCCATTCTGGAGATTCTTCCTGCGTATTGCCTGCGGTAAGCATTCGAGAAGAGACGCTGGAAATTCTGCGGACTTATACGCGCAAGCTAGCGCTTGCTCTCAAGGTTGTGGGTCTGGTTAATCTGCAATTCGCCATTCAGCGCGACGCTGAGGGTCAGGATTATGTGTATGTGATTGAGGTCAATCCTCGCGCCTCGCGCACTGTGCCATATGTTTCGAAAGCAACTGGAATTCCGCTGGCCAAGGTAGCAGCGCGACTCATGACCGGGCGAAAGCTGCGCGAGTTATTGCCCACCGAGCTAGTCAGCGGCAAGGATCTTGAGGTCGGAAACTACTACTACGTGAAGTCACCGGTATTCCCCTGGAATAAGTTCGCCGGCGTTGACACTGTGCTTGGTCCGGAGATGCGCTCGACAGGTGAAGTGATGGGAGTCGCAGCCACCTTCGGCGAAGCCTTCGCCAAAGCACAACTTTCAGCGGGACAGATGTTGCCAACGGGCGGTAATTTATTTATCAGCGTCAATGACCACGACAAGGCCGCAGTAATTGAGCTAGCCCGCAGCTATGTTCAACTGGGATTCAAATTGGTGGCTACGGAAGGCACTGCAAATGTGCTGGAGAAGGCTGGCATGAGCGTTGAGAAGGTCTTCAAAGTGAAAGAGGGACGGCCCAATGTCGTGGATCTGATCAAAGGCGACCGGATCCAGTTGATAGTGAATACTCCGCGCGGCCAGGATACTTTCTTTGATGAGAAGGCGATCCGTCGTGCGGCGGTGTTGGCACGGATTCCAACCATTACCACTATTGCAGCGGCGCAAGCCGCCGTCGAGGGGATTGCGGCAATGCAGAGCCGGCAGACGACGGTTTATGCGTTACAGCAGTTACACGACGCGACTTGCTCGCATTGACGCGCGGAAAAGCAATAAGTGGGTTGATTACGAAAGCTCCTCAAGCAGGCGAACAATTCGCACGGTCAAATCCGCGGCTATCCCGTCAAAGCCGTCGAATTGTTCGTCCGGCGCAGACTCTGTCTGAAAATAGTTAGCAGTAACTCCGCTGGATGAAGAGAGGCTGTTAGGCAACTCTATTTCTTCATCGGGAAAGCGAGCATCGGGCAATCCCAGCTTCTTTTTGATCGCCAGTAAATCCAGAATTTTGTCCGGAGGAATTTCCGGCAGCGGGTCACGCAATTGCTTGGCAATCATCACCGTTTTGCAATAATTCTCGATAACTTCGACATACCAACCTGCATGCTGCACTGTATCTGCCCAGCAGACAATGCCGTGGTTAGCCAACAGCACTGTGTTGTGTTTGCGGACGAATGGAAGAATCGTGCGGGCAAACTCAGCTGTGCCCGGCGTCTCATAAGGGGCCAGCGCAACAGGTCCGATAAACAGTTCCTGCTCTGGAATCAGGTTGCCCTGCGGAACAACGCGGGCGATGGCGTGAGCAGTTGCATACGGAGGATGGCAGTGAATGACTGCCCTGGCCTGAGGCACGGCCTTGTAAATCTCCAAATGGAGCTGAATCTCGCTGGTCTGCGGACGAATGCCGAGAATCTGCCGGTTATCAAGGTTAACCAGCGATAGTTCTTCCTCGCGCAGATCGCCTTTACTGCACAGAGTTGGAGTACACAGCACCAGCTCCTCATTAACGCGGGCAGAGATATTTCCGCCGTTCCCGTCCACATATTCCCGCTGCCAGAGGCGGCGCCCTGCGGCGACGATCTGCGCCTTCAATTCATGGACCGGCTCGGAATGAAAGAGGTCCCCGGCAGGCCAGTCGGTCGGCGAGGAGTTCAACGCCTCTGCTTTGCCCAAGTGCTGGGCCAGAACCCGGCGCACAATGGAATCAATTGCGCTCGCTGCGGGAAGCGTTGGTTTTGCTGCTGTCGCCATGAGCAAAAGACTAGTGGATAGGAGTGCAAATTTCAAGATGTTTCTTGCCATTCCGCAAAAGTTATACCGCGTATGGGGCAAATTGTGTTGACGGTCACTGCCGGCAGAGACCAGCACTGCACGAACTAATCCCCTGAAGGAGTAAGTTGATTTCGCTGTCTATTGAAGAGGATATGCATAACATACCACCATGCTCGCATTCTCGGAGCACTCTGAAATAGAGATTCGCAGTGAAGTGTTAAATGTGGATGAAGACCGGCATCGTAGACTCGCTGCTGAGTGCGATTTTCGGCAAATCGCGAGGGTTGAGATCGTATACTAACCGCATGTCGCGCCTGTTCCAGAAGTCCAATTCCATCTCCATTCTGTTCGTCGCTATCGTAGCAGCTTTCTTTGCAGTCCAGCCTCCAGTGGCTCATGCCTGGGGCAACGAAGGCCACCGGCTGATCAACCGTCTTGCCGCCAGTTCGCTGCCTGCCGATGTTCCCGCGTTCCTGCGATCTGACGCCGCGATCAATGAGATCGAGTACCTGGGACCGGAGCCGGACCGCTGGCGTTCTGCTGCTGAACCGGAACTGAGTGCCGCGCAAGCCCAGGAGCATTTTATCGATTTGGAGTTGGCTGATGCTCTTGGACCCTTGCCGCACAATCGGATGGATTTTGAGGCCAAGGTTTTTGCCGCCGGCCAGCGGCCAGAGAAGATCGGCCTGCAACCCTGGGAGGCGACCGAGGTGTGGGAGCGGCTGAAGGCTGCGCTGCGCGAGTATCGTCGGCTCAATGCCGCAGCGGCAGCGCCTGCCAATGCTGCAAACGCGGTGTCAAGCGCGGCCACCAACGCTGACCTGCGCTCCGTAGAGCAAGTGGTGATTTTTTATGCGGGCTGGCTGGGGCATTATGTTGGCGATGCGTCGCAGCCGCTGCATACGACTGTCAAATACAACGGCTGGGTGGGGCCGAACCCCAATGGCTACACCACAGGCCATCAGATTCATTGGCAATTTGAGGGTCCGTTTGTGGCCGCAAATCTGCATGCGCCCGAAGTGCTGGCAAAAATGACGCCGGCCAAGGCGATTGATGGAGATTGTTTTGATGCCTACGTTGCCTATCTTCGCCATTCAGCTACTTATGTTGAAAAGGTCTATCAATTAGAAAAGGCAGGCGGCTTTGTGGGCCAAGGAAGTGATGAATCACGCGCCTTTACTGCCGAACGGCTGGCCGCCGGTGCCAGCATGTTGCGTGACATGATCTACACTGCATGGGTAGAAAGCGCAAAGCCGGTTCCCGATCCCTACGCTGCGAAGAAGTAATTGAACTGCAGTCTCAGTCGCCCGCTTCGGCGACGGACATTGCAGGAACCCGGCGCAGCAATCGAGTGAATGCTTCGGTCATCAGCAAGACAGCCGGGAGCGCGATCAAGAGCCATGCGGCCATCGCGTGACCGGCCAGTCCGCTAAGCTGTGCCACAATTTCCTGCGGCGAGAGATGCAGAAGTGAAGAGATCTTGAGTGCCTGTGTCGAAGTGGAAACCCCATGAAAGAGCCACTGGCCCATGCGTATAAACGGCGCCATCAGCAGCCACTGCAGGGGCATTACCAGATAGTTGGCGGCTTGCAGAACGGGCAGATTCAAGCGCAGAGTGACCGCCAGCAGAATGCAGAGCGCCGTGGGCACGCCAGCGACTGGGATGCAGCCGATGGCGAAACCGATCGCCAGTGTCAAGGCCAAGCGGCGAGGCGAGACGCCCTCGGCAAGCCAGTTTGCGACCTTTTCTCGAAATGAATGGAAGGTTATGGTCAGCATCGTCTTCACGTTATCGGCGGTAAGTACGGATTTTGATAGCTTTCTAATGAAACTTTGGTAAATGAACCAAAATTGGCAGTAAAAAATTAGAGCATCCCAACCTGGGAAGTCGCTAGTTGATACTGGAAGAAATATTCTTCGCGGGATGCGACGATGGCCAGCGGTTCAAGATTAGCGTTAGTGAATATAGTGTATCCGATTAGGGCTCGGCAATCTCCGGTAGGGCGGCCAGAGGAGGTACGAGCCGCTCCAGCAGCCGCGCTAACAGGTGCTCTACCTGGCGTCCAGCTTTGAAGACCTCCTCGTGGCTCAGCGGAGTCGCGCCGAGTCCTGAGGCGAGATTCGTCACGCAGGAGATCCCCAGTACTTCGATGCCCATGTGGCGGGCGACGATGGTTTCCGGCACGGTGGACATGCCAACCAGCGTAGCGCCCAACGAACGGAAGGCGCGAATCTCGGCAGGGGTCTCGAAGCTGGGGCCGCTGACGGCCAGATAGACTCCCTCTTCGAGCGGGAATCCTTCCTCTTCGGCGGCCCGTTTCGCGAGCACGCGAAGGGTTTTTGAATACGCTTCGCTCATGTCGAAAAAACGCAGCCCCGCTCCAGGCCGAACGCCGAAGCGCGGCTCATTGGGACCGACCAAGGGGTTCCAGCCCATGTGGTTGATGTGGTCGGAGAGAGCGACAAGCTGACCGATACGGTAGCCCTCTTGGATGCCGCCCGCGGCATTGGTCAGCACCACGGCGCGAATGCCGAGCGCGCCCAGCACACGCACGGGGAAGGTAACCTGCTGGGGCGAGTAGCCCTCGTAGAAATGGACGCGGCCCTGCATTACGACTACCGGCACATTGTTCAACAACCCGGCGACGATTCGCCCTGCGTGGCCCTCGACCGTGGATTGCGGAAAGTGCGGAATCTGGGCGTAGGAGACGATAACCGGATCAGCGACGGCATCGGCCACAGCGCCGAGTCCGGAGCCGAGAACAATGCCGATGCGCGGCTTGCGCGCGCCGAGCTTGGCGGCGATTTGTTCCGCCAAGAACGCGGCTGCTTCTGAGACTTGGTCGAAGTGGGTCATGGTTGGGGCTTGCGAGTTGCCTTGGAGTATTCTACCGTCTACCATTACGGCGGTATCTCGCCGGAAATGGCGACCCGGCTCTCGCAGGTCTTTGGCGGCAGCGCGCAAAGCTGGATTACGCATCAGGCGCATTATGACTTGGCGCAGATTCCGGCTGGGCGGATTGGTTGAAACGGTTTGCCGGCGCCGTCCCTACGGGACTACGGTTCTGTCATGGCGGGGGCGCATCCGCCACGCTGAAGCGCGGGGCTAGAGCATTTTCGGAATACACGTAGACTTTTTGACGGCAGTGAAAGGTGGCTTTTTCTTGAGAAAAAAGCCACTTGAGCGTGTGCTTTCGGACTACAGCAATTCCGAAAGATGAATATCAAGCTAGCTCCGGCATGTCGACAAGCTGTTTGTAGGTGATGGTTTGCGTAGTCAGGCATGCGCGCAGCAGGCGAGCCATCAGGTCCGGTTCCATGGTGCGGCGGTTGAGCCTGTAGTTGAATTCGGCGACAGAGTGTTTGAGGTGCTTTTACTCGACCTTGTGATGGGTGCCGAGCAGAAACCGTTTCAGGTTCGACAGCGTGATGTGAACCCAGGGGAACAGCCCATGCGCTGGTCGATCCTGTTTCCAGATCGCCGTTGCCGTGTGCTCAAAGCCCTTCTGCTTTAGGCGCCGATAGCCGTGCCAGCCATCGGAAAGAATGCGGCTGCCGGGCTTGACCTTGCCGGCAAGGAACTTCTCCAGTGTCTCTGTGGCCGCATCGGGAATCACCTCCAGAGCGGCAAATCCCGGCACTGGTTTTTCCCCGGCTTCGCTGGGCCGCGCCGCTCCACCGCCACAGCCACGACGGATTTGATCCGCACACCGCGTGTGCCACGCCCGCGCCGTCCCTCGCCATGTTCCTCGCCACCCACGTAGCCCTCATCGACCTCCACCAGCCCGCTGAGCCGGTAGCGCTGATCGCGGTCGCTCATCGCCTTGCGAATCTTATGCAGCATCAGCCAGGCGGTGGGATAACTAACGCCGATCTCCTTGGCCAACTGCATGGCGGAGAGGCCCTTTTTATCGTGGCTCATGCGATAGATTGCCCAGAACCAACTCGACAGTGGTGTCCGTGTCTTGTGGAAGATGGTCCCCGCTGTTACCGAGCACTGGTAGGCGCAAAGCGCGCACTCATGCACCTGGCGCTCGGCCATATACCCGCGGCTCGACCCGCCGCAGCGAGGGCATTTGAAACCCTCCGGCCAGCGCTGGAGGGTTAGCTGCTCGCCGCACTGTTGCTCATCTCCGAACGATGCCCTGAACTGTTGCACCGTCATCATCCGACTCCGCTTCGTCGCTGATCTTTTCGCCATAACTATATAGTATCGCTATTTATTCGCCTGAACAAGCTTGATATTCATCCTCGAGTGTTGAACTCTCATTGGCTTTCTCTTGGTCATTTAGCTGAGATACACAGTTTGTTTCAAGCAGATCCCAGCTCAAGTCATCTAGGAGCTTGTTGAAAAAGGGTTCTTGATCCCGGAATATGGCAAGAATCGGCATGCCAAAGCCATCTCCGATGTCGCTCCGATCGTTCTACGGGCATTCTGGCGCGGTTCCATTTTTCACGTGCGGGAACACTTCACGTTTTTCAACAAGCTCCTAGGGAAGCTCTGCACAAGTCTGCAAGCCGCGTGATTCTTGGATAAACTATAGGCATGAAGCAGATGGCGCGTTTTCAGCAGACGTTTGCCTCGCAGGCGAGTTTTGAGAAGCATGGGCGCAAAAGCAAGCGGGAGCTGTTTCTTGACCAGATGAACCAGGTGGTTCCGTGGGCCGAGTTACAGGCGTTGGTCGAGCCCGCTTATCCCAGGGCGGGCAACGGTCGTCAGCCTGTGGGCCTGGGGATCATGCTGCGGACATATTTTCTTCAGCAGTGGTTCAGCCTCTCCGACCCCGGCATGGAAGAGGCCTTTTACGAGTCGCCCGTGCTGCGCCGTTTTGCCGGGGTCGATCTGGGCCTGGCCGCGGCGCCGGATGAAACCACGATCCTTCGCTTCCGACACCTGCTTGAGCGCAACGAGTTATGCGGCCAGATGCTGGACACGGTGAATCGCTATCTGGAGTCGAAGGGCATCCGCATCACGACGGGCACCATGGTGGACGCGACCATTATCAGCGCGCCCTCGTCGACCAAGAACTCCAGCGGCAAGCGCGATCCGGAGATGCATCAGACCAGGAAAGGCAACCAATGGTACTTCGGAGCCAAGGCGCACATCGGCGTGGATAGCAAGGAGACGGTGGTGCATTCGGTGGCGACCACCGCGGCCAGCGTGGCCGACAAACATATGCTGCCCGAGTTATTGCACGGCGAGGAGCGCAAGGTGTGGGGCGATGGCGGTTATCAGGGCCAGAGCGAAACCATCCGCGCCGCGCCGCGGGCGCAGGATATGACTTGCCGGCGGACAAAATACAAGAATTATGTGGATGAAGAAGCCAGACGCAAGAACACGGCTAAGTCGCGAGTTAGAGCCAAAGTCGAGCACCCTTTCCGCATCCTGAAGCGCGTCTTTGGATTTACCCGGCTGCGCTACCGGGGCATCTTCAAAAACCACCAATGGATTTGCGCGGCCTTTGCGCTGGTGAACCTGTACCAACACCGCAACCGGCTGGCCTCACAAGCGGCGTAGTGTCTCTGGAGGCCGGAAAAACCGCCTGCGGAGATCAAAGAGACGAACTGAACCTCGCCGCATTCCCTTGTAAACCGCAGCAAAAGGAGAAAAATGATCGCCGGTCGCCCCCACGCTGCAAAATCACAAACCTGCGCAGAGGTTCCCTAGGAGCAACTTATGAAACTGGACCAGATCAAGCGCCACATATACTTCCCATTTCGCGATTTCCGATCCAATGACCTTTCGTTCCTCATGCTGGAGCTTTACTGGGCGGAGCTATTCCTGACCGTTCTAACCGAGTCCGGCGCTCATCAGGCTGTCGAGAAGTGGACCCCACAAGCGCCGGCTGAGCGCATGGACGGCAACCCCATTTTGGTCGTTATGGACCGGGTGTCCTCTCCCCTCCGCAGGCTTCGGATAATACAGCGATTCAATAGCGAGGGCTTGGCGGAACTCGATCTCGATAACCCGGTCCCGGTTCATTTCAGAGTCAAAACAAACCGGGATATGCGGCTCTGATCTGGCGGTCCTGCTCTGCCACTGCGGGCGACCTCGATAGCACTGGTTCGCTCCGCTCCAAACTATCGACAATTCGCTTCCGTACCCCTTGTTAATTGCTTGCGCGTAGTAGTTCCTCTCTCAGTGCTGCTGCTCGCTTCGGGTTCTTGATAACACTCATCAGCGCGGCCTCACAACTCTCTCTGTCTTTCTGCGTAGAAGCATAGCATTGGCGCAAGAAGCTAATGACATTGGGAGTCACACTTCCATTCAATCTGCGCATACCGGTCTGAAAAGCATACGCTTCAGATTTCCTGCGATTTTCCTCAAGTGCTGCCTCGAATTGTTTCTTGAGTTCTGGATCCTTGATGTCTTCGGGCTTTGTGCCAGATCCGTATTGAAGAACCAGCTTGCCCTGGTGGGAGCACGCTGATTGCGGGTACGTCAGCAGGGTCGAAAGCCGGATCAAGATTATTGTCGATCAGGTTTATGATGCGCAGCCATGATGCTAAGATTTCACCTCGCTCTTTCGGCTCCGTCCGAAAATAGCGCTCGAAAGTAGTAGAAACACTCGCTAGAATGTCAGCCGCCTCTTGGAGGTCGTCAATGTTGTTTTTCTTCTCGAATTCCTCCAAGTGCGCATTGACCCGACTGAGATCATTTTTCATTTTCCACTCACTCCCATCTCTTAAAGAAACCTGAGCTATGCGAAGACTCGAACAAGCAGGCATTCCCAATGCGAAAAAAACCACAGTGACGATGTAAAAAGTGTTCATAGGAACTCCTGGCCGACTACCAAATCACCGTTGGATCATTGAGATTTTTGGTAACCGATGTTCCTCCTTTGCTGATTGTCACGGATCCATTTGCGGTGATAGTCTGCCGGTGGATAACTGTTGTGAAGGTCTTGGGCGTACCGCCGCTCCCGACCTTGTATTCCCATGGTATATCGAATTCCAAAGAGCCGGCCTGGTATGGAGGACCAGTAATACTCGGAATGTAGCCCGACCATATGTGATCCGTTCCTTGAACTGGAGATCCATTGGAGTTAGGATCCTGAACTGATACGTACGAGGCGTTAGCCCCGTGACTAGTCTGGGTGTTTGCAGTATAGTAGCCGCTTTTCGTGGGGGCGCAGTCGAGTTCACGAACCTGAATATTGTAAAAAGATACGTCGCTAGGTTGAATGTAAGGATCGCCGAGAAAGCCAGCGCTCGGCTGACCCTGGACGTGCTGAATTACTGTGCCATGTTGAATCATGCGAACGCCAGATGGCTCAATGACCTGAAAAGTAATCTGGGAGGTACATCCTGACCCAGTCGCGGTTACAGTGATTGATGCTGCCCGCTCTGGAGCATTAAGGGTAACAGTAGTGCCGTTATTTGACGAAAGTTGAGCTCCGGGCGCGTTCCATGCTGCATTTCCAAGCGAAAACGTCAGCTTGACTTGTTCCCCAACCCCGATTTTAGTACGGGTCCGATTAGCAGGTTGTGTAGCCACCGTTTCGGAGGTGATTGTACATTGCTTTGGGCACGGGGTCGTTACCGCACCGCCGACCGGGGTGTTGGCGCCGGATGAGGTGCTCGGTGACGTGCTGCTACCACTGCCACAGCCTGACATCGTTTAACCCTTCGCGCTTTCCGCCAAAACATGGTTCATATATAGAATCGCTTTGGCATAGAGTTCTTCGGTTCTTGCTGCCGGGTCGGGCCGGCGTTTGTCGTCCAGCCTCCGGCCAATCCAACCGCACAAGGGATCTTGGGGGAAATTGTACCCCATAAAGAACGTCAGCCCCACCATGAGAAGCATTCCGCGAACGCTGTCAAAACCGTATCTCTGTGCTAGGGAAAAACCATGCTGAATCAGCTGCTTAATTATCGGTTCCCCTAGATATTCGCAGGTTTCAGGATAGATTTCTCGCAACGCTCGCGCCGCGCTATCCTCCAGCGGAATTCCCGGTCTCGCGACCTCCTCCATGTTCGTTTTCTTCAGCCGCTCCAAGGCTTCGATGAAGTGTTTGTGTTTCGGTCCAGGCACTTGCGCGACGTATTCGCCCATCCCGTCGAAGAGACGATCCGCACGAAACATCTGATCCGCAATTTCAGGGTTCTGTAAGACAGCGCGCGCCCAGGGATGCTGCGGGTCAGTATCGAAATAGCTCCCGAACATGAACATCAGTTCGATATAGAAACGTACTGGCCCGCGGTTGGTGAATCCGTATTTTGCGGCCTGATCGATTCCCAGCCGAATTACCTCTCGTCCAGTTGGCTCCCCAAGGATTTGCCAGTGGAGCGGAGCGAACTTCTGAAGATGCACGACCATTTCGTCTTCGAACTTCCGAAGATGGTATTGCCGGAAGGCGTCTATCTGTTCTTGGCGGATCGTCAGCATTGCTCTCCACTTGGTCTCGTCTGCTCGCCAGTTTCCATGCCTGCTTGCAGTATCAGGTTCGGCGTCGGCTGGGGCCGTTTTGAAGATTGCTTGTCCTCATCCGTCAATGCAAAAATCTTCTGTTCGCTGCCTCTAGGGGTGATAGCGAAGCGGTAAAGCTTCTCCAGATTCCGGGCATCAAGTATACACGAGGTGCACGGTACCCCGCCCATGACCCGTCCGCGAAAATAAGGGGACGGTGGATTCAAGGTGCAAGCGCCTTGTTCCCGGCGCAACAGTGGGATACCGTCAAATTGAAACGGAGACACACAAAAGGATTTGCAAGTTACCTTTCCATTAACACTCCATCGGCTGAAGAGCACACTAGCTGATGCGGCCAGGCAGGAGGAAGAATTCAAAGACATTCTTGAGCACCCGTTTCTGCATCCGGACGCAAAGGGATGGCACATCGTGTCGGCGTTCTTTGCCATTCAGCAAATTCGCCAGGGAAGCAAACGATAATGGCTGCCGCAGCTTTGCCAGCTCTGGCATTTGGCCCTCCAGGGTGGGTGGTATTTGCAGGGGCCGTGGTTTAGACTTTGGCCGTCGGTGCATTGACAATCCAGCAGTCGTATTCGCTGTCCAAGAGCAGGGCAGACGCGCAACCCAAAGTGGATGGGATACCTGTCCCTATGGAAAAATGCCCCTCGTCCTTGGTCAGTACGTGTGCATGCGCAAGGCACCGACATCGGCGGCACGTCTGGGTCCACCATTGGCGCTCCATCGATCATCCAAGGATCGCCGATTGCGGTCGCACAAGGTGTCGCACTAGCTGACGCGACGTTTGCTCTTCTCTCATCAAGGCAGCAGCGCAATCTCGGATCTGCCTATGTAAAGTGCGTCAATTTCATACAAACCTGCCGCGATTCCTGGGAATGAAACTGTTCTATGGCCTATCGAGAGACAACAACAGGTTCGATGTCGACTCCTTCGGCCCCAGTCCCAATTTCGTCACCTGGGAGCAATTTATGAAACTCGGCCGGATCAAGCGCCACTTATACTTCCCATTTCGCGACTTCCGATCCAGCGACCTTTCGCTCCCCATGCTGGAGCTTTACTGGGCGGAGCTATTCCTGACCGTTCTTACCGAGTCCGGTGTTCATAAGGCTGTCGAGAAGTGGATTCCGCAAGCGTCGGCTGGTCGCATGGACGGCAACCCCATTTTGGTAGTTATGGACCGGGTGTCCTCTCCCCTCCGCAGGCTTCGGATAATGCAGAGATTCAATAGCGAAGGCTTGGTGGAACTCGATCTAGATAACCCGGTCCCGGTTCATTTCAGCGGGGACGCATACGAGCCGTTTGTACCTGGGCTGACCTACGGCGCCACGGATGACGATGCCGGGCCAGTGTGGATCAAGCCTTGCATCTCCACGCAGCATCAATGCAGAAAATTGGCGGCGCATTTCCATTTCCGCGGTGGGATGAAGTGCGGCGGTCAGGATGATATTTACAAAACAAACTAACGTAACTCTAGAAAATCAATCCGCTTGACGATGTGAATAGGTAAGACAAGGTTACCTCTGAAGTTCTCCTTTGGTAACGAGTGGAGAAGATCCCGTGAGACTCTTATCGTTCGCAATTGCGCTGGCCTTTCTATTGTCGAATTCGTCCTCGATGCCCGCTCTTGCAGCAACCTCTACCGCCTCGTTCGGGGTCTCCGCAACGGTTCAATCCGCCTGCCAAGCTTCCACCCCGGTCACGGCTTTCGGAAACAACGCAACTGCGGGAGGATCGCCTGTCTCGGTTACCTGCACTGACGCCACGCCGTATATGGTCAGCCTCAGCGCTGATCTGACAGCCCCGGCTGCCTCGAAGATGGCCGGTAGCGGTAAAGTATTGTTGGACAATGCGTTGCTGCCGGCCTCCACCAACGGCCAGGGGGGCAGTGCCAGCGCGACCACGATCTCCGGAAGTGGCAGCGGATCGCCACAAGCTTTCTCCGTCTATAGCCAGACCGCACATATTTGGCGTGTCTCTTCAGGCGCGTTTGCCGATGTGGTCACCGTCACAGTCACTTATTGAGAGCTAGGCCGCGATGGAGTCACGCCAAAGAGATATCCAGAGATCTTGAAATCTTCGCGATCTTTCTTCGTGTTTACGTTACCAAAGGTGTCCTTACGAGGCTCTCGGCAGAATCTCTTCAACCCTTATTTCAAGATCGGGTAATCATTTGGAACGGCGACGGTAATCTCTCTGTGAGACCAAAGAGGTGACCTAACTAGGTTCATCTTGCTACATAGCTATTGCAAAGATTCATTAAACCGTCATAATTACCTTAATATTCCAAATTTTGCTCTACCAGGAGTTTTCGCAATGAAGTTGTCAAGCACTGCCTTGTCTTCTCTGTCCACCGCTGTTCTGGGATTCCTAGCGCTGGGCTTAGCCTCCACATCTGCAAATGCAGCAACAAGTGTGACCACGACCTTTCAAGTGACGGCAACTGTTGCGGCTTCGTGCAATATCACCGCTCCCACCCTGGCATTTGGAACCTACACAGGTGCGCAGGTGGCCGCAAACACTGCGATTACCGTTACCTGCAACGCTGCCAGCACACCGTACAACATCGGCCTCAATGTCGGTTTGAATGGAACCGGCTCATACGCAAGAAACATGATCAATGGCACCAACAAACTCGCCTATGGCCTTTACCAAAACGCAGCACTGTCAACAAACTGGGGCACAACGATTGGGACTGACACCGAAACTGGGACCAGCAGCGCGACTGCCTTGACCGCAACGACAGTTACGGTTTACGGCGTGATCCCTGCGGCTCAGGTGGTGCCAACCGGTTCGTACGCAGACACCATCACCGCCACCATCACTTATTAATGTTGCGTCTCTGAGGATTGGAGTCCCATGGTCTGGCGGAACTCAGGTTCATTTGCGGCGGCAATCAAGTTGGTTGCCGTCGTGTTCTTACTCTTTTTGACTGGCCCTGGGGCCATCGGACAGGCGTTATCGGTTTTGCCTGTCAATATCTTCTTTTCGCCAGGACAGAAAGCAACGAGCCTGACGGTGACCAACCAGGGGAACACCGAGAGCGCCATTCAGATTCGCGCCTACACCTGGAGCCAGAAGGACAACGACGATCCGCTTGATGCCACCGGCGATGTGGTGTTGAGTCCGCCGATTGCCAGGATCGCTCCGGGGGCAACCCAGGTCGTGCGCCTGATCCTGCGTCAGTCTCCAGAGAACCGTGAGGCGACTTATCGCATTCTGATAGACCAGATCCCACCTCCAGCTGAGCCTGGGACAGTGCACCTTGTCTTGCGCCTATCCATTCCGATCTTCGTGAAGCCGCCGGTGCGGGTTTTTCCAGATGTCCAGTTTCATCTGGAACGCAACGCCGAACAGATCTATCTGGTGGCCGTCAACGCGGGACTCGTCCATGAGGTGATCCGCAACATCGATGTTACGACGAGCGATGGCCGCAAGCTGAAGCCGACGAACTCCAGTGCATCGCCTTATGTTCTCGCCGGCGCCACACGGCGCTGGCAAATTGCCGCGCAGGACTCCCTGCCGTTGACAAGCGAAACCTTGCAGTTGACGGCCCACTCGGATGCCGGCGCCATCGATCAGCAGGTCCGCTTTGTCCCAGCGCGATGATTGTGGCAAGATCGCGGCCCGATGGCGTCGCAGCGCGGGGGTATTCCTCCTCTTGATGGCTGCTGTGCTACGCCTGGCTGCGGCCAGCGAGGTATCGGAGAAAACTGCCCGCGAAGAAGCTACCGGAGCAGCGATTGAGACTGCCTTAGAGGCAGCCTCCGACTCCAGCGGAGACGAGAAGCTGCTGCTGGAAGTCCAGATCAACGGCCATTCCACCGGCAAGATCGGCGAGTTCACGCTGCGCCGCGGCAAGCTGTTGGCGCAGCCGGATGAGTTGCGCGAACTCGGCTTCAGAGTTCCCGACTCCTTCGTTTCCAGACCTGGCACCCTGGTCTCATTGCCCGACCTTCACGGAGTGACCTGGACAATCGATCAGAAGAACCAAATTCTGTTGGTCACAGCGCCCGACAGCGCCCTGGTGCCGTCGCTGCTTCAGCTCGAAGGCAGAGAAATAACTGGAGGCCGTCGAACGATCGAGAGCGGCTCCGGCATGACGCTCAACTACGATGTCCAGGGAACATTCACCGGCGGCAAGGGCGGAGCAGACGGAACGTTTGATCTGCGCAGCTTTGCACCCTGGGGGATCGCGAGCTCCGATTGGCTCGGCTATGCCGGACCAACCTCGGGCAACAACGGCGGAACCAGGGCGATCCGTCTCGATTCGGCGTATTCGCTGGCCGATGTCAATTCCCTCCGCCGCTATACGGCTGGCGATTTCATCACCAGCGGCCTGACGTGGAGCCGGCCCTTTCACATTGAAGGCGCGCAGATTCGCTCGGACTTTAGCATGCGCCCGGATCTGATCACCTTTCCGCTTCCAACGCTCACCGGCTCAGCAGCGGTTCCCTCCACCGTGAATGTGCTGGTGAACGGAAATCTGGTTGCATCGAGCCAGGTCGATCCCGGACCCTTCGAGATTCAGCAGCTCCCCGTAATCTCAGGAGCGGGCAACATCACGATGACGATGACCAACGCCATGGGCCAGCAGGTAAGCGTGACCCAGCCTTTCTATGGCGGCTCCGCACTTCTGGCTCCGGGCTTACAGACATTTTCAGGTCAGGCAGGCCTGGTGCGGCGCGAGTGGGGCGCCGCGAGCGACGACTATGGGAAGATGGCGGGCACGGGATTCTATCGCCGCGGGCTGACCCAGAAGTTCACTATCGAGGCCGCCGCAGAGGGCACGCCAGGCGCGTTCATGGGCGGCGGAGGCGGAACGCTGGTGGTCGGCAAGCTGGGCATGGTCAACTTCGATGCGGCGGCCAGCAGCGGCTCAGGACTATCCGGCGAACTGTTTTCACTCGGCGCACAGCACATTGGAATCAAATTCAGCCTGGGCGGCTCGGCGATCGTAGCCAACCGCAACTATAGGGATGTGGTGTCGTTGAATGGCAGCGGGATTCCGCGCAAGCAGCTGAGCGCCTTCACCGGCTTTTCGCTCCGCCGCTTCGGAACAGCCGGCCTGGCCTATGCGGGAGTGGATGCCGATGCTTCCCCAACCGCAGTGCAGGCGATCATCACCCCGGCGACGCACTCGCATGTGGTCACAGCCAACTATTCGAGGCAGTTCCACCACGTTGCCTTCTACGCTGGCGAGTTCAGGGATCTGGATTCCAGCGGCAACAGCAGCATGCAGGCCGGCATCACGATCCCACTCGGCAGACGGACCTCCGCCTCTCTCACCGGATCGTCGGCCGGCAACGGACAGGTGCAGGTGCAAAAGTCGGTGGTGCGTCCCGGTGATTGGGGCTACCAGGCCTACGCCTCCGAGGGAAACGGCAGTCATGAATTTGGCGAGGTGCAATACAAATCGCCCGTGGGCCTTTTGTCAGCCGGAGTCGATCAGTACGGCAGCCAGTCAACGGTGCGCCTTGAAACACAGGCTGCCCTTTCGCTCGTAGACAAGGGCCTGTTCCCCTCGAACACGATCTACGACAGCTTTGCCATTGTGGATACCAGCCCCGTGGAGCACGTCCATGTTTACCAGGAAAACCGCGACGTGGGCACCACAGACAAGGCGGGCCGGCTTCTGGTGCCGGATATGCGCTCGTTCGATGTGAACCATCTCGGCATTGAGCCAGCCGATATTCCGCCGGATGCGACGATGAACATCGACAAACGAGTGGTGCGGCCGCAGGACCGGTCCGGGGTCGTGGTCAGGTTCCCGATTCAGTTCAGCCATGCGGCATTGTTGAAACTCGTCGATGCGGCTGGCGTCCCGGTGCCGCTCGGCAGCGCGGCTACCTTGCGCGCTACCGGCGCTCTCGTCCCGATTGGCTACGATGGCGATGCTTACGTGGAGAGCCTCAGCTCACACAACGAACTGAACGTCGAGTTGCCGAACGGACACCACTGCACTGTCGCGTTCGACTATACGCAAGCTCCCGGGGAGATTCCGTCGATCGGGCCATTACGCTGCCTGGAGAAGAAGCCATGATGCGAAAACTCGTACCAATCGTATTGCTTATGCTCGCCTTCGGCGCAACGAAGGCGGCGGCACAGGCCTGCACGCTCTCGATCACGACCTTGAACTTCGGGACCTATACCGGCGCGCTGCTGAATGGCACTGCGACCGGAACGGTTACTTGCGCCGGAGGATGGAACATTCCCATGTATACCGGTGCAGGAGCGGGCGCGACCGAAACGATCCGGTATATGACCGGACCCAACGGCGTCGAATTAAGCTACAAGCTCTTTACAGATGCCGCGCGAACCAACAACTGGGGCGACACTACCGGCAATGAGGACACTGGAACCGGCAACGCGACTATCACCGTCTATGGTCAGGTCACGGCGAATCAGATCGTTCCTCCGGGCACTTACACCGATACGATGTCTACGGCGACGACCACATTCCCCGTCACAGTGGTCATTGCCGGCTCATGCACGATCTCGGCGACCAATCTTGCCTTTGGCACTTACAGCGGCGCGCTGATCAATGCTACTTCCACGGTTACGACAAACTGCACGGACCTTTTGCCATTCAATATCGGCCTTAGCGCGGGAAACGGAAGCGGAGCGACCGTTACGACCAGGAAGATGACCGGCCCCGGCGCGGCCACGCTCCGGTACTCGATGTTTAGAGATACCGGCCGTACCTTGAATTGGGGCGACACCGTGGGCACCGATACGCTCTCGGCGACAGGAACCGGCAGCGCGGTGCAATACACCGTGTACGGACAGCTTCCCGCGGCGCAGGTGACTACGCAAGGCGCGTTCACTGACACGATCATCGCTACCGTAACCTATTGAAGAGAGGGACGCATATCGCCTCGTATCTGCTTGCAACCAATGCAGATAAGCTCATGCGTTCAATAGATATGCCCAAAAATAAAGCCATCGAGAATTGAACTTGGTTCTGTGCGTGCGCCGGATTCATAATTAACTTCTGACGAGGTAATTGTTCTCTATTGGGAAATGGCATCCCGTCTAGATTCCGGTTGATCGGCTCGATGTGAATGCGCTGAAGGCATTCCGCTTCAGTGCAACAAGTTTGATCCGCCCGTGATCCACGGAGGCCAAATCTATGTGCCCAATTACAAATGCGGCGTTGACATATGCCAATTGAGGCAGTGAGACAGTGAAAGACACTCAGCGGACAAAGCCTTACCCTATCGTGGGGTATCCGAATCTTAGCTACATGGCAAAGCGCCGTCGCTCGTCTGATTCTGCCGTGCTGCGATGCAATTGCTTAGCCCTCTGTTTGTGCTATCACTACCCAGACGTCACGGGTTGCCGCAAGGGCCTTTAGTTCGGACATCCTGATCGAGGTGCCGTCGGGCTTGGGCAAGGTAGCAGAGCTGATCCGGCTGCCCGCCTGCTGATTCATCCGGCTACCTAACGGCCACAGATTGGGAAAGTCATTGACGCCGCCCAATTGCATCTCTACGACGTGGTCGCCGTCAGTGTGTTCGATGGACGGGTCGTAGCCATACCTTCTGAGCGCATCGTTGATGACATGCCCTCCAGGGGTTGATCCGGCGGCAGCGGGCAGTTTGAGCTTCATGCCCACATGCGCCTGATAGGCGGGGTCGAGTCCGATGGGGGGTCCTCCTTCGGGCAGCGACTTAGGAGGACCAACTGGACGGTACACTTCCACAGGGTAGCCGCGAGCCTTCCAATTCAGCTCGGCTGTCGGATCCGCTGTTTTTAGCCTTGTGGAGAGCGCGTTGACCCCGGTCGCACTGGATGCCGCGCCTGCCAACTCCCCTTGAGAGATGGACACTCTGGTCCTTGGTCCGATGTACAAAGTGCTATAGTTAGCTGCTGCGGGCTTGGGATAGCTGAGGGGCAAAGGCTTGGCTTCGGTTGCCCAGTCACTGCCACCGATGAGCCTTCCTAGGTTTTGGCTGATCCGCTGGAGTCCTGCGGCCACATCGTCGCGATTTTTCTGTATCTGAGCCTGTTCTGCGGCAGTGGGATTTGCCCTCTTAAAGGTTCGAATTGTGTTGATAAGGGCAACGTCGGCAGAAATCGATGCGATCAGAGTGGCCTGAGCCGGAGTTGGATTCCTGAAGCTCCCAAGGAATGTGTCAACTTGCGTTGGCGTGGTCTCAAACACAAGAGGAGCGTTTTCGTCTTCACCTCTAAACAACAAAGTGTGTGAGGAGCCGTCCTCGGCCCGGAATGGCTGCCGAACCCTCCACCAATCAGCTATTGCTCCCGCAACGTTGCGCGCGGCGCTCCTCACTGCGCCAAACAACCTTCTCGCCTGGCCCACAATCCAATTCACAGCTATGTCCAAGGCATGGTCGACCGTGGCGCGGACTCGCTCGATGACTGCTAAAACCCTGTCGGCGATGCCGCCCAGGCCGAGGAAGCTGGCGAGGAAGCTGATGGCCAACGATAGCAATCCGGAGAGTGTGCTCTCCACTTTGGCCGCGGCGCCTGCGATCTGGCCGTTGGCGATGGCGACAATGGAGTCGACAAACGCCTTGATGGCCGCGGCGATCCGCGACAGTTTTTCCATGAAGGTCTTGATGGTGTCGTAGATGGAGACAATCGCGGAAATGAACCCTGCGCCGGGGATGAAAAGCGATATGAGTTTGGGGATGGCCTTCGTGACGATGGTGTTCATGACGAAGCTGGTGATCCCGCTGACTATCGTGTCCTTTAGGTCGGTGAGCTTTTCCTTGATGAGTTCCCATACCGCGGCCGGGCCGCCTCTAATTAGTGCAACGACGATATCGAAACCTGTCTCAAGCCCCCTCATGATGGTTTCGCCGTTCGGCCCCAGCGCCCTTACGATCTTGGCGCGAATCTGCGCCCAGCTGATTCCGAGCACGCTGAGGGCAAACTTTCCGAACTCAACCAACGAAAGGGCATGAGGAATGTAGACGCCAGGCAGCGACCCGGTAAGCCAGTCGATGAGGCCCACCTGGAGATGATGAAGAAAGTTCTTGCCGAAGTTCACAAAACCGAGCTTGGCGGCAGCCACCAGGTTGCGCACAAAGCTCATCGGGTCTTTGAGGATTTTCCTGAAGGCCGCGCCGACCCTTTGCAGATACGGCATCACGCTGGGTGCAACCACTTCAAAGATGATCTGGAGCAGGTTCCATATCTTGTCGCCGGCCCAACTGATGAAGTTGCCGAGAAATCCGCCGAAGACTCTGGCGACTTTCATGAATCCAGAAGGAAGGTTGATAACGTCTGTCCATTCGAGCGACGTGAGCGCCTGCCTGAAGAGATCGGGAATCTGGTTGACGAAGCCCATCAGGCCGGAGAGCACGCCCTGGAACCAGGCCCACGCGCGAGAGACGGCATTCGCCTTCTTGAGGTTGTTCCATATCTCTTCTTCATGAATCAGCGTCATGAAGCCGCCGATGAGGGTATCGGCATTGCGAGGCACGGCTTCTCCGGTAATGGGATTTCTGCCTAGGACCGCCGTGAGCAGGGGCCAGCCGGCAGTGGTGGAGGCAAGCTGGGCGATCGGCCTGAGAATCGCGTCGCGGACAAATTTCCAGATTCCCTCGGCGAAGCCTACAACCATGTTCTTGATGCGGTTGATGGGATCGGAGAAGATATGCACGGCGCGGGTCCAGAGGTCGTCAAGGTGGAAGATGTCACTCCAGCGCAAGGTGCCGAGGAAGGTGTTCAGTGCATTCCTGATAGAAGCACCGGTCAGGGCCAGCGTGTTCAGTTGCTGCTGGACCCAGTTACCGACTCTGTCGAGGATTCCATACTTGTCCAGTGCCTGGGTGATCAGCCCGCCGCCGGGAATAAACTCAACGATGGCGCGAAGAATATTAGCCGGCGTGCGATCAACCTGTTGCATGTTGATCGGATTAACCCCGAGAACGATCGTGAACATACGATAGCCGGGAATGTTGTTGGCGGCATCCGCGAAATAATTCAACGCGTCGCTGATGCCCCAGCGCTGCACGCGGGGAGATTCCACGCGCTCGCGCACGGCAAAGGTTTCACCGCGCCCAACGGCAGCCGCGGCATGGTCTGCCTCGCGTTCATACCGGTCGCTGCGGTCGGATGACCAAGCCTGCATGTGCGCGACAGACTGCTGCTGGATGACGTGTGCTGCTTCATGGGTGATGAGGGTAAGATCGGTCGGGTGCTCGCCTCTGCCGAGGAAGATGTCGTTGCCGAAGGTAAACGCACGAGCAGAAAGGGATTGAGCCTTTCGCTCCGCAGCTGTGCTGGCATGGAGCCGCACTGAGCTGAGATCGACCAGGAGGCTGTTTTGAATGGCTTCCTTGATATGAGGAGCCAGCGGCTGTCCTCCGCCAGTGCTTGGACCCTTTGCAGCGGCAAGCGGAGCGAGATTGGGGAGGGGTTTGGGCGCATGACCGGCAACCGCCGAAGCGGCCAGATGCGGAGACGTCGCGGCTGGCCGGGCAAAGACGGGGAGCGCGGGCGCTGCCCTTTGAGTAGCAGCAGTGCGTGAAGGCGCAACCGCCGCTTCGGCCTTCACGCCTTGCGTAGCCCTCGCAGGAGCGCGGCTGGCGTGTGTGCCTGCTGGTTTGGCGGCGGGTTTGGAGGCGACAGTGGCGGAAGCTGGCATGACCGATCAAGTGCCCTTCAGAATTGGTTTGAGACTTGGGCTGCGGCTTGTGCCTGCTTGAGTTCATTGGGCAGTTGCCGGCTCAGTTTTCGGTATTCGCTTGCGACTCCGGTAAGCAAATCGCGATATTGGATGCTTTTGCCGTTTTGCGCGGCGTCAACCGCTCCGCGCAATACCGCGTTGCGGATTTGCCCGCCGGTAAGTTCGGCAACAGCGGCAAGCAAATTCAATTGCCCCGAGTTGACTCCATGATCCGGACCCAGGTGGGCCAGCCACAACGCGCGGCGCTCTTCGGGGCCAGGCAGCGGAAACGACAAGATGGCGTCGAAGCGGCGGCTGAATGCGTCGTCGAAACGGCTGCGGCCATTGCTGGTGAGGATCGTAATTCCGTCGTAGCTTTCCATGCGCTGCAACAGGTAGTTGGTCTGCGCGTTGGCGAAGCGGTCGTTGGCTTCGTGGATGTCGGTCCGCTTGCCAAACAGCGAATCGGCCTCGTCGAACAACAGCAGAACTTCGTTCTGCTCGGCGCGCGCCAGCAGTTGGCTGAGGTTCTTCTCGGTTTCTCCAATGTATTTTGAAGTAACTGCCGAAAGGTCAACTCGAAACAGAGGAATGCCCAGGCGGCTGGCGAGCCAGGCAACGGCCAGAGTCTTGCCTGTGCCCGAGGGGCCTACAAAGAGCGCCCGCACCGAGGGCCGGTAGCGCGCCTGGATCGATGGTCCCAGCGAATGCGGAAACTGCTCGCGCAGCCGGCAGCGAGTGACCAGCGATTCCAATTCATGGCGTAACGCAGAGTTGATGACCAAGGCTTCGTCGCCGACTTCATCCGTGATCAGCTCGGCGAGCGCCCCCAGCCCCACCGAGTCGCCGCGACGTGAAACGGCGCGGATATCAGCGTAGGACAAAGATACCTTTCCATTGGCATCTTCGTTGGCCGCGCAGTCCTCACGCGCCCTTGCCGCAAGCGTGGCTATGCGTCCCGCAGCGTGGCGATGCACTGTAGCCAAACACTCCGACAAAGGGCGATCATTGATAGCCGCAGCCCATAAGTCACTGCGTTCCGCCGCGCAGGGAGTTTCAAGACGCCAATCGAGAATGGCGCGCTCATCGGATTCAAACTCCCCTTCAGGCCCAGTGAGCAGAAGGATGGGTCCAGAGAAGCCGGGAATTACCGGCGCACTCTTCCGCTCGCCGGGCGCGAGCCAATGCGCGAAGACCGGAATCAACCCATTCAGAACAAGCCACGGAGCCATCCCAATTGTCTGGTCGGTCTGGACGAGGACCGCGCGCGCTTGGCAATGGAAAGATACCTGAGCCGCCGCAGACCGGGCTTCCAGTGCGTCGCCGCAGCGAATGACGAGAGCGGGGCTGGCGCAATGGGCTGCGTGCAATCGCTTGGCAAGCATCATGGCGCGCGCCTCCGATGTCTTGCCCAGAGGCACCGGGTATTGATCGAAGGCGATGGGCAGAACCCCGGGCCATGCACTCTCCATTTGTTGCAGCGCAAGAGCCGTAGGCAGCGGAATGCGAATTTGCCGCTCCGGCAGAGGATTGTCTTCACCACAAAGCTGCAACAGGCCGGAGCGAACGGCATTACCTTGTCCCAGCGCATGCACGGCGTGGTGAAGGTCGTCGGCGGCATAGGCCTGTGCGATGAGGCCGATGGTGGGGCGGCTATGCGCGAGAGGTTGTTGCAAATGCGACAGCAGGTGGCCGACGAGCAAGTCCTGCTCGGCGGCAATCGCCAAACGAATAGCAAGCAACTCCACAATGTCGAGGCTGAATTGACGTGCAACTTCGGCCAGCGCCGCATCGGCCTGGCCCGGATGCTTCATGTACTCCCGAAATGCAGTCGGCAAGCCTTGCTTACCTTCAATGCGGCGTGCGGCAATGGAACGCAGGCGCTTCTGGACATTTTCGTCGAGCGATTCGC
The DNA here is from genome assembly GCA_963713645.1 of uncultured Acidobacteriaceae bacterium. Classification (GTDB taxonomy): domain Bacteria; phylum Acidobacteriota; class Terriglobia; order Terriglobales; family Acidobacteriaceae; genus Telmatobacter. The sequence continues at coordinate 438,787 of CAVQMQ010000032.1, read as the reverse complement.
AGGAGTTCGCAAGCCGCGCGAGTCCCGCAAGGACGAAGGCGTAGGCGTCCAGTTGGATATCGACTGCAGAGTCTCGGGAGAGATTCAACATGCCTCCACCCCAGGTTCTCGATCGGAATAGTGGAAGCGCACAACGCGTCCGTGTTCGCCAAACCATGGCAACCAGCCTGGGTCGATGTCGAGTCCGATGCGGCGGATGCGAATGTCCACCCCGGTAAGCGGCAGCGTGACGTCAATGTCGGTCCGCGTCTGCCAGACCCGGCCTTTGCGTTGAACGATCTCGGCTACTGTCATCCTTCCCGCTCGCCAGCACCAGCGCTTTACTGCAAGAACCCAGACGCGCAGAAAGTATTCGCTGTCGAACGTGGCGCGAGACGAAGCCGCAAATCCAAGGGGCCAAGCCTCAAGCTGGCCGGTGAGACCTGCCAGAAGTTTTGAGTCTAATGTGAATTGCTCTTGCTGCGAGCGAAGACAGAGAAGGATGGAATCACCGCCCGGTACCCCTGCATGAGTGGCAAGCCGCTTCAGGATGTGCATAACCAGGTGAGCCTCTGCCAGTGCCGGACAAGCATCGAGGGCGCGAACGATTCCCGCGCGGCGTAGGCCATTGAGCAAAAAGAATAAACCGGCTCCACTAGTGGTCGAGCCAAGCAGCGGCACGGGGGCGGGTCCATCTGCAGGCAAGATGGATGGAGGAAAAGCCTTCGGCGCTTCATCCGAAATAGACGGCACAGGCTCAGTCAATGGAGTTCGATTAGTTTCGGAATAAACATTTCTAGGATTCGTGTCGCCTTGCATCGCTGGATTTTCCGCCCGTTTTTCGGGGGAGGATCCTGGCTCGGTCTTAAATGCAGGCATATGCTCAGTAGCGGTCTCGACACCATCATCGAAGACCAGCGCCTTTAGAGGAGCGTCGGTGATTTCCGAGAGAGCCGGCACAGTTTCTTCGATCAAAGGAAGCTTATTAGTTCCTAGATAAACGTCTTCAAGATTTGTCTCGTCTGGCCGCGCTGGATTCTCCGCCCATTTTTCGGGTGAGGGGCCTGGCTCTGTCTTGAATGCAGGCATGTGCGCAGCAGCGGTCTCTTCGTCATCATCGAAGACAAGCGCCCGTGGATGAGTGTCGCTGCTTGTCGAAGCATTGCGGTCCGGCACGTTAAGGCCTCGTTCTGCTTCCAGCATCCTCAGCGTGGCGCGCGCCCGCTTAACCGCTGTGCCAGCAATCCACGTGCTAGGAGAAACACAGAGAACAGCCTGTACAGCCAGCCAAACGACGCCAGGGTTTTTCCAGCCGAATTGCGCCGCCGCCCGTTCGACCGCGGTCTTCAGCTTCAGCGGCAATTGCATCGCGGGCGCATCGTTGCCGGCGTGCTTCTGCCCCTCCATTTCGCGCATCCATTCGCGTATTGTGCCTGTGGGAATTGCCGCGAGCAGAGCGGCGGGATCGGCATCGCCCAACGCCGCGAATAGAATGGCCGCCCCCGCGCCAACCGCAAGCGCGGGAGGACGAAGCCTCTCGACGATTGCCGGAATCTGGCGGCTAAAACTCGTTCCTGCTTCGACGCCGAGCAGGGACGCCGAAAACCATTCCGGCTTGGCCCAAACTGCCGCGCTCGCAGCATGCAGAGCATTCGACAGCAGCTCTGCAAGCGCTTCTTCAAGATTGTTGAAGTACACCGCATCGCATGCGGCTGCTTTCGGATGGGACGCATGGACAGCTACAGACGCTAACACGCTGAGTGCGCACTGTACCCGATCCACCCACACTTTGCGGTTTGCCTCAGCCGGGATTCCGGAGAGCGAGACGCAACGGAAGCAGTAGATGCGCCCCTCCTCCTCTCCAGGCAGGCAAGCCAATCGCAGCGATTCTTCGAGCGAATAGCAGATGCGATGACGGGAATCGCCTTCGTCCAGCCGCAGATAGCTCCGCCTCACATGACGGTCGAGCCTGCCGGTTTGTGGCGCGAGTGTGGATTCCATCGTCTCAGCTCTAACCGAACAAAGGCCGCAGCGCGACTGCCTGCGGTGTGAGAGTGGTGAAATGAGCGGTGTCCGTGGTGTTGAGATAGGTCCCAGGCGTAAACACATCGGTCACTGTTGCGCTCACTGAACTGCTATCCAGATCGCTGACTACAGCGCGGGCAGTGAGTGTCGCCCCGGAGTAAAGGTTCACGTACATGCCTGAAGAGATGCGATCCGAGGGCAAACTGAGCGATACCACTCCCCCCACGGTGGGAAGTGTGCGAGCAATCACATTGCCGGGGATGATGTTGTCGACGGGAACATCGCTGGCCAGCAGGATTGCCGTGCGCACTACATCGCTCATAAATGCCGTGGCCGCGGAGTTGGTGGTGTCTATCTGCATGAAGAGCCAGTCCACCAGCAACTGCATCTGTTGGCGGTCGGTGTAAGAAAGCTGGTTCCACCCAGGCAAGACGGCCAGGCTCTGCAACTGGACAGAAAGCCCTGCGCCGCTCAGGTATTCGGCCCAGGTCAGCCGATTAATGGGATCGGCGATGCTGATACGCGTATAGAGACACGTCGCTACGCTTGAAACCTGCTGGATAAGCCTGGCGACGGCGTTGCTGATCTCGGTATGCACAGAGTCGGCGGAGATCAAGTCATTCACCGCGGCGACACCTTGCACACTCGCGACCTGGCTGCTCCAACTAAGGTAGCTGAGCGCCGCTGGCTGTATGGCCGAGCGCTGCGTCTGGAATGTGCGCAAAATCTGCTGATTAGCGGTGTAAACATTGGCGATCGTGGAGGCGTAGACTCCGGTCTCTCCGGCGGCCGAAGACGGCAACTGTGGAAGCTGCAACATCTGCGCGGCACGCGCTTGTGTACTCATGGCGAGTTGTTGCAGCAGCGCCGGGCGCTCAAGGTTGCTGATCTGCGATGCGGCGGCCGGTAGCCAATTGGCCGGCGCCTCCCGAAGCTGGCCGACAATCTCCCGCAGTTCGGGGGGAATCGATACCGACTGCTGCAGGCACGCGGGCACCGGGTTGGTAATGTTAGCTGGCACCAGTTGCCGGCTCGGCGCCGTGTCGGTAGCCTCCAGAGTCCGGGCGCGCGTGTAGGCGATCAGTTGCACCGAAGTCGCAAGCACCTGCTGGCGTTGCGCATTCACGGTCTGCACCTGCTGGATTTCATCCGCAAGGAGAGCCGTTGTAAAAGCCACGTTCTGGCGCTCCTGATGCAGGTTATTCGTGAGCTGCGTAACATAGACCTGGGCCTGCTGGATGTCGTTCTGAATATTGTTCAGCGCGGTCGTGCAAAGGCTAACGAAGTCGGAGTATTGCTGCACCCGGGCCTCCAGTGCGCGCAGCAACATCGTGTGTTGCTCCACAACCCGCACGCCAACAGAGAAAACGGTTGCTTCTGATGCGTCGTTGGCCAGGTAGGGCGACTGGATCTGCGCCTGAATGCCCGCGCCGTTGCTGCCCAACCACTCCGAAAACGTGTGCGTTATGACAGGCACCGCAGTAGGAATGGTCGGAGATGTGGATGGCAGATCGTCGACCAGAATCGGCAGATCGTCGGCAACAAGATTGAGGTCGTTTTCCAGCGTCGCCAGCGTCTGAAGAAAATTCAAACGGTTGGAGATTGCATAGAACATGGCCTCCTGCGACGGAGACTGCGCCAGCCGCTCGGCGATGGTGAGCGTGCGAATGTTCACCTGCGCGCCAGCCAGCGGCGATTGGCTGGTGATATCCGTTGGTGTGGCGGTAACATTTTGTCCGGGGATGATGATTTGCGTGGGACCGGCTGCTGCTACCGCTTTGGAAATACTGAGGGCTGCGCTCGCGTCAATCAGGTTTGGAGCCTTGAATACGGTGGTGCCGGCCGCTGTTCCCGTAAGCGTTTGTTGGACTGCGGTCAGATTCGCTCCCGAAAGAGTTGTTGACACCGTTCCAATGCGATTGACGCTGATCGCAGCGCTCTGGACATCGCTGAGCGCCGCTGTCAGAGCATGGCTGCGCAAGCTTTTGACCTGTGCCGAGAAACTGAGAACTGGAGCCTTGTCGATTGGCGCCTGATACAGGATAGGCTTGTTGTTCAATATGACCGGTACCTTGATGGGAACCGGCAGGGGCTTGGTGAGAATCGGTGGTATTGTCGTTGTGGTCGTGGTTGTGGAGCCGCTTGCGGTTCCGGTTGTCGTGGTAGTAGAAGCGGGCAAGAGCGAACCGATATAGCTTTGCAAGTTCTCGGCCGTAGCGGAGGCCGTTGTGCCGGTAGCGATGTTCGCCAGCACTGTCGAGGTGGCCAGTGAAGTCGCGGCCGTGGCGCCCAGAACGTTTTGCCGGAAGCGATAGATGTCCGTCTGCGCCGTCAGGAATGCGGTGTCGAGCAGGTCATTGGCCTGCGAGATTCTTGCGTTGAGGCTAGTAATCAGAGCCTGCAGGCCGTTGGTCTGTAGATTGGTCAGATCAGTGGCGCTGAGCAGCGAAATGGTATGGGACGCCTTGCTGGAATCCTGAAACGTAGTGGTGTACGGAGCCTGGCTTGCAACGGATTGGAGTTGCAACAGGTCTGTCGAGCAGTACGCAAGGTAGACCCATGTAATCGTGCCGTCCGTTGTAGTTCCGTTAGGCGTGGTATTCCATACTGGGGGAACGGTTCCGGCAGTACCCGGCGTGCCGACGGGATCAGGGTTACCGCTGCTATTCAGAACAGTGGCGATTTCAAGATTGCCATTCGAGTCAATGATGATCTGGCTTGCGGTGTACTGTTTTCCCGCTACCCAAGTCAACAACCCGCTGTTGAGCCACGTAACCGCGGCATCCAGTGTGGTGGAGTTTCCGCCTTCGGTCCAAGCGGGCGCGCTCGCTCCGGAGGTGCCGCCGATGGTCGCAAACTGAATATCTCCATTAGAGTCCACAATGGCCTGGCCCGCCGCATAACTTGTGTACTTCGTCCACACGCTGCGGCCGAGATTGTTCCAGGTCACGCCGCTGTCTTGTGTGGTCTGTCCGGCATTCTGGTTCCACGCGGGAACAGAGTCACCGGAGATGCCTCCGGTCTGCACGCTCTGAATATTGCCGTTCACATCCAGAATCAATTGACCGGCGCTGTACAAGTAATCGGACTGCCACAGCGCTTTGCCGCCCGACTGCCAGATGATTCCGTCCAGCGTGGTCTGCCCCAGAATCTCCTGTAGCCAACCGGGCGGCGATGAAGCCGTGACGCCGCCAACAGTCGCGATCTCAATGCTTCCAGCGGAGTCGATGATCGCCTGGCCGATAGAATAGCTGGTCTTCGGCTGCCATGTGGCGTGGCCGAGGTTCGTCCACAGCACTCCTTTCACTGTGCCGTCCTGCGTGGGCTGCCCGAGATTCGGATCCCATATGGGCGTCGAAGCGCCAGAAGTGCCAGCAGTCTTCACAATTTGAATATTGTTATTCGCATCTAGAATCAATTCACCTGCGGTGTAGGCATGGTTAGGCTGCCAATATGTTTTGCCGCCGGCCTGCCAGGTTACAGTGTCGTCCTGGCTGGTCTGGCCCGGAGTCTTCGGCTGAAGCCAACTAGGCGGTGACGATGCCGACGAGCCCGCAACCTTGATCGTTTGCATGTAACCTTGGGGATCCACTACGAACTGGCCCACGACATAAGGTGTATTTGGCTGCCAGGCCCACGGACCGTTGCTCAACCAGGTAATCGAGGTGTCGGTCGTGGTGCCGCCTGAGGTCTCATTCCATGCCGGTTGCTGAGCGCCGGAGGTGCCCCCATCCTGTACCTCCTGGATATGCCCGCTCTGTACAATCACGTCCCCCAGTGCATAGCTAGTGCCTGACGCCCACGCCGCATCCCCAAGGTTGTTCCACGTCAAACCGTCCTGCGTGGTTCCCCCGGCGGCTGGATTCCAACTGGGCGCAGAATTGCCGGAGGTGCCCGCAACCGTTACGGTCTGAATGTTTCCATTCGAATCGAGAATGATGGCGCCTACGGAGTAACTTGTGTTCGCTTGCCATGTGGCGTGGCCGAGGTTTTTCCATGTCACACCGGCAGTCTCCCCAGCGGGGTCCGTCGTGGTTTGCCCAGGAGTGGCGTTCCATGTGGGCGCGGAATTGCCAGAAGTGCCTGCAGTCACCACAGTCTGCGTATTGCCGTTTGCATCCTGAATTAGCTGTCCGGAAGTATAGGCGATGTTCGGCTGCCACTGTGCGCTCGCGTTGCCGCCGTTCTGCCATGTCACCACGACTTCTGGGGTCACAGGTTCGGCCCCGTTCCATACTGGATGCGCCGAAGCGCCTGAGGTTCCCCCGGTGAGTACCTGCTCGATGTTGCCGTTGGAATCAACAATCAGTTGGCCCGCAACGAACAAAGTTTTGGCGGTCCATCCCGCATTCCCGCGACACATCCAGGTGAGTCCGTCCGGAGTCGATTGCCCTATATTCGTATTCCAGTCCGGCTCTGAAAGTCCTGTCGTTCCGCCGTTCAAAGCCACCTGGATCGCTCCATTGCTGTCGATAATGAATTGGCCTGCAGTGAAAGCCGAAGACGCCTGCCAAGTGGTTTGCAGCACCGTTCCGAAGGTCTCTGTTGAGAGCGGAGTATAAGGCGGAGGGGCGTTGCGTCCCGCAATTTCGTCCGGGGCTAGGCCGGCGTCCGGGTCAATCAGATTCGAATTCGTCGGAACATTTGGCCCCATCGCGGCAAAGAGAGTGTTGATCTCCTGTTGTACAGTTTCTAGCTGTTGTAACGTGAGATTGCGCGCCTCGGTGGCTTGGGTCTGCTCCTGGTAAAAGACAGGTGGGACGGTCTCCACAATCAAAATGTCTGGATCGTAAACCGAATCCGGAAGCGGGACCAGCACCTCGACGGGTTCGAGCAGCGTCGTATCGGCCGGGGCCGTGGTTTCAGCCGCAATGGGATCCATCAACATGCCGGTTTCAAGCACCGTCTCCAACTCCTCAAGAGATACGGGTGCCGCAGAGATCGTCCAGTTTGCAGGGAACCAAGGCGCTGTTTGATTGATAAAGTTCAATGCGGCGACGGGCAAAATTCCACTGGGCGGAAGCGTTGGGAAGATGTTGGCAAGGTTTGTGATCTCTTGCGCGATCATCGCCTGACTGAGTTGCTCGGAAAGCTGATTGATTCTGGCTTGCGCCAGCCCCGGTTGAACCACGGTTGGATTTCCCGAGCCATTGTTGATCCAAGTCATGGTCCCGTCGGCGGTAGGCAGATAAATGCCGTTCCAGTACGGTTCTGTACTTCCTGAAACACCCGCGATGAGTACATGCTGCATGTTGCTGTTGGCGTCGTAGATGAATTGCTTTGCGACGTATGCGGTATTCGGCTTCCAGCTTGCCGAACCGTTGTTGATCCAGGTGACGGAACCATCCGTCGTGGTCTGGCCAAAGCCGGTATTCCATTGCGGCGGTAGATTGCCAGAGGTGCCGGAGGTCTGCACCAGTTGTATATTGTTGTTTGGGTCGATGATGAAGTCACCTGGGTCGTTGGGGTCGACGGTGACGTCGCCTGCCACGAAGGCAGTCTGCGGCTGCCACTGCAACAATGGCGCGGGCTGAGATGGAAGCACATAACGGTTTCTTGGCAATCCTCCCGCACGAACAACAGCCGAGCAATCGACGAAGAGCGGCTCCCAAGCGAGGCCGCTATTCTCCCAGGTAACGCCGCGTAAAATTGGCAGAATGATGCCGGCCCGTGGGTCGTCTTTGGTCTTCTTGGTCTTCTGATCGAGAGGAACGAGAGAGAGTCCGTCGATCGTCAGGCCGCCATAGACGTTGCTCCACGTTGGAGCGTTGCTGCCGGATCTTCCCGCGACTTTCACCACCTGCTGGTTGTAGTTGGAGTCGGTAATCAGATCGCCAACGCTATATTCCGTGTCAGCGCTCCAGACTCCGCCAGGATTGAAGGCAATGAGCGCCACAGGGAGTCCGAGCATAGACCAAGGCAGTTGGTCGTCTGGGCCAAGGAGCGCTTCCGCTTCGAAAATCGCATAGGCAAGGCGGTTCCTCCAGGTCTCCTGGGGAGCCATCGGCGGCAGCGGCATAGCGGGGACGCCGGCTGGCCAGGGAAGATAAACCAAGCGCACTGCGTCCGCGATCTGCCAGTCCTCAAAGGCATATTCCGCGGGATCCTGACTGCAGGATGCGCCCAGGTTGCCGCTGACGATAGCCGGCAGGCTCCCGGTGTCCAGCAGTTGCCCGCTCACTTGCGCCACAACCGGTTGTAGCAGCAGAATTCCGGCATATGTGGTGTTGGTCGGGTCCCCGACCGACTGATGAAAGGTGTAGTTTAAGTCAGCACCTGTTACCGGATCGATCACCGCGAGCGTGCTCAGTGCTGTCTTGAGGGTTGTGTTGAGAACCACATCCTGGCCATCGGCGGTAATGCCATAGCCCGGCGTGACAGTGAAGATCGGGTCGGGGCCGCTGGTATTCATGGTCAGCGCGAGGCCGCTGACTGTGCCCGCGGAGACCGCCTGCCCCAGAGTGGCCAGCAGGCCTCCGCGATAGTACTGTTCGCTATCCAGCGCGGAAACGGTGAGCGTGCGTCCGGTATATAGATTGAGCCGTTGCCGCCAGTAGCCAGGATCGATCTTCTGCTGCAGTTGCGGTTCGGTGCCAACCAGCGATTCGCCGGTGACTGGATCAGTAATAGGTGTGGCTGGCATAGCCTGTCTCCCGTTCAGGAATTGATTCCGGTGGCAAAGCTCACATACGATGGGGAGCTGCGGTTACGGATATAGAAGCCATAGGTCTGATTCCCAATGGCGTTCAGCCAGGCCGAGTTCTGGTTCGCCGTCGGTGGAGTGATGGCGATCGCGCCCTGATACAGGCTCAGTAGGGCCGCAGGAGTACGAAAGCTGAGTATCTGCGGTACGGTGGGATTGGGAGCCAGCGTGGGCAGGCTGTTTTTGAGAGCTGTAAAGCCGCTCCGCGGCACGGGAACCAGAGCAAAAACCGAAAGGTCCGCATATGCATTTGCCGGGAGCGTGAGATCAATGGGCGGCAGCGCCATGCTGTCCTCGACCAGCGCCTGGATCTCATCGAGGGGAATGATGCTCAGCCGCACGTCGAGCTGTTGCGGAAAGAATGCCTGCGTAAAGCTTTGCGATGTTGCCTGGCTGGTGATCCCAAGGCTCGCCAGCGGAAATCGTCCGGCTGGAGGCAGTGCCTGAAAATAATTTGCCGCTGCAAAGCTGGCCGAGGCGCCGGAGGTAATGCGGGAAGACACCGTCTCCTGCAACATGGAGTCGTATTGCATCAGGAACGCTTGTTGGGTCGCCGGGTCGGTCAAGCCGAGACGCAATCCGCTATACTCCGGGCCGCTGTCGCGCCGTACCAGGTATGGGTCTACCCAGACGATCACACCGCGCTGAAGATAGATCATCGCCAAAGGCAACAGCGCGTCCGAGAGCTGGCTAGGATTGGCGTTGAGGAATATCTGCCGCGCCAGTGCCGCGCGAAGCTGCGCGGCATCCTGGCTGCTTCCCCCCGTCCAATTGATTGGGCTCGGATAAGGCACCAGCGTAATCGCCGTTGCCTCCACGATGTTGCCGTCGTGTGTGGTTTGCGTCCCCTGAATGCTGGTCGGGTAAGAGGTGATCGGATTGGCGGTGAACTCGACCGGCCGCAGCGCGAGCACATACGCCCCGCTCCGTGTGCGCGCCGGGGTATTGGGGATCGAAGCCACGTTGAATTGCACATCGAGATTTTGCTCGTCGGGCAAATCGCCGAGATCAATGGTGATGTCGTTTGGTAGCAGCACCAGTTCACCGGCGGGCGTAAGTCCCTGGCCGGCCGCAATAATCACCGTGTCGCCATTCGAGCTGGGCGAATTCGCCGGCGGGGTACTCACCCACAGTCCATGGATGACGCTAAACCCGGCCGCTTGTCCGAGGTCCGCCTGGCGTTGCAGGAAATAATCCTGCTCGCGCTGCAGATCACGGGCCGCGAGGAAGCGGCCATCGAACCAATAAGGGCGTGTACGCTGGCTGTCGATCACCAGCGAGCCGTTGCTCTGGGCCGCAGTGAGTTGGGTTTGCGTAAGGGTGATGCGCGTATCGCCTTGCGTGTAACTGGGCATGACTGGCTCCTAAGACTCCGTTCCCGAGATAACCCCGATCGTGCGGGCCACGAGCGATGCTGGGTACAGAAAAAGTCGCGAAAGGTTGTCGATAGAAATGCTGTTCAGGTTGTAGTTCGGAGGCTGTCCGGAAGCGCCGGCCGTGGCGGGAATCGAGATACGCGCCAGGAATACCGAACTTTGATCAAACCCCGGCGGAATCTCAGCTGGTGGCGTCCCGTTAGTTGTAAAAGGCGCATTCGCCGACGGGCCCGAGTTAGCCGCGAGCAGGCTTTGCTTCAGGGTCTGAACCAGTGCAGGCGTTACGGCGCCCGTAGGTACCGGTCCGGCAGGAAGCCAGGGATCCTGGGGCAGTCTTGGGTCTGCGTCGTTGCGCAGAACCAGTTGCATGGCGAATGAATCCAATGTCCGGTTGGCTGAGAATGCATCCGTTGCGTCGTAGTCGTCCTGTGTGGCAAAGCACGGGGTTACGCCCTGGGTGCATGGCGCAAACGTGGCGAAAACATCCACCAGGATGTTGTTGCCTTTGCCGGAAGCCAGGGCGCTGTTCAGGTCGGAGACCGTTTGACCGCTGAGCCAGGGTTGAATGCGAATGCACACCGTGGTCGGAACCTCGATCAATCGTCCTACTCGGTCAATCGCCAGCCCAGGGGTCACTTCAATCTCTAATTGCTGCGGCCCCACGCAGGTCCAAGCGGCTATACCCAGGCTCCCATCCAGTGTGGTGCTGCCGATCGCCGTGCTCCAGACCGGAGAGAACGGACCTACGGTGAAGGTGGAAACATCGTTGACAAGAGCTTGCACATTCTGTGCCGGGCCTGCGCAGGTCCACGCATTCACTGCGGGATTGGCATCCTGCGTAACGCCGCCGACGGCTGTGTTCCATGCCGGGGCAACCGGACCAGTAGTCAAGGGGGATGGTCCGGTGAGTATCTGAACATTGCCGTTGTAATCGATAATGGCCGAGGGCGACGAGAAGCTCACGTTGGGCCGCCATCCATTCGCGTTGATGGGACCCTGGTCGGTCCACACAATGCCTGTGCCGTCGGTCACGGTGCCGCCGGGTGTCGTGGCGAACACCGGCTTCGTCGCGCCACTTGTTCCTCCTGCGCCGGTGTTGACCTGTACATTCTGATTGCCGTCGTAGACGAAGGACCAGGCCGCAAAGGACATGTTCGGTTGCCAGACCGGCGGCCAGTTGAGTATCTGGACGTTGTTGTTGGAATCCATGATCGCCGATGGGTAGGTGTAGGGCGCATTGGGTATCCAACCGTTCTGGTTGATCTGGCCCTGATTGGTCCAAACAATGCCTGTGCCATCTGTCACGATGCCGCCAGGAGTTGGGTTGAATGCGGGCGCAGTGCTGCCACTGACCCCGGCCACCCCGGTGTTGACCTGAATATTCTGGTTGGAGTCAAACACAAAGGCCCATGCCGGGTATGCCGTGTTGGCCTGCCAGACCTGGGGTATGGTGACATTCAAGCCGGAGACCGTGCCCGTCCCGCACAGTTGCAGAAGCGCGCGGGCCAAGCTGCTGCGGTGATAGTCCTGATCGGCCTGAAAGTCCTCCACGCCCAGCATGCGTCCCAGCGAGTAGTAAACGCGAGCCGGCGCCGGCGGCGGATTCAGGTTATCGGTAGGCGTTGCCACAATCGTTGATGTCGCCATGATGATCTCTCGTCGTTTCCTTCGGTGAATTTTGAAGCCGCGCGCATCTTTTACGCGTTGACCCAAAAAGGATGGAACAACGCAAACGATTCCATCCATGCCAAGGGTTAGGTCGGTGCAACCAGCGAGAACTTGTAGTTGGCGATCGTTCCGCTACTCGTTGAACCGGCTCCCGAAAGCTCGATTGTTCCTCCGTCTGCAACCACTGCCGGCGTTGCCGTAAGCACTGCTGTCGGCGGACCCTGAATGGTCACGGTAGCTTGGGCGGTGTTGGTGCTCACTGTGCCCAGGTTGTCCGTCACCACCAGTTGGAAGGTGACTGTTCCGCTGGTGTTGGGAACGGTCACTGCGACGCTGGAGGCGGTGCCGCTGATTGGGGTTGTTGTTGTAATCTCCACGGGCGCAGCGGCCGTAGTGGCTCTTGGGTTCGCGGCCGGTTCCTGACCTTCGATGGGTGTTACGCTTGATTCGGGCATATTTCCTCTCCATGTTGAAATGTGGCGTCAGCTTTGCGACTGCACCAGGGTCCAAAGGTATTTGGTGATGGTTGTACCAGCCGGGGATGTCGAAGCTCCGCCTTCCAGCACGATTGTGCCGCCCGGCTTAACCGCGGTTGGAGCGGCGATTCTGGCGATTGGCTGTGCGTACTCCGCCGTGTCCCATCCGTTATTCATGCGCGGGTCCAGGCTTGGCATCTCGGTCACAATGTCGTAGCGGCCCACATCGCTCACTCCGACCGTGACCTGGTTCGCCGGCGGCTCCGGCCCGAGATAAGTATTGACTCCAACCAAAGAAGCCAGGCCGATCATGAATGGTTGTGTCGCCACCTTGACGAAAGCCTGCACATGCGCGGGCTTTTCAGCCTCTACGACCCGCTGAACCAGTTTGAGGTTCACGTTTTCAACCTGGTTGTGGACGAAGACGGTCATGCGGTATGCCAGTTGGTCGTAGAATGCCTGAATGGCTTGGGCGCTTCCGGGGATGTTGAGGTCGGTTTCATACAGGGCCTGCAATTCGGCCTGCATGCTCGGATCACCGAGAAAGAGCGTGTCGCCCACAATGGAGTTGCTGCTGCCTGAGTAGCCGGGAAGGAGCGGGTTGTTCTGAATGCTGAGATCGGCGCCGAGGATTGTCGCGAAGATATGCCGCAACCGGAAGTCTTCAATCACGATGATCGCGCCGCGGCTGCATGCGCCGTTGGTCGCCACATCGAGCGCCTGCGTTACCCCTGTTGCTGTTCCGCGCCATTGGTACAGGCTGGGAGTCGCCTCGATCCTGGCGCGCTTCCTGTTGGGCGGATAGCTGCCCGGCTTGATGCCGATCCAGCCGCCCAGCCAGTCGAGCGAATCGTCGGGCGTGCTCTCCGGCCTCATCAACAGGTATGCGTTGGCGATGCGGTCTTCAATCCGCGTGCACTGCGACTCGAAGATGTCAACGAACCGTTCCAAAAAATCGCGCCGCGTGCTGGGACCATCCGCATCAGCGGCCGGCGGAAACTTGGCCTCGTGATAGAGCGCCGGAAGATACTTCTGCACATAGGAGAAGCGCGGCCCGTAGACTCTCATCCCTGCGATCTGCGGCGAGTTCCTTCCATCGCCGTTGAGATGAATGCGCACGCCTAGATAGCGCCCGCTCAGGTTGCGGACCACTTTGTTCGCTCGTTGCACAAGCACCATGAACAACCCTTGCGTGTTCTCGATCGGGTCTCCGTGCAGCAACGTCGGGGCATAGGCAACTTCAGTAGGGATCGACTGCCACACCGCGGTCGGCGCGCCAGGCAGCATCACTGCCGGAATCGCAGCCGTATCGGCCGCGCCAAGAATATGCGGATACCACTGAAATGCCGGATCGACGAGATCGGTAAGTGTGTCAGAGGCGGTGAGCCAGATCAGCGCGCCGCACCGTGGAGGCATAATTGCCTCGATAAACATGCGATGCCAGACGCATTGCGACGTGCCGCTGTCAATAATCGCAGGACTTGTTGGGTTGGTTGCTCCGGCCGGCACCAGACTGTTCAGCGAGAGCGGCAGAAGCGGAAGCATGATGGGCGTTGATCCCGCAGCGTTTGCATAGTTCGGCGGCAGATTAAACCCATGCACCATGGGTCCGACATTGTTGGCGGCAAGGATGTAGGTTTCGCCAGCGGGAACAAGCGTGTCGCCCGCATCGGCGAGGTCGAAGATGAGAGCCTCATTCAAATTGGTCGCAAAGACAGCGAATTGTTGATTGCCCAGCCACGCAATTGCGTAGGGCAGCCGCACTCCGCCAAGCTGCAGCGGCGCGCCGGAGAGCGCCGTCTCGTTGAAGATGCGAATGGTCGCGATTTGATTGGCGGCGTTGTTGGCGGCCCAAGACATCACCACGAACTGCGCGGGCTGCTGGGTCATGTCCATGGGCGCGAGCGCGACGAATGTCTCTCCGGTCGGGAGCGCAAAACGCGAAACGATCCGCGGCGGATTCTGATTCGCTTGGCAGGGGCGCAAAATACCGGGATTGGGCGTATCGACCGGTCCGGTCTGTAGTGGCTGGCCGGAGACTTTGCCCAGTTGCGGTTTGCTCCGGTCGAGCGCCAAAACACCGCCCTCAGGCAACGCGGCCAGCCGCCAAAAGCTGAAATCGGCAACCGTCAGAGTGTAATTGGGCCAGCGATTGCGCTGGTCAATCATAATCAGCGCGCCTCCGGCGGCGATGTAGAGGATGCCATCGTAGCCCATCGCCAGGTCGGTAACGTTCGGCTGACCCGGCGCAAAGATAGTCACTTCATTCGGCGGCGGCGCGTCGGTTGGGCCGCTGCCGCCGGCCATCACCAGTCCGCTCGGCGCATCCCAACGCGCGTAGTTGCCGAACTGGTCGAGGGTCATCGGCGGTACGCCCAGCATCTGTGTAGCAATGCTGAAATCTTCCACAGGCGGGTTGCCGGTGCGCACGCTGCGCAACTGCAGTGTGTTGTTCTTGCTGCAATAAAAGAGCCCGGCTTGCGTTGGACCGGCGCAGCTCCAGGTCACTGTGCCATCCACTACTGTCTGGCCAAGCGCCACTGGCCATGTCGGCTGTGCGGCGCCGGAGATTCCACTGCCCGTGACCGCAACAGCTCTTTGCAGGTTGCCGTTTGAATCTTGAATATACTGATTCACGGGATAGGCAGTAGTTGCCCGCCATGAACCCGGCCCGGAGTTTAACCATGTGATTCCGGCATCCACGGTGGTTTGGCCGGGAATCGCGCTCCAGGCAGAAGGAGGAAGCGCATCCGATGTACCAGCATTTTGAGCGATCTGGATATTGCCGTTGGAGTCGACGATCCCTTGTCCGCTGAGATAGGCCGTAACGGCGCGCCACGGCGGCAGCCAGTCGTTGAGCTGGCTCAGCATCCAGAAGTTCAGGCCGTTCGAATCCATACGCAATCCTTCAGCAAACGTTAGGTACTACGGGTACAGCGACGGTCGGGTCGGTTACAGGCGCAGGTGTCAGGCTGGTCGGGGCGGTATTCCCGGAGCTGCCAGTGCCACCGGACCCGCCAGAGCCGCCTGCCGCGTTCGAGCCATCCGGACTTGCTATCACAATCACATCGAGCACTTCAGGAAGCTGCCAGCTCTGCAGCACAATTTCAGGAGAGCCGCTGGCATCCGCCGTCACAAGTTGATATCCCCCGGAGTTGAGGGTCGTAAACAGGTTCAGGCCGTTTACTTCGATCACACCCGGCACCTGACTTACAACGACATCCAGCTCCAAGCTGCGCACGTTGCGGCCCAGAGGCCAGCCGGTGTTGTCCAGCCCGCCCGGTGCGAGCGGCCACAGATAGCTGCGCAACGCGGTCTCCACCGCTTGCGAAACCTGGAGCAAGCCATAACCGGTCTTCACGTCCACGGCCACCGAAATCCCCAGGCCGACGTACTCGCTGGCGATCACATACATCTCCGCTGTGACGGGCCGGCTGGGATTGAGATACTGATAGACCGTCTCCAACGTTGGGCGGTCGGCGCGCGGGCAGGGATTCATTACCCCGTTTTTTCCTGGAATCACCATCACCGAAACGACTCCGGGAACATTAACGGTGAGCGTCTGCGGCTTGAACAGCGGCAGCACTTCTACCCGCGCCACATTGGCTCCAGGAACGCTCTGGGCAAGATTGGAGTAGTCCGCGGCGGTGACCGCGCGGCTCTGATTCTGAAGCAGCGATGGGATACGCTGCTGAGCGGCATCGAGCGTCTCGGGATCGGCGCCTCCGGTTGTCGCGGTCGGCTGCACAACAGTGATCGCCTGCGTCACCTGGTTGCCCGAAGCGTCGAAAGCTTGAATTGCGGTTAGTGAACCAGCGGGCAGATTTCCATCCGAACCTCCGCCTGCCCTCATGGTGCGCACGCGAACGCGCCGGCCCGCCGGCACAATCATCCCCTGAAGCTGGTTGCCAAAGGTGACGGTGCCGGCTTCGGGATCAAGCATGTACGCCTGTACCGGCCCTTGCAGCACTGCCAGATCGTCTACCTGTTGCCAGAGTTGAAAGCCCAAGCCAGGCATATCCACTTCCAGCAAAAACGTCGTAGGATCGATCTGCGATTGGGGTAACGCAAGCTGCTGATTGGCGCTGCCATCGCTAACGCCGATCACGATGGAGTTATATGTGGTTCGTTGGTCGATCTGCACCGCATTGACGCCCAGCCAGCTCACCTGCAACGAGCTTTGCGTGCTGAGTTGCACCCAGGCCAGTAGCCGCGAGGCAATGGAGGTGTCGTCGATGCGCGGCGGCCTCAAGCCCATTCCCGCCTTGGAGTCGACGCGGACATCGTTCGAGGGCGCGCCGATGACTCCGCCCGGAGGCACCAGCAGTTGCACAATGCCCGGCTGGGTCAGGCCTTGCGTGGTGTCGCTCAGCACCTTCAGCGTCGTATATGCGATGGGCTGGCCCGTGCCCGCGGGGGGCTGGCTCATCTGCCACGTTGCTTGCACCGCTGCTGGGACGCCAGATGCCGAATAAGACTGGGGAACGGAGTAAAGCCCTGGCACAGTAAGCGATGGCACAAATCCAATATTCAAAGTTTGCGGGCCGTTCTGGCCGCCGATTGCGTTGAGTACCGGAGCCAGATTCTGTGGGCTGGCGACCAGCAGAGCCAGCCAGATGCTTGAATCGGTCGTCCCATTCACAATGTCAAGGCCGTTGGTATCGGCCAGGTTGTTGGGGAATACAGTGGTGGTCGTGTACCCGACGGGTATTGTCGAAAGGCCGTAGAGCTTTTTGAGTCCTGTGAGCAGCGGCAGCGATTGTGCCTGTTGATCGGCTGTCAAAGGAACCTTGATGTACGCCTGCGCGGTGATGGGAAGCAGATCGATCTCGCCCAGCGTTTCAAAGTTTACTGCTCCCTTCACCGTGGCGGGCGCAACCAAACCCACTGGCGTCACCGCGGATGGCGCGAGCGAAAGCGACAGCATACCGGTAGCCGCGGCCGCTGGCTGCATGGACTGCCCGAGCAGCTTGAGGAAGGCTATCCGCTGTTTTTCCGGAATCAGGTTGGCGCGGTAAAGAATGGTGTCCGCAAGCCACGCGAAGAGCTCCAGTAGTGTGCGGCCGGGGTCGCCCGGTTGCGGATTGGTCCACTCAGGAGTATGCGCCGGAATGTTGGCGAGCAAATCCTGTACAAGATCGTCGTAGGACCGGTCGTCGAGAGCTGGCGGTATCAAGGGCATGGTGTCAACCCACTTGCATGGTTACACCGATCTGCTGAGGTGCATTGGTTCTCAGCAGCCGGTAGTGAATCTGGACTTGGACTTGCGCGGGCGCACCTGCCACCGGATCGACATCCACGGCATCGACGGTGATCCGGTTTTCGTAATTTTGCAAACTCTGCAGGATCGTGGTTTGAATCTGGGCGCGCAACGCGACGGTGTTTCCTTCGTCGAGAAAGTTCTGCAAGCCAGCCCCGTAGCGCGGCCGCATGAGCTGCTCGCCGGGGCTGGTCATCAAAATAATGCGGATAGAATCGCGCACGCTCTGTTCGAGCGTGGGCCAGGACAATTGCCCCGCATTCGGCACCGGGAGAAAAGGCCATTCGAGCGGATCTTGATAAGTAGCGGTCATGGAGTGCCCTCGTCAGGTGAACTACTGGACGGCGCCGGAAACGGGATGCAGATTTTGATGAACGGCAGCCAGAAGAAAATGATGTTCAACAAACTAAGAAAAATGCTCAGCACGAAAAATGCGCAGATCGTGATGAGCGGAATATTGAATCCGCATATCCAGCCCAGGCTTATGCCGCCTCCTCCGCTACCCCCGGCTGAACCCTTCATTAAACCGGAGAGAGTTGTCCCTTGCACCGCATTCATCAAGCTGGCGGGCACATGGAAGGCGCAGTTGGGCTTGGCCCCTTGCAGGAAGGCTTGGGTTGGATCAGGCAGTGAGATCGGAGGGTAGGGACGCTGGCTGCTCTCATGCCATGCTGCAATACGGAACGGATCGCTGTAGCTGCTCCAGACGAGTTCCGTCGGGCAACCTGGGTTCTCCGGCTTGAGGCGGAAGAATAGACGCAGGCGATACAACCGGGTCTCATCCTGAAAGCGTCCTTGAGGCGCCAGCATATTTTGCGATTTCGGAACCAATGCGGCCAGCATCGCGCTAACCAATGTATCCTGATCGCTTTGACTGATCGGCTCCCAGATGTCGGGCATCAGTAAGGTCGGAGCCGGGGAGGGATTGTTGTAGCCGTCATAATCCAACAGCGTGGTCTTGGCACTTTGAAAGAACACGCCCATCGGCATCGGCGTTAGCGGCGTCAGGGGGAGTGGGGGGTCGATAAAGATGACGTAGTAATTATTCAAGATGGTGAGGATGGCATTGCCGTCGGCAGTGCCGTCGAATGCGCCGAAGACCGAATTCAACAGGCGCAGCGCCAGTGAGAACATCTGGAATTGCGCAATGCTCGGATTGGGCACCGTGGAAGCTGAGGGCGAGGTGGGTGATGGCCCGGATTGCGGCGGATAGATTTGATTCAAGAAGTCGTCCGTCATCCAGCGGTAATCGACAACGGTTCCAGCGATGGGAGGCGTCACCGGCATGGCATTCGAGAGCAGCAAGGCCGGAAGCATATTGACGATATCGGACGATTGAATATTCGGAGGCGAGGCGGGCTGCGTGTCGGTGACTTCGCTACTGGCCGTGGGAATGACCGCGTAGACCACGGTGCGGCCAAGGCTGGAATTCGTCGCCGGCGGCGCTGCGAAAGCCGGCGTCGTACTCTCCGTGCAGGCCGTACTCAGCGACAACTGAGCCAACTGCTTGTCGAGTTCCGCCAAGCCGGAAGAGAGTTGCGGGCGCTGTGTTGGGTCAGGATCGAGATCCGCTTGATTGGGACGCAACACTGTCCACTTGGACTTTCCGCTTGAGTTTTTCATCCAGGCCGAGAGCTTATCCACATCGTCCCATGCGGGGTTGCCGTTCGCTCCAGGAAAACGGATAGCGCGCCGCACCACGACGCCCGCAGAGAGGATGCGCGTCGGATCGACCCGCGGACAGCCAATGCTGTCGCAATTCAATTTGACCATCGCAACATTTACCATCCGCTGCACCGGCTGATAGAGCACTGGATAATTGGGTTGCGGAGCCAAGGGCAACGGAGGAGGCGGAGGAGGAGTTGAAGGCCAGGGCACGGGAACCGTACTCGATATCGGCGTCTGATTGGGTGAAGCCAGGTCGCGCAGAAAACGCGCGGGGAAGTCGTCGTCGTTCATCTGCAACAGAACCGGCCGCGCCTGCCCGTTTCCGTCCATATCGACGCCTTTCACCTGGATCTCGTCGCCTACCATACGTTGCCTGCTCCCGGCGTATACGTTGTCGCCACCACCGTTGTGGCTTGCATAACCTGGCACTGCACAATGCCGCTGAATGTCGCCATCGCCGCATTTACAGTGAGTTGCGGCGCGGTGATGCTCATGCTGCTGGCCGCCGTCACTTGTACCTGCGCGGTTGGCGCGTTGATTGTGACCCCGCTGCTGTCTATTCGCACAGAGGTCTGGTTGGAGTCGCTGAATTCAATCGATCCATCCGAATCGGTCATCTTGCCAGTCAGTTGGCCAGGGGTTGTGAACTGGATTGTGGGACCAGTCGAATCTTCGATAATCGCGATCTTCGTTCCCGCTTTTCCGGTAATCGTCCAGCGATCGACGCTCGTGCCCGAACCGCCAAACGCATCTGGTGCTGTGGCTTGGCCGTTCCATAGCCCTCCCAGAACCACCGGGAAGCGTGAATCGCCGGAAAGATACATCACCAGCACTTCATCCCCTACATCAGGGATGAAGAAGCAGCCGCGGTTGTCGCCGGCAAACGGCACGGCCACCCGCGCCCACACGGCTCCATCCTGGCCGGCAATGCCATCCACGTTATAGATGCGCACCTGAATCCGGTTCAGGCTATCGGGATCCTGCACGCTAACAACCTTGGCGAGAAACGCGCCCGTCCCCAGCATTGCCAAGGTGTGTTCCTGGAGCAGACGGCTCACGATCCACCTCCCAGGTAAGCGCATTCGGCGGTGAAATGCGTCTCGTAGCCGCCTTGGGTGTCGAAGTGATGCACCGTCGAAGTCGTGTAATAGGTATTCGAGAAGCGCGCTCCGAGGCCAACGAGTTGCAGATAGGTGCCCACACGCAGGTTTGGATTGCCTTCAGAAACTCCGTTGGCTACCACAAAGCAGCGGGTGCGCTGCGCAAACTCCGCATCGACCAGCGCCTGCGCCTCTTGCGCGTTCAGATTAGAAAATTGGCCAAGCTGCTCAGAGCGCGTGGCCAACGCCTGCTGCACCCAGGTGACACCCGACTGCCCCGAACCCGGTCCCAAGCTAGTGGTCTGGCTGGTGGCTACGAAAGGCTGACCCTGCGTGTAGTCCCATCCCGTGGCCGTGATCGCTGTAACTTGTTGCGAAAGATCAGCCATTACCCGCACATGCTTGAGCTGGCTGTTCAGGTCGATCTCGATGGAATTGCGTTGCGCCTGGCTGCGCGGCGAGGCATGAAGCTCAGCCGCCACAATTTGCACATCTGCGTCGTAGCGCGCCAGCAGGCGGCGGAGAAATGCAAGATCGCTCTCGTTAAACTGCAACTGCGTTCCGATGTTGGTGTCCAGTCCAGCCAGCACCGGAGTCAAGCCAAGGTTCGTCGCCACTTGGGTTGCAATCTGTGTCAGAGTCGCGGAGTCCCAGTTCTTCGTGCTCCGTGCCATGCGCGCGCTTTGCAGCGCGTCCTCGGCCAGAACCACCAAGTCCGGCGGGCCGGTCTCCGGAAAACGCCCTTCGAGTGCAGTGATCTTTCCGCGAAAAATCTCCGTCGGCGAACTGGCATCGCCCGCGCAAACCAGCACCGCTGCCCCCAGCTTCAACACTGCTCCGTCCTCGAAGACCAGATCGGCAAGCCCGGTGGAGAATGACCCGAAGTTACTGAAGCGCATCTCCAGCGACGACATTCCGCCCTCCTGCTCGCGCATCTCCATGCTGAGCAGTTGGGCCGTTACCTTGTCGTTGGCCTGGCCGTCGATCTGCACCGTCGGAATGGCGCTGTAAACGGCATCTTGTGTGAGTGGAGTTTCCGCCATAGGTCAATCTGCTCGCAGTCGAAGTTTGCGTACGTGAAGGATCTGCAATGCTTCCTGCAAATCCACGTCCTTCTTGGCGTCCGCATTGGCCGGCTGAGCGTTCGCCGCCTGCGGAGCTGGCTGGACTTCTACATGCATCTCATCGATCGTGACTGCCATTTCTCTCCTCAAATCCCTAATCGTCGCTGCTGAATGTCAACCGGCTGCTAAAGCTGAATTGCGTCCCAACGTCGGTCGAAAGCCCAGCCGAGCCAGTGTTGTTCGCGGCGCCCCCCAGGCTGAAGCTCGCGCCGTTGAATGTCGATACATCGGTGCCCGATGTTGCGGGCAGCATCTGCAACGGGTTCAGGTTTGATGTGGTGCTTACGGTGGCGCGGCCCGTCTGCAAACCGGAAAACGCACCCGCGGTCGCCGGGACTCCCGCCGATGAGGTCGCCCCGAAGGCTGGCGCGACGCCGCTGGTCGCACTGGCCGAGATACTCGCGGACGCTCCCGCGGAAACTCCGACCGAAGCGCCCGCGGAGGCACCGATGGAGATTCCCGCCGAGCCGCCCGCTGAAACACCGGCTGAGATGCCAATGTTCAACCCCGCGCTCGCTGAGGTTGAAGACGCGGTAACAAACGCGACGGGCGGATTGAGTGTAATGCCCGCGCTCACCTGCATTGAGGCTCCGGCAGTGAAGCGCAGGCTGTCCAAGCCGTTGTCTGTCCCCAACTGCCGCATCGCGCTCGGATCGCCGCCTCTCGTTGCCATGGAGAGAGCGCTGTCGCTGCTTGAACTTGGCACCAGGCTGCCCGCTGAAGCAGGCCCGGACAGGTTGGCGCCTTCGTCGAAGACATTGTCCTGGCGCGAGAGTTGAATGCTCACCAGCGCGCGCAGCGCGACCCCATCGGCAGAGAAAAAGTCGATGGTCTCCTTGAACGAGTCCATGATCCCTTGGAACTGGTAAGTTCCCCACTGGAACATCAGAACCGGAGGAGCTTTGGGCGGCGGAGCCGATGAATTGTTGCTTCCGCTGGGCGGAGCCGAGCTGGATGCGGCAGCCGTCGCATTGGCCGATGCCTGCATGAACAACGCCACCTGGTTGGTCACGGTGCGCACGTCGGCGCCCGTGTCTGTGGTGTCGAACTGCAAGTCCATCGTCAGCTTGCCCGAGAACTGCGCCACATACTGCGCCTTCTTCGGCTGGCCAGCCTGGGGCGGGTTCGAGTTCTCCACCGAATACACCAGCGACCCGGGATTGAAATGCACGGTCAACGGCGTCCCGCCGGGTAGCGCGGTCAGGGTGGCTTTGGCGACTTGTGGAGGCTGTTGGGGCATGGTTTATAGCTGCTGCACTGTGGGCGTCACCGACCACAGGCCCTCATGGACTAAATGCAATTCCTCAATGCCGATCTCGCCGTTCTTCGAGTTGAGATCGGAAAACTTGTATTTCACCGGCATCGCCTTATCCAGTTGCCAGGCCAGCACAGCAGAACCGTCGATGTCGAAGACGTTGATGGTCACCTGCATCCTCGGCGCAAAGGTTCCGGTGCTGACTGAGTTGAATATCTGATACATGTTCTGATTGCTGCTGATGCCGCGTTTCAACACCACCGTGGCAAAGGTCGTGCCGCCCGCGCGCTGAGCCGCGCCGTAGTTCCGGCCGCCTTCCTTGATAACCTTCGGCTCCATCGTTGCTTCCAGGCCGGTGCATTCCGCGAACGCGCCGGAGCACACCTGAAACTGCTCATGGTCGGCGCTCGCCGATAGCGAATCGGTGAAGAAGTCCACCTCGAACTTGAAAACATGAAGCGGAATCAATGAGCCTGTCGCCATCAGCTTGCCTCCGCGAGATTGGCTGTGATCTGTTGCACGCTGGTTCCGCTGGTCTCCATCGCCAACTGGACCGTAATCGTCTCAATGGTGGATGCCGCGTTGAATGTGACATAGGCAATCATCCGCCCGTTGTCCAGATCGTTCTGAGTCATCGTTGTCTTATCGCAGCGGACTGAGAAGGCGTCGCTCGCCGTATCTCCGTCCAGCGCATTCAGCGTCCACAGGCGGGTCATCAGGTTCTGCAGGAATCGCTGGACGCGGCCCCACAATGCAGGTCCGTTGTTTTGGAAGACCGCGCTCTCGCCCATCTGCCGCGCGGCGCGGCAGATCACCGACACCAGCCGGTTGACCGGCGCTGAACGGTAGCTCTCACCCGGATAGGCTGTCACATCCGAAAGCAATCGCAATCCAGAGGGAGTGAATCCAAACAAGCTGAGCCGCTCGATGAGCGCCTTGGGCTGCACGGGATTGGCGCCCCAGACCAGGGGCTGTGCGGAACTGAGCATCTCCTTCGCCGGAAGCGCAGGCAGCACGTCGTAAATCTCCGCGGGAGTGATCTTCGTCGCGCTAGTAAAGGCGCCTCGGGTAAGTGCGTTGCGCGCCAGCAAGCCAGCCAGCGGTCCATCCGGCGGCTGGAGCGATTCCAGCAGAATGCCCGAGCCGGAGGTTTTCAACCAGGGGTAAGTAAGCTGTAGAAACGAACTCGATATATTTCCCGCCGGAACCATGCCCGGGGCGATCACGATCTCCGGCATCTGCGAGGCGATTACGTCGTGGATGTCCTGTGCTATCTCGGCGCTCGATGGGTTCTCGGCGGCGGTTGCAGGGTCTAGATCCTGCGGCATGGGAAATGCGGCTACATATTGAATCTCCCGCAGATGAAGCTGATTGCTGGTGACACCGCTCGCCAGGTAATTCAGAATAGTCGCAACGCTAGCCGCCCAACCTACATAATCGGCCGAACTCAACCGTGGAGCCGGCGAAGGGAAGGTCCGGTATTGCTGCGGCGTAATGTCCCCTTTCGAACACACCACGAACTCCTCCGGACCGCTGGCTGGGTTAGGAACCTGGCCGGTTGCCCCATCCGAGTCGGAAGCGCACAGAATCGGCAGATCCGGCGTCACCAGATACGACGCATCCTCAAGAACACTGAGACTGCCAACCCCTGTCCAGCTCTGCGCCTGGTCGGGTGCGAAGGTGTTGTTAGGCAACAACTCCTGCAACTTGGTTGCTTTGCTCTGCGCTGTGTCTGTGGGAGTAACCGGGTCGTCCACGCGAACCACATAGCATTTTCGCCCGCCCTGGGAAAAAAAGCTGCGAACCGCGGTTGCCAGATAATCCGTGCCGTAGCCCGTGCCCGTGCTGCCGTCATCGAAAAGGGCCGTAAACTCGACATAACTGTTGATCGGAATCGGGATATTTGTCAGTGTTGCAATCTGGTTCGGATAAGGCGCAGGACCGGAGGAATACCCGAGAGAACTCAACCACGAGGCCGTGCTTGCCGCCACCGCTGCGCCGGGCAGCAACCGGACCAGCCCGACGAAGAAGGCTATGTCGGCGCGGACCGGATTGAATGCCGGCACTGCGGGCGAGTTGTTGAAGATGACCCGGCTCATCGCAATTCTCCGTAACAGATATGGCATCAATGAAGGCTGCCGCATCCCTTCGCCGGCTCACGGCGAAGGGATGCGAGACCGCGTTCATGGGACGGCTGGCGCGCTGCCTCAGCTTGGCTGCGTAATCTCAATCGTCTCGGGAGCCAGCACGAGCTCTTCGATTGCCACATCGCCAGTTCCCTTGCCCATCAGCGTCGGTCCCGTATAGCCCTTTGGTGTCACGCTGTAGAGTTTGTAGACCTGGACCGGCGTGTTGGCTTCGTCGCGCAAGGTGATGGTCACGTCGCGTTGCGCGCTCACGCCGTTGGTGCGGGCATCGGTGATCCAATCCCACAGGTCCGAGGTATTCACCACTCCGCGTTTCAGAGTGACATCTCCGGTGGTGTGCATCCCGGAGTACTTGTGGACATAGTTGGCGCTGTCGTTCCCGTCGCGGTATTCGGAGATGTGCAACTCGGTCTTGAGGCCGGCAAGATCCGAGAAGCCGCCCAGCGGCATTGCCGGATCCCGTGGACCTTTGAGATCGACCAGATAGTTGTATTGAGGGTAAGGCGCAACACGTGGGGCCATCGGTATTCTCCTCTTTCAGCGGTTAATTTTGAGCTGGTTATGCCGGCCGTTTAACTGGGCGAACTCGCCGTCATCTGGCCGATGCGGAAGATCACGAATTCAGCCGGCTTCAGCAGAGCGACTCCGATCAGGCAAATCAATCGTCCGTTGTCCAGATCGTTCTGCGTCATCGTGGTGCGATCGCAGCGTACAAAATACGAATCCGCTGCTGAGGTGCCGAGCAGATTTCCCTGGGCAAACTCATTGTTCAAGAAGGAGTCGATTGTGTCCGCTACTCGTGCCCACAGCGCCGGCCCGTTGTTCTCAAAGACCGCCCACTGCGTGCCATTGTCAATCGAGTGCTCCAGATAGATCAGGTAGCGGCGCACGTTGATGTACATCAGTGAGGTATCGGAGCTGACCGTCCGCGCTCCCCAGACTAGGTAGCCGCGGTCGGGGAAGAAGCGAAGGCAGTTGATTCCCAGCGGATTGAGGATCGTCTGCTCGGCAAAGGTGATATGCCGTTCAAAATCGACGGCGCCTTGCACCACCTCGTTTGCGGGCGCTTTTGCGACACTGTTTTCCGTATCGCTCCGGCCGTAAATGCCCGCCAGGAATCCCGTTGGCGGCACCTGAATCTGGGCCGGACTCGATGTGCCGGCCTTGGCCAGCGGATTCGGCGTCCAGACCCACGGCACATAAAGCGCCGCGTAGCTGGAGTCGATCTGCGCGCGCACGTTCTCGTAGTCCGAGTCGAGCAGGTTCGGTCCGGCCTCCAGAATCGCCACGCGGTAAGCGCGCTGCGCCTCTACGTGCGGAATCAAGGCGCCGATCATAATATCCTTGCTGTCGGCAAAAATCGACGATCCCGGTGTTCCCACGATGGCGATGTCTTCGAGCGCCTGCAGATACTGGAGCGGGGTAGTGTAGTTGGTTTCCATTGGCTCTGCGCCATCGTTGCCATTGGCCGCGCCAGGCCCGCTGTTCTCCCATGTCACGCCGCCATCTGTCGTCTGGCCGCCTACTGCCGCATTCCAGGTCGGCGCTGTAGCGCCTGATGTGCCGGCGGTTTCAACGGTCTGAACATTCCCGTTTGAATCGACGATCAATTGATTCGCTGTAAAAGCTGTGTCGGCGGCCCATGCGGGCAGGATATTGCTATTGCCCAGAGTGAAAGTAGCCACCGGATTCCATGGGCCGAGATTTGTCCAGGTCACCGTTCCATCCGTCGTAGTTTTGCCGGAGGTGGGATTCCAAACGGGCGCCGTAGCTCCGGAGGTTCCGCCTGTTGTGACCGCCTGAATGTTGCCGAGGGAATCCATGATGACCTGGGCGCTCGTGTAAGTGATCGAGGCCTTCCATGACGCTGGCGTAGTTGAGGGGTCGATCCAGTTCGGGAACAGGGCTGGGAACAGAGTCAGGGCCGTCCCCAAGGAACTGCCGATGTTGAACCATATCTGGTTTTGCAATTGATCGATCGGGCGCGGCGGATTGACGCCCAGTGTGGTGCCAAGATAGCTGGGGTGGTTGGGATCGAGGCCGAGACCGCTGAAGACCATCAATTGCCCGTTGGCCCCCGGCGCAGTCACCTGTACTGTGAGCACATAGAGCTTTGCCGGAAAATTCGCTGCGGTTAGCGCTGCCGGCGTGGCGGCATTGGACGTGAATGTAGTGCTCGTCCCATTGGTGAAGAGCGTCGGTGCGGCGTCTCCTGCTCCCGGCTGGCCCAGCAGCGACCCGCTCGGCAAATTCGCCAGATTGTTGAAGTTCAACACCCGCGAGGCGGTGAGCGTAACCGTTACCTGCTGCGCGTTTAGGAATGCGCCGGGAAATCGCCCCGCGACAACTACACTGCTCGCCGTGGCCGTGCCGGAGGTTGCGATCCCGGGATCGATTACCACCAATGCGGAGGGGTGGGCGGCGGGATTATTTGAAAAAACCCGGGACACATAGAGCGTTGAACCGCCGTTTGTAAAGAAGGCCTGGACGGCCATCGCCATGTAATTGATATTGACCATGCTAGCCGGATTGACGTTCTGCGACGAGACGGTCAACGACAGGTTGGCGTAACCGCCGTAGATGTTTTGAAAGTCGCCGAAGCTGGTCAGCAGTTGCGGAACGCCGCCCGCCGGGCTGGTCGCGAGGGCACTGCCGCTGGCAGGCAGTCCGCCATAGGGCATGCCGCCCACCGGGCCGGTTAGTGTAGGTCCGGCAAACGCCGTGGTGGTCGTCCCTACACCCTCAATTGTTGGGGAGCTGTAACTGACTTCTTCGACATAGACACCTGGCGCAAGATAGCTTGGCACGGTCATCCTCCTTGGTCCAACGGATTTCAATTCCTGGTTTCGATCCCAGGCTTCAAACGGTTAAGGCGAAACTCATCGACAACTCCTGGCCGGAACTGAGATTGACCGGCTGGCTGCTGGATATGAGCGCGGGATTGGTCAGATCATTCAGAATGTCATCCGGGTTGGGAATCCAGCCGGATGGTTGAGTCATGTTGCTGGGATCGAAGTAGGCAGTGACCGTGGCTGCCACTGTCGATGTCGTCACCGGTCCGCTGCCGCTGGTGTTGGCCTGTACCGTCAGCCCGATCACCGCCAGCAGCGCTTCTCCATTTGTATCGGTCTGGCCCGTAGCCAGTACCGAGTTGTCGCTGGTATTAACCACCTGCAAGATGGCCCACGGCAATCCCCGGACGGGAGTTGTGCCGCTCTGCGTAACCGAGACGTGAATCGTAGCCCAATTTGGCCCGAATGCCGCTGCCGGTGACGGGTAGAGTGTGACTTGTTGGGGCGCGAAGACTCCAGCCGGCGTTGCGGGGATCGGAGGAATAGCTGGTGCCGCAAGCGGAGCTTGCACGTTGGCCCGGCGCGGCAGGTATCTGAGGCTGGGATCTTGCAACGAAACTTCGAACGTTACCGGAGCGGGCCAGGTTCCTGACGGTATAAATTGGCCGGTCAGCAGATCGAGTCCTGGCCCACCGAAAATTACATAGATGCCGCTGCGGTTCGGTGACACAGTCCAGAGCGGCGCGGTCACAGGAACGGCTGGAACCACTGAACTGCCGGTGATCGCGTCTACACAAACAAACGCTCCCAGCACTCGCCGGTCCACGGTCTCCTGCCACGCTGTCTGCACGCCCGCTGCGCTCACGCCCCACCTCCGTTCTGAAACGCAAGCCGTGTGGCCACCACGGGCAATTCCGGCGTGATCGTTTTATCCACCCGCACCACGCGCGCAACATAGCCAATGGTGAGCCGGTAGTTCGGACCGAGACCGTCCCAGATATCGAGGATGTCTTGCATGCTCAGATCGGCGGGGATGATTTGCACCGAATCTGTCTTGTCCCACCCCGGCGCGGAGGATGAAAGCGACAATATCGAGGTATCCAGAATCGGGTTGGACTGCAATTGCTGCATCGTCCAGACAAGAATCTTCTGCTCTGCCTCTGCGCCCTCCGCCGAAGCATCCCAGTAGGAGACCAGATAATGGAGGTCGAGATAAAGCACCGGCTGGTCGTTTGGCAAATCCTGAAGGCGAGTTACATTGCGGTAATATTCGGCGGTCGTCAGCCGGTGCAGATACAGCGATACGGTTTTGTCCAGGTTGGACGTGTCTTCGTTTGCGATTTCCGCGCTCGATACCAGCTTGAAAGTGCAGGGGAACCCGACGACTGTTGGGTCGTAATTGTTGGTCAGATATTTTGTGATCGCATCTCCGACTGCAAACACCGCCTGATAATCTGCCACAGCGTTGTCCTCGATCCTTACTTACTAACTTCCTGAGCGAGCGTAGCGATCTATGACCCTTCGTCTACGAAGGACTCAGCATCCTCGCGGCGTGCCGGATTGAGCTGAAACAAGCTACCGGTCCCCACCCGTGTCTCCTCGCACAGATACCCTTCAGCAATCAGCCAGTTAATCGCCGCCTGAGTGTCCTCAACGCAGCGCCGGACAGTTTCCTGCATCAGCCGCCATCGTGCAATCTCCGTCAGGCTATCCACAGCCCCCGGACTACGAAGGAAGTAGCGCAGGATGTCCTTTGCCGCAGACGCATCCTTAGCCCTCTCATTTGCCACGACAACGTTACCCTTCGTCATGACTTATGGCACCTTTGATGCCAAATCTCTTCAGATTTCCACAGTATTGGAATGTGCGACTTACGCCGTCAACGCAAGGCAGAACGATGAGGGGAGGGATGTTTTCGTCCCATTGACGGCGAGAGCGCAACGGGTGAAACAAGGCACTTGACTCGGAAATCTCTGCAAATTGAGGGTGGGTCATGCATGACCCACCATGGGTTGCGCGCGACCCGTCAGGCTGATGCTTCGGGAATGCGGTATTTCTTCGCCAACCGCCCAAACGCGCGACGATCCTTACCGGCCTCGCGGGCAGCCTGGGTCACATTGCCCTCGTGCTTCTCCATCATCCGCTTCACATAATCCCGTTCAAAGCACTGGATTGCACGCAGTTTCGCGCTACGGAATTTCTCGCAGATCGTCTCTCGCATGCTCGAGCTCATGACCATCGGAGGAAGAGTTCAGATCGATCGCCGAAGCTGAGATTTGCGCTCCCGGCGAACACAGCACCGCGCGCTGCATCGTGTTGTAGAGCTCGCGAATGTTTCCCGGCCACTGGTACAGGTCAAGTTTCTGTGCCGCCGCCTGGGAAAGAACCTTCCTGGGGATCTTCGCGGCCTTGCAAATTTCTTCAATAAAGTGCCGGCTCAATAGTTGAATGTCGGACCGGCGCTCGCGCAATGCGGGCAAGCGGACGCGCAGCACATTGATGCGAAAAAAGAGATCGGAACGAAAGGCCTTCTGGTCCACGAGTTCCTGCAGATTGCGATTGGTGGCGGTAATGATTCTTACATCTGCATGTTTGAAGACTTCGGAACCGAGCGGGCGGTAGGTGTGCTCTTGTAACAAACGTAGAACTTTACTCTGGGCAGAAAGTGAGAGGCTGTCTATTTCGTCCAGAAACAGGGTTCCATTCTGCGCCAAAGACACCAGCCCCCTCTGGTCGGAGCGCGCATCGGTAAAGGCACCGCGCACATGGCCAAAGATCTCATTTTCGAAGAGGTGATCGGGCAGAGCTCCGCAATCAACCGGAATGAACGGCCCCAGATGACGCTTGCTGAGCAGGTGGGTGACACGGGCGCATAGTTCCTTGCCGGTTCCGGTCTCTCCGGTAAACAGCACAGGGGCGTCGTTGACGCCGAAGAGTGCGATCTGATTGACCACCCGCAGAAAAGCAGGGTCTTGGCCGACCAACTGCCCGAGGCCAATCTCCGCCGCTAAGGCTGTTTGGATTTCCGTCAAGCTTTTGGATCGTGGCCCGAGAATTCGCGCGATTCGCCGCTTCAGCTCCTCGGGACGGACCGGCCAAAAAAGAAAGTCGTCCACAGTCTCCATCGCAGCTTGCAGCAAAGAGCTATCGTCTGCAGGCAAGATGGCAAGGATAGGAACCGGAATTGAGGTCTCCCGCAGCCAGTGAAAAAACTCGGACGCCTGCTGGCGTCCTTCAACTGCATTGGCAATGAGCAGGCTGTCTTTGCTGTTGCGTAACTGCTCAGGGGAAAAAAAATCCCATGACAAGCGTCGCGAGTTCTCCCACTCCGGAAAGAGCGCGCTAAGCTCTCCGCCGCACTCCGGGGACGGGTGTGTATGCTCGACGATGAGGATGCCGTTGGACACTGCACACCCTTCCACCAAAAATATTTTCAGGAGCCGCAGCCAGGCGCGACAAAGGGGGATCTCCGACTGCGGAGTAGCCTAGCATAGAATTCCCAAGGCAAGCTACAGTAGATTAGTGTTTCAGCAAGCGAGCGCGTTTCACGACAGTTGATTTTTCGTGTTCTGAGGTCCGCCAAGATAGTCTGGGCGCTGGTGATGTCGAACCGGATATAGAGATTTCTGCGCTTATCAGATATCGATTTGCGCATGACGATCTATAACAAGGTCTCGATGCGAGAATCTCGATCCCACGACTGGCAAAATCAGTCGCAGTTCGTTAAGGGTAAAATAAGGGCTTTCGATAGTTCCTCAGAGCGCTAAAGGTGTAGCCCGATGCCGGCGCTATTAATAATTTACGAGATTTTTCTCTCCAGTCACGGCAGAGATCGACGCTCTGATTCAGGGAGGAGAAAAAGAGAGCGCCTGAGGCCGGGCGAACTGTAGAAAAGACTTTGGGGATATTGTGTAGTGCACACCTTCAAAAGTGCGCGGAATCGTAGTGGCGCCACAGTTTCCGCCGAGTAGAGAGTCACCACACCTCGTTTATGGCCCGAAACCACACATCTAGAGCGGCACGTTCTATTCATAATTGCCACTTCGCCCTTGATTGAGCTATGGATTCCCGAGTTTTGCACCTTTGATAGCATGTATCGCTTTGAAATTAGGTTGATGTTGTGGACCTGAGTAATTGCAAGTCTTTGGACGGTTCTCTTACGTCGCAGGCATAGGGCGATGATTCGCCAGTTGAAAAAACGAGAGTTGTGATAGCCAATCAACCCCGGATATTGTGAGAGCTCCTCGCACTTGCGTGCAGAGCCGGTCCCGCAAAATCGGACAGGGGTATAAGTGGAAGTTCTGCTCGCCCACGGTCTTAAGCTGGCTGTGAAGAGGAGAACGGATGAGCAGACGTTCCCGCAGGAACCACGCAGCGGCGTTCAAGGCGAAGGTAGCCCTGGCCGCAGTCAAGGGTGAGAAGACGCTGGCCGAGTTGGCCGAGCAGTTCGACATTCATCCCAACCAGATTACGCAGTGGAAGAGCCAGTTGCAGGAGGGCGCCGCGGGCGTCTTCGGCGAGGCGCGAGCGGAGCAGGCCGCGCCGGTCGATCTGAAGGCGCTGCACGCCAAGATCGGTGAGTTAACGCTGGAGAACGATTTTTTAGACGGGGCGCTCACAAAAGCGGGTCTTCTGAGCGCAAAGCGATGATCGATCCCGAGCATGACCTTCCCATTCGGAAACAGGCCGAGGTGCTTCAGATCAGCCGCCGCGTTCTTGCATGGAAGCTGTCGATCACCATGGAAACCAACTTCTGCATCGAAGCGCTCGAAGAAGCTCTTTCCAAGAATGAAAAACCGGAGGTCTTCAACACTGACCAGGGCAGTCAGTTCACCAGTGAAGCCTTCACCGGGCAGCTAAAAACCAAGGGATCAGGATCAGCATGGACGGCAAGGGCCGCTGGCGCGACAATGTCTTCGTTGAACGAATCTGGCGCTCGATCAAGTACGAAGAGGTTTACCTGCACGCCTACCAGTCGGTCAGCCAAGCCAGGCAGTCCATCGGCGGCTACATCGACTTCTACAACACCACCCGGCCACACTCCAGCCTGAAAGCGCTAACGCCCGATCAGGTATACTTCAACCGCCTGCCAGAATCCATGGCAGCCTAAAAACAAAAGCAAGAACTTCCTCTAAGGAAAAAGAAAAAACTGTCCGAACTACCGGGACCACCGCGGATCACCCGCCCTGATGTTGAGTTATTTGCTGCTTTGAATCGCTAGGCTGGCTTTGCGCGCTGCCTCAAACTCATCTCCAGAGAGCCATTCGACAGGCTTGGGCTGTTCAGAAGCCAACCATCCTAGAACCAGGCCAAATCGCGCCAGTTTGGCGTTGCCGCTGAAGTCCCAGTCGGCGTGGTACTCGTCGGAGGGTTGGTGGTAGTGGTGGGCCGTGTAGTCCTCGGATTGCAGGCGGCCCCACTCAGGAGTGTGCCCCTCGAAGAGGTCGCCCTGGTCGACGGAGAAGGCGGGGATGCCGACACGGGCCAGCGAGAAATGGTCGCTTCGGTAGTAGTGGCCGGCCAAAGGGTTGGGATCGGGGAGCGTGGCCAGATCGAAGGCGGTTGCGACGGACTTTACTGTGGGCCAGAGGTCGATACGCTCGGCTCCGCCCAAGCTCACCGAGCGGGGAATGCCGATGGGCAGAATCATATCGTAGTTGAGATCGAGCGCGATCTGGCCGGCGGGGATGGGCGGATGCTCGCCGAGATATTGCGAGCCGAGCAGCCCTTGCTCCTCGGCGGTGACAGCGGCAAAGTAGACAGCGTGGGGCGGACGCGAAGGGGCTTGCGCAAAGGCGCGGGCTAACTCCAGCAAAATTCCGCAGCCGGTGCCGTTATCGGCCGCGCCGTTGTATATGTTGTCGCCCTTGGCGTCAGGGTCGATGCCGAGATGATCGTAGTGCGCGGTGTAGAGGACGGCTTGATTGGTTGCGCTGACGCCCGGTACGCGGCCTACGACATTGGCGCTGACATAGCGGCGGACGCGGCTCTCGATATGGGCATGGAGGCTGACCGGAAGTTCAAGGGCATGGGACGCTCCCGGCTTTCCCGCGGTGATGATGGCCTGATCTAAGTCGCCAAGGCCAGCCTGCGGTGAAGAGCCTCTGCGCTACATCGTGCTGAATCCACGCGGCGGCGCGCAAGGTTGCACTAGGATCGCCTTCGAGATAACTCTTTTCGACGGCCTGGGAGTTGCGAACGACTTCCCAGCCATAACTGGCTAAGTCAGTACGATGAATAATTAAAACTCCAATTGCTCCACGGCGCGCGGCTTCTTCGTATTTATAAGTCCAGCGGCCGTAGTAAGTGAGGGCTCTGCCTTTGAAAAATTTTTCATCGTCGGAGGGCGGCTCGTTGACGATGATGAGAGCAATTTTTCCCTTGAGGTCAATGTCTTTGCCATCGGGTCCGGCGTAATCGTTCCAGTGATATTCGGGAGCGTTGATACCGTAGCCGACGAAGACTATCTGCGCGTCGAAATCGGCGGTCTCCTGGCCGGTCTGGTCCTTGGAGACAATCTCGGTTCCATAAGCCAGATCAATCGGAGTGCCGGTGGACGGAACCAGCGAAAACTTTGTTTTGTCTTCGATGGTATGAACGGCGAGCAGCGGGACTTTCTGGAAATATGTTCCGTTGTCGCCGGCGGGTTCTACACCTTCGAGGGCGAATTGCGTGGCAATGTACTCGGCGGCCAGCTCCGCGCCGCGCTTGCCGGGGCCACGGCCTTCGAGCAGGTCGAGCGACAGAAAGCGCACATGGGCGCGAATTTTTTCAGGATCGATAGATCGAGCTGCGGCACTGGCGGTTGCGGGCAGGCCGGGGATCTCAGGGACCGTTGGCTGCTGGGCATGAGCGGTGACGAAGATGCTAGCCGTGGCGAGGATTGCGGGGATTTGATAGCGGCGCATGGGGGTCTCCATTGACTTGCAGCACTGAGCTATTAGAGTACGTCTTCTTCGCCTTGTGGGACAATTGCGTCGAGCGGCGGGGCGACGAGCAGATGGGTGCGCTTGAGGACTTTGCGCGTCAATCCGGTGAGCGCCATCGCCGTGGCCTGATACAGGGGCACCCAGCGTCGTTCGCCTCCAACAACGGCCAACAGATCGATGTCATCCTCAAATACGGTGCGGATGCGCACGTAGTAATTGACTTGCATGATGGCATGGCGGACGGTCATGCGCAACTCGGATTCCGGCACGGCGGATTCGCGCAGCGCGGGCAGTTCCCAGAGGCCGGACATCACGGTTTGCGAGGCAGGGCGCTGCTCGAGCAAGACTTCGCGGTGAGGATTGCCGGGGCGCTGGCCAATGCGGACCGAGAGCGCATAAGCGACCTCACGGCTAATCATCGGCGGGCGCGGCGCGGTCTGGTGCTCGCCTTTGGTTTTGCAGTGGGCAACGATGGGGCACTCGCTACAGAGGGGATTGCGCGGCAGGCAGACGGTCGCGCCCAGCTCCATAACTGCCTGGTTGAAATCGCCGGGGCGATTTGGATCAACCAGTTCGGCGGCGAGTGTCTCTACCTGGCGGCGAAGCGCGGCTCCGGTGGCGCGGCTGCCCGCTTCCCAGCCTGAGAGGCGGCAGAGAACGCGATCTACATTGCCGTCTACGACAGCCACCCGCTCACCGTGCGCGATGCTGGCGATGGCGGCGGCGGTGTAGGGACCGATGCCGGGCAGCTTCTCAAGCTCATCGGCGGCACGGGGCAGGTTACCGCCCAGCTCGCTGGCGACAAACTGCGCGGCTTTTTGCAACATGCGCGCGCGGTTGTAGTAGCCGAGGCCGCTCCAGAGGGCGAGCACTTCCTGCTCGGGGGCGAGAGCGAGCGAAACCAGTGTGGGGAAGGCGGAAAGAAAGGCATGATAGCGGTCAATCACGACGGCGACGCGGGTCTGCTGCAGCATGATCTCCGAGACCCAGATGCAGTAGGGATCGCTGGTCTGGCGCCAAGGCAGATCCCGGCGGTTGCGCCCGTACCAGTCGAGGAGCAGGCGGCGCAAGATGGGGGTCTGTTTGGGTGCTGGTTCGGTTTTCGCCATAGGCAAAGATTAAGGCATTTGGCCTCAGGTTGCCTTGCTGCATGGAATCTGTTGATCTAGCCGGAAGCGGGAAATCTGCAGCCGCATTTTGAACTTGGCTTGTCATTTCCTTGTCAAATCCACCTGAAATTCCACGCGAACCAGCGTAATCCGTGGTAAATTTACCGAAAACCGTAGTGCTTACTCCTGCCCCGGGTAGTCTGTCAAAGGGAGAGTTTAGCGGCTCCTTATCCGCCTTGCGAGAGGGCACAGACTCTCACGCTTCCGGCTCGCAATCAACAGGTCTTCTGGAGGCTTCCCCTTGAGACGACTCCTTTGCAGTCTCGCTCTCTTTGCAATGCCCGCCGCGCTTCACGCCCAGTTTCAGGCGTACCAGTTTTCTGATGCGGCCAGCTACTTCACCTTCTCCGCAAATCCCAGTGCGTCCAGCCTCAGTGGGGAACTTATCGGAGGCGGCGAGGTAGACCCTTCGGCCTTCCGCAAGGAATCGTTTACGCGGCTCACCATTCGTTCCGGTGTTTCGCTGCTGGGAACAGGAGGCGAAGTGGCCACCAACGTCAATCCGCGTTTCGACGTGCGCGCCATCGGCCACTACACCAACTTTACCTACAGTTTTCCTCAAAGCGGTTTCAACATTGTCCTCAACATCAATTTTGCCAACGCGGGCGCCTATGCAGACTACTATCCGTTCCACAAGGCCTTCCGCATCAGCGGAGGTTATCTTTATTACAATACCAACCGTGTGCGCGCCGACCTCAAGGCTGGCCCTGGCGCGACATTCACCATTAACAACATCGACTGGCACTCGGACAATGCCGATCCGGTAACTGGAACCGGGCGATTGATTCTGGCGGGTTCAGGACCTCTGCTGACTGCCGGCTACGGGCATATTGTCTCGCGCACACAAAAGCATTTTTCGTTTCCGTTTGAAGCCGGAGTGGCGTTCATCGATACGCCCACAGCACAACTTTCCATCGGCGGAGAGATCTGCACTCCGCAGGGAGCCCGTTGCGAAGCAGCACGCAATTACCCAGGATTTGCCACAAATCTTGCGGCACAGGTCGCGGACTGGAACAAACACGTCGCGCCCTTCCACATCTATCCGTTAATTCAGGGAGGCGTGACCTACACCTTCCGTATTCGCAAATAAATGGCAGTTGTGGAATGCAATGAAGATTTATTTGTCTCACCGCTTCTGACTCCACATCGCTGATGACAACAACCAATTGTCGTTACAGTCACAAGAGAATCTTCAGCCCGTGCTTTTCAACGATATCCAATAGCTTGAGGGCTATACCACTGGGCCGCTTTGCGCCGGACTCCCATTTTTCCACCGTCGATTCGCTGGTATTGAGATAACGTGCAAAGACCGGCTGGCTCACGCGCAGGCTCTGACGAATTTTCTTGATCTTTTTGGGGGGCATTGCCGCAGGTGTCGAGAGGCAGGAGACATCGAACTCCCGCATGGTTGTTTCGCCGATGGTTCCGGCGCGGTACATTCCAGAAACGGAGCTGTGGATCGCTTCAAAAGCATCACTTCGAAACTTACGATTCGTCGCCATGGCATATCTCCATTAATTCGTTGAGTTGCAGTTCCTTCAAAATGTCAGCATCTGTCTTCCGTGCATAAAGAGCAGCGAGAGCGCGGAATTCAGCCAACTCATGCGTATCAACGTTGGCGCGGTCCTGCTTCGCAAACAGATAGGCATACACCCAATACCTTCCGCCCTTGGCAACGATGATCGAGCGATACAGGTTCTTCCGCAGTCGATTCTTGAAGACTCCGCCGCCCAGGTCGTCGGCCTGGCCCTGCATCACCTGCTGGACTGCCGAACATAGCTCAATTTCCGGAATGCGCGCCCTTCGCGCCGCCTTGTTGAACCAGGCTGTCTTGAGAACCCGCTGCGCCTGCCCGGCCTTCGGCATATCTCTATCGTAGCACCAGGTGCTATCGATAGGACGAAATGTTTTTTGAGCGCATTGTGAATGGCTATAGCATTTTCGAAAGATGAATATCAAGCTAGCTCCGGCATGTCGACAAGCTGTTTGTAGGTGATGGTTTGCGTAGTCAGGCATGCGCGCAGCAGGCGAGCCATCAGGTCCGGTTCCATGGTGCGGCGGTTGAGCCTGTAGTTGAATTCGGCGACAGAGTGTTTGAGGTGCTTTTACTCGACCTTGTGATGGGTGCCGAGCAGAAACCGTTTCAGGTTCGACAGCGTGATGTGAACCCAGGGGAACAGCCCATGCGCTGGTCGATCCTGTTTCCAGATCGCCGTTGCCGTGTGCTCAAAGCCCTTCTGCTTTAGGCGCCGATAGCCGTGCCAGCCATCGGAAAGAATGCGGCTGCCGGGCTTGACCTTGCCGGCAAGGAACTTCTCCAGTGTCTCTGTGGCCGCATCGGGAATCACCTCCAGAGCGGCAAATCCCGGCACTGGTTTTTCCCCGGCTTCGCTGGGCCGCGCCGCTCCACCGCCACAGCCACGACGGATTTGATCCGCACACCGCGTGTGCCACGCCCGCGCCGTCCCTCGCCATGTTCCTCGCCACCCACGTAGCCCTCATCGACCTCCACCAGCCCGCTGAGCCGGTAGCGCTGATCGCGGTCGCTCATCGCCTTGCGAATCTTATGCAGCATCAGCCAGGCGGTGGGATAACTAACGCCGATCTCCTTGGCCAACTGCATGGCGGAGAGGCCCTTTTTATCGTGGCTCATGCGATAGATTGCCCAGAACCAACTCGACAGTGGTGTCCGTGTCTTGTGGAAGATGGTCCCCGCTGTTACCGAGCACTGGTAGGCGCAAAGCGCGCACTCATGCACCTGGCGCTCGGCCATATACCCGCGGCTCGACCCGCCGCAGCGAGGGCATTTGAAACCCTCCGGCCAGCGCTGGAGGGTTAGCTGCTCGCCGCACTGTTGCTCATCTCCGAACGATGCCCTGAACTGTTGCACCGTCATCATCCGACTCCGCTTCGTCGCTGATCTTTTCGCCATAACTATATAGTATCGCTATTTATTCGCCTGAACAAGCTTGATATTCATCCTCCGAAAATGCTCTAACCAACACTGCGCCTCCGGTGCGGATTTCAGGCAGGCGTAAACCATACGCTTCCCTTGGCAGGGTGCAAAGCCAGGCCCCTTTGAGGGAACATAAACCGTAAAGCCCTGGCTCTGCTGAGGATATTTACTGTTCACTGCGTTAAAGGCAAAGAAAAGAAGAATAGACCCCCAGAGGGGGGCAGATTCAAAGTCCAAGGTACGGACCGGACACATAGCTGGCAGAACAAACAGCGGACCCAGCTTCAGAGTAGCAGGATGCCGGAAACAATCTGCAAACCAAGTTCATGCGATTGCCCTATTGGATAACCCGCTGATTCGCCGAAACCGGTTCTTATCAACCGAATCTATCTACTCGCGAGCAGCATCCAACCGGCTTTGATGCGGATATCACAGTCGTCAAAATCACAGGGTGCTATTTATGAGACAAGTTATAGGGCCTTACCGCACCACGCCTGCATCCCTCGCTGGCCAGTAGACAAAAACGGCTTTGCCGTAGATGAGCGAGCGCTCGACCGGACCAAATTCGCGGCTGTCAGAGGAGACGCTGCGGTGGTCGCCCATCATGAAGTAGTAGCCTGCCGGGACAACTTCTTCGGCGCGGGAATGGAAATCCTTGTACTCGTCAGGGACGTACGGCTCGGCAAGCGGCTCGCCGTTGACCCAGACTGTTCCGTGGTCGATGCGCAGCCGGTCGCCAGGCAGGGCAATCACCCGTTTGATGTAACTCTCCTCGGGGTTGCGCGGGTAGTGAAAGACCACCACATCGCCTCGTTCTATGGCGGTGAAATGGTAGACAAATTTATTTATAAACAAGCGGTCGCGGTCTTCGAGCCGCGGCAACATGCTGGTGCCTTCCACGCGCACCGGCTGATACAGAAAAACAATAATCAGAACAGCGGCGATGACGGCAACCGCGATGTCGCGCAGCCAAAAGACAACCCCAGATTCCCGAGCGGGGAGCAGTGACAACTCGTGCTGAGATGGCTGTTCTGCCGTCGCGCTGGCGGGAATGGGGGCGAGGTTTTGGTTGTCCTGCTCGTTGTGGGGAAGCAATTCCATCTCTGTGCCGTCGGTCTCTCTCCTAGATTACGCGAAAACCAAGACTGCTTAGCATCCGGTAATTAACCGGTCAGTGGATCAGCTTGAAATCAAATCCGTTCTGGGGTAAAGTCCCACAATGATTATGCGGGATTTATGTACGGACTGAAGCCCGCTTCCTTTCAACTGGCGCTCACCATTAGCCGCAACCGAGTCCTCCCGGCGGGCAGAGGATTGGAGCGCGTCCGGGCTTGTTGAGCGGCCGGGGCTGACTGGCTGCCGGAACCAGCGCGGGCGCGGTGCCGGGCGGACTGACGCCGGAGATATTTGCATCTTCGAGGATAATGGGCCGCTGTAGCTCCATCTCTACCTGTGTGCCAGCGGGAATATCCACATCCGCGCCTCGCGTAAACAGCGTCGCCACGCCGATAGCCGCAACTCCAGCAGCAATGCCCACCACTCCACCTGCGATTGGGTGCCCAGAACCAAGGCCGCCAATCGAGCCGACAGTTCCACCAGTAGGAATCGCCACCTTGGCCACCTCACCGGCATTGCGTCCCTTGTTGCCATCCTGCTCAATGGTGCCCTCGCCATCGTCTTTCACTGTTTGCTGATGCGCGCCCGGCAGACTGTCCACCATGCCAGGAATCTCGACCACCGTGCCGTTGGGAAAGATGATCGAAGTGAAATGCATGTCAAGCTGTGCCTTCCCCTTGATGCGTCCGGCGCGCTGAACCTTGTCCACCATGCCCTGCACATAGACGCCGGAGGGAATCATTACCCTGTTGCCGACGACGACCGGGAAGGCGGAAGCGAGATAAACGCCGTCTCCCGGCTTGGCGCTGCGGGTGTTGACGGAACTGCGAAGCTGTAACAAGACTTTCGTACCGGCGGGAACAGTGTAGGTTTTTCTCTCAGCAACAGCAGGAGCTGGCTTTGCGGATGCCGGCGTACATGGGATTTTTTCATCCATCGGCTGATAATCCTCGGCAGGACGGCAAGGAATACCCATGTTTTGCGCTGATGGATCTGATGTGACAACCGGTGTAGTTGTAGTCGGACTTTCAACAACCTGCGCGCCAGCCGGAGCCTGTGCGGACGTAGTTGCAGTAGCAGGCGTTTGCGAGTTGGTCGCTGTCTGCGTCGAACCGGGAACGGCACATCCTACACTCAGCAACAAGGCAATCGCCCAGGCAATCTTCAGCAAACGCATCAATTCCCTCACAGAACTCATCCAGATAGACTCACCGTTCGCACTCAAGGATAGCTGCATTCCCCCGGCTTTGGCGCAAAATATGCGACAACGATCACATCTGCGACCAGGTTTTCAGGTTACGCTTGCTATCAAGCAATGGAAATTGAGACCAATCCCGCGACGAACGCGCCGGCTTCAGCCGCAGGCAGGTTTGCCCCCGTCTACCGCCTACTGGATGACTCCATTGCCGCGCGCGCCTTTCCCGGATGCGCCTTTGGAGTGCTGGCCGGTGGCAAGGTCGTCCATCAGGGAGCGCTGGGGCGCTTCACTTACGAGGCAGACTCGCCTGCCGTTTCTGCTGAGACGCTCTATGACGTAGCCAGCCTGACCAAGGTTTTAGCGACAACAGCCACTGCGATGCTGCTTTACCAGCGCGGCCTTCTCGATCTGGATATGCCGGTCGGGGAACTGCTGCCAGGGTTTGTTGTGGGCCGCGCGCCGGGCGAACACACCCATCACGTCAAGCTGCGCCATCTGCTGGCGCATAACTCCGGCCTGCCCGGCTATGTCGAGTTCTTTCGCACCGCCGCAACCCCTGCGGCGCTCTACCGCGCCTGCCTGGAGCTGCCCTTGGAAGCCGAGCCGGGCGCGCGAGCCGAGTACTCCGATCCAGGATTCATTCTGCTCGGCAAAGCTCTGGAAGTATTGATCGACGAATATCTGGCTCCGTGGCTGCGGCGGGAGGTTTTTTCTCCTTTAGGCATGAATTCGACTTGCTTTTGTCCCGCTCTTGCCGACCGCGCGCAGATTCCTCCTGCCGAGGACGACACGACCTTCCGCCATCGCCGCATCCAGGGCGAAGTGCAGGATGAACACGCCTACCTTCTGAAGGGCGCGGGCGGCCATGCCGGACTCTTCTCGAATGTGCCGGAGCTGCTGCGCTTTGCTGCGGAGATTCTTGATACCAATTCTGAACAGAAAGCCGACAGCCATGCTGAAACCGGGAATCCGAGGCTATTTGATCCAGCAATCGTTGAGCTATTCGCCCAGCGCCAGAGTCCACAAGGCAGTTCGCGGGCGCTTGGCTGGGATACACCTTCGGAGAACTCCTCAGCAGGCCGACATTTTTCTCCCCGTTCGATTGGGCATTTGGGTTACAGCGGATGCTCGCTGTGGATAGACCGGGAGGCCGGCATCGCCGTCGCATTGCTGACCAACCGTACCTGGCCTGACAGGAAAAGCCAGGGAATCCGTGACCTGCGGCCCGTCTTTCATAATGCCGTTCGCGAGGCGCTCTGACACTTACGTAACTTGAGGGTGCCAACGCAGTACCAGCGAAAATGAGAATTCGTGTCGGAACCGGCACTTTTGCAGATACAATCGGGAGTTGGGGACAAGACGCAATGTTGACCACAACTGTGATACCAGAGACGGCCAGGGACCAAAATGGAGAGCCGCGCGGCACAGCCCACAACGGACAGCCGGTTGGAGCGGCCCAGAACGGGCACTCCAACGGAGCAGCCCACGACGGGCAACCGCGCCCTAGCGCTCAGCCTGGCAAAGACAAAGACCAAGCCTCAATGCTGCAACAACTGACCACAGAGAGTCAGAATGAGGCTTCGCAGGGATTCGACACCAAATCCGCGCTGGAGATTGCCCGCATCATCAACCATGAAGACGCCAAGGTTGCAGCGGCAGTCAAAAAAGCCATCCCGGAAATCGCCCAGGTGATCGACCATGTTGCCCGCAGCCTGCGCGACGGCGGACGGCTCATCTATATCGGCGCCGGCTCGAGCGGTCGCATCGCCGCCCTCGACTCCTCCGAGTGTCCACCCACCTACTCAACCGCTCCCGGACAGGTACAGTACATCATGGCCGGAGGACCCAAGGCTCTGGCTTCCGCCGTTGAGGTCAACGAAGACTCCGAAGAGCTGGGCCAGAGGGACATCGCCCGCCGCCGGCCTACCCGCAAAGATGTGGTGGTCGGGCTTTCCGCCTCCGGACGCACTCCTTATGTAGTGGCCGCTGTAGCTTATGCCCGCGCCCGCGGAGCCTTTACCGCCGCTGTCACCTGCAACCATGACACCGCTATCGAGCAGGCTGCCAATATCGCCATCGTCGCCGACGTGGGCCCGGAGGTCATCTCCGGCTCTACCCGCATGAAAGCCGGCACGGCGCAGAAAATGATCCTCAACATGATCACCACCGGCACGATGACCCGCCTGGGCTATGTCTACGAAAACCTGATGGTCAACGTGCACATGCAGAACTCCAAGCTGGTCGAGCGCGGCATCCGCATCCTGATGAACGCCTGCAAGATCGACCGCGAGACCGCCGTGCAGACCATCAAGAGCGCCGGTCGCAGTGTCCCCGTGGCGCTGGTGATGCTCAAAGCCCGTGTAGACAAGCCGGAAGCTGTTCGACGTTTGGCAAAATCCGACGGCAACGTCCGCCTGGCCATTGAAGACAATGTACTGGAGCTGTAATCCCGTAATTAGAGACGAAATACCGATCTGAAGAACCCCAACTTCCTCTGATAGTTGGGGCTTTCTTTTTCTGCACTCCAGATTTCCCAAGCTCCCAGGCGCTTCGTAACCCTTCTGCTGACGTTCCGGCTGCTGGACCGCTCAATATGACTAGTGATATGACTATATGAGGGAGACAGCCGATGGCCTGGCAGGTCTACGACGCAAAAGCCCGCTTCTGTGAGTTTCTCGACACGACCCTCAAGGAGGGTCCGCAGGTAGTAACCCGCCGCGGCGTGGAGACGGCCGTTCTGGTGCCGATTGCTGAATGGAAGCGGCTCAAGGAGCAGGCCCGGTCTTCGCTGAAAGACATTCTGCTCGATCCTGGTGGCCCGCGCTTTGAAGACATTGTCCCACCGCGTGGCGAAAATGGCGGGCGTCCTCCGGTTGAATTCGAGTAAGCCGCATGTATTTGCTAGACACGAACATTGTTTCGGATACCCGCAAACCTCGTCCTCACCCTGCAGTTCTCGCATGGCTCCGGTCGATTCAGAAGAGTGACATGTTTCTCGCCTCAGTGACTCTGGGAGAATTGCAAAAGGGCGTGGAGATTACACGCCGCCAGGACCAGGAAAAAGCCGCAGAAATCAGCGCATGGATTGATCGCCTTGCCGCCGCGTATGAAATCCTGCCCGCAGATGAACCGGTATTTCGCGAGTGGGCAAGACTGATGAAAGGCCGCTCAGAGCCGAAATGGGAGGATGGTCTCATTGCAGCAACGGCCCGCATCCATCGCCTCATCGTCGTCACCCGTAATGTGAAGGACTTTGGAGACTTCGGCGTTTCCGTCTTCAATCCCTTCCCCGACCCGCTCGTAGAGCAAAAAGAATCGAAAGGAGAATCCGTTTGACCCAACCGCGCTCGCCGCAGATCGGCGTCCTGGCTATTCAAGGAGATTATGCCGCGCACGCACAGGCGCTCGTCGAGTCTGGTGCAGTACCCGCCGAGGTTCGCAAGCCGGCAGATCTGGCAAGGCTTGATGGCATCCTTCTGCCCGGAGG
Organism: uncultured Acidobacteriaceae bacterium; assembly: GCA_963713645.1. GTDB lineage: Bacteria > Acidobacteriota > Terriglobia > Terriglobales > Acidobacteriaceae > Telmatobacter. Next base: position 394,359 of record CAVQMQ010000032.1, on the reverse strand, counting down.
CGAATCCACAACCATCCTCCGCTTCCTCGATAAGCACGGCTTCTTTGAGATACTTCAGGATTTCTGCCGGCAGAAGCCAGTCTTCGGTACCTGTGCAGGAGCCATTCTCCTTGCCCGCGAAGTCCGCAACCCGGCGCAGCGCAGCCTGGGCATTCTTGATGCCGCGGTTGAGCGCAATGCCTATGGCCGCCAGATCGATTCCGCCATTCTCACCGCAGAAACCGCGCTCGGCCCCGAGCCGCTGGAGATGGTCTTTATCCGCGCTCCGCGCATCGTGGAAACCGGACCGGCTGTCGAGATCCTCGCCCGGCGCGACGGCTCCGCTACGCTCGTCCGCCAGGGCAACCGCCTCGCCGCCACCTTCCACCCCGAGCTCTCCAGCGACCGCCGTGTCCACCGGCTTTTTGTCGATATTGTTCGCTCGCCAATAGAGAGCTGAGCCGTCAACAAAGTCAAGGTTCTTTTGCCCAAAATAAGAATCCATTCAGGCACGATTGAATTTGGGCCGAGTATTCAACAGGCGTTTTGAGTCTCAGGTCGATTCTGGATGCGTTTTGCCGATAGATTAGGTAATCTCTTTGTTACCGAGGCCGCCCATGCCCGTCACATTTACGCGCATCCCAACCGAAATTGAACGGCGAGAGCCGGGCATCGGCGGCAAACCGCCCGTGGATCAGCGTCCCACCGGCGGCGGTGGTGGCGGCGGCGACGAGAACTGGAAGAATGGGCCGCATGGACCGCGCGAACGGCTCAATCGCGTCCGCACCTCGCTGTTTCTCTTTCTGAGCGCGGATTTCATGTTCTTTGTTTTGTTGGTGGCGCTGTTTTTTGCCCGCCAGAGCGGCCTCCGTATGGACCCGCACACCCAATTACAGGTCCATGACTGGCGTCCAATCCAGTTGCCGCCTATCCTCTATTTCAATACCTTTGTGCTCATGCTGAGCAGCCTGACGATGGAACTGGCGAGGCGCAGAATCTTTCATGAGATTGACGTGATGGAGGAGTGGCTTGGACTGGGCCGTCCGGCTTTGGATCGGACCCTGCCCTGGGTGGGCGCGACCTTCGCTCTGGGGTCGCTCTTTCTCGGCGGCCAATGGCTGGCCTGGCGTCAGTTGACACAGAGAGGATTTACCTTTGATCGCTGGTCGGCAACCCCTGCAAGTAATTTTTTCTACCTGATTACCGGCGCACATGCCGCTCACCTTGTGCTGGGAATTCTTGGCCTTCTCTCCTGCCTCACGCTGATCCGGCTCTTCAAAGCTGTCGAGCTCCGGCAGATTGCCATTGACTCCGCTGCATGGTACTGGCACTTCATGGGCGGAACCTGGCTTCTGCTGCTCGCCGTGCTGGTCTTCGGGCAATGAATTCTTCCGGCGCTCGGCTGCTTCATGCGACCGGAATGCCGGACGTCAAAAATCAGCACGGAATCCATCCATGCTCTTGCCCTTCATCCATCTTATTTTTGCGCTCGGGGGGGAAAACTGAGTGGATGAACCATCAGACCCCGGCCAGGTTCGCGCCGGAGTCCTGGGCTCCGCGGGAGGAATTTGAGTTTACAAACAAATCGAGTTGATGGTTGATTCGCTTAAGCGAAGTAGGAATGCAGCAAGGTGCGGCAGCGATCGGCAAACGTAGGCACAATCGGGCAGTCAAAGTACACCTGCCGGTTGACGGACATCAGCAACTGGACCGCCTGCACACGCGGATCGTTGGCCGTCACCGGCGCACCCTCTTCGACAAACTCATCCGTCAAGTACTCAATCGCATGACCCAGAATCTCAAGCGCCCGTCCCGAACGAGGATCGATATAGCGGCGTCCTCTGCGAACATTGGCAACTGAAGCAGCCGGCGCAACCGCCGGAATCCGTAAACTGGTTGTTGTTGTAGCAGCCATTTCAGAATCCTCACACCCTTCTTCGGCAGTTCGGCTTTTTCTTACAGATTACGCAGGTAATGATTCCCGCCCAAGAGCGGACTGCGGGCCCCTCCCCCTCCGGGAAGAACCCTGCCCCCTCCATCTAGCCAAATGAAATCTTGATTTCGTTATCGACAATTGAAGCAGCTTGTTCAGGGGATTATTGTGATATGCGTCACTGGACTTCACCGTCGTCTCTCAGAATAAAGGCCATCCTGTCACAGCTTCAACCTCTCACAAACCTACCAAATTTCCCGCAAAAACCACTGAAATCCCCACGCAAACCTCTTCCATCCCCTTTTAACCCAGTCTCATCATGGTCCTTTGCACCGGTATGATCTGCCTCACTCGCCTTGACGGAACGAGGCTGAAAACCTAAGCTCAAACCAGCGGCCTGTCGCAAGGGGAGGGCTTTGCTTCCCGCCACTGACAGGCACAACTTTCGCAACCCTGTACCCGATTGGCCGGCCATGAACCCGATCCCTTACCAGTGGCAGTATCTTTCGTTCTTGCTGCAAATTCTTGTCGCCTTTGGCATGGCTGCGGGAATGCTGACCGCCTCCTGGTTTGTCGGCCGACATCGCAACACGAAAACCAAGCTAGCCGCCTACGAGTGCGGCATTGAGGCTGTGGGCGACGCTCGCCGCCGCTTCAGCGTCCGCTTCTATCTGGTGGCGATGCTCTTCATCCTCTTCGACGTTGAAGCCGTCTTCATGATGCCCTGGGCGGTGATCTACCAGAAACTTCCCGGAATTACTCACCAGCGATTCTTCGGCTTCTGGGAGATGATCATCTACCTCGGCTTTGTCGCCGTCGGACTCTTCTACATCGTGCGCAAAGGCATCCTGAACTGGAGCCAGGACAAGGCGGACCTCTAGGATGAGCGAATCCAAAACCTATCTAGGCAAAGACGCTGTTCTCGAAAATCTTGCGGAACACCCAGCGATAAAAGCCGTCCTGGCCTGGAAGCCGGAAGCCCTCACCGACGCCAAATTAGAATTCAACGAGCTGACCCTGACCGTCGCTCCAGAGCATATCCGCGCCGCCGCCGCAACCCTCCAGGCCGCCGGTTACAACTTCTTTGAAGATATGACCGCCGTGGACTGGTTCCCTTCCGCGCCGCGCTTCCAGTTGAGCTACCACCTGCTCTCGCACTCCTATAAGGAGCGCATTCGCCTGCGCGCTTTTGTAGACGAGTCCAGCCCGAGCGTCGAATCCATCACCTCCGTCTGGCCCTCGGCCAATTACTTTGAGCGCGAGGTCTTCGATCTTTTCGGCATTCAGTTCGCCGGGCACCCAAACCTGCGCCGCATCATGATGCCCGACGAGTGGGTCGGCCACCCGTTGCGCAAGGACTATCCAGTGGAGGGGTATCGCTAAATGGCAGAGACACTCTATACCCCGATCCTCGCCGCGCCTCCCGCTGAAGGCGCCAAAGACCAGCACATGGTGCTGAATATGGGCCCGCAGCACCCGGCCACGCACGGCGTTTTGCGCCTGGTTGTCGAGATCGACGGCGAAATCATCGTCCGCATCTATCCCGAGGTCGGCTACCTGCACACCGGCATCGAGAAAACCTGCGAGGCCAAGTTTTATCAGCAGGTGGTTCCGCTTACGGATCGCATCAATTACCTCGATCCCCTCTCCAATAATTTGTGTTATTGCCTCGCCGTTGAAAAGCTTTTGGCGCTGGAAATCCCGCCCAAAGCCCAATGGATTCGCGTTCTGCTCACCGAGCTGAGCCGCATCAACTCGCACCTGATCTGGCTGGGCACGCACGCCATGGACATCGGCGCGCTCACTGTCTTTCTCTACACCTTCCGCGAGCGCGAAGAGATTCTGCGCCTCTTTGAGGCCGTGGCCGGGCAGCGCATGATGACCAGCTACTTCCGCATCGGCGGGCTGGCCCTTGAGCCGCCACTCGGGTACCTCGACCGCGTGCAGGCCTTCATCAAGACCTTCCCAGAAAAGATCGACGAGTACGCCAACCTGCTCACCGGCAATCCGATCTTCTCCGGCCGCCTCAAAGGCGTCGGTTATCTCTCGGCAGCGGACGCTATCGCTCTCGGCGTTACCGGCCCCCCGCTCCGGGCTTCGGGCGTCGATATTGATCTGCGCCGCGACATGCCTTACTCCAGCTACGAGAAGTTTCAGTTCAAGGTGCCTGTCTCGCAGGATGGCGACGTCTGGGCGCGATACATTCTGCGCATTGAAGAGATGCGCGAGAGCGTCAAGATCATCCAGCAGGCACTGGACGGGTTGCCGGAAGGGTCCGTCAAAGCCGATGCGCCCAAGATCGTCCTGCCGGATCGCGAAAAGATGAAGACCCAGATGGAGGCCCTGATCCATCACTTCAAGATTGTGACCGAGGGTTTTGCGGTTCCAGCCGGCGAGGTTTATCAGGGCATGGAGTGCGGCCACGGCCAGATGGGCTACTACGTAGTCTCCGACGGCACGGCCAAACCCTACCGCGTGCACATGCGCTATCCCTCGTTCGCTACGTTGCAAGCGCTGGAGACAATGTGCAAGGGACGGATGCTGGCCGATCTGGTCGCGGTAATCGGCTCGATTGACATTGTGCTGGGGGAGATTGACAGGTGAGGCAGGCACTAGGGAATAGGCATTAGGGAATAGGGCCTGAGACGCTAAGGGGGCATGAGTCGCGGCTTTGTATCAGGGCACGACTTTAGTCGTGCCGCAAGCGCCGTAAAAGTATATGGGCTTTAGCCCCTGAGGGAATCGAGATTTGACCCAGACACTCGCGACCGACGACCAGCTCAATGTCGAACTATGGGTCTCGCTCGCTTCCCTGCTCCGCAGCTACACCGCGGCTCACGGGTTGAACGGCAACCGGCAGGCGACGGTGGAGTTGGGCGCGGAGACGATTCTGGTGCGCCATGCCGAGCAGTGGCTTGATCTGAAGCGCAGCGGAGCGACGGTGAACTGGAAACGCGAAGATGGACAGAACGGAAGGCTGGAGTTGACCGAGGCCGGGCAGTTGCGCAGTGAGACAGGCGAGGAAGTGGAGATGGATATGGCGGCCGAGGCGTGGGCGAGGGAGTTGATGCGATGAGTCCAGAAACCATGTCGATTTTTTCGCCGCAACTTGCCGGCCGCTTCGATGCGCTGGTCCAGAAGTACCCGCTGCGCCGCTCGGCTCTGGTTCCCATGCTCCTCTACGCACAGGACGAGATCGGCTATCTCTCCGACGCCGTGATCCATGAGGTCGCCGAGCGCATCGGCATCACCGAACTTGAAGTCCGAAACGTCGCAACCTACTATTCGATGCTGCGCTTCAAGCCCGCGGGGAAATATAACGTACAGGTCTGCACCAACATTAGTTGCATGTTGCGCGGCGCCTACGACCTCTATGAAAAGTTCCAGGAAGAGTTGGGCATCGGCCACAAAGGCGTCACCGCCGACGGCGTCTTCTCGCTTGAAGAGGTCGAGTGCATCGGAGCCTGTTGCTGGGCTCCCGCGATTCAGGTCAACTACGACTTCCACGACGAGTTGACGCCCGACTCCGTCGCCGGAATTCTCTCCGAATATCGCGCCAAGACCAGCAGCCTGATTCAAGCTGGGGGAGTACAAAAAAATGCCTAGGCTGGTCTCGCATCCCGATGAGGTCAAGATTGTCACCAAGCGCTTCGGCCAGGGCGCGGCGGCGATTGACAAATACATCGAACTGGGCGGCTACGAGGCCGCAAAAAAATGCCTCGCCCAGGGCCCAGAATGGATCATCAACGAGATGAAGGCCTCGGGCCTCCGCGGGCGCGGCGGCGCTGGTTTCCCGACTGGACTCAAGTGGTCCTTCGTCCCCAAGCAATCCGAGAAGCCGAAGTACGTGCTGGTCAACGGCGATGAGAGCGAGCCGGGCACCTGCAAGGATCATCTGATCTTCCTGCACGATCCCCACGCGGTCATCGAAGGCACCATCATTGCGGGTCTCGCCATCGGCGCAAAGACCGGCTTCATCTATCTGCGCGGCGAGTATCGCTACCTGCTCGAAATCATGGAGAAGGCCGTCGCCGATTGCTACGCCAAGGGCTTCCTGGGCAAAAACATCTTCGGTTCCGATAGCGAATTCCAGATCATCACCCAATCCGGCGCCGGCGCGTACGAAGTTGGCGAAGAGTCCGCGTTGATGGAGTCGCTCGAAGGCAAGCGCGGCGTTCCCCGCATCAAACCGCCCTTCCCTGCCGTCGTCGGGCTCTATGGCGGGCCAACCGTCATCAACAACGCAGAGACCATCGCCTCGGTTCCGCACGTCATCACGATGGGCGCAGCGGCCTACGCAGCAGTGGGTTCGGAGCGCAACGGCGGAACACGCCTCTTCGGCCTCAGCGGCCACATCGCGCGCCCCGGCGTCTACGAGCTGCCGATGGGCTACAGCCTGCGCAAGATGATCTACGAAGTGGGCGGCGGCGTCCGCGGCGGTCGCAAGCTCAAGGCCGTCGTCCCCGGCGGGTCGTCTACGCCTGTTTTGTTGCCCAATGAGATCGACATCGGCATGGACTTCGACCAGGTGGGCAAAGCCGGCTCCATGCTTGGTTCGGGCGGCGTCGTGGTCATCGACGACCAGACCTGCATTGTCGAGTTTGCGCTGCGGACGATCAGCTTCTATCAGCACGAGAGCTGCGGCTGGTGCATCCCCTGCCGCGAAGGTACCGACTGGCTCAAAAAATCGCTGACCCGCTTCCACGCCGGTTTCGGCGAGATGAAGGACATCGACAACATTCAGTATCTTGCCGAAAACATGATGGGCCGCACCTTCTGCCCGCTCGGCGATGCAGCGGCAATGCCCACGCTCGGCTTCGTCAAAAAATTTCGCAAGGAGTTTGAGGATCACCTGAACGGCAAGCCATGCCCGTTTGCAAAGCATGTGGAGCTAGCAGTCGTGTAGCTGGAGAATCTATGAATTACGTCAAAGCCAATTTGCTTGAACCGAAAATTATCGGTGGCGAAGACAAGATACAAGAGATCATCTCGAATGATCCTTCGGTCTTGGGCTTGGGCGCGGATTTGAAGTGGATCGAGCGGGAGAAAAGACTGTTCGGTGGAGGCAGGCTAGACGTTCTGCTCGAAGAGCCGGGCAACAAGAAGCGATATGCGGTAGAAATTCAGCTTGGCGCAACGGATGAATCGCACATTATTCGTACGATTGAGTACTGGGATTTGCTTGAGAGAACGAGTCCAAGCTACGACCATGTCGCCGTAATCGTAGCCGAGCAGTTGACGAAGCGATTCTTCAATGTCATTCGGCTTCTAAATGAGCGCATTCCGCTCATCGCAATCCAGATGGCATGTTTGGAGGTTGGCGGGCATGCGACGCTTGCATTCACCAAAGTGCTTGATCTTTCTCTTGAGCAGTCGGGCCTGGATGCAGGTGAACCCGCCAGCAACGGCGCAAAAGAGAGCTGGGAAAAGTATGCCGGCCCAGAAAATATGCGGTTGGCCAATGAATTCTTTGGCCTTGCGAAGAAGATCAATCCCGATCTTCGAATGAACTACACGCAATCCTATATTGCAGTGAACATTGGTGCTTCAAACAGGCTGACCGCGTCTCTTTGGCCATTGAAAAAGCATGTCCGCGTCGGGCTTGTCTTGGGCCAGTCAGATGAATTGAACAAAATCTTCGAAGACGCGGAGATTGACACCCGATACGATGGGTCCTGGGGAATGTATCTTTTCACTGTGAGATCGAGTGATTTTGAAAAACACAAGGCTCTTTTGCAAGTCTTGCTGGAACGTCTCTATTCTGGAGGCAAGGATGAATGAGGCTTTGCAAGCTATGGCCAAAGCATGAAGGCAAGAGAGATCATCCAGATCATTGAGCAAGATGGCTGGTATTTCCACTCACAAAAGGGCAGTCACGCGCAGTACAAGCACCCGGTAAAACCGGGGCGGGTCACGGTTCCAATCCACGGCAGCAAGGATCTGTCGAAGGGCGACATTCAAAGTATCCTGAAACAAGCGGGGTTGAAATGACGAAACGTTATTTGGTTGTCTACGCAAAGTGCAAAGGCAGCAATTTCTCCGGCCATGCGCCCGACGTTCCCGGCTGCGTCTCCGCCGGCGATACCCTGGAAGAGATGGAAGCCATGATGCGCGAGGCGCTTGAGTTTCATCTGTCAGGAATCTTGGAAGATGGCGAGGCGATTCCAGAACCCGTGACCACTGATGTAGAGATGAAAGACGAAGACTTCGAAGACGTGGAGTATTTTGTCGTACAGAAGCTGGAAGTGAAAGTGCCAACCCACGAGCAGACTCGCGAGACCGTTCACGCCGCATAGGAAAACATGCCAAACGTAACAATCACTGTCGATGGCAAGAAGCTGATGGCTCCCGCGGGGACGCTCTTAATTGACGTCTGCCGCAAGGCGGGCATCGAGATTCCGGCCTTCTGTTATTACCCCGGACTCTCGCTCCAGGCCGCGTGCCGCATGTGCGTCGTGCGCCAGGAAAAAGTTCCCAAGCTGCAAACCGCTTGCACCACCACGGTCGCCGAGGGCCAGGTCTTCATCACCGAGTCCGCCGAAATCGCCCAGGCGCGCAAAGCCACCATCGAATTGCTGCTCGGCAATCATCCTCTCGATTGCCCGGTCTGCGACGCGGGCGGCGAGTGCGAGTTGCAGGACATGACCTTCAAGTACGGCGCAGGCGAGAGCCTCTACGCAGAGGCCAAGCAGCATCGCGAAGAACAGCAGTGGTCCCCCGCCGTCTTCTTTGACCGCCCCCGCTGCATTCTCTGCTACCGATGCGTGCGCATGTGCGGCGAAGGCATGGATGTCTGGGCGCTCGGCGTGCAGAACCGCGGCGTCAGCTCGGTGATTGCGCCCAATGGCCAAACGCCGAACGGCGAAAATGCCCATCTGGACTGCGAACAATGCGGCATGTGCATCGACGTCTGCCCGGTGGGCGCATTGACTAGCGGCAGCTATCGCTACAAAACCCGGCCCTGGGAGATGAATCACGTCTCCACCGTCTGCACGCACTGCGCCGACGGCTGCAAGGTCACGCTCGGCGTCCGCCAGTCCAATGACGGCACTGAGATCATCCGCGCCGACAACCGCGACAAGAGCGGCATCAATGGCGATTTTCTCTGCGCCAAGGGCCGCTTCGGCTTCGACTTTGTCGAGAGCGATGCCCGCCTGACCAAGCCGCTGATTCGCAATCTCCAAGGCAACCTCGAACCCGCAACCTGGGAGACCGCTCTGCGCCTCGCTGCAAGCAAGCTCAAAGAAGCGCGCGATACAAAAGGCGGCGCATCGATCGGCGTTATCGGCTCCAACCATGCCACCAACGAAGAACACTATTTGCTGCAAAAATTCGCGCGCTCGGTCTTGCAGACGCACAACATCGACCACGAGCGCACTGCGGATTACGCCTCTTTTGCCCGCGCCCTCGCCGGGCACAAATTCAAAGCCGCCAGCCTGCGCGAGGCCGCCACTGCCCCGGCTATTCTGCTCATTGGCGGCAACCCAACTGACGAGCATCCGCTGCTTGCCTGGCAGTTGCGCACCAACGTCCGCCTCAACCGTGCGCGCCTCTACATCGCCAACGACAAGAAGATCAAGCTCGAACGCCAGGCCAAATCTACCCTCCGCCTGCCTGCCGCGAGTTATGCCGACCTGCCCGCCTATCTCGGCGGCAACAACACAAAAATCGACAATGCCGTCTTCCGTGAAGCAGTCCTTGCCGAAGAGCTGTTGCTGGTCGTCATCGGTCCCGAACTACGCGGCAAAGAGATCGAAGCGCTCGTCGCCTGGGGCCTCCAGCATCCCAACGTCCGTTTTGCCCTGCTCGGCGATTACACCAACTCGCGCGGCGCGGCCGACATGGGACTCTTGCCCGACCTGCTCCCCGGCTACACGCCCGTCTCCACCCCCGGCGCATTTGCAACCGAGTACACGGCCCTGCCCACCGCTCCCGGAAAATCGCAAGCGGAGATATTCAAGGCTGCTGCAAATGGCGAACTCAGTGCGCTCTTCATCACCGGCACCGACCCCGTCAAGTCGCTCGGCATCAGCCCCTCGACGTTGAAGAACACCTTCCTCATCGTCTCGGACATCTTTCTCACGGAGACCGCGGCCCTCGCCGATGTTGTCTTCCCTGCCGCCAGCCTCTACGAAAAATCCGGCACCGTCACCAACACCTACGGCGACATTCAGCTCGTCAAAAAAGCCGCGGACCGCGCCGGCGTCAAATCCGATTTCGAGATTCTCGTCCGCCTCGCTGGAGCGATGGGCGTCGATGTCAAGACTCTGGTCCCCTTCGGCACAGGCTCTGTCACCGCCGATCTCGGCCAGTCGCGCGGCGTGCAATCGGGCGAAGCTGACCGCCATGCCGTCTGGCTTGAGGCCAACAACCTCGAACCCAAGCTCAGCCCCTTCGATCCCTTTGCACTTCTCGATGAGATCGAGCGTCTGGTTCCCGGCTATCAGCTTGATCGCTTGAATCTCTTCGGCGGCAACGATGTCCGCACCGAGCCGGGGCTGGTGCAGAACTTTGTGCCGCTTGCAGCGCTCACCGGCAGTGATGCCATCGCTCCGGCGCACAATGGATTGTTTACCTCCGGAACGCTGGGCAGCTACAGCAACGCGCTCCGCGAACTTAAGCAGCATCAAACACCCGCGCTCACCGAAGCCGCGGCGGATTAACCAAGTTGTGTGAAGGGTACGGGCTTTAGCCCGTACATAACGAGTAGCGGAAAATTAGGGCTTTAGCCCCTGAGAGAATTGCATAATACGCAATTCAATTGCAGGATCGGAGCGAAAGTACCATGAGTGATCCGGTAACTTTAGGACTGGTCTCGACTGCGGTAGGCCTAGTCAACAATACAATTAGCCTGTTCAAGCAAGTGAATGAATCGGCGAAGAATTCAGACAATCTTGAACTGAAGAGTGGACTCAACGATCTCTACAGCGAGATTCTCAGTCTCAAGGCTCTGGTATTGGAATTATCACAGGAAAATGCTGATTTGCGAAAATCTCTTGATTTGCGTGGGAGTGTGAAGCGAGACACGAAATCAGGAAACTTCTTTGTTGATAACGATCCTGATCCTCTGTGCCCAATCTGCTGGGAGAGAGATGGAAAGACAGTCCACTTGAGGCCTGCAAGACAGAAGCAATCTGGCACAATCTACCGCAAGTGTTTGGTTTGCAATCATGAGTTGATGGCAGTTGATAACTGAGATTTACAGTTATTAGCATTGAGCTCACCAGCACTGATTTCCCACTGGGCTAAAGCCCCGTTGATTTTCTGTAAGGTTAATGTACGGGATGAAGCCCGTACCCTTCAAGGGCAAGAACTTGTAAACTGTTCGGAATTAAGTAGAGGCTGAAAGAACGTGACGATTCTCGAGTTTTTTATCTGGAGCTTGCTCAAAGTCATCGTCGTAACGGTGGTGCTGCTAATGGGCGTCGCCTATACGGTGCTGCTGGAGCGCAAGCTGGTTGGCCGCATCCAGAATCGCTGGGGCCCCAGCCGCGTCGGCCCCTTTGGCCTCTTGCAGCCGTTGGTTGATGGAGCCAAGTCCTTTCTCAAAGAGGACATGATTCCCACCAGCGTCTACAAACCTCTTTATCTGCTCGCGCCGATCATCGCCCTTGGCTGCGCGCTGATCTCTATCGCCGTCGTTCCCTTCGGTGCGCCTTCTGTGACAGGCCCCGGCGGCTTTCACTTCTTCGAGATCGCCGATGTCAATATCGGCCTGTTAGTCATTCTCGGCATCACCTCAATAGGCGTCTATGGCATCGCGCTCGCTGGCTGGTCATCGAACAACAAGTACTCGCTGCTCGGTTCCCTGCGCTCTTCTGCTCAACTCATCAGCTATGAGCTGGCGTTGGGACTCTCGCTCGTCGGCGTCGTCCTACGTGCTGGTTCGCTTAATCTGCGCCTCATCGTCGAGAGCCAGGCCAGGCACGGCATGGCCTCCTGGAATATCTTCGGCGGCTTTCAATTCGTGGCCTTCTTTATCTATTTGACCGCGGCCTACGCCGAGACCAACCGTTCGCCCTTCGATCTGCCCGAAGCCGAGAGCGAACTCACCGGCGGCTATCACACCGAATACAGCTCGATGAAGTTCGCCATGTTTTTCATGGCCGAGTACGCCAACATGATCACCGTCGGCTGCGTGGCCACGCTCTTGTTTCTCGGCGGCTGGACCAGTCCCTTCGGCAACCTGATTCCCTTGCCAGAAAACTTCCTGTTCCGCGCCTTCATCCCCATCTTCTGGTTCGTTCTCAAAGTCTTCTCGTTCCTTTTTTTGTACGTCTGGGTTCGCGGAACGCTGCCGCGTTTCCGCTACGACCAGTTGATGAACTTTGGCTGGCGCTATTCTGATGCCGCTGGCCATCCTGAACATTGTCGGCACCAGCCTCTGGCTGGCCTGGTGAGTGATTTACAATCGGTGAAGATTCCCACGCAGCTACAGTAGTTTGCCCGGATTCTCCGCCACAATCAGCCGGCACACTTGAGCCGGCGCGCGATGCACGAGCTAGAACGATGCACCTGTTTTGTTTCTTATCTTTGCCGGATTCTGTCTCGCTGGAGCCATCAACCTCCTGCTGCAGACGCCATCCCATCAACAGCGCCCTCTCGCTGATTGTGGTGATGACCTCTCTGGCTGTTTTGTATCTGCTGCTCGGCGCCGAGTTCCTCTCCATCGCGCAGGTCATCGTCTATGCAGGCGCAATCATGGTGCTCTTCACCTTCGTCGTCATGCTACTCAACGCCGGGCAAGAGGAACACACCCTCGGCAGCCGCTCGGCCCGCGCCGTCGGCTTCCCGGCCGTCGTCGCCATCCTCGGCGTTCTCGCTTCCATCATCATTCATGCGCAAGGGCTGGGCATGGCCAAGCTGAGTGACGGACTCACCAACACCCCTGGCCAATCGAATCTCGAACTGCTCAGCACGGTCCTCTTCACCAAGCTGCTTCTGCCCTTCGAGGTGACATCCATTCTCATCCTCATCGCCATCCTCGGCGCTGTCGCGCTCGCCCGTCACGGCCACGGAGATCCCGAAGGCGAAACAGAAAGGACGGCCGGCAAATGAATTCACTTCTCACGCAGGAAGTCCCGCTCTCCTGGTATCTGCTGTTGAGCGCGCTGTTGTTTGCTCTCGGCATCGTCGGCTTTCTCATCAAGCGCAACCTGATCACCGTCTTCATGTCCATTGAGTTGATGCTCAACGCAGTGAATCTTTCCTTTGTCACCTTCGCCCATCAATGGCACGCGGTCAAAGGACAGATCTTCGTCTTCTTCGTGATGGTTGTTGCGGCAGCAGAAGCAGCCGTCGGCCTAGCCACCATCATCGCGGTCTTCCGCGCCCGTGCAACCCTGGCCGTCGACCGCATCGACGAGATGAAACTATGAACGCTGGACAAACAGTTACCGTACTCTTCCACCACGGGTTTATTATCTATGCCCATCTGTGGCTGATTCCACTTGCGCCATTCGTGGGATTTATGGTGAATGGACTCCTCGGCCGCCACTTGCCAAAATGGCTGGTGACTACGGTTGCATTGTTTGCTCCGTTGCTTTCATTCTGTGCGGTTTTATTTGACTCAACTAGCGCTCGGTTCCCAGCAGTCGAGACCTGCCCCGTCCGCTGGATCAACATCGGCGCTCTACACATTGATTTCAGCTTTGTGCTTGATCAGCTCTCGCTCGTCATGCTCCTCGTCGTCACCGGCGTCGGCTTTCTCATTCACGTTTACTCCGCCGGCTACATGGCCCACGAAGAAGGCTACTGGCGTTACTTCTCCTATCTCAATCTCTTCATGTTTTTCATGACCGTCCTGGTCCTCGCCGGCAACGCGCTCCTGATGTTTGTCGGCTGGGAGGGCGTCGGCCTAGCCTCCTACCTGCTCATCGGCTTCTACTTCCAAAAGAAATCCGCGGCAGACGCAGGCAAAAAAGCCTTCATCGTCAACCGCATCGGCGATTTCGGTTTTCTCATTGGAATGTTTCTGCTGCTGGCCAACTTCGGCACGCTCACATTCAGTGAAATTGCTTACAAGCTCAACGCGAATCCCGGCTGGACAGGTGGAGTTCTCACCGCCATCGCTCTCTGCCTACTTCTCGGCGCAACGGGTAAGTCCGCGCAACTGCCGCTCTACATCTGGCTCCCCGACGCAATGGAAGGCCCCACACCGGTCTCCGCGCTCATCCACGCGGCCACCATGGTCACCGCTGGCGTCTACATGATTGCGCGAACCCACGTCCTCTTTGACCACTCGCCCTTCGCGCTCACCGTCGTCGCCATCATCGGCGGGGCTACCGCCCTCTTTGCTGCGACTATCGCGTTAGTACAAACAGACATCAAGCGCGTCCTTGCCTACTCCACCGTCTCGCAGCTCGGCTACATGTTCCTCGGCTGCGGCGTAGCTGCGTATTCTGCGGCGATTTTTCACCTTGTCACGCATGCATTCTTCAAAGCGCTGCTCTTCCTCGCTGCCGGCTCGGTGATTCACGGCCTCAGCGGCGAGCAGGATTTGCGCAAGATGGGTGGCCTGCGCAAAAAGCTCCCCATCACCTTTTGGACCACAACCGTCGGCGTATTCACCATCGCTGGCTGCCCTTTGCTTGCTGCATTCTTCTCCAAAGATGCAATCCTTTACGCTGCTTTTCTTCAGGGTCCTAGCGGCAAGCTCCTCTGGTTTGTCGGATTAGTCACCGCTCTGCTGACCTCTTTCTACATGTTCCGTCTCTGGTATCTCGCTTTCTTCGGCGAGTCCAGAAGCCCGGAAAGCCATCCGCATGAAAGTCCCTGGTCAATGCTCGGCCCGCTGGTGATTCTTGCTGCCCTCTCTATCTGCGGCGGCTGGATCGGCATTGGAGAGAACTTGGGCCGCTTCGGCGCATTCCTCACGCCCTCTGTCGGCGCGCTCACGGAAGGCTCCGGCTCTGCCGCCCTCGAGTATTCACTCATGGGCATCGCCGTCTTAGTCGCCGTTATCGGCTGGTTCATCGCCCATCGGCTCTACTCGCAGAAGCCCGCAGAGCCGGCGCAAATCGCCGCCGCCCTTCCCGGAGGTTACAAACTACTCGCCAACAAATACTATGTCGATGAGATTTACGGCGCGGTAATCGTCAAGCCGCTGCTCGCCTTCTCCCGATATTTTCTTGACTGGGTTGTGGACGTAGCCATCCTCGGCGGCATCACGTGGCTAATCGGTGGCATTGCGCAGTTAGCCGGAGCGATTCTGCAACGCTGGCAATCCGGCAACATCCGCTCTTACGCGGCCTGGCTTGCAGCCGGTGCGGCAGCGGTTCTGCTCTTCGTGCTGCTTGGAGACCTCTTCGTGGAGCCTCAACGCATTATGGTGAATATATTGAGGGGGAACTAAGACCGTGAGTCAATTTGATCCCATGATCCTCTCCCTCATACTCGCCGCTCCTCTCGCGGGCGCGCTGCTGGTCTGGCTTCTACCCGGCCGCGGCAAGCTGCCTAACTGGATCGCGCTGCTCACCACCCTCGTCACCTTTGGATTGACGCTGCATTTGCCCGCGCATTTCGATCTGCATCAGAACGGCTTTCAGTTCGTCATCAACACGCCGTGGATCGACAATCCCGCCATCTCCTATCATCTCGGCGTTGACGGATTGAGCCTCTGGCTGGTCGTTCTCACCGGCCTGCTTGCACCTGTCGGTGTCATCGCCAGTTGGAATGCAATCACCGAAAAACGCAAGACCTACTTCGCGCTCTTCCTGATCCAGCAAACCGCGATTTTAGGCGTCTTTTTATCCCTCGATCTGATGCTTTACTACGGCTTCTGGGAGCTTTCGCTGGTTCCGATGGCGATTCTCATCGCGCTCTTTGGCCGCAAAGACGGATCGAAGGCCGCGCTCAAGTTTTTCCTCTTCACCTTCATTCCATCGGCCCCTCTGCTGGTCGCAATCCTCTGGCTCTACGCACGCACAGGCAGCTTCGACTTCTACACCCTGCAAAAACTGATCGCCGAAGGCGCACTTCCCGCAGGCCCGCTCTGCTGGGTCGCCCTGGCCTTCCTCTTCGCCTTCGCCGTCAAGGTTCCGGTCTTCCCGCTGCACGGCTGGCTGGCCGACAGCTTCAGCGAAGCACCCGTCGCACTTGCCATGATCATCGCCGGCAAGCTCGGCCTCTACTCGATGCTGCGTTTCCATGTCAGCCTCTTCCCGGCGCAGGCGCACGAAATTGCTCCGCTACTCATCGCTTTAGCTGTTATCGGCATCCTGTACGGCGCGTGCCTTGCTATTGTTCAGCGCGACTTCTGGCGGTTGCTGGCTTTTGCGGCGCTCAGCCATCTGAGCCTCATCACGCTGGGCATCTACGGCCTCAACCTAACCGGCTCGAACCGGCGCGGTCTATCAGATCCTCTCGCACGGAGTCGTCGATGGCGCGCTCTTCCTCCTGCTGGGCGCTCTCTATGACCGCTACGCAACCAGCCAGATCGGCGCGTACAGCGGCCTGGCCGGCAAGTTGCCGCGCTTGAGTACGCTCTTCGTTATCACCACGCTAGCCATGATCGGGCTGCCCATGTTGAGCGGCTTCGTCGGCGAGTTCCTCGTCCTCTCCAGCACCTTCAGCGGCGTCAGCCAGGGCTGGGCCGCCGTCGCCACGCTCGGCGTAATTCTCGGCGCGGTATACATGCTCTGGCTGGTTCAACGGCTCTTCTACGGTGAGGAAAGTTCGCTGACAACCACAAAGCCCGCCGACGATCTGAGCCTTCGCGAACTGGCTGTCTTATGTCCGCTGGCCGTGCTGATGCTGGTCATGGGCCTAGCGCCAACTCTCTGGACCGCCTTCATCGAGAAAGACCTCGCCCGGCCCCAGGCGCAGGGCATCTCCGCTTCACATCGAACGCAAGTGATCTTCACTCTCAAAGGGGAGGACCAACGGTGATTCCCGTTCCCGATATCTTCCGCATCCTTCCCGAAGTCGTTCTCACGCTGACCGGCGTCGCTGTCATGTTGCTCGACGCCGCAATCCCCGCTGGTTGGCAGCGCCGCGGCCTTGGCTGGATCGCCGCCCTCGGCACCACATTTGCCCTTTGGGCAAGCCTCTGGCAGCTCAGTTTGCCGGAAGGCACCGGCTACTCCGGCACGGTTGAAACCAGCGCTTTCACCATCTTCTTCCATGTCCTCATCTGCGCGATCGTTCTCGCATCTCTCCTGCTCTCGCTCGACACCCTGCCCGAAGACAGCCATCACCAGGGCGAGTACTACGCCCTCATTGTCTTTGGCGCGGTCGGCATGTGCCTGCTCACCGGCGCAGTCGAACTGCTGCTTGTCTTCGTCGCGCTTGAAATCTCATCGATTTCCATCTACATCCTCGCCGGCTACCGCAAGCAGACCGTGCGCGGACCCGAAGCGGCCATCAAGTATTTTCTCCTCGGCTCCTTCGCCACGGCCTTTCTGCTCTATGGCATTGCGTTGATCTTTGGCGCTACGGGCACCACGCAAATCTACGAGATCGCCCATCTTGCGCCCAACGCGCAGAATCATTCCTTCGTGCTGGCCGCCATGGCGCTGATGCTCATCGGCATCTTGTTCAAAGTCTCCGCCGCGCCCTTCCATCTCTGGACCCCGGATGTCTACGAAGGCGCACCATCGCCGGTTGTCGCGCTCATGTCCACCGCGCCCAAAGCCGCGGCCTTCGCTCTATTGCTGCGTGTCGTCTACGAGATCTTTCCCACGCTGCACTCCGTCTGGTCGCCGCTGCTGTGGGTTGTCGCCGCGCTATCGATGACCGTTGGCAACCTGGCCGCGTTGCGCCAGCAGAACGTGAAGCGCATGCTGGCCTACTCCTCCATCGCCCACGCCGGCTACCTGCTTGCCGCGTTTACCGGCCTGGGCGCAAGCGGAATCTCTGCCGCCTGCTTTTACACGGCGGCCTATGCGGCCATGAACGTCGGTATCTTTGCCGTCGTCACGCTGGTTGCTGGCTACGATGAAAAGCTGCCCCTCGTCGAAGACTTCCGTGGACTCATCCATCGTTCGCCGCTGCTCGGCGGGCTACTGATCTTCTTCCTGCTCTCGCTTATCGGCATTCCCTTCACCGGCGGTTTCTTCGGCAAGTTCTATTCCTTCTCCTCGGCTGTCGGTGGCGGAGCCGTCTGGTTGGCGGTGATCGGCCTGCTCAACTCCGGTCTCGCTGCTGCGTATTACCTGCGCCTGGTGTTTGTTGCCGTCTCGCGCCCCGAAGACAAGCGCGCCACCGTGTCCGCGCCCTACGTTGGCGTCGCCGTCCGTGCGGCGCTCATCCTCGCCGTTGCCGCAACATTGTATCTCGGCATCAACTTCCACTACCCCGTCGACGTTCTCCGCGCCACCGAGGGCGCTGCTTACTCGCTGCAAGCGCCGGCCGCGCCAATAACCGAGACGCAGCCTGCCCCAGCGGACACAGATCCTGCATCGACCTCGACGGGCAATCCACCAGTGTTCTAACATTGATCTGTATGGCTTTTCCGATCAAAACCTGCGTCATTTGCTCTGAAGAATTTGAGTTGCGTCCTGACAAACCCGGCTTCGCCAACCGCTGCCCCGAGTGCACTGAAGCCGAAGCCGCCGAGGCCGAATCCAAACGTACGCTGAGCGCCGAAGAGCGCAAAGCCGAAAGCGAATTGAACGAAGCCCGCCGCAAAACAATCCGCGACATGCTTTATCGCAAAGAGAGCTGAGACCGCGATCCGTGGCCGGGAGAAGATCATGAAAGCAATCACGCGCACGTTGCAACTCGCTTCAGTCGCTGCCCTCCTGCTGCTGGCCGCTTCTGCTGCGCAGGGGCAAAAGCTCGAATCCTTCAGCTATCCGGCGGACGGATTTCGCGCCTCGTTTCCTGCTGAGCCGCAACTGGTGAAAACCAGTCAGCCGGCCAAATCAGGCACAATCGAACTCCGCTCCTATTGCTCGCAGTCTGGCGACGGCCATTTTTGCGTAGTGGTGATTGCAAATGGAGTGGAGGCTACCGGACTGGTGCCGGAGATGATCGTAGAACTGATCAAGCAGGGCGTTATCACCAGTCCCAAGACGCGCAAACTCAGCGAAACTCCGATCTCGGTTGACGGCCATACCGGAGTCTCGATCGAAGCCGAGAGCGACACTACTCACTTTTCATCCAAAATCTTCGCCGTCGGCGAAACCATCTACCAGTTGCTGGTGCAAAGCCCTGCAACTGCCGATAAAACGATCAAGCCTCTGGACCCCACGCGCTTCTTCAACTCGTTCAAGCTGATCAACCGCAAGACGAACTGAGATGCACGGAGAGACTCTTGCAACGACTCTGGTGCTGGCGCTGTAGATGCTATGTGCCTATGCTCGATGAGGCCGAATTCGCTGAGATTAGTCATTTATACCGTAAGTCAATCGAGGGTACTAAGTCTTATAGAGAGAGGCATGGATCTTCTCTTGCAGATACACCCGTAGATGCCATCTTTCAACCTGTCCGAGAGAAATACGAGCAACTGACAGGAATGAAGGACTGCCACCATGAAGCAATTTGGCATCACCGAATTTCGCTCTACGGGCCGCCATGCAAGAAATGTAAAAAGCCGCTCAGAACTCCAACGGCGAAAGTCTGCGGAAGCTGCATGAATCCTGTCGAAAACTGATCATGAGTCCTTCAAGAAGACAAGAGCAAATCTCAAACCACTAATGCCAACCCCAACGTCAGCGCCAACCCCACCACCGAAATAACCGTCTCGCAGATCGACCAGCTCTTGATCGTATCTCCGACGCTCATGTTGAAGTACTCCTTGACCAACCAAAAGCCGCTATCGTTGATGTGCGAGAAGATCAGCGAGCCCGCTCCAGTCGCAATCGCCAGCAGTTCCGGATGAACTCCGCCCACCTGCAACGCAATCGGCGCAACAATCCCTGCCGCTGTGGTCATCGCAACAGTGGACGACCCGGTGGCGAGACGTATCAACGCCGCCAGCAGCCAGGCCATCAGCAGCAGCGGTATGTGGCTATGCACAGCGACTGCAATAATTGCCTGCGAAACGCCGCTGTCCTGCAAAATTCTGCCAAAGCCGCCCCCAGCCCCGATCAGCAGCGTGATCGTAGCCGTGGGGGCCAGAGATTCATTGCTGAAGCGCAGTATCGTTGCACGATTAAAGCCACGCAGCTTGCCCAGTGTATAAAAGCTCAGCAGCACGCCAATCAGCAACGCCACATCGTCATTGCCGATCAGATGCAAGCCATCATTGAGGGCTGTCCTGGGCGCAGAAACCGCATCCGCCCAACTGCCAATGAGCATCAACAGAACCGGAAAGAGAATTGTAAATAAAGTCAGCCCGAAGCCCGGCAAACTGCGCTCCGGGTCATGATCGACAAACTGCGCGGCCATTGAATTCTCCGCATCGAGCCGGATATGCGGCGCAATGATCTTTGCGTAAACCGGACCGGCAAGGATCGCTGTCGGAATGCCAATCAGCAACGCATAAAAGATCGTGCGGCCCACATCCGCCCTGAAGATGGTCACGGCCATCATAGCCGCGGGATGCGGCGGCACCAGTCCATGCACCACGGAAAGACCGGCCAGCATGGGCAGGCCAATCAAAATCAGCGACGTTCCGGTGCGCCGCGCCACTGAAAATGCAATCGGAATCAGCAGCACAAACCCGACTTCAAAGAAGCAGGGCAAGCCAACGATGAAGCCGATGGCCACCATCGCCCAATGAATGTTTTTTTCGCCGAAGATGCTGATCAACGTATAGGCGATGCGATCCGCGCCGCCCGACTCGGCCATCATTTTGCCCAGCATTGTTCCCAGCGCAACAACGACAGCGATATGGCCCAGCGTCACACCCACGCCCGCCTCAAACGAATGCACCACGGTCAACAGCGGCATGCCCGCCACGACAGCCAGAAAGATCGAGGCCATGAAAAGCGTCATGAAGGGATTCAGCTTGAAGACTGTGATGAGCACAATCAGCAGCGCCACGGCGGTTGCGGCAGAAACAAGCAAAAAGATGCTGTGCGGATCTATCATGGGAAGTAGAGCTACGCCGCTCCTCTCAGGCGGCTGTGCAATCTATTCGCGAGCGAATCATGCCCGGAGCAGTAACGCCTCGAAGAGCCTGCATTTCAACTATATCGTTGTAACGACTTACACGCGCAGGACGCGAATTCCCTGCCCCTCAAAGGCGTTTAGCGATTCCTCGCTCGCGCCAGTATCGGTAATCAACAAATGAATCTCATTCACCGGGGAGATGAAGGCCGGACTAACCCTGCCCAGCTTGCTCGAATCCGCAACCACAATCACTTGCTTGGCTTGCTTGATCATCTTGCGATAAACCAGCGCCTCGTCGGCCTCGAGAGTAGTCGCACCCCGTTCGGCATCCATCCCGGTCACGCTGACGAAAACTTTGTCCAGATAAACATCATCGAGAAAGCTCAGGGCAGCATTGCCGGTGAGCGAGAACGACCAGGCCCAGGGAACCACGCCGCCAGTCAGATATGTGCGCACGCCTGGCTGATTGCACAGCTCCATGCCGATATTGATCGCGTTGGTGACCACCTGAATCTTCTGGCGATGGCGCAGGCTGCGGCCAATATGAGTCGTCGTCGTGCCTGCGGTCAGGCCCACGGTCTCATTGGCCTGAACCAGCTCGGCCGCAGCCACGCCGATGCGCCGCTTCTCTGAGTCATTGCGCTGTTCGCGGGCCAAAAACGAGCTGTCAAAGCGAAACGGCTCGTACAGCAGCGGCTCAACCAGCGCCGCGCCGCCATGCGTGCGGCGAATCAGGCCGCGATTCTCCAGCCGCGCCAGATCGCGCCGGATACTGGGCGCCGAGGAGCCTGCGACGGCCAGAATCTCTTCGGTGGTCGCCGATCCAACGCGCAGCAAATATTTGATGATCAGCTCAGAACGCCGATTCAGTGTCTCTTTCATCCATGCGATTCTATCCTTCCAGGGCAATCTTTGCAGCTTTGAGAGTCAAAATATTTGATCGAATCTGATTGATAACCTTACAATCGCCAATAATCTGATTACTTGGTCCATTGTCTGATCGTTCTGAGGCGAATCGAGCAATGCGTTGTATCCCCTCGGAGTCCCGGTGACCAATGTCACACGGTACCCTTGACACATTCATGAATAATCCTTCCTAATGGCTGGTGCGTTCTGGGCGGGTTTGCTCGTCTCAGCCACGCACAGGCCTGCGGAGGAATTTTGCTTTTAGGCATTCTCAAGGAAGCTGCTCCAGGAGAGACTCGTGTCTCCCTCTTGCCAGAGAGCCTGAAATCTCTGTTGGCGCAAGGGATCTCCGTCACCGTCGAGGCAGGCGCGGGCATCGGTGCAGGAGCTTCGGACGCCGCTTATGCCGAGGCCGGTGCAACCATTACGGCCGACCGAAACTCGCTTCTGGGCAATGCCGACCTGCTGCCGGTCGTGAATGCCCCGGAAGCCGGCGATCAGGCCAAACTCAAACCTGGCGCTGTTCTGATCGGTTTCCTTAAACCACTGGACGCACCCGCCGCGCTGGCGACGGCAATTGCTCGCCCAGCCACGCTCTTCAGCATGGAGTTGGTGCCGCGCATCAGCCGCGCGCAAACGCATGGATGCGCTTTCTTCGATGGCGACCGTCGCCGGCTACAAGGCAGTGATCGCCGCTGCCGACAGGCTGCCGCGCCTCTTTCCCATGCTGATGACCGCGGCCGGAACGATTCCCCCTGCGCGTGTCTTTGTCATTGGCGCGGGGGTCGCTGGCCTGCAGGCTATTGCCACAGCGCGCCGCCTTGGTGCGGTCGTCGAAGCCTACGACGTACGCGCCGCAGCCGGTGAGCAAGTGCGTTCGCTGGGCGCGAAGTTTCTCGACGTCGACCTGGGCGGCATCAGCGCAGAAGGCGGCGGCGGCTACGCAGCGGAGC
The DNA here is from genome assembly GCA_963713645.1 of uncultured Acidobacteriaceae bacterium. GTDB lineage: Bacteria > Acidobacteriota > Terriglobia > Terriglobales > Acidobacteriaceae > Telmatobacter. The sequence goes on along the minus strand of CAVQMQ010000032.1, from coordinate 371,589 downwards.
TGACCGAAGAAGCTCTCGACCGCGGCCGCGACCTGATCACCAGCACCGCCGCCCACTCCGACGTGATCGTCACCACCGCGCAGGTTCCCGGCCGTCCCGCGCCACGCTTGATTCGCCGCGCCGCCGTTGAGGCCATGCGCCCCGGCTCGGTGCTGGTCGATCTGGCCGCTCCCGCCGGCGGCAACTGCGAGCTGACCCAGCCGGGCGTCGACGCAAACCATCGACGGCGTCACGCTGCTCGCGCCGCTGAATCTGCCCGCCGAAGTGCCCGGTCCACGCCAGCCAGCTCTATGCGCGCAACATTCTCAACTTCCTCGCGCTGATCGTGAAAAAGGGCGAACTCAGCCTCGACCTTGACGACGAGGTTCTGGCCGGCGCCTGCGTCGCGCACCAGGGCAAGCCGGTGAATCCGCGCGTCGCCAAACTGCTCGAAACTACGTCGCTAACCCGCTGACGAGCTGATGCCCCAGGTCTCGATTCTGAGACATGCGGACACTGTCCAGCTAACAACGCTGACTCGGTGCCTCAATGAATCCCGCTGTCCTCATCGCTTCGGTTTACGTCTTCGCGCTGGCCGCCTTCCTCGGCTACCAGGTCATCAGCCGCGTGCCGCCGCTGCTGCATACGCCGCTGATGTCGGCCACCAACGCCATCTCCGGCATCTCGCTGATCGGCTCGCTGGTGCTCGCCGGGCGCGGCAAGCACTATCCGCTGCCCGCGCACATTCTCGGCTTTGTCGCCGTCACCACGGCCACCATCAACGTGGTCGGCGGCTTCGGCATTACCGACCGCATGTTGAAGATGTTCGGCAAGCGCAAAGCCAGCGAAGCGAAGAAGGAGGCGGCCAAGTGAGCCTCGACCTCCTACTTCATGGAAGCCACTTACCTCGTCGCTTCCATCCTCTTCATCCTCGCGCTGAAGAGGATGTCGCACCCCGAGACGGCGCGGCGCGGAATGTTCCTGGCCGAGGGCGGCATGTTCGCGGCCATCGTCGGCACGCTGGTCGGCGCGCACATCGTCACCTGGGTCTGGATCATCGCCGGTCTCACCCTCGGCTCCATCATCGGCGCATGGATGGCCGTGACGCGTTCCCATGACCGCGATGCCGCAGCGGACCGCGCTCTCGCACGCCTTTGGCGCGCTGGCCGCGGCGCTGGTCGGCGTCGGCGAATTCGTTGTCCATGCCGCATGAGATGGCCGCCGTCACGCGCGGCGCACTCGGCTTTGAAGTCATGCTCGGCGCGCTCACCACCACCGGCTCGCTGATCGCCGCAGGCAAGCTGCAGGGCGTCATCGCCGGCAAGCCCATTCAGTTTCGCGGACAGAATGCCATCAACCTGCTCATCGCTCTGGCCATGGTGTCCAGCTTCGTCTTCTTCTGGATTCACCCGGAGACTGCCGCTGCTGTTTTACACCATGCTGGGGCTGGCGTTTCGTCTTCGGCGTGATGCTGGTGATCCCCATCGGCTCGGCGGACATGCCGGTCGTCATGTCGCTGTTGAACTCCTATGCCGGCCTGGCCGCCGCCGCCACCGGCTTCGTTCTCGGCAACAACGTGCTCATCATCGCCGGCACGCTCGACGGCTTCTCCGGCTTCATTCTCTCTGTCCTGATGTGCAAGGCGATGAACCGGTCCATCACTAATGTACTGTTCGGCGGATTTGGCGCGGTCATCGCCGAGGCTAGCCACGGACTCCGGCGGCGTGATGCGCGAGATCTCCCTTGACGACGCCGCCATGCAACTGGCCTTCGCCAATCGCGTTGTTTTCGTGCCCGGCTACGGCCTGGCCACAGCACAGGCGCAACATGCCGTGCGCGAACTGGCCGAACTGCTCGAAGACCGCGGCGTCACCGTCAAATACGCGATTCATCCCGTCGCCGGACGCATGCCCGGCCACATGAACGTGCTGCTCGCCGAAGCCAATGTTCCCTACTCCGCTCTCTACGAGATGGAGCAGATCAATCCCGAGTTTCCATCCACCGATGTCGCCGTCGTCATTGGCGCAAACGATGTGGTCAACCCCGACGCCCGCGACAATCCTAAATCGCTGATCGCCGGCATGCCGATTCTGGAAGTCGATCGCGCAAAAAGCGTCATTGTGCTCAAACGCGGCCAGGGACGCGGCTTCTCCGGCCTTGAGAATCCCGCTCTTCTTCAAGCCATGCACGACCATGCTCTACGGTGACGCCAAATCCAGCCTGAGCCATCTCGCCCAGGCCGTACAGCACGTCTAGTAGCCTATGAGCCGCTCAGATTGCAACGAACCGCCCGCCAACTTGCGCATTGGGTGATTTGGATCACATAAGCCCGCGCTGGTAACTGATAAAAATGAGTCAATCTTCCGATGAATCCGATAGAAAATCACCGGCATACCGGAAGAGAAAAGCAGGCAAGTAAGCCTCGACGGAGGGTGACCATCGTGAGTCGACTCAGGATTCTAAAACGGACCGATTTTGGCGCGGAAGGCGGCGTTTCCTCCGATGGCGCGTCTCACCCCGTCGAAGACATTTGCAATGCAGACCGAAATGGTCGTATACTGAACTCCGACTATTCCGGTCGTAGTTCCCGTTTCCGCGCCAGTTTGAGCGCGAAGGTTCTGCCGTTTCAGCGGACCAAGGGGGTCCGGCAGGTGAGCATGTTAAGTGATCTGAAGGTTGGCGAAAGCGGGGTGCTGTTCGCCTTGGAACTGCCCGAATCCGTGCAGAACCATCTGATGCATATGGGCTTTGTGCCCAACGCACTGGTGACGGCGCTGCGCCGCGCTCCGGCCGGCGACCCAGTCGTCTATGGTGTTGACGGCATGGAGATTGCCCTGCGCCATGAAACCGCCGATGCGATCCGAATGAAGTCCACCGGCGATCATCTCCTCGACGAAGACCTCCGCGAATTGACCGAGGCCGTCAGGTGAGCGAGTGCTGCGCCCCCCCGGCGTTCCAGCCGCCTCGTGCGGAGCCTCGCTCCGGTGAGCTTCGCACTGTTGCACTGATCGGTCCGCCGAACTCCGGCAAATCCACCCTTTTCAATCGCCTCACCGGCCTGCGCCAAAAAGTCGCCAATTACCCCGGTGTCACCGTCGAGCAGCGCATGGGCCTGATGGCTGGCGTTGGCCGCGAAGACCTCACTCTGATTGACCTGCCCGGCATTTACTCGCTCTCGCCTTACTCGGAGGACGCCCGCGTGGCCGTCGACGTGCTGCACGGCCAGATGCCCGGCACGCCCAAGCCCGATGCGGTCCTGCTGGTTCTCGATTCCCTCCATCTCACTCGCCAACTGATGCTGGCCGCGCCCGTCCTTGCTCTCGGCCTGCCCACGCTGGTCCTGCTCAACATGAGCGACCTGATGGACTCCCGCGGCGGCCACATCGACGCCCTCGAACTGGCCCGCGAGCTGGGCGCTCCGGTGGCTCGGATCAGCGCCGCACAAGGCACCGGCCTCGACGCCGTCCCGCTCTTCCTCAATCAGCAGACCAATCGCGAAGCCGCCAAGCCTCTGGAACTGCCTGTCGTCGGCAACGCCGCCAGCGCGCACAACTGGGCCGCGCAGGTCAGCCGCCGCACCGGCTATCGCGCTCCGCTTTCGGCGGAAAACAGCCGCAAGATCGACAACGTCCTGCTCCATCGCATCTGGGGACCGCTGCTCTTTCTGCTCGTCGTCGTCGGCGTCTTTGAGGTGGTCTTCTCCATCGGCCAGCCGCTCTCAGACGGCTTTGGCGACCTGCTCGCCCGCAGCGGCGAGTTGATTCGCCCGCTGCTGCCCGCCGGTTGGCTGCAATCGCTGGTTCTCGACGGCGCATGGAAGGGCATTTCTTCTGTTCTGGTCTTCCTGCCGCAGATCCTGCTGCTCTTCCTCTTCATCGGAGTTCTCGAAGACTCCGGCTACCTGGCCCGCGCGGCGCTCATCGCCGACCGCGTGATGCGCACTATTGGCCTCAACGGCAAAGCCTTCATCCCGCTGCTCTCCGCCTACGCCTGCGCCGTCCCAGCCATCATGGCCACGCGCACCATTGAGAACAAGCGCGACCGCCTGGCAACGATCCTCGTCACGCCCTTCATGACCTGCTCGGCGCGCCTGCCGGTTTACATGCTGCTGATCGCCGCCTTCATCCCCAACATCTTCTACTTGCATGGATTCCTCGGCCTGCGAACTCTGGTCATGCTCGGCCTCTATGTAGCAGGTTTTGTCGGCGCATTCACCACCGCGCGGCTGCTCAAAAGCTCCATCCTCAAATCCAGCGAGACGCCCTTCATTCTGGAACTGCCGCAGTATCGCATGCCCACGCTGCGCTCGCTGGCCCTGCGCCTGGTTGACCGTGCCAGCGTCTTCCTCCGTCAGGCCGGGACGGTCATCCTTTGCGTCACGCTGGCGCTGTGGGTGCTGGCACATCTACCGGTGGTTCATACCGCCTCTGGGAACTGGTCCGCGCCTGAACTGGCCGACAGCGTCATCGGCCGCCTCGGCCACTTCATCGAGCCGGCCATCGCCCCGCTCGGCTTCAACTGGAAGATCGGCATCGGACTGCTTTCGAGCGTCCTCGCCCGCGAAGTGATGGTCAGCACCATGGGAACCCTCTACGGCGCTGACCCTGCAACCCAGGCCATGCACCTGCAAACCGCCCTGCATCACGACATGACCCTCGGCGGCGCGCTGGCCCTGATGATCTTCTTTGCCTTCGCCATGCAATGCACTTCGACAATGGCCGTTGTCCGCCGCGAAACCAATAGCTGGAAGTGGCCCGCCGTACAATTTCTCTATATGCTGGTGCTGGCCTGGGGCGCGGCCTTTGCGGTCAATCACATCGTCACGGCCATTTGGGGCTAATACCGAAGCCAACAGACTCTGCCTCTCCTTTGCAAATGTATAATTTCTGTTCATATGGCAAAGCTCTCAGGCAAAGAGATCCAAAAGCTCGCGCGGTCAATCATTGCGGCCAATCCGGGCGGAGTCCGATACAGCGCTCTCGTTAAACAGATATTGAACGAATCCCCTGAGACACCGCAGAACTCAATCAATGGTGCGGTTTGGAACTTGGACGACTTGTTCTCCAATGAGATTTCAAAACCTAGCCGCGGGTTGTTCAAGCCTGTAGCAACTTCCGAAAACGAGATAGTCGTCCTTGGAAATACCCACCAGATATCATCAACCGGCGCAAAGATCAAAGAATCCGATTTCTATGAGCCATTCGCCCAATGGCTCAAGCGCGATCTGGACGAAGTTACAGAGGTCGCACCTCTCGGCGGTGCAGGCCTCAAATCAAAATGGGGTACGCCGGACGTTGTCGGTGTTTACAAGCCACTCGCAAGTAATCTGATCAAATTCCCCCTCGAAATTGTGTCCGCTGAAATAAAGATTGACCCGCAAGCCCCTATCGTGGCGTTTGGGCAAGCGGTGGCGTACAGGCTCTTCTCGACAAAGACATATATTGGAATGCCAACCACTTTGACCGAGGAGGACCAAAGTCGACTAGAGTCGCTGTGTATGCTCTTCGGAGTCGGCTTAGTTCTTTTTGACTTAAGGAAGGACGCGCCTGGTTTTTCAATTCGGGTTCGCGCACAGAGGTTCTCGCCAGATATGTTTTATGTAAACGAGTTCGCGGAGAGGTTGAAGCATCACGACGGAGCAGTCTTTGAGGAACTCTTTCGCTGACGTGAATGGTTTTCGTTTGTAAGTGCAAACAGTGCGGCCTTCCAATTAATCGAGCGTGGGAATAGAATCACAGTGGTTGGAGAGGTACGATGACCATTGAAACGACTTCTGAAACATCGGTTGGGACTTTCGTCGGCCCTGCCAAGCCGGTTTATGTTAAGAAAACCTACTCCCCTGAGTACCTCGCCGAGCGAGAGCGCTTGCTTGCAGAAGTAATGGCGGAGGGTGAAAAGCGTATCCACCGTGCTTTCGCGAAGGCCATAGCACTCGGCATCATTGACGAGACAGGAAAACGCATAAAGACAGAGCTTCCCAACGATATGCTTCCGGGGTCCGACCGGGACTTCGGGGGATAGCGGATGCCGATTATGCACGTTGTAGCTGGCCCTTCCGGTAGCGGCAAGACCAGCGCATTTCCTGGGGATAGATTCGGTTGCGACTACTTCAATGCTGATGCATATGCCGCGATGTTGAACGGCGGATCTTACGTTGGAATCCCTAAATCCATTCGCAAGGAAGTTGGTCCGATCTGCGAAAAGTTTATTCAAGATCACGTTTCCGCGGGCGAGGACTTTGCAACCGAAACGACGCTTCGCAGTACAATAGTCTTTGACCAGATGAAAAGTGCGCATGATGCAGGATTCGATGTGGACTTTCTCTATCTCTCTGTCGATAGCATCTTTCGGTCCATTGACCGAGTCGCTCAACGGGCCGATATGGGCGGACACAGCGGCTCCGAAGACACCGTTCGCGAAATCCGCTCTAAGAGCCTTGGCCACTTGCCCCGCATCTTCGACGAGTTAGGGCGCACCGTGGATTTTCTGAATGTATATGACAACTCTGCGGACGATGTAAAACCCAAATTGATCGCATCCTTCCAAGAGCGGTGCATCACCTTCCTCGCACCCGACCTGCCAGAGTGGCTGACTCAATCCTTGGAGCAAACCCCGTACTTCACAGAACGTCTCCGAGAGTGCTTCCAGCGCAACCAATCCTTGCCCGACGCCAAAACAACCGCGTCGAACTCCTGAGACCAGCAACGAGACTCATCCCGCCTCGCCATCCTCAACAATCTCTTCCATCAACTGCGAAATCTGCTCGGCCTTGCGTTTGCTCACGTCGGTAAACTCAATCCCTACGCGCTCGTTGTTTTCCATGTACCGCACAATCCCCGCCAGTTGCACGGTGAGTCCATGCAGGTGCAGATGGACCTCCACACGTTCATGTGGCAGCAGTGGCATCTTCTTGTCTGCTTCAATCGAGCAGCCCTGCGCACTCAGATTGGCCACCGAGCCAACCGCGCGCATTCGTTCCGGATAGATATGAATCTCCGCGCCGCCTTTGCAGAATAATCGCTGGTGCGCACGCCGGTCTGGCGCTTCGGCCCCATCACGCGCTACGGTCGATTTCGTCGGAGTCATGCTGTTGCCCAAAATTCTCACCTAATACGAAGAATCCTCCGGCGTACCCTTACCAGGTGCCTGCAGCTTCTATCGCCCATTCCTTATCGGCAGCGCAGCGGCTTTCCCACAGTTTTCCGGCATTAGTAATCCTTCATTTTTCCGGTTTCTCGCCCAGATCAAGCCCCAAAACCCCAATTATGAGAAACTGAAAGAGCGGCAGTTTTCGCTTTTTCCAATTCGACGATTCTCTGGGGCAGCCGGCAGCACTGCGCCCCCGCCAGATTCAACCCTGGAACTCAACCCCAGACCCAACCTACGGCTGGTCTTGCAGCCTGCGGCGGTCCAGTGTCAGGAACAAGTACAGAATGATCAGTGTCAGCAACGTCACCATGCGCTACGGCGCCAAGATCCTCTTTGAAGAGGTCAGCGTCAGTTTTGTCCCCGGCCGCCGTTACGGCCTCACCGGTCCCAACGGTTCCGGCAAATCTACGTTTATGAAAATCCTCACCGGCGAGCTCGAAGCCCAGAAGGGTTCGGTCGTCCGCCCGCGCAAGCTCGGCATCTTGCGCCAGGATCAGTTCGCCTTCGACAACTATCGCGTCATTGACACCGTGATCATGGGCAACAAGCCCCTCTGGGCCGCGCTCGAAGAGCGAGACCGTATCTACGAAAAGCCCGAGATGACCGACGAAGACGGTATGCGCCTCGGCGAGCTAGAAGGCGTCGTCGGCGACGAAGACGGCTACACTGCCGAGGCCGACGCCGCGGTCCTGCTCGACGGTCTCGACATCCACGAAGAGTTCCACGAGCGCAAGATGGGTGAGATGCAGGGTGGCCAGAAGATTCGCGTCCTGCTCGCGCAAGCCCTCTTCGGCAAGCCCGAAGCCCTGCTCCTCGATGAGCCTACCAACTACCTCGATCTTGACTCAATTCATTGGCTGCAGGACTTCCTCGACAAATACGACGGCACCCTTATCTGCATCTCCCACGACCGCCACTTCCTCAACTCCGTCACCACCCACACCGCCGACATCGATTACCAAACCATCATCGTCTACACCGGCGGTTACGACGACATGGTGATGGCCAAAACCCAGGTCCGGTCCACGCTCGAATCGCAAAACGCCCAGCGCGAAAAGAAGATCGCCCAGCTCAACGACTTCATCGCCCGCTTTGCCGCCGGAACCCGCTCCACGCAGGTCACCAGCCGCCGCAAAGAGGTCGAGCGCCTGCAGACCAACGAGCTGGCCCGCTCCAACATCCAGCGCCCCTACATCAAATTCGACCAGATCCGCCCCTCCGGCAAGCACATTCTCGAGTTCAAGCACCTGACGAAGGTGTATGGCGAAGAGACCCTCCTTGGCGGCTTCACCGGTAACGTGCTGCGCGGAGAAAAAGTCTGCCTCATGGGCCGCAACGGCGCGGGCAAAACCACGCTCCTCAAGAGCTTGCTCGCCAACTATCCCGGCCTCGCCGACAAAGACTTCACCCTCGACTCGGGCACCGTCTTCTGGGGACACGAAGCCCACATTGGCTACTTCCCTCAGGACGTCAGCTCGCAGATCGAGCACGGCCTCACCGTCGCCGAGTGGCTCCATCGCTGGGACCCCAAGGCCACCGTCGAAGAGATTCGCGGCATCCTGGGGCAGATGCTTTTTTCGGGCGAAGAAGGCGCCAAACCAACCAAAGCCCTCAGCGGAGGAGAGCAGGCGCGCCTGGTATTCTGCAAGCTCATCCTCACCAAGCCCAACATCCTGATCTTTGACGAGCCGACCAACCACCTGGACCTCGAAGCCATCAACGCCCTCAACATCGCCCTCCAGCGCTACGAAGGCACAGTCCTGTTAGTCACCCACGACCACGACCTGATCGACGAAGTAGCGACGCGCCTCTGGAACTTCAAGGCAGAAGGCATCGAGGACTTCCAAGGCCCCTACGCCGAGTGGAAGGGCAAGCACAACTAACTAAGCGAGGCGTAGAGAGGTCCATCTTTAGGCTTGTCCGTTAGCTAGAACCAACTCTGAGCGATGCTCGAAGTGGTTGCCACAGAGTTCTTCATTGGAGGCATCACGCTGTGCTACTATCTGCGACATCAGCCTTAAAGGAGGAACAATGGGTATCGTAGGAGAGTGGTGGAACGAATTGGGTTCCAAGATGGTGATTAATCCGCAAAGAGCTAACTCGCGAATTATCTCTGGAATGTACCACACTGCGGTAGGAACGGCACAGCAGCGCGACTACGCTCTCGCAGGTGCCTGTGACGCTGCCGATGGGACTAGCCAGACCGTAGGCTGGGTAGTTGCGTACGACCCTCCAGACCCACCCGATCCAGGAGACCCTCCCAACGAACCTTCGACTTGTGCCTGGAGCGGGCAACGTCAAATTGTCGGATCGGGCGAGGATGAGATGGAATATATCGTGACTAGCTGGTACCTGACGGTGGCTACGGATCGTGGCGACGATTGGAAGTCGACCCAATCGGGCAAAGACTACTTCTTCCGGTCGATGCCTACTCCCGAGATGTTGGGCAGAGTCATCTTACCTTGATTCCACTTAAATGTAATGGGACAGGTTGCAGAATCTGAATTAGCCTGGTGCTCACCTTAGCCGCGTCTTTGTTCTTGCGGCTCGAGTGGGATCGGTGCATAATCACAACATGCCTGCCAGAACCACCATTGAGCTGCCCGAACCCCTCCACCAGCGCCTCAAACAGCGCTCCGAGGAGTCCGGCACGCCCATCGGTTCCCTGATTGTGCGCGCGGTCGAGGAGGTCTATGCCGACCCATTGACAACCCCGCCCAAGACTGGCCGGCGTGTAACCCTCCCGCTCATTCCCGCCACAGGCACGCGAGGACCGCTTTACCCGGTGGACGAGAACCCGCATGACCTTGTTTTTTCCTGATCTTAATGTCTGGCTTGCCCTCTCGGATGGAAAGCATTCCCATCATCACGATGCGAAAGCGTGGTTTGATCGACTTCCTTATGACACGCGTCTCATCTTCTCCCGCTATACCCAGATCGGCCTTCTCCGTCTGCTCACCAACGTATCCGTAATGGGCAACCGATCTTACACCTTGCGCAGCGCATGGGCCGTCTATGACAGTTGGCTGGCAGACGAGCGGGTAGCGTTTTATCCCGATCCTGAGCCAATAGAAACCCTCTTCCGCCGGACCACCGAACCATTCGCCGACAAAACCGCTTCCAAATGGGTCGGCGACTGCTGGCTCCTCGCCTTCGCACAGGCCGCTCACTCCCAACTCGTCACCTTCGACCAAGCCCTGTGCGACTTTGCCCGCAAGCAAGGCAACTCCGCAGTCCGGCCTGCTTGAGAATCTGCGTCGAGGACTTCCAATGCTAGAGCGCAATAAGGCTGGCGAGCCTCTGCGAATCCCACCCTTGCACTAGAAAAAAATGCAAGGATGGGGCACGGTGGATTCAAGGTGCAAGTGCAACAGGATCGATTTTAGCTGACCAGTGCTGGACGAAGTCGAAGGCGCCTTCTGGCAGGAAGAGTTCGGCAGGTGCTTTCCATCCCAGCGTTTTTCTTGGCCGGGTATTGAGACGCCATGCGATGTCATCGAGTTGCTCTTGCGAGAACACCGACAGATCAGTCCCCTTGGGAAGGTATTGGCGGATCAGGCCGTTGGTGTTTTCACTGATGCCCCGTTCCCAAGGCGCATGCGGATGCGCAAAATATACATCGACTCCGGTGTGGGCGGTCAGCAACTTGTGATGCCGCATTTCCGAGCCCTGATCATACGTCATCGAGCGCCGCAGTTGGCTGTCGAATCGGTTGAGTATTTTGGTGAAGGCCTCGGCCGTCACATCGGCTTTGGTGCTGTCTAACTGCACCAGGGCAACAAAAAGCGTGGTGCGTTCTACCAGCGTTCCAACCTGCGACAGATTCCCTTTGCCGATAATAAGATCACCTTCCCAGTGGCCGGGGATGAGCCGCATTTGTATCTCAACAGGCCGCTGATCAATTAAAACCATCTCTGGAATCGAGGGCTTTCTGCGTCCATCGGTTTTGTGCTGCGCTCTCCGAGCACGGTGCTTGCGGCGCAGGTGCGGCATCAGCAAGGAGCGCAGTTCGCCACGCGGCATGGTGTAGAGCGCAGTGTAGATGGTTTCATACGATAGCTGCACAGGCTCCGGCATACGAGCTAGTGTGCTCGCTATCTGCGCCGGACTCAAGCCCTGTCGGAGATAATCCATCACAAGGACCCAGAGCTGGCTCTCGGCGGCGAGTTTGCGTACGATGCGCGGCTTGACGGCCAAATGACGAGCGCGCCGATCCGCAACGATGGAGCGGTAGCCACCGGCGATTCTGTGCCTGGATAACCGTGCCAACTCGAAATCAGACTGCCACCCATTACGGCGCATCTCGCGCAGAACGGTGGACCGGGCGCGCATTAAGCCAACCGCTATCGCCGCCGGACTGAGTCCCATGCGCAACTGTGTCTCAATCAGCGCACGCTCCTCGAAACAAAGATGACGGTAGTTCCTTCCCATACGCAACTATCTCCTGTCGAGATCCTGTTGCGCTTGCACCTTGAATCCACCCACCCACGGTTGTCAGCAGGTTAAGATTTCAAAAGCCTAGGGTGCGGCACCCGCCCTCTGGAACTTCACATCGAAGACTTCCAAGGCCCCTATTCCGAATGGAACGGCAAGCATAGCTGAGAATCGTCCACTGGGGCGGGTCAGACGTCGAACACCCTGAGCCGGTCTCGCAGATCATCCTCTACAAGCGGTGATTCGAACATTTGTCGGCGGATTATTATTCACGTCGAGGCGAGCATCTATCTTCTGACCTGCTCCTACCTCGAACGTACCGGTCGCAGCTACGCCGTTCTTCACATACGCAAGGTCCACCTCCTTCGCGTAAGTCGCCCGATTCCGAATCGTTGCGACGTATATCCACAGGCCCCCTGTTGGTGACCCTTGAATCTGAAACACACCCATAAAATCGATATCAGAGCAGCCATTGTCTGGTGTTGGTGGTTGTTCTGGGGGCGGTGCCGGTGCTGGAGGTGGCTGCGAGGGCACGCTAGTAGTGGCGGCCTGCGCTGACGTTCCGTTTTCTTGCATCACCGCAATCACACCATCGGACACGCCTGCTTTCTTCAGCGCAATCAATCCGGTTACACTGAGGTCAAAGTCCTTGCTGGGTGCGTGGCGAATGGAGGTAGCTATTACTGGATCGGAGAGACCTGCGGCAACAAGTTAAATGACCGCACTGTTCGTCATCATCGTGGGACAAGGCAATGCCGTGTTCACCCCAGTGGCAGTATTGGTGCCCGCGTGGATTTCGGCCAACCCAGAACTGGCAATACTCTGTACATATGAATTGGGGGATGCCGCCGTTTTTTCCAGTTCGAGCGCTTTCATGAGAGACGATTCGGCCTCAGAGTACTTCTTCAACCCAGTCTGCGCCGTCCCCAACAGAGCCCACAAAATCGAGGCATCGGGTTTAATTTGAGAGTCTCTCCGCATGAGGGCCTCAGCCTCACAATACTTGGCGGCTTTGGTCCCCGCATCGAAAGTGTCGGAGCCATCCTTAATGTCCTGCTTGGATATCTGCAAATCTGAATTCAGGTTCTTGACTATCTCGTTGTACTTCAGAGCTTCAGCATTGTGCGATTTGATATCTTCCATTGACTTCTGCTGCTCGGGCGTTAGCGCAGACGCCTCCGTTCCCAAGCTGCGATAAAATCCCACCGCAGCCCTGATCTGCTCGTCGGTTAGCTTGCCCATGAATGGCGGCATTCTGCCCTTACCATTTTTTACTGAGGCAAACATCTCATTAGCCGTTAGCCGTTTGATGTTTGGGTCCGAAGCATCCTTTGCGCCCATGCCTTTTGCTGGGCCAGCGGGGACGACGCCATTTGTGCCATGGCAACCAGCACACTTCGGCATATAGGCCGCCGAACCTGCGGACTGGGCGGACGCCAAGGTACTCGCCAGAGAGATCGCTACGGTCAAAACGACCTTGCACCGAATCATCTTTGTCATCGCACATCTCCATGAGTAATTGAATGATCATTGTACGCCGGGCGTGAGGTCCAAGTCTGGATTTTCAGAATTGCGCACTCTACGCCGCGCAGATGGGTGCGGGCGAGACGCCCGCACAACAGCCGGTCTGGAGACCGGCGCTACTTGGGGTCAAGGGGCAGGTGCTTAACCCACCCGCCATTGCAGCGGGCAAAACTCTGACAGCCGCTCAAAATCGCGCGCATTGGCTGTGATCACTGTAATCCCGCACCGCGCCGCGCTTAAGGCAATCAGTGCATAGTTGGTCAGCCGCGCTTGTCCTATGCGCTCATAGCCGTATTTCGCGCCGATCTTTGCCAGAGTCCGCCCGGTCTGCGTCCAGTCGCTCAAATTCGGAACCAACACGCGTCGAACCCTATCAAAATCCTTTTCCATTTTCTCAATGAGTTTCGCGCCTGCGGCATCCGCGCCTGCATAAAGCTCCTCAAGAACCACCGAGCTCACCCAAATGGGAGCTTCCCGACGCCAGCGTTCAAAGATCAGCCCGGTATCCTGAGCACCGCGAAACGCGCCGATGTACACCGAGGAGTCGAAGAGGATTTGCATTCGCGCTACTCAAGCACGCCATACACATCCCGGATCGCCGGCTTTGATCGAACAAACCGGTCATGCGCCTGACTTGCGATGCGGTTGCGCTCAAACTCCAGAATCGCCATGTCAAGCGCCCGCTCTACGGTCTCCGTCTCGGTCGGCGTATCCAGCAGCTTCTGCGCCCGCTTCAGCTTCGCCGCGTCCAGCCGGAAGTGTTTATGCACCACCATCGTCTTCGCTGACCCCATACAAAGCCCTCACGACCCCATCCTAGCACTGATGTGTACAAATTAGAAAAATATGAACATCCGTCGGGCGCCGCATCCAACGCGCCCTTTCGGCCGTCCGCTCTACTTGCTGAAGATGATCTTGGGACAGATCGCATGGACGCCGACATTTCCATCCACGAGCTGAGTGATATCAACGTCGACGGCCACGCTGGTGAGCATATAAGCGTCGTCGCGGCTCAGGTGCTTCTGGTCCACAAGGAAGTTGATCATGTCGCGCACGGCGAGCGTCGTGGCCTCCTTCAGGTCCGGGCTGAAACCCATGCTGATGTAGCTGGCAGGGGTTTCGGCCCTGGGCCAGAGCAGATGCTGATCCTTGTGCACAACAAAGCGAAACGTCCCCGACAGAAAGGTCTCCATGGCGGTGATGTCCACCTCCCCGTTGCCTTGCCCTGCGTGTCCGTCGCCAACCTCGAAGAGCGCGCCTTTGGCATGCACCGGAATATACAGCGTGGAGCCCGCCACCAGTTCCTTGTTGTCCATGTTTCCGGCATGCATCCAGGGCGGAGCGCTGTCCAGCCGCCCCGCCGATTCCGGCGGCGCCACGCCCATGCTTCCGAAAAACGGGTGCAAGGGAATTTCTATACCCGGCGCGAAGTGGGCAATCATCTTTTCGCGATCGAGAGGAATGATCTTCGTGCGGCTGTAAGGATAATCATTGGGCAGAAACCCACGGCCAGTTCCAAACCCGTTGCACGCAAATGGCACATCGATATCGATCTTCAATATCTGCACTTCGAGCACATCGCCTGGCTCTGCCTCGGCAATCTCCACGGGCCCGGTAAGAATGTGGCCGCCCGGTCCCTTGTCTTTCACTTCCCGATAGATATCCGCGTTATAAGCAGGTATGTCAGAAGCCGCGACTCCTTCGCCTACCAGCCGCTCAGTAGATCCGCAGGTCGAGAGCGTTTGAATGTGAACCGTGTCGCCGGAGTGAACCGTGATCACCGGTTTGGCCTTGGCCGAGTAATATCCCCAAACTACTGTAGCGGGCGAGGCTGTCAATGTTATCGGCGCCGTCTGCCCCGCAGCCAGAGCACCGCACACGAATGGCGCTACCAATACGATCCCAAGCTTCAAGCAAGACCTCCGATCCGTTCTCATCGTTATCGTATCAGCGATTGCATCGCAGGATTTCCACGCGCCTGAACGACAGGAGAACACAATCAACGCCCCGACGCATCGCACCCCAGCGAGAACGCCAGCGCCGCGCAAATCTCATCCACGCGCGCTGAACCCAGCTTCGCCACGCGCTTGCCCAGCCGCTCCTGCGAGATCGTTACCGCATTGTGCAGGTTCACCGCGCAGGGGGCCTTCATTCCATCTTCCGCATTGAGTACAACCTCAGAAGGCACGCCGCGAATCGTCGACGTAATCGGTGCAACCGTAACCGTCTCCAGATCTTTCAATTACCCACAAGTTGCGCACCAAGGAGAAAGCCGAGTTGGATATCAGTGAGTCTTGAGATAGCTCTCCAAATGATCATATTTCCTGGAGGGGCGTCATGAGCGCGCGCCAGATAGCCGCCGAGTCGCGCCAACTTGGTGATGTAGACGGATAGACTTCCCGTGGGAGGATCAGCGCCAACCTTGTGCAGCTGATCAAGCAGTTGCAGTTCCAGCGAAGTGAAGGCCAGGTTCGGAGGTGCAGATGGATCTACGCGATTCATCATCGTCATCCAGAAAATCCGCCAGCTAAGAATGCAGAGCACGGCGATCAAGTTGATGATCCGTTCTGCAGTGCGCAGCCTCGACTCTTCCGCCTTGCAGCCGGACTTCAGTATCTTGTGAAAGGTTTCGATCTTGCAGCGCATCGCATACCATTGCAGCTTCTCCACGGCGTCTTTGCGTGATTCCACCGGAAGGTCAGTCATCAGTTTCCAATCGATTTTGTCACGATCACTCGGAGTACCACGCTCCACAGCATGAATCACCGTCACGGTCAGTCGAGGATACCGCTTCTGCTTGCCAATTGGCGGCAAAACCAGGAGCTTTCGATAGCGGATTTCAAGAACGGCCTCGCATAGCTCGCCCTTCCGGTCGCGGACCTCGATGCGGTGCAGTCCTTTGACATGCGTCTCATTCATCTCGTCAGCAATGGTGTGCTTGCCATCTCCGGCAAGGCGGTCAACGCAGGTCCGCACCAGGAAGTGTGTTCCGATTTCTTCCGCCAGGCAGAACAACTCATAGATGTCGCTCTCGCGATCTCCAATATGGACGCAACGTTCAGGCTTGCCCAGCAGCGCCGATGATCGCCTCAGACCATCGAGCCACCGTCGGCTCTCCTTTTCTTCGATCGGCACCCGCGTGGGGTTGATCTTTCTCTTCATCGCCGTGCATCCCTTGAATCTGTCCCGCGTCCAGAAATGGATGGAGGCAAGCCCCAGAGGCAGTCCTTCGGGAGTTACAACCATGCCGGAGTGCATCTGCAGGCCGCAAACCACATAGTGTTGAGGAAGGCCGTTGCGATCTTTCTTGGTAAAGGCCCTGTGCGTAATCCCGACCGCCGCCATATCGCCGCGGTTGTAGGTGAACGTGGTGGTGTCGTGCAAAATCAATAGCGACCCATCGCCGCCGCTAGATCGGCTCCGCGTGGCTGCAAGGTGGCCGGCGAGGATTGCGTGCTCTGTGATCCGATTGCTGGAAAGCAGTCGGTATGCTGCCTTGGTGTTCGCCCAGTCCTGGCACGCAAACGGAATACTCCCGCCAATGCGATTCGAAAACTGTTCCAACATTACGCGCAGACGCTTGCCATGCCTCGCATCCTGAAACCGGCATTCCCTTAACTCTTCGCCGATCCAGCCCTCTGCCCACTGCTCAATTTTGCTTGAACCGCTTCGCCGCCTCTCCATGACAACAGTGCAGCATCGATCATTATCCCTCTATAAGTATCCGCCTTGAGTCCTGAACCTCGTCAGACAATACCCCACGGCAACTTGTGGGTAATTGAAAGCTCCAGATAGCGAATGGCGCTGTCGCGCGTCAGCACCACTACCGGCCTGCTCTTGTCTGGAGGAGCAAAGCTGGCCAGACGCACATCTCCCCTTGCTATCGCTCCGGCCACGCAGCCACCATCTCCCACGCCGCCGATTCGCCGCGTGCCTGCGGCTTTGCCTCATAGCCTCTGCGGTCCCGCTCTTCCCGCGCCTTCAACTCCAGCCGCAGCAGATGCTCGCGCAGCGCCTCGCGCACCAACTGCGAGCGATTCAGCTTGGTTCGGCGCGCCGCCTTGTCCGCGGCAACGAGCAATTCTTTGTCGAGGACGACCTGAATAGTTTCCATATGTGGACTCTACTCCACAATAGACTCCACAATCAAGAAATAGATCAGCCGGGCGCCCATCCTTCGCTTTTTTCCTGCGAAGGATTGGGCAGCACGAACCCTCATGCACAAACCCTCCGCGAGCGACTAGCGAGCACTCACCGGCACCGGAGGTGCCACCGCAAGTGGCTCATAACTTCTTGTGCGCATACTCCATCTTGAAATCCGTCGTCCATGAAGCGCCGTTGTCTACCGACCTCTCCCAGACCTGCTCGACTGCGTCCGCATTCTGCCGTACGACCTTCACTTTTTTCAGAATCGCCTTGCCGTTATCATCGCGCGCAGGCCCCACGAACTCCGCGTACCCCGGCGTCACATTGCCTTTCATGCTATGCACCCGTCCATGGTTATCGACAAAGAGGCCATACCAGGCCTTATCTTCGGAGTTATACGCAAAGCTGTTTTCGCCGCGATGGTCGCTGGTATCACTGCCCCAGCTTTCTACCATCATGCATTGATCCAGGGAGAGATGTACGTTGCTGTGTCCCTTGCCTGCCATCCCGGGAGATGCCACCGACCACTCGCCTAGCCAATAGTCGAGTTGCCGCGCGTCTGAGTTGGCGGTGCAGGGCGCAGCATCGTCCGCTGCCAGCGCTGGCAGGTTAACGGATTGAGAGAGTACTCCGGCGAGAAAGAGGAAAAACAGGGTTTTTAAGCGCATATGACCTCCTAGTGAGCCTTGCGGCCCAGTCATAGTGCAATGATCCCGTTTGTTTCGTAATGTCGCAAGATACCTGGTACGGCATAATATATCTTTTATGCGACACCTGATCGTTCGCGAAAACGACCCTCGGCGCGGCGTCTCAATTGCCACCCACTCCCGCGAGTACACCCGCGGGTTTCGAGTCCCGCTCCATGCGCACGAATCCGACCAGTTGGTCTATGCCAGCCGCGGAGTAATGGAGGTGGCCTCGCGACAGAGCCTATGGATGATTCCGCCGCATTTCGGCCTGTGGATTCCGGCACGGACGGTGCACGAAATCTACATGCCTGAATGTGTTTCCATGCGTACCCTCTATCTGCGCCCTTCGCTTACTCTTTTGCCGCCTGCCTGCACGGTCTATCACGTCGGCTCGCTGCTGCGCGAGCTGATCTTTGAGATCGTGCGAACCGGCGAACTTCGCTATCGCAACGGTGTTGAGTGTGCGCTGCGCGACCTGCTGGTTGCGGAACTGCATCGCGCCAGCCCCGTGCCAACAGGAGTGATGCTACCCAAAGATTCGAGAGCGGCCGCTGTGGCCCAGACGGTCATCGCAAATCCCGCGCAACGCATCTCTTTGCATTCGATGTGCACCTCGGCCGGCGTGAGTGTCAGAACACTGGAGAGAATCTTTCTGCGCGAGGTTGGCGCCGACTTCGAGTGCTGGCGAAGGCAGGTTCGGCTGATGAAGGCCGTCGAGTTACTGGTGGCCGGTCGCAGCGTTAAAGAGGTAGCATTCCTGGTCGGCTACCAGCATCCCAGCGCTTTTGTGGCCCTCTTCCGCACAACCTTCGGAAGCACACCGAAGGCCTGGACTTCCGCTCTTCATCGCGTCAACTAGAAATCACGGCCACAAAGTAATTTCAATCGTCGGGTTTTATGAGGGTAATACTATGTCAACAAAGACAGAGATTTTAACCCTTGACGGTAGTTTTTCGCTCAACAGCCGATTCAGCCAAAGGTTGTTTCTATTTGTCGCAGTGATTCTTATCGTTGTCGTCGAAATACTGACGCATGTGTTTCATGGCCGCCGCCTCCTTGTCGGTCAGAACGTGCAGCGATGCCGCCTTCTCATCGGTAAGATCGGAAGTGCTCTTGGCAAACGCAAAAAGGTCGTTCTGAGAAGCAGTATATTCTTTCAGCGAGGGTCCCCATTCGGTAAAACCCAGATTCTCGCAGACATCATTCGCCCCAAGATTCGCATTCCTCTCCACAACCAGCCGATCTTGAAACTTGTTGTTCTGCAAATTCAAATCCGTAAGATAAGACTCTCTGGCCAGCACTTCAGCACGAAAACCGGTCCAGTCCTTGCTCTTGATATCTGCCTCCAGCGCTGCTATATCCTTGCCGATCTGAACCCCGGCGTACTCTCCATCGGCGTCGTCCGAAAGCTCGCCGTTGTGAAGTTTTGCATTGATGCCCGGCGCAACCTTTTCCATGAACTCAACATGGTGATACGCAATTGCGCCAAGGATAGCAGCACAAACAATCACCCCATAAACGATCTTGAGTGTGAAAGATCCAGAATCAACCGGAGGAGGATTCAGGCCGACTGGCCTATCCAGCGCGCCGATGCCTGGCTCTGGAAGGCTGCTTGCGCCAATAAATTGAACCACGTTATTGAATATAGCGTACGCCGCCATGAACAATGAGATTACCCCCCACCAACCAAGGAAGAGGGTGGTGAGCGTGTAAGAGCGGAAGTATCTTCCGATACAGGGGCGACATAATTCCCCCTCTACCTTAGCCCATAACCGGGTTACGACCAGACCAATATTCTGGTAAAACTGAACATATTTTGTAGGACCTTCAACCCCACAGCATAAACATGGCATGATAACTCTCCCGTAACTGGGCCTAAACGCCAATGGCGCAATAGACGAAATCTTTGGTGTCTTATAAATAGTCCGTTGCGAAGGGTAATTTTGGCAAGGGAAAGATTTAGTTTGGCAGGCGAAAGTTTGCGCCCCCCCGGGTGCCCGACTCCCCCTCCTTGCGTTTTTTTGGGTGCAAGTGTGGGATCGCACAAACCCCAACCGAGCGATTTTCACTTCCGTCAACCATCCTCGCCACGGCTGGCGTAGGGTGCCCGGAGCGGTAGGGGTTTCTTCCCCGGCAATCATGCCAAACAACCGGTTATTTCATCAAGTACTTCGCCAGCACCAGCCCGCCGACTGCATCCTGAATAAAATGGGCCAGCATCCCTGGGCGCAGGCTCTTCCGCCACCAGGTGAGCGCGCCGAACATGCACCCGAAAATTGCAATCACAATCACCATTGTCACGCCCTGGTAGGCGTGGGCTGCTCCGAAGAAAACGCCCTGCAAAATAATTGCTGCGGCGCTGCCAAACCACGCTGTGAACTGATGCTGCAGATAGCCGCGGAAGATCATCTCCTCGCAGATGCCGGCGGTCAGCGCCAGCAGCAAAAATATGCCATTCTCTGCCCACGTCTGCGGCAGCATCCTCTTCAACATCTCATTGGACGCGGGCGTCAGAACGTGACTCAATGCATAGGAAGCCCCACCAAGCACAATGTGCGCCACAACTAGATAGGCAATGGCAATACCGAGATCGAGAAGAATCGCTCGCCAACCAGGCAGTAATCTACCTGTCAGCGTTCGCAGCGACGCGCCGCCCCAGCGCGCTCCCAAAGCAATATAGCCCACGATCAACCATTCAACGGCCATCGTAATCGCGTAACCCAGCACACGGCTGTGCGTGTGCCCAGCCTGGCCCGGACCGCCTGAGAGCAGCGCCATTGAGGACATTGCCGCAAGCAGCACCAGTACGCCGATCGTGTGCCAGACCGGCGCAATCGCCTTGGCAGCAGATTTCTCCTTGCCAGCTTCAATGTTCACTACGGATGTATCTGCCATTCAATCCCCTCCCCAGGTTTAGAGACAGAATACGGGAATTTAGCCTGAAAAGTTCAACCGACTTACAGCGGATCGGCGATTTCATCCCTGGAAAATCCTGGAGACTTTGCCTTGTGAGCCGTTCAAAGCGGCTTGAGTGGGTCTCCCTAAAACAACCGGAAGTTCACCGCGACATTGATGATGGATGAAACCGGCTTGCCATCTTTCATGGCCGGTTTGAATCTGTATTTCTGAACCGCTTCGAGCGCCTTTTCATCCAGGCCCATCCCCAGCGAGTTCACCACTCGCAGGCTTCGAGGGTAGCCTCGTGAATCAACGATGGCCTCAATCATGCAGACACCCTGATACTTATTCCGGCGCGCCTCGTCGGAGAACTCTGCTTCCGGAGTCAGGATTGGAACCGGTGCAGAGACTCCGCCAACACCAGGCGTATAAACCGAGTCCCCATTTCCACTATTGAAGCCAGGGCCATCCCCATTGCCCGGCCCGTAGCTGCCATGCGACCCGCTACCGATGCCAGCTTTCGTGCCCGGACCGTCAGAAGCCAGGGTGACGTTTGTTGAACGGTATACACCGATATTGGGAAGCGATGGATTCTCAGGCAGCTTGATTTCAAGA
Organism: uncultured Acidobacteriaceae bacterium; assembly: GCA_963713645.1. Lineage (GTDB taxonomy): Bacteria > Acidobacteriota > Terriglobia > Terriglobales > Acidobacteriaceae > Telmatobacter. The sequence continues at coordinate 350,155 of CAVQMQ010000032.1, read as the reverse complement.
GGAACCGCTATTGCCGAATCGACGGGAAGCCGTGGGTTCTCAATGAATCGAACCTGCGGAGGCGTAATGGGCATCTCTTCCCTTCGAGGCAGTCTGCCCTCGATAGGGTCTGTGCGCTCATTGGAGCCGCTTCCTTCACTGCCGCCCGTTCTTGCAGTTGACGGCGCGAAAAGGGAAAAGTCTTTGAGATGGAGGTTCTGCCCCAAAGGTGATTTCGGAGGAGGGTTCATCGTGGCGCTCAGTCCCATCCACAGGATGAGCGCAAGAATGCCGCCGTTGGCGATGGTTGCCGCGCCGATAGCCCATGGGTTCGTCTTGACCGCCATGCGATCCGGGGCCGGGATCGGCATTGAGATTAACTCCAACGGCGGAAGCCGGAGCGGGAAGAAGGCATCGCGGAGACTCTCGTAGAGTCCTGCCCAGAGGGGCTTTTCATCAATGACATTTCCAAGAAAGCTGTTGCCTGAGTCGTCGCCCGCGCACTGCGCCGAATCAACGAAAGAGGTTTCGGACTGTTTCAATCGCTCGGTGTTCATACCGCCTCGCACTAAATCCAATGACAAATTCACGACGGAAATTTTCGCTTTTGTTCCTGGACTTCGATACAAGATAGACGGAATGCGCGAAGAGTCGTTATCTCGGGAAAGTAGATTCTGACGGCGGCCCTACTTCCTGCGAAATATTTATACGGGACAAATGAATCTTTCCGTCTGGGCGCACTCTTATCGGCCCGTGATAATTTAGTCCAGCTTGAGATCGGATCGTTCGATTCCCTTCGCTGTCTTCCGGTAAAACTCCTTCAAACTTACTCCGCACCAGGGGCAGTTGTGGATATAAAGCTCCGCTATCAGAGTCAGCGGAGCGGGTGCAAAAGATGGGATCTCCGCACCGAGATCGACAGCTCGTTGTTGGAGAATAAAATCTGGTTCGGAGCCATCTTGAACGACGGCAAAGATACCGAAACCGCGTTGGCCTGCCTCCCCGCACCAATACTCGAATCCGGGGCAGCAGAATTTCATCTCTTCCATGGCTTTTGCCTTTCGTCCGGCGTTCACTGAGATTGTATCTCTGTCGTTTTTGCTTTTTTTGCGCGAACCCAACTCTCACCAGCTATGCAGCCACTCCTGATCTCTTCCAATGCGGATGGGGGTCTTAAAGAGTTCGCTGAGGCGCGGCTCAGTTAATAGCTCGGCGCGCGGGCCGTCGGCCTGGATGCGGCCATTGCTCATCAGGATGACGCGGTCGATCTCGGGCAGGATGTCGCCGAGGTGGTGGGTGACGAGAACCAGGCCGGTGCCTTCGCGGCTGAGTCGGCGGAGGGTATCGCGCAGCTCGCGCTGGGCGGCGAGGTCGAGGGCGTTGGATGGCTCGTCGAGCAGCAACTGCCGGGGACGGTGTACCAATGCGCGCGCAATCAGGATGCGGCGTTTTTCTCCGGCGGACATTTCGCCGACAAGTTGGTGAGCGAGATGCGAGGCCTCGATGCGTTCGAGAGCTTCGGCGGCTCTCGATCTCATTTCATCGGTGACGTGGAGGTTGGGCCAAAGGGTCGATGCAGAGAAGAAGCCGGCGATGACGGCGTCGAGTCCGGTGGTGACGGCAGTGCGCTCGCCGGGGAGCTCGCCGATGAGGCTGGCGGCGACGATGCCAAAATGCTTGCGGAGCTGCGTGATATCCCAACGGTCGCGGCCAAAGATGCGGACGGTCATGCCGGGGCGGAAGATGGGGTAGAGCTGGCAGCTCATCGCCAGAATCAGCGTGGATTTACCGCAGCCGTTGGGGCCAAGAATAGCCACATGCTCACCCGCGCGTATGGAGAGATTGACGTCGTGCAGGACGATGCGGTCGCCGCGGGCGACGTTGACCTGGCGCATGGTTAGAAACTGGTCCGGCTCGGGCAACGCGGTTGCAGTGCTGCGATTTTCCGTCATTCAACCCCCACCTGCTAGATTAAATGGGAACCATGAGCGACCTATCTCAATTCTTGATCCCACGCGGCTTTCGCTTTGGCGCTGTCAAAGCAGGGCTGAAGAAGAGCGGGCGCACGGATTTTGCGCTGATTGTGGCCGACGAACCGGCCAGCGCTGCCGCAGCGTTCACAGCGAACCGCGTAACCGCAGCTCCGCTGATTATCGACAAGGAGAATCTCACCGCGACAGGTGGCAAGGTGCGCGTTGTGGCGATCAACGCGGGCAATGCGAACTGCGCCGCAGGGCAGGCTGGCCTCGATGCCGCGCGGGCTACTTGCTCTGCGGCCGCGGAGACCTTTGGCTGCAAGCCGGAAGAGGTCTTCCCTTCATCAACGGGCATTATCGGGGTCCCGTTGCCGGTAGAGAAGTTGGTCGCCGCGCTGCCGAGCTTGAAGGCGCAGATTGGCCCCGAGGGCGACCATTTCCAGCAGGTAGCGCAGGCGATTCTGACCACCGACCTGGTGGAGAAGACGGCCTTTGCGCGGCTGGAGATCGACGGACGCGAGGTGCGGATTGCCGCGCTGGGCAAAGGCTCCGGCATGATTCATCCGCAGTTGATTCCTCACGCAACGATGCTGGTGTATGTGCTGACCGATGCGGCCATCGAGCCTGCGGTCCTGAGCGGCTACCTCAGGCCGGCGATTGAGGTGAGCTTTAACCGCGTCTCTGTCGATGGGGATACGTCGACGAACGATACGGTGCTACTGCTGGCCTCGGGCGCGAGCGGCGCGACGGTGGGCGCAGGCAACAGCGAGTTTGCGCGAGCGTTGACGCAGGTTTGCACCTCGCTGGCGCGGCAGATTGTCGCCGATGGCGAAGGCGTGACGCACGTTGTCGAGCTGCGCGTGAATGGCGCGGCGACGGACGCCGATGCGCTGCGCGTGGCCAAGGCGATTGCGCACTCGCCGCTGGTGAAAACGGCGTGGGCGGGCGGCGACCCGAATTGGGGACGGCTGGCAGCGGCCATTGGGTATAGCGGCGCTGAGATTGATCCCGAGCGGATCGACATCTGGTTTGGCGAGTTGCGGATTTGCAGCAACGGCGGGCGGGCAGCGGAGTTTGACGAGAAGGCTGCGCATGATTACATTGCGCAGCCGGAATTCTCCATAACGATTGAATTGCATCAGGGCGAGGGTGAGTGCGTCTTCTGGACGACGGATCTGACGCATGAATACGTGCATATCAATGCGGATTATTCTACGTAATCGGGGCGGTACGGGATAACAACTACCGTTACAATCGCTACAAGCATTGACATCTGGAAGACATGAAAGAGAAGCAAAAATTGCAAAATAAAACTGCCGTGGCAGAGACGGTTCCAGCGGTAAGCGAGGGATTCTCGCTGATCTCGAATGAGAAGCTGCTTGCTCTGTACAGCCATCTGCTGAGGTGCCGCAGGCTTGCTGAGCGGGCGCGTGAACTGGGCGGATGGTTTAATGATGCGCTGGGTTGGGAGGCTGCGGCAGCCGGCGTGGCGATTGATCTGACTGCGGAAGATACGCTGGCAACAGCGCAGGGAAATCTGGCTCCGGCATTGGTGAAGGGCGCGCCGCTGAGTTTTTTTGCGGAGTTGATGGCGGGCGCAGCGCCGATAGAAACAGGTTTCGCGCAGGGATACGGACCGCTGAATGTGGTTGCTGGAGCTGCTGAGAGTTCGGCGGCGTTGAACATTGCGACGGGTGTTGCGCTGGCCAATAAGGTGCAGAGCAATAGCCGGGTTGCCGTGGCCTTTTGCGGCGAAGGGCAGCAGGCGCTTGAGTTATGGAGCGAGGCGTTGGAGTTTGCCGGAGCACATGAGCTGCCGATTCTTTTTGTCTGCCAGAACCGCGATGGCGAAACGAATGGCCAGTTATCAGCGGACGAGATTGCAGAGCGGGCCGCGGGTGCGAAGATACCGGCAATGCCCGTGGATGGCAGCGATGTGGTTGCGGTATACCGCGTGGCGTACGAGTCGATTGGTCGGGCGCGGCGCGGGCGCGGGCCGACGATGATTGATTGCCGGATGCGTGCGGGCGCGGACGCGATTGCACAGATGGAGACTTATCTTGGCCGCAAGGGGATTTTCCGCGATGGATGGAAGCAGGAAGTACTAGCATCCTTTGAGAAGGAACTTGAAAATGCCTTTGCGGCGGCGGGTAAATCTGCTGCCGACAAGGAAGTCGCAGTGAGCGAGTTATATGCTGTGCGGGAGCGGACTTTGATCCGCAAAGAGTGGGCGCTGAAGTTTTGAAAGCGTTGGCAGCAGCGAATTCATATTGAAGCAAACGTGCACGACGGCTATGATCCAGCATGGCCCAACCGCTAACAAGATGATTTTTAATGGACCTGCTTGGACCGGCCAGATGATAAAGTTGTGACATGAAATTTAGCGGCGTTCGGCCCACCCCCAACCGATTATTCTCGATTGCTGCACTGGCAGGAATTCTGTTGCTTGTTCTTCGCCCACTGCAGGCCGAGGAACCTAAAGCTGGTGAACCTGGCGCGGCTTCCGGTACGCTGCTCAGCGCGCCGTTGCTTAGCGATGACAAGAGCGGCTCAGCGCCGGTATGTGAGCCTGCGGTGCTGGGTTCGCCGTATATTCCGGTTGATAGCTGGGTGTATCCAGCGGTGCTACGGCTTTATTCATTGGGCTTTATTGATGACATCTTCCTGGGGATACGCCCCTACACGCGGGGCAGCCTAAGCCATATGCTGGAAGAGGCAGGTGCAAGATTACAAGACGAAGCTGGAACGCCGTCTGCCGATGAGGCAGAGAGCATCTATGAAGCTCTGACCCATGAGCTGCGCGTGGACAGCGAAGGCCCCTGCGGCAAGCTCAAAGGGCTGTCGCGGGTCGAGTCGGTCTATAGCGCCTCGCGCGTGATGAGCGGCACACCGCTGCGCGACAGCTTCCATCTCGGCCAGACAATCGTCAACGATTACGGCCGCCCCTATGCAAATGGCTTCAACAACTATTCCGGAGCGAGCGGCTATGCTTCGGCGGGGCGTTTTACTTTATATGCGCGCGGCGAGTTTCAAGGCGCGCCATCGGCGACCGGCTACTCGACTGCGCTGGCTGAGGCGCTCTCCGTTATCGACAACATCGAGTTTATCGACAAAGCTACGGGTCTGCCGTATAACCAGGCGACGATCCCATTAGGTCCCGTGCCGTCCACGACGACTGGCCGCTTGATGGAGGCGTATGCTTCGGTGAATTTTCTGAAACACGATATCTCCTTTGGCAAGCAGGATGATTGGATGGGACCGGGGCTGGGCGGCGGCATGGCTTATTCCAACAACGCCGAAAATATTTACAGCTTCCACATCAATCGCATTGAGCCGCTGCATGTGCCGCTGCTTTCGCGGTTGACTGGCCCCTTCCGCTATGAGTTCCTGGTCGGTTCGCTCAAGGGACACATTGCGCCGAACGATCCCTGGGTGCATGTGGAGAAGATCAGTCTGCGCCCGACGAAGAATCTTGAATTCGGCTTTGAGCGCACGGTGATCTGGGGCGGCAAGGGCCACGAGCCGATTACTTTGCATACCTTTTTGCGCAGCTTCTTCAGCACCGTCGCTCCAGATTCGCCGATCAAAAATAGCTCCGAGGACCCTGGCGCGCGCTTTGCGGCCTTTGACTTCAGCTACCGGCTGCCGTTTGTGCGTAATTGGCTCACGCTCTATACCGACTCCGAGGTCCACGACGATGTATCCCCCGCTGACGCGCCGCGCCGCGCCGCGTACCGTCCTGGAATCTATCTCTCCCATGTGCCGGGCCTGCCCAAGCTCGACCTGAGAGTGGAAGCGGCTTCCACCGATCCAACCAATAGCAATGGAGCGCAGATCGACGGACACTTCATGTACTGGGAATCAATTCAGAAACAGGGATACACCAACAAGGGCTTCCTCTTCGGCGATTGGATTGGTCGCGAAGCCAAGGGCGGCCAGGGTTGGCTTACCTGGCACCTCAGCGGCAACGAATGGATCCAGGCCGGAGTGCGCAACCAGAAAGTAGTCAATAGCTTCATCGCCGGCGGAACCACGCTGAACGACATCAATTTCCAGGCCGTCAAGCGCATCGGCAAGGAGTTCGAGATCAACGGCAACTTTGTCTACGAGAAGTGGACCGCGCCGATCTATGGGCCGGGCACGCAGTCGGTGACTTCGACAACGATTCAACTGACCTGGTTTCCGCAGCGCAAGACGAGTTTTTAGCTGGATGCAAGGTTGCCTCCGTCTTTCGCCGGTCCAGATTTGTCGGCGAAGATCGTGACTTATGTCTCACGCAGACTGTATCGCCGGAATCGCATCCCCGGTACAATGGAAGTGTGAGCAAACTTTCCCCGCCCGCGGCTCCTACCGTGGGTTTTATTTCGTTAGGCTGCCCGAAGAACCTCGTTGACTCCGAGGTGATGATGGGCCTGCTCGACCGCGCCGGCGCGCGGCTGACCGGCAATCCCGAAGAGGCCGAGATTCTGGTCGTCAACACGTGCAGCTTTATCGACACCGCCAAACAGGAATCCGTTGACACGATTCTGGAGATGGTCCGCCACAAGACCAACGGCTCAGCCCGCAAGCTGATCGTCGCCGGGTGCCTCGTCGAGCGGTACCGCGACGAAATTCAGAAGAATATTCCTGAAGTGGATGCAGTCGTCGGAACCGGCGAACTGGAATCGATTCTGGAAGCCGCGGGACTGACGCCTGCACCGTCTGCCGCGACGATCTCGCCCTTCAATATTTTGACAGGAGCGCAGGCGGCTGTGGCGCTGCCGGGGCAGGAATCGCAGGCGGGCACGCATAAGCACAGCCAGACCGCTTTCAGGCCCGAAGGCGACCACCGCGAGCAGCAGGGCCGCTTCAAGCGTGATGACTGGCAGGGCGCGGCACATCTGCTGCCGACCTATCTTTACGATGAGACTACACCGCGCTTCTTCACGACTCCGAAGTCTTCGGCGTATATCAAAATCGCCGAGGGCTGTGACCATCCATGCAGCTTCTGCGTGATCCCCAACCTGCGCGGCAAGTTCCGCTCACGGCGTTTTGAATCGGTGGTTGCCGAGGCGCAGCAGTTGGTCGCGCGCGGCGTGCGGGAGATTACGCTGATCGGGCAGGACACCACCTGCTACGGCGAAGACCTGGGCATCAAGGATGGGCTGGCGCTGCTGCTCGACGCACTTGCTGGCATTGAAGGTTTGCGCTGGCTGCGCTTTCTCTATGCGTATCCGAATCGCGTGACCGGCAAGCTCCTCGACACCATTGCGAAGCACGACAACATCTGCAAGTATCTTGATCTGCCGTTACAACACGCATCGCCTGATGTATTGAAGACGATGAAGCGCGGCGCGGGCGCCGAGATTTTTCTGAAGACGCTCGCAAAAGTCCGCGCGGCGGTGCCGGGGATCGCGCTGCGTACTTCGTTCATCGTCGGCTTCCCTGGCGAGTCGCTCCGCGACTTTGAGATTTTGCAGGAGTTCATCACCGAAGCAAAATTCGACTGGCTCGGCGTCTTTAATTATTCAGACGAGGAAGGATCTGGAGCATTTTCGCTCGACGCGAAGGTTCCCAAACGAACGATTGAAGCCCGCAAGCGCAAGCTGATGAAGCTCCAGCAATCCATTTCAAAGAAGGCCAAGCAGCAGTGGGTGGGCCGTGAGCTGGTTCTGCTGGCCGAGGGCGAGAGCGACGAGACTCCGCTGCTGTGGGAAGGCCGCACCCAGTTCCATGCGCCGGAGATTGATGGCAAGGTGTATATCAACGACTTCGGCGACCTGGATAAGCTGGAAGCAGGGCGATTCTACCGCGCTGAGATCACCGAAGCGCATGAGTACGATCTGGTGGCGCGCATCGTTTCCGAAGCGATGTAATCTAAAGCTCCATGGAAGAACTTCTCTACGTTGCTCCGCCTGCCGCACTGGCCGCTATCGAAGCCCAAACTGCCGAGTTGAATTTCGGCATGGCATCCGAACCCCGTACCGGCGCATTACTGCGGGCCCTTGCTGCCTCCAAACCCGGCGGCCGCCTGCTCGAACTCGGCACGGGCACCGGGATTGCCACTGCATGGATACTGTCCGGCATGGACGAAGCATCCACCCTCACCAGCGTCGATACCGACCCGGATGCGCAAGCCGTCGCCCAGCGGTTTCTTGGTACTGACGGACGCCTCACACTGCTCAACGAGGATGGCGCGGCCTTCCTCCGCAGCCAGCCCCAGCTCAGCTTCGATCTTGTATTTGCCGATGCGATGCCCGGCAAATACGAGGCTCTGGACGCAGCCCTGGCTGCCGTGAAGCCAGGCGGATTTTATGTGATCGACGATCTGCTTCCGCAGCCCAATTGGCCAGAAGGTCACGCGGCAAAAGTGCCGGTACTTGTCGACCGCCTTGCTGCCGATCTCGAATTCACAATTGTTCCGTTGGCCTGGGCGAGTGGGCTAGTCATTGCCGTAAGGAAGGCTCTTCCTGGTAGGAAAACTGTTTCCGAGGCATTTTAATCGGATTTCGGAGTATTATCGAAGGCATGGCGACGATTCACATCCCGGAAGCCGAGGCAGCAAGGAATTTCACCTCCCTGATGGCCAGTGTGCGCGCTGGGGCGGAAGTTGTCGTGGAAGACGACGGAGCGACCTCAGTCGTATGGCGGGCAGCCGAAGAGTCCCCGCTGCGGAAGCTCTCGGAATCGCTGCGTCTGGCACGGCTGCATGGTTCAACTGCGCGTCTCGACCCCGGATTTTCTCGCGATCTTGAAGCAGTGATTGCAGAAAACTCCGAAACCCTCAAAGATCCGTGGGCCTGATTCTCGACTCCAGTGTCGTCATTGAAGCCGAGCGGAGGGCTGGCACAGTTGAATGGCTTCTTGAGCGCGTAGTTTCCATCACAGGCGATCAGGATTCAGCACTCTCTGCGGTTGGACTCACTGAACTTGTCCACGGCATTCATCGCGCGCCAACACCGCAGTTGCGGCTTCCTCGCCAATCGTTTATTGAAGAATTGCTCAGTTGCTTGACGGTCTACCCATATACCAAAGCTACCGCACTGCTCGCAGGAAAGATCGGCGGTGAACAGCAAAGTCTGGGCCGGACAATTCCCTTCGGCGATCTGTTAATCGGAGCCACCGCGCTTTCTCTCGGATTCTCTGTGCTGACGGTCAATCTCCGCCACTTCCAGCTGATTCCCGGCCTCAAGGTCGTTACGCTCTGACTGGAAGATTGCCGTTCTTCGCAAGCGGACGGCAACGGTTCTTATTGTGTTTCGTCAATGCCATTCTTTGCTATGCTACCTCCGTGGCCAATCCTGAACATCTCGCGAACATTATGGAGGGCCTCGACGCGTGGAATGACTGGAGGAATCAGAATCCGCACATTGAGGTGGACCTTAACGGGGTGGACCTTAGCGAGGCGGAACTGAACGAGGCCAGCCTGTTCGGGGTGGGACTGCGCGAGGCGGATCTGAGCGGGGCGAGCCTGTGCGTGGCAGACCTGAGCGAGGCCAGCTTGATCGACGCAAACCTGAGTGATGCAAACTTGAGTGGAGCGAACCTGATCAAGGCGGATCTGAGCGGGGCGAAATTGATTGGGGCGAAGCTGCGCGCGGCGGACCTCAGCGAGGCTAACCTGAGCAAGGCGAACCTGCGCGAGGCGAAACTTATCTTGGCGAACCTGATTGAGGCGAACTTGACCGAGGCAGGCCTGAGAGATGCGGACCTTGGCGGGGCGAATCTGAGTAGGGTGGACCTGAGCGGGGCGGACCTAAACTCCGCTACCCTTCAACACGCAATGTTGGACGGAGCCAAGGCGACCGGCATAAAGCTGTGGGAAACGCAACGAGCAGGCTGGTCTATCAAGGGCATAATCTGCGAGCGCGCATACTGGGACAAAGAAGGCAAGGAACCAACTGAATACGCTCCCGGCGAGTTTGAAAGACTCTACTCCGATCAAGCCTGCATAGAGTTGTTCTACCCCGGCGGCACCACCAGTTTCGAGCTAAACACATTGCCAGCCCTGCTCCATCATCTTGCGTCGCTGCATCCAGAAACCAATATCCGCCTAAAATCCATCGAAGAAACCGGCGGAGGAGCAAAGATCCGTATCAGCGTCGGCGATGCTGATAAAGAAAAGGCTGATTCAATCAATGCTGACGCTGTGCAGGTGGTCCAGGCTCAACTAGCATTACGAGATGACGAATTAAATCGAGAGAGGATCGAGAAGAAGTACTTAGAAAAACTCCTCTTCGGAGGACTGATTCCGGCGATGCTTACTGCGGGCGCTCCGCAGAACGTCTTCAATGCTCCAGTGAGTAGAGTAGTCATATCGAACGATGAATCCAAAGTTGATTTCCACCAGACCGTCAACGACAACTCCGCACTTCTCGCCCTCCTCGAAAAAATCATGGACCGCCGCGGAGAACTCGGGCTTTCAACTGCGAAGGCAGCGGAACTTGAGCATGAATACCAGTCAACAAAGGCCGAGCTTGGCAAGAAATCCCCTGACAATCGCGTTGTATCCAGAGGCATCGAGTTCTTCAAGAAAGTCGCAGCCGAAACCGCTACAAAAGCCGCCGGAAAGTTCGAGGAAAAGGTCGTGTCGGGGGACTGGCAGAATTGGATTCATCAACTGAGTCAATTCCTCCATCACTTAAAGTAGTCGCACAACATTCTCGGCGATTTAAAACACAAACGGCCCATCCCTCAAACGAGGAATGGGCCGTGCGAGTGAGAGAGCGGCAAACCGCAGATTTAGACGCTGCCTATTAGACGCTGAAGGACGAGCCGCAGCCGCAGGTGCTCTTGACTTGCGGATTCTCGAACTTGAAGCCGGCGGCTTCCAGGGTCTCGACGTAATCAACGATGCAGCCGTTCAGGTACATGAGCGAGGTGGCGTCGACAAAGACCTTGAGGTCGTCGAAGGGGAAGACCTTGTCCATCATGCCAGCCTGGTTCTCAAAAGCCATGGAGTACTGGAACCCTGAACAGCCGCCACCGACGACACCGATGCGGAGACCGGCGGGCAGGGGATCCTGGCTGGCCATGATCTCGCGAACTTTGGCAATGGCCTGCGGGGTCAGGTGGAGAGGGGCTGTTTTGACGGCTTCCTGTGCGGGTACTTCGGCGATGGTGGCCATGGAAACTCCAGTCTGCTGAAATGCGTACTTGACCTTAACTTTACCGCTCCGTGAGCCGGGATTCAAGCCCTCGGACAGAATTGGTCGTACTTTCATGCTATTCGATGCAACCGGAAGCGGGAAAGTCGCAAGGTTGCCTGACGATTTCAGTAATCAAGCTCCGCAGGCGAATCGGGAAGGCTTCCCGGCTCTTTTTGCACCGGCGATTGAAAATTGCTCCACTTTTTCGTCACTTTTTGCACGACAAGTGAATCAATACCGGGGTATGATGATCAACCGTAAGGCCCCTCTACTCACGAGACCGCGATTCCGTTCACGGACCCGCCGGTATCTGGGACCCTAGAAGTTTTGAAGGAGGCGCTTATGACCAGTCTAGTTCCCATCCTGTGGTCTGTTTGGGGAGTTGCCGTAGTTGCTTTTGCTAGCCTATACCTGTATCGCGAAGCCCTGACCCGCGATGAAGAGGATCAGGTCTTCCTGGACGATTCCTTTAATGAGCACAAAAACGCACAGGCCGCTATCGTGGCCAAGGTCAACAAGATCCAGCCGGCGGTGAAGGTAACTCTGTGGCTTTCCGCGATCATGACGGTCGTGGTAATTGCCTACTACGTCAACGACATGCTCCGGCAGTTTAAATAGACTTCGGCGCGAAGAAAAGGCAGTTTGCCTGCTCAGCGAGGGGTTCTATACTCGCTGTTGAAAGGGTTTCGCGGCCGAAACCGTGCCCGTGATGGCTTCAGTCCGGTTCACCGGCGTGGATTTAAGGACATGGGATAGCCTCTGAAAACAGGCTCCCCGAACAGGATTCTTGCTGAAAGCTGTTCTGTTCGGGGAGTGCCGATTTGCCGGCTGAAATAGCGCCCGGGGGGTGAGAGAGGGGCGATTCAAGGCATTTTATAAAGCTCGACTCAGAGGTAGAGAGGGATTCAAACCTATAATGAAGATTGTCAGGACCACAAACTCGATTCCTGCCTGAATTTCTGCGGCGTTTTCGTTGCGCCATCTGTGCAATCGCTGCATGTATACGGGTGTGTGCGTTGTAGCCAGCGCTGTATACGGGTGTTTACGGGGCGATGAGCCGTCGTTCTCGATAGCACTGAAACAGAACAGCTTGCAACTGCCTGAAAGTGGTTCTCCGATTGCCTGAAAATCGGCATTACGCTTGAATTTTCCGCGTCTGGCAGGCAATGGACTTAAACGGACAGTAAAGCACCTGCCAGATCAGCTCATCATTGATGAGCGCCGCCATTCCATTCACCGGGTACTGCCTGCCCTTCTACTCCATTCCCTATTGCTCAAAAGGAGCCTTATGCAGCCCTCGTCCTCGTGCGTACGCTATACGTCCGATCGCCGCAGCCTGGAAGATCACCGCTCAAAATTCGAAACACAAACGCTTGCGGGAATGTACCTGCGTGGCGATATACGAGGAATCAGCGAGGCGCTGATTGCAGTGGCGATGCTTTTGCTCCTGGTCGCCGGACTGTGCTCGACCGCGGCGCGCGCACAGCAGGTGGAGGCGTCGCTGCCGATCTCGCAGCGCTTCTCGATCAACCTGGCTGCTGGCGTGCCGGAGTACGTGGCCAGCGCCGCCTCGGCATCGAATGCGCCGCAGAGCCAATGGTGGTACCAGAACACGAACAACTCGACGACCTATTCGAGTCCCAGTTTTGTGGAGAGCACGGACAGCGCTGCGACCTGGCAGCAGGTGGGCTTGCCTTATGACGCGAATATCCCTCGCACCTACATCAACCAGACCTCCGGCGGCGGACAGGGGTCTCTGACCGGCAACTACAACTGGTACCGCCTGCACTTCAAGGTGGACCCGAAGTATGCGAGCCAGAAGTTCATGCTGAACATTGAAGGCTCACATACGGGGATTCAAGTCTTCATCAACGGCACGCTTCTGCCCGGCGTGAGCGCTGTCGCCGCAGACGCGCAGGCGACCCATGTGGTGGGCTTCATCCCGGTGATTGTTGATCTGACGCCTTATCTGCATACCGACGGGGCCACCGACAACGTGATCGCGATCGATGTATCGCGCGGCGCCTCGTGGTATGAGCAGCCGGCATTCTCAGGGGCGTTTCGCTTCGGCCAGGCGATGGCCGGATTGTTTCGCAATGTTTACATGTATGTTACGAATCCGGTTCATATTCCTGTAAATAGCTACTCGAACCAGAAGACCTGGGGTACTTATGTTGGCACGGTCTCTGAGGTTCCAGCCGCGTCTGGCACGGCCACGGCGGCCTCGGCTGTAGTCGAGGTGCAGACGAACGTTCTCAATGAAAGCTCCACCGCGCAGACGGTTACCTTGACCACGCAGATTGTGGACGAGCAAGGAAACGTGATTGTGACCGCGCCGCCGGTCACGCAGTCCGTGCCGGCGATGACGCCCAGCACATTTCCCTCCGGTCCAACGCCAATGTTTGAACAGTTGATTACTGTTCCCAATCCGACCTTGTGGTATCCGAATAACTCGATTTATGGCACGCCTTATATGTACAAGGTCTATCACATCGTCAGCGTGAATGGCGTAGTGGTGGATTCGGCGCAGAGTCCGCTGGGCATTCGCACCATCACATGGGATGCGAACTTTCCTTACTTCAACGGCCATGCAATGTATCTGTGGGGCGGCGCAAGCCGCTACGATTATCCGGGTCTTGGCTCCTCGGTTCCGGACGAGCAGTGGTACCGCGATATGGCGCAGATCGCGGCGCAGGGCGGCAATGTCTGGCGGCCTGGCCACTCAACCAGTAGTGAAGAGATGGTAGAGGCAGCCGATGCCTACGGCATCATGATCGACCAGCCCAGCGGCGACGGCGAGGGCTATTGGAACGCCACGTCCGACCCGACCGCCGACGATCTTCAGTTAAAGCAGGAACTGCATCGCGACATGATTATCCGCGACCGCAGCCATCCGTCGATTCTTGACTGGGAAGAAGATAACGGCGGCATGAATCCGACCCTTGCGGATGAGCTTGCGGCCATAGACCTATCGTGGGACAATATCAGCCCGCGCGTGCAGGCTGATCGTACCTATAGTCCTGCCTATGCATTTATGGGCGAATGCGACGGAGCAGGCTGCGAGGCGGGAGTCAAGAATACAAATCCCAATAACCCCTCCTTCGGAGCCGAGTATTGGGACGATATGGGAACCGGGCGCGGCACTTCTACCGGCACCGGAGCCAATCAAATTTGGTCCTATGATTACGAACTGGCTTTTGCAGCCCCTTATTTGAACGATTGGCGTCAGGGCCGCGCGGCCAATGCCTTTGGAATGGCGCAATGGTACTTTGCCGAAACGCCGGGCGAGATTAGTTGCTGGGCGGAGTTTCAATCGACTCAACCTACCTGTCCTATGCAGAACATGGTCCGTTCACTGGGTTACTCCTCGGTGGACGCGAACAGGTTTCCCCGGCTGCTCTACTACATTTATCAGGCTAACTGGGTGCCTTACACGCTCAAGCCAGTGGTTCACCTGGCGCATCATTGGAATCGCGCCTATGAGTACACCGCAGGCACTCCGCTTCAGGAGAGCGCCTTCAGCAACTGCCCCTCGGTTCGCCTGCTGATCAACGGCTTTGCCAAAGATCCGGTGACGGGCGCGGCCCTCGCGGATCAGGTTCCCAACCCGTGGGATGTTGACTCGAATACCAATCTCACTCAAGACACCACCGTTATGCCCGGCCAGGTTTCCTGGATGGTGAACTGGGCCTCGGGCACGGTTGCAGCGGAGTGCCTGGATATCAACGGCAATGTGGTTCCGGGCGTGACCGATACGCGGACGACAGCAGGAGCCGAGAACAAGATCGTACTCACCGTTGTACCCGAAGTGGTCAAGCCGGATGGCACCAGCTTCCAGTGGACTGCCAACGGTTCTGACGCTGCCTTTGTGCAGGCCGAGGTTGAAGACGCGAATAACAACTGGGTGCCCACCGCGCAGGACAATGTCACTTTTAAGGTGACCGGCCCAGCCACTTACATGGGCGGCACGCAACAACTCGTCGCCGACCCCTCGTGGACAACTTACTACCAGGATGCCTTCTCCGAGGCCAACAGCACGGTGATCGGCGGCCTGCCCTATGCCTTCTTCCACTCACCCGGCGATCCGGAGCTGAACTTCGAGGGCGGGTTGCAAAAGATTGCCCTGCGCAGCACCTTCACTCCCGGAACGGTAACGGTGACTGCCTCCGCGCCTGGATTGACAAGCAGCACCGTCACGCTTACCTCGGTTACGCCTCCTGCTCCACCGCAGACACAACCTCCGGCAATCATCGTGCCGCCAGTCAACACGGCGACCACGGCGGGTTTCCCTGCAACCTTTACCGTTGCCGCCAGCGGCAGCGGAACACTCACCTATCAATGGTCTCAAAATGGCAGCACGGTCGGCACAAACAGCCCCAGCTACACCACTCCCGCCACGACTCTGGCGGAAAACGGCAACACCGTCACGGTGACGATCAGCAGCACGTATGGCTCAGTGACCTCGAATTCCGTGACGCTGACCGTGGACGCGGCGGCCAGTGTGGCAATCACCACGCAGCCGGCTTCGCAGACCGTAGTCGTTGGACAATCTGCAACTGTAACAGTGGCTGCCACCGGATCGCCGGCGCTCAATTACGCCTGGTATGAGAACGGCTCTCAAGTGCAATCCGGGCCGCAGACCAGCTACACCACATCTGTATTCACAGCTACCGGGACAGACAGCTTTTATGTCATCGTCAGCAACCCTCTCGGTCAGCTCCAATCCGCAACAGCGGTTGTTACCATTGCCGCGCCTACGCCGGTCTCCATCACCACCCAGCCTGTTAGCCAGATCGTCGGGGCAAACTTGCCTGTGCAGTTCACAGCGGTAGTCGCTGGCTCCGCACCCTACACTTACCAGTGGAACTTTACTCCGACAGGCGGCTCGGCAACTATTCTCGCGAGCAACACACAAACCTCCAGCACCATTTCCTATTCGGTTCCGGCGATGAGTACTGCCAATGTCGGTGCCTACACTGTGACGGTCAACAACGCCGCCAATGCTCCTGTCACCAGCGCCGCGGCGAGCCTCACGCTCGCGCCGCCGGGAGTGAATCTGGCGCTGAACAAGACGGCCACGGCCAGCAGCGTTCAGCAACCGAATACTGCCAACCTTGCTGTCGACGGCAGCCTCACCACGCGCTGGGGATCGATAACAGCTGGCGCGCCGCCTACGCCTCCGGTCACGGGAGTGGATCCTTCGTGGCTTGAGGTGGACCTCGGCTCCGTTCAGTCCTTCAACACCGTGTATATCTACTGGGAAAATGCCTACGCGGCGAACTACACAATTCAATACTCCACCGACAACGTGAACTGGAGCAATGCCCTGGTGGTTACCGGCAATGTAGGCGGAGACGGCTTGGTAGATCAAAGAAACTTCCCCACCGTTCAGGGACGCTACATCCGCATTTACTGCACCTTGCGCGGCGGCCAATACGGATACTCGATCTGGGAGCTTCAGGTCTATAACGTCCCGCAGTGCGGGGCCTCAACCGAGCGCTATACGATCAACGCCGCCAATGCTGCTCTGGTCACCGACAATTCGACCGGCCTGAGTTGGACACGCACCATTGAAACCGACACCGCAGCCGGCTCGCAATTCACCGGAGTCAGCGCCGTCAACTATTGCAGCAGCCTCAATATGCGCATCCCCACTGCCGCGGAAGCGCTGGGCATCAGCGGCAATAGCGACGCCACCTGCGCCTTCCCCGGAGTCTGGAGTACATGGACTTCGACGGTCGATCCGAATGACGCTACCCGCACGGCGATCGTCAACTTCGACGGCACGCAGGCCTACCAGGTAACGGTCAACTACCCCGGCGAGACCTTGTGCGATACAAGCGGCACAACGACTACGGCGGCAACACCCACATTCAGCCCAGCGGCAGGAACGTATACCAGCGCGCAGTCCGTCACGATCAACGACACGACCTCCGGCGCGAAGATCTACTACACCACCAACGGAACCACGCCGACCACCGCTTCGACGCTCTACTCAGCGGCGATCCCAGTGAGCGCAACCGAAACCATCGAAGCCATCGCCGTTGCTACCGGCGATAACAACAGCGCGGTTGCAACTGCCGCGTACACCATCTCGACCACGTCACCCGAAGCCCCTTACGGCGGCACGGCGGCCGCGATCCCCGGCACGGTGAAGGCCGAGAACTACGACACCGGCGGCCAGGGCGTCGCTTACAGCGTACTGTCAGTCAACGGAACCGATAACAGCTACCGCACCGACGGCGTGGACTTGGAAACAACCACGGCCACCGGCGGCGGCAACGACCTGGGCTGGACCAAGGCCGGGCAGTGGTTCAAATACACCGTCAACGTGGCCACGGCAGGCACCTACACGGTCACCTTCGCGGTTGCCTCGAACGACGGCGCAACCGACGCCTTCCACCTCTCCAACGCTGCGGGAACCAACCTGACCGGCTCGGTCAACGTTCCAAACACCGGCGGCTGGGAGACATGGAAGACGGTAACCGCCACCGTCACGCTGCCGGCCGGCACGCAAACCCTCACCCTCAACCAGGACAACCCCGACTGGAACTTCTACTCGGCGACGTTTGCGGCGGCGTCCGAAGCCCCTTACGGCGGCACGGCGGCGGCGATCCCCGGCACGGTGAAGGCCGAGAACTACGACACCGGCGGCCAGGGCGTGGCTTACAGCGTACTGTCCGTCAACGGAACCGATAACAGCTACCGCACCGACGGCGTGGACCTGGAAACAACCACGGCCACCGGCGGCGGCAACGACCTGGGCTGGACCAAGGCCGGGCAGTGGTTCAAATACACCGTCAACGTGGCCACGGCAGGCACCTACACGGTCACCTTCGCGGTTGCCTCGAACGACGGCGCGACTGACGCCTTCCACCTCTCCAACGCCGCTGGAACCAACCTGACCGGCTCGGTGAATGTTCCAAACACCGGCGGCTGGGAGACATGGAAGACGGTAACCGCCACCGTCACGCTGCCAGCCGGCACGCAAACCCTCACCCTCAACCAGGACAACCCCGACTGGAACTTCTACTCGGCGACGTTTGCGGCGGCGTCCGAAGCCCCTTACGGCGGCACGGCGGCGGCGATCCCCGGCACGGTGAAGGCCGAGAACTACGACACCGGCGGCCAGGGCGTGGCTTACAGCGTACTGTCCGTCAACGGAACCGATAACAGCTACCGCACCGACGGCGTGGACCTGGAAACAACCACGGCCACCGGCGGCGGCAACGACCTGGGCTGGACCAAGGCCGGGCAGTGGTTCAAATACACCGTCAACGTGGCCACGGCAGGCACCTACACGGTCACCTTCGCGGTTGCCTCGAACGACGGCGCGACTGACGCCTTCCACCTCTCCAACGCCGCTGGAACCAACCTGACCGGCTCGGTGAATGTTCCAAACACCGGCGGCTGGGAGACATGGAAGACGGTAACCGCCACCGTCACGCTGCCAGCCGGCACACAAACCCTCACCCTCAACCAGGACAACCCCGATTGGAACTTCTACTCGGCGACGTTTGCCTCTGCCTCAGCTTCCGCGCCCGCTGCACCAACGGAACTGACTGCTACAGCAGCCTCGTCCAGCCAGATCAACCTCGCCTGGACGGCCAGCACCACCTCTGGAGTGCAATACAAAGTCTTCCAGAACGGAACCCTGCTCACTACCGTCAGCACAACAACTTATTCCAGCACCGGGCTAACAGCCTCCACTGCGTACAGCTACACGGTGGAGGCAACCGACTCGGCAGGCACCTCGGCGGCGTCCAACACCGCAACTGCCACCACGCTAGCCCAGGCTTCTAGCCTCGGTTATGTGTCAATCAACGCTGGCGGTCCGGCGGTAAGTAACTCGGGCGGCGGTGACAATTCCTTTGTCGCGGACGAAGACTACGGCTCCGCCGGAACCACCGACACAACCACCAATGCAATCACCATACCCGCAAGTATCGTCGCAACCGCTGCTCCCGCTGCGGTCTATCAGTCGGCACGGCAGGGAGTTGTGACGTATACGATTCCGAACCTGACCGCTGCAACCAGTTACATCGTTCGCCTGCACTTTGCCGAGCTGTATTTCACGACAGCCGGCAGCCGGGAATTCAATGTGGCCATCAACGGCACGACCGTGCTGACCAACTTCGACATTGTTGCCACGGCCGGCGCGGGCGATACGGCGGTGGTTGAGCAGTTCACCGAGCCGGCCAACAGCAGCGGCAATATGGTGATCGCGTTCACCAACGGCGCCACGAATCAACCGATGTTCAACGGCATCGAGATACTTGACGCCACTCCCTGCACCACGCTTCCATCGGCTCCCACGGGTCTGACTGCGACGGCTGCCTACCCCAGTGTCATCAACCTGAGTTGGTCCGCGGTTACCCCTCCGGCCAACTGCAATATCAGCTCCTACAATGTTTATGGCGGAACGAGCGCGAATCCGACCGCGTTGATTGCCAGCGGGGTGACAGGCACGACCTTTAGCAACACCGGTCTCACCGGATCGACAACCTACTACTACGTCGTGAAAGCGGTAGATGCGGAAGGCTTATCGGCAGCCTCGGCGCAGGCCACTACCGCCACGCCAGCTCCCGCAGTAATCGCTCCTCCAACCAGCCTGGCGGCAGTGGGCTCTTCGTCCCAGCAGATCGATCTGCGCTGGGTTGCGAGCACGGCCCCTGCTCCAAATACCGCCCCGGTCAACTACTCGATCTACCGCAGCACAACGGCCAACTTTACTCCGTCGGCATCGAACCTGATGGGCACCACCATCGGAATTACTAACTATCTCGATAGCAATTACCCCGCCACGCTAACTCCCGCCGCAGGACCCGGAGTTCAGCCTGCCACGACTTATTACTACATGGTTGTGGCTTCTACCTTGTCCGGTGCTTCGCCTGCCGCCACAGCCTCGGCCACATCGCTGCCGGCAACGCCGTCCGCCGCCGCTCCCGCTGCTCTAACCGGATTGACCGCGATGGCGCAGGACGCCAACGAGATCGATCTGATCTGGAACTCAACTAACTCGGGCGTGGGGACGGTAGCGACAACCTACTACATCTATCGCAGCACAATAGCAACCTTCACGCCGTCCAGCAGCAACCTGATCGGCACCACCAAGAGTAACTGGTTCCAGGATGAATTGGTTTCCGCCTCGACCCAGTATTACTACCAGGTCCTCGCCAAAAGCTCGCTGGGAGTTTCTCCATCGAGCGCAACCGTCACCGCGACCACGCCCGCCCTCAACCCGAACTTATGGGGCGGCGCGCCCTTCTTCGACGGAAGCGGCATACCCGCCACGCCCGCCGGGGATACCTTGATGATCAAGTTTCTGAACCGGACGAACGGAAAGTACACCGACTCGCAGATAACCTATACGGCAACCATCAACGGAAGCACGGTGAATACTTCGATCGCCGCGAATCCGACCTACGCGATGGGCGCCAACTCTTCCGGGCGCATGTACTTCTTCCTCAATGACCCAACAGGGGATGAGGATAACGCCGACTACTGGGACTACATCGAGTTCACCGTCGGCCCCACCTCGATCAACGTAGACACGACGCGCGTGGACGCCTTCGACGTGAAGATCGCGATGCAACTGACCTGCGACGATGGAGCCAACAATACGGTAGGGACCAACATCGCGGTTGGAGAGGATTTGCAGGTTTTCAAGGAAGACCGCTCTGTTACCTTCCAGCGCTATGCCAGCACCGCTCCTTCTACCGCGGGTGGCGACTTCCAGTCTGACTTGATCTATGCCCCGTACCGGATCATCGAGCCTGGCGCGGCGGGCTTCAATTCCGGCGGAGCAGACCAGAACTACTACACCAACTATATCTCCAGCATCTGGTCATTCAACGGAATTACCGGGCTTGCGCAGGCAGGGTCGAATGGCTCCAACTTAGGGAACAACCCGGACCTTTCAGCGTCGATCTTCCGGCATACCGCGCCGATCTCAGGCACGGCGGAGTTCAATGCCGCCGGTGACCTGACCAACCAGGGAATGTGGGGGAACCCAGCCAGTTTCTATCAGCTGGAACCCTACGATCACTACGCGCAGTGGATTGAAGCTCAGGCCATCAATATGCAGCAGTATGCCTTCCCGTACAACGATGCCGGCGGATACTCAAGCGATATCAGCTGCGCAAACCCCAACACGCTACTCGTTGCCATCGGCTGGTAACCGGCAATCACGGCGCAAAGCAATTCCTTTTTCGAGATGAGAAAGGAATTGCTTTGTTGCACCGTCCAGACGGGAACAGGGGTTCGAAGATCAGTATGCACAAACGGCGCGCCAGGTAAAAGGGGTGGGGCCGTGCAACAAAGGGGCGCCTGCTCCGGCCCATTTCGGTATTTACGGGTTTTTCTTCGGGATTTCACAGAACTCTGCACGACAATCCGTCGCTGTTGCTGCACAATCTAGTTGGCTCTCACTTCATCTCCACCGGAGACGATCCGATGCGTGTGTCCTGGGCTGTGGCTGGACTGGTAGCAATATCCCTGTCGAAGACGGCCTTTGGCGCTGAGCCACAGGCACCGCTTCCTGCTGGACAACTTGTGCGTGAGGTGGTCTACAACGAGCTGAACGACCATCAGAAGCACGGCTACTGGAGCTACTGGATCGAGCGGCACAACCAGCAAGGGACGCGGCGCGAGGAGCAACTGGAAACTCCCGAAGGCCCGGTGGACCGGCTGACGCTGGAGAATGGCCATCCGCTGTGCATTGCCGAGCAGAATGAGGAAGAGGCCCGGCTGGAACGTCTGCTGCACTCACCCTCTGAGCAGGCCCGGCGGCGGCAGGATTACGCTGAAGATGAGAATCGGATTGGCCGGATCTTGGCGCTGTTGCCGGATGCTTTTGTCTATGAATACGCCGGAGAAGAAAACGGGAGCTACCGGCTGAAGTTTCATCCCAACCCAAACTATCCGGCGCGGTCGATCGAGGCGCGCATCTTTCACGCGATGAGCGGTGAGCTGTGGGTTGATGCGCGTTCCAAGCGACTGGCCAGGCTGGAGGGCCGCGTTGAAGAAAATGTCGATTTCGGTTACGGAATCCTGGGTCGGCTGTATAAGGGAGGTTGGTTCCGGCTGGTGCGGACCCAGGTGAGCGCCACGGACTGGAAGACCGCGCAGCTGGAAGTTCATATGAATGGCCGAGCCCTGTTGGTGAAATCTTTTGCAAAAGAGACCAGCGAAGTGCGGGGCGGATTCACTCCGGCGCCGATGGGAATGAATCTGGAACAAGGAATAATTTTTCTGAAGATGTCTGAAAACAGGGCAGTTCTGGCTACACCAGCGTCATTTGCAGGGCATCGGTAGCTAGGCCAGAGTGTTGCGGGAACGAAATTATTGTCTCGAAGCGGAGCAAATTGTTTCGCAATTACACAAAAATAATTGAAAAAAGGCCTAAAGTTCTTTTCTATTCCGTCGATATTCGCCGTGAAGGGCAATTCTTGAGGGAGGAGGGAACGAGCATGAACATCAGTCCAGTTTCTGGCGTCAACGCCGCGAAGATCCAAACACCATCCGCTGCCAATCAAGGCATTCAGGCTTTGATCGCGGCTGAGTATTCAACCCGAGCAGGCGGGAAGACCTATTCCGCGAACATTGACAGGGCGGCAGAGGGTTACCAGGCAAGTGTCCCGAATTTGCCCGGAGCAACCGCAGTCGGCGGTTCTATACAGCAAGTGGAGAACAATCTGGGCACGCTGATCAGTTTCTTCGCGTAAGCAGAATTCGCCAAGACTGCCGGTCGTCCCGACCGGTTGCTAAGGTTGCGCTTGAAATCAAATTGTCAGCGGAGCGCCCACCAGGGGCAGAGCAAGAAAAAGCACCCGGCAAAAATAATTCACGGATTTTTCTTCCGTCCCGCTTGCAAAATATCTTAAGATACACTAATTTACTAAATAGTTAGTTAATAAATGGCAAACGAACCCACACTACGTCTCCCGCAACGCACCCAGGCAGAGCGCGCCGACGAAACCCGTGCCCGGATTCTGGCCGCTGCGATTCGGCAGTTCAGCCGGGAGGGGCTATCGGGCGCGCGCACGGAGCAGATCGCCAAGGACGCTGGCGTCAATAAGGCCTTGCTTTACTACTACTTCCAGGGGAAGGAAGCGCTCTATGCGGCGGCGTTGGAAGAGGTTGCAGATCGGGTACGCGCCTCCAGCCTCGCGGTGCTGGAGGGGAACGCGACTGCGGGTGAGCGCTTTCTTCGCTCCGCGTTGAACCACTTTGACCGCGTCTACTCGAATCCCGGATTCCAGTCGCTGATGCAACAGGAGATGATCCGGCTGCACAGGGGTGAGGAAAATGCGCTGACCACGCTGGCCGAGAAGGTCTTCAAGCCGCTCGTGGCTCGGATGAGGGGTGTACTGGCAGAAGGAATTGCGTCGGGAGAGCTGATTGCCGTGGACCCTTCGCAGATCCAGTTGGCGGCGCTGGGAGCGAATGTCTTTTATTTCCTTTCGGCGCCATTGATGCGGCTGATTGAGGAGGACGATCCCCTGGAGCACTCGGCGCTCAAATCCAGACGGAGCACAGCAATTGAATATCTGGGACAGACGATTTTTGTTGACCGGGAGCACGGAGCGCAGTTGGCGGGAAAAGTTCTGGCGGCAACGCCAATGCCGGTGGCCGATGGAGAGATGTTTTATGGGGCCAAGATGCCGAAAGAGGCAAGGCTGTAACTGAGATCAAGTAAGAAACGTAACCGAAAGAGATGAAGAGAGGCGTTATGAACGCACGCAATCGGGTTTTTATGATTTTAGGGATATTGGCGCTGGCTTCGCTGGTGTGGTATCTGGTGACGGTTCGTCATTCGAGCGACCTGCAGTTGATTGGCACTGTGGACGCGAATGAGGTTGTAGTCAGTTCGAAGATTCAGGGGCGGATTCAGACGCTGACCGTGGATGAGGGCCAGGAAGTAAAGGCCGGCCAGTTGATCGCGGTGATTGAGAGCGACGATCTGGCTGCCGCCGAGAAGGCTGCCGAAGCCAATGCTTCGAGCCAGTCGGGCAAGCTCGAAGAGACTGTAGAGACCGAACGGCAGACACGCGGCGAGACTGGCAGTGCGACCGTCAATGCAGAGGCTCAGGTGAAGGCAGTTCGGGCCGCTGAAGCGCAAGCGCAGGCCAACTACGACCACCAGTTGGCAGATACCAAGCGCACCGTCGCGCTGGCCGATCAAGGGATCATGAGCCAGCAGTCCAAAGACGATGCGGATACGAGTCTGGCCGCCGCCAAGGCTGCGGTTGATACCGCGCGCGAAAACGTTGCCGCGGCAGAAGCTGCGCTGAAGCAGGCGCGGGCGCATGAGCTGTTGACGACTGTCGCCGAGCGCACGGTGGATTCGACGCGCGGCCTGGTTGATAACGCCAAGGCGCTGGCGCAGCAGGCTAAGGTGCAGGAGGGGTATGCGCAGATTTACGCGCCGGTCTCAGGGCGCGTGAATGTGCGTGCGGCGCGCCAGGGCGAAGTGGTTACGCCAGGTCAGGCCATTGTAACGATCATGGACCTTGGCGAGACATGGGTCTATGCGCCGCTGCCGGAGACGCAGGCTGACAGCGTAAAGCTGGGCGATTCCCTGCGGATCGTCTTCCCCAGCGGCGCCGAGACGCAGGGAAAGATCATTGCGAAATCTTCTGAGGCGGACTTTGCCACGCAGCGCGACGTGAACGACCGCAAGCGCGATATTCGCACCGTGCAGTTGAAGCTGATCATCGACAATCCGGGCGAGAAATATGTGCCGGGAATGACTGCCGAGGCCTACATCCCGAAAGAGAAGCTGGTGAAGCAATGACCGCAGTGGCAGAAATCCCAACCAAAACGCAAAAAGACTCGGAGAGTCCCGCGATTCAGGTGGAGAAGATCGTCAAGCGCTATGGCGACTTTGAAGCGGTGAAGGGGGTTGACTTCTCGGTAGCCGAGGGAGAAATCTTCGGCTTGCTGGGGCCGAATGGCGCAGGCAAGAGCACGCTGATTCGCATGATGACCACGCTCATTCCGATCACCAGCGGCAAAGCGATCATCGGCGGTCATGATGTGGCCAAGGAACCTGATGCCGTCCGCCGCCATATAGGGGTGATTCCTCAGGCACTCACCAGCGATCCTGATCTGACGGTTGAAGAGAACCTGAGCATCTATGCAAAGCTCTACAGCGTGCCGAAGGTACAACGCGAGAAGAATATCAATGAGGTGCTCGAAGCGGTTGACCTGACCAAGTGGCGCGGCGCGCAGACCAAGACGCTTTCAGGCGGCATGAGGCGGCGGCTGGAGATCGCGCGCGGTCTGGTGCATAACCCGCAGATATTTTTTCTCGACGAACCGACGACGGGACTCGACCCGGTGAGCCGCATTGCGGTGTGGGAGATGCTAAACAAGCTGAAGGCCACGCGCAACCTTACGATGCTGCTGACCACGCATTACATGGAAGAGGCTGACAAGCTCTGCGACCGCATTGCGATTGTGGATCACGGAACGCTGGTGGCTTTGGGCACTCCGATTCAACTCAAGCAAGGGGTTCCAGGAGCGAATGTCGTTGAAGTGCATTTTGACCGCGAGACCAAAGAGTGGCAGGAGCGGCTGGAGAAGCTGGACGGCGTGACCAGCGTGCAGGCAATGAGCGCGGGCTTCTATCGCGTGCTGACTTCAAGCGGATCGAAGACGACGATGCAACTGGTGGAGTTGGCGGCCTCACTGGGCGAGACGCTGACTTCACTGAGTGTGCAAAACACTACGCTGGACGATGTATTTGTCCACTACACGGGCAGGCAGTTGCGCGATGAACAGGTGAAATCGGTATTCATAATGCCGCCGCGGCCGGGAGCACAGCCATGAACAGAATGTTTGCGATTGTCGAGCGCGAGATGCGCAAGTTTTTCCGCTCTCCAGTCCTGATGATCATGTCGATGATGGTGCCGATCTTGCAGTTGATCATCATGGGCAACGCCTTCGGCGGCAAGATTGTGGGCGCGCATGTGGCCGTGGTGGATCACGATCACGGGCCGCAGGCAGTAAAGATTCGCGAAGGCTTTGACGCGATTGCCGCCAACATAAAAACCTTTACCACGGTCGAGTACCAGGACGAGATGAAGGCCCGCGAAGATGTGCGGACGGGCAAGGTGGACGCGGCCGTCGTTATCCCGGCGCAGTACTCTCGCCGCGTCTACGCGCAGGATGCGCCGGAGATCGGCCTGGTGGTGGATAACTCCGATCCGTTTACTTCAAGCAGCCTTGAATCGGAGATGCAACTGCTGGTGGGCGCGCTAACCAGCCCGACGATCCAGCCCCGCCTGGCAAGCGCGATTGCATTAGAGATCGTGGAGCTTTACCCGTATGTCAACTACATGAAGTTTCTGCTGCCCTGCTGCGTCGCTCTCGCCATGTATATCTCGGTGATGATCGGCGGCGGCATGTTGTATATCGACGACAAGGCGCGCGGGGTGCATGAGGGATACCTGGTAACTCCGATCACAAAATTCGAGTTAGTTTTTGGGTTGAATATCGCAGGCTCAATCAAGGCCGTGCTCAGTGGCATCTCGCTCACCATCATCGGCTCGCTGACCGCAGGCCTCGGAGTGATCTTTCATCCCGTGGCGGATCTGGAACTGCTGTGCATGATCATCGTCACGTCGATTGCATTTAACGGCATGATGTTCCTGATGATGGTGCGCGTGGATGATCCGCTGGTGCCGCGCGCGATGTTCGGCATATTGAATATATTGCTGCTGTATCCGTCGGGAGCGATGTATCCGACAAAGGCATTCCCTCCTTGGCTGCGTGCGCTGGCCATCGTCGATCCGTTCACCTACGCGGTGCATGGCTTCAAGTCAATTCTGTTGAAGGACGGCGGCTTTGTCTCCATCCAGTACGATCTGCTGTTTCTGTTTTTGTTCGGGATAGGAACGCTGCTGGTGGCTACGCCGCTGTTCAAGAGAACTTTGTAATCGAGCAACACAAGTGGGTCGTGCAATCCCACCCTAGCGACAAAACAAATACGTCGCGAGGGTGGGGCACCCGATTTTTGAGTAAGAGAAGGCTGTAAGTAGGGATATCCGGTAAGAAATAATCCGTGCCGGGCATGTAAAGCGGCGGTCCATTCCTTGTGGGAGGATGGACCGCCGCTTTGCGTTTGGTTTGATTTTCGATTCAGCAGTTCGTTGAGTTACTCGACCTGTTGCTTGGCGCGGTAGCCGTCGCGGGCGATCAGGTCGTACTTGAGCGGCTTGTGCTTCTCGTCCTGGAATTGCAGCGGCTTGCCCTCGTCGTCCACCAGCATCACGCGAAGCTTTCGATAAGTGCCGTCCTGCTTGCTGTTGGTAGGGTGGTAAATCAGCTCATACTTGCTGCGGATCGACTCGTTGATGGCCTGGAAATCCTCAGGCAGTTCGCCGACAAAGCGTGGAGCAAAGAAACGGCCGCCGGTCATGCGGGCAAAGGTCTGCATCTCGTTGTCGGCCTGCAGGTAGTCCATCTCGCGCATCTGGGAGCCAAGTCCGCCGCGGGTGTCGCTCATGATGCGCGCTACTGCGCCGGTGGAGATGGTGAAGATGGTTATATCGGGCGTGGCCTTGACCTTCTGCAATATCTTGTCGAGAGTGATCTTCGACATGGTGTCGCGGCCCGAGGCGATGAGGATGATGTATTTGTGGCCTTCGATGCGGCTGAGCCTGTCTTCTGCCTCATAGAGAGCGTCGAAGAGGTTGCGCTCGCTAAAGCCGGGAACGCGCAGGGATTGGATGGCTTCGTCGAGTTGGCGCTTGTCCTGGGTAAAGTCGGTGACGATCTGCGTGCGCATGTCGAAGGTCATCATCGCCACATAGTCCTGGGGGCGCAACTGCTGGGCGAAGGCGAAGGCGGAGTTGCGCATATCGTAGATGAACTGGTAGTTGGTGGAAGCAAACTCGCAGAGCAAGAGCGCGGTGATGGGCGCTTCGACCCGTTTGAAACCAGTGACCTTCTGCTCAATGCCGTCTTCATAGATGCGGAAGTTGGCGGGCTTGAGGTTGGGCACAAACTGCCCGGTCTTCTCGAGCAGCACGCCTACATCGACGGTGACCTCGGGAACATCGACGCGCAGGGAGTAGGTGGGCATCCCCTCGGGCGCCTTGACCTTGGGTGCGGCCGGAGCGGCGGGCGGTGGCGGCTCGTCCGCTGTCTCTTTCTTTTTGGGCAGGACGATGACCCCGGAGTCGCCGGAGGGTCCGCCGGAATCGGGAGCTGTCTGGTCAGCCGGCTGCTGAGCGGGCTGCTGCGCAGGTTGCGTCTGGCTCTGGGCCAGGCTTAAAGGGGCAGTGAGGAGCCACAGAAGCGCCGCAAACGGCAGGGTGAGGAGATTGATGCGGGGAGGAGAAATTAGCAGGCGCTGCGACGACATGGCGACCTCTCAGTATTCAACAGCATGGTACCACCGTAACTGCCGAACCATCCTGTGTGCGTTTGAAGCGTACGGGAAGAGGCAAATATCCGCCTCGCACCCTGTACTCTTATAGACGTGGAAAATCCCCTGAAGGCAACTTGTTTTCGTCGAACGGCTGTTTTGCTCACACTCTTCCCTGCCCTGCTTGCAGCCCAAACGCAGATCGCGCCAGCGCCAGCCGGACCGGCTCTGGCTCCGCCGCCTTCGACTGGCGGCTTCTTCCCGCTGAGCGAGGTGCATCGCGGCCTGCGCGCGACCGCTTGGACGGTTTTCAGCGGTACGACGCCGGAACCAATGGATGTGGAAATTCTCGGCATCCTGCGCGGCGCGCGAGGCCCTGGGCACGACATGATTCTGGCGCAACTGCATGGCGCAAAGCCCGAGTACACCGGAGTGGTTGCGGGGATGAGCGGCAGCCCGGTGTATGTGGGCTACAAACTGCTGGGGTCGCTCTCGTACCGCATTGGCGAGTTCAGCAAAGACCCGATTGCCGGCATTACGCCGATCGAGCAGATGCTGGAGGTCCGCGATCTGCCGCTGACAATGGACGGTGGACAGCCGTCAGTGATCAGTGAAGCGAGTTCGCGCTCAGCAGCCCAGGGGAACTCGGCAGAGGTCACAAGCCCACAAGCGCCTGCCGCAGGCATGAATTTTCAGGCAATGGAGACTCCATTGACGATGAGCGGATTCCGGCCTGAGGCGATCAAGCTCTGGCAGCAAAAGATGGCCGGAACGGGCCTGGAAATGGTTGCTGCCGGTGGCGGGGGCAGTTCGGTTGCTGTAAGCGCCAGCGAGACGGCCGCCGCGCTGGCTTCGGTGGTTCCCGGCTCGGCGGTGAGCGCGCAGCTGGTGCGCGGCGACCTGGAGATTGCCGCGACCTGCACTGTCACCTACATCGACCCCAAGCAACTACTTGCCTGCGGGCACCCCATTCTGGATGCCGGGCCGGTTTCGCTGCCGATGACCACGGCGGAAGTGGTGGCCACGCTGGCCTCGCCGCTGAACGCCTTCAAGATCGTGAATACCGGCGCGGTAATCGGCGCATTCACCGAGGACCGCGATGCGGCGATTCGCGGCGTGTTGGGCGCGCAGGCGCGGACGATTCCAGTGCAGATTGACATACGTGGAACGGGCGTAGAGAGAAAACTCAATATCGAGATTCTCGACCTGCCAGCGCTCACTCCGCAAGCCTTTCTGGTTTCGCTTTATGAAGTGCTGCAGGAGACAAACGAAAACACCTTTGAGACCAGCTACCACGTGACAGGGAGCGTAGAACTGACAGGCGCGCCATCGGTTCCGCTTGATCTGTGGGCGCCGTCCGGCGAAGGACTGCCTGCGCCGATGAGCGCGGCGCTCGGAGCCGCGGAACGCTTTGCTCGGATTTATCAGAATGGGAGCCGGTTGAGCAGAAACGCCACTACTGTCCAGAGGATTGATCTGCGAGTGGAGGCAATTCCGCGCGAGGTGCGTGTGGAGCTGGCCGGAGCGCGGCTGATCTCAAACGACATTGTTCATGCCGGGGATACCGTCGAGGTAGAGGCGACACTGCGTCCCTGGCAGCAGCCAGAGCGGAACCTACGCATCCGCGTTGCCCTGCCGGAGCGGTTGCCACCGGGGAATCTGCGGCTGCTGGTCTCAGACGCCGGTACGCTGGACCGCACGCTGGATCAGCCGCATCAACCAAACCGGCCCGTCGATCTGGAGACGCTACGCGCTCAGGCGCTGAGCCGGCACAGCGCGGAGTACCTCTATGTGAGTCTGTTGACTGAGGATGCGCAGGCAGGGATGCAGGGGCAAGTGCTAACGGATCTCCCGCTTTCCGTAGCAAACGCGTTGGAGCCGCTGCGATCCGCGCAGGATGTGAATCTGAATGGCGAGTCTTCCATGGTTCTGGCCGACGCCCCGGCTCAAGGAGTTTTGAGCGGTTTTCAGCTAGTAAATTTACGCATAGAGGCCGGTGGAGGGTTAAACTAGAGCTGCGGGGGAAAATTCTATCCAAATTTGAGGGCTGGCCTCCCCGTCTGCATCCAGCCTGTTGACCCACCCAGCGAGGACCGCAGAACGAACATGAGCCAAATACAAGGACTTGCAGCTCACGCAGCGGGCGCCGAATTACTGCCTTTCAAGTACGATCCGGGCAAACTGGGCCTGCATGAGGCAGAGATCGCGATTACCCATTGCGGCATCTGCCACAGCGACCTTCACCTGATTTCGAATGACTGGGGCATCAGTCAATATCCCTTTATCCCCGGCCACGAGATTATCGGCACGGTGTCGGCGGTTGGCGCTGAGGTGAAATCGTTGACGGTCGGCCAGCGCGTGGGACTCGGGTGGCAGTCAAACTCCTGCGGCGAGTGCGAGTGGTGCACACGCGGCATGGAAAATCTCTGCCCGCTGGCAGAGGGCACCTGCGTTCATCGCCACGGCGGATACGCTGACCGTGTACGGGCCAACTCACGGTTTGTGATTCCGATTCCAGCCGGACTCGAAAGCGTTCATGCCGCTCCGCTGCTCTGCGGCGGCATTACCGTCTATAACCCGCTGCGCACGCATGGAATCAACCCCTCGTCGCGCGTGGGGGTTGTAGGAATTGGCGGGCTGGGACATATTGCCATTCAGTTTGCGCGGGTCTTCGGCGCGCATGTCACTGCCTTTTCGACTTCGGCGGACAAGGAAGAGGAAGCGCGCTCGCTGGGCGCTCACCACTTTGTGAATACCCGCGAATCAAAGGCGATGAAGGAAGCGGCAGGGACACTGGACTTTCTTTTGAACACCGCCAATGCCGATCAGGACTGGGGAGTGTATGTGCAGGCTCTGCGGCCCACGGGAACGCTATGCTTTGTGGGCGTGCCGCCGTCGCCGGTTTCGGTTCAAGTCTTTCCGCTCATCTCCGGCCTGCGCTCGATTACCGGCAACCCGACAGGCAGCCCCTACCGGCTGAAAGAAATGCTGGATGTGGCCGCTCGGCATGGGGTAAAGGCGCGGACCGAGAGCTTCCCGATGGCCAAGGCCAACGACGCAATCGATAAGGTGAAGAAGTACAAGGTGCGCTACCGGGCTGTGCTCGCGAACTAGCTGTTTTCTGTCCCGCTACGCAAAGAGCGTGACGGTTCTGGCCAGCACTTCGTCGAGGATTTCTTCCGGCAGCGTTTCCAGCTTTTTGCCGCGGCGGGCCTTCAGATCAAGGACGCGGGGCTGGTCACAGCGGACGACTCCGGTGGTTTGGGTTCCTGCAAGAGGGACAGCGAAACCGATGCGGCGGGCAAAGTCGCCCCCGCTCGTGATGGGCAAAACTACTGGCAGTTTTGTCGCTTCGTTGAATTCCGTGGGAGAGATCACCAGCACGGGACGACGGCCGCTCTGCTCGTGACCTGAAGTTGGATCAAGCGAGACCAGATAGATATCGCCCCGCTTCATTGCAGTTCGCCGCCCACTGCGGGTGCATCAAGCCATTCCCGCTCTTCGGGCGGTTGCGGCTGCGAATAGTCAGACGCCGCCAGCAACTCTGCCATCGTGTAGCGCTTCTTCGGATTTGGCTCCACAATCAGTCTGCCATCTTCCACGTCCACAGCCACCGTTGCTCCTGCCTTGAGCTGCAACAGGTTGAGCAGTACAGGTGGAACGGCAAGCATGACCGAGCCGCCGACTTTGCGCAGATTGGTTGTGTGCATCACATGCCTCTCAGATTATATCCAAATATAACACCGAAGAGGTCCACGCAAGATGAAGAATCTGCTTAATTGTTCCTGCTCATGCACATGGTTTCAGTTCTGTTTTTCCTGGTTCGATGGTTGCGGAAACCTGCGCCAGCAGTTCTGTTGGGGCAATGGGCTTGGTCAGTAGCTCAAGCGAAATTCTCACGGCGCCGGCCTCTGCGGGCTGAACGTCTGTCTCAACTGGGTCGGCAATCAACAGTATCTTGCAATTCGGAATCTTCTCGCTCACGGCAATTGCAAGCTCTATCCCGCTCATCCCCGGCAATGCAGCATCTGTAATCAGCAAGTCGGGCGGCATCAATAGCGCCGTTTCAAGCGCGCCTTCGCCATCGTAAGCCGCCACAGCCGCGTAACCGCTCTGGTTCAGGATTTCCGTGTAGGCATCGGCGACAGAAGGCTCGTCATCGACGACCAGAACCATGGGACGCAAAGCGCCTGAATCAACAGACAGGCCGGAGGCTGATATCTCTTCAATCGGCACGATCGTGAAATTCGTCGCGGGCTTCCCAGGGAAGCTTAGGGGTGCGCCTGCTTTACTTTTTTGCATAGGACATCTTAGCCTCATGAGCCACGGATCTGCTAATCGGGCATATATAGCAGTCGATCCGCCCAAGCCCAGGGGCATACATATCGATCGGGATTTGGTTCTTGACCAGCGGCACATGATGCGTACCGCAAAGCGGTTGACTTGGACCTTTCGCCTCATAGCAAAGAACTGGCATGCGTTTCTCCTCTTCTGTTGAATCGGTGAAATTCTCCGGCGCGGCTCAAGATCGAGCGGCAGAAGCACTGGGGTTGGTCCTTGTGAAAAGCAAACTGAACCCCGGCGGGAATTGCCTCTGTCCACAACCTAGCAGGCTATTTGCGCTACGGCGCAACTCTTTGCGCTAGGGGCTAAGTCTTTTCAATCTGCTATTTCTAGAGGGATTCAAGGGCTGGAGAGTTTTTCTGTAGCGATGAATGGAATCTCTTAATCGCTTGCTTATTCTGACCGCGGTTAGTATGCTGCCAATTACAGGATAGTTTTAGGACAATTTAGCGATACGTTAAGCATGTGTTCTCGCGGTCTAAGCAGCCAACCGTCGAGGGGGCCCCGATTATGACGACGAACACGGATTCTAAAACGATCCCGATGAAGTTTGAATCGGTTCTTCAAGTGAACGTTCCGAAAGGCCGGGACGGAAAACACAAGCAGATTGTGACGCAATTGTTGAGCGATATTGATCAGTTGTCTGCCGGCTCGGCGCTGAAGATACCGCTTTCGGCCTTGCCGGACACCAAGGAGAACATCCGTTCTGCCCTCAACCGTGCAACGACATTCCGAGGCATGGAAGTGGCCACATCCAGCGATGCCGAATACCTCTATGTGTGGAAGGTCGAAGCTGCAAGCTGAGGATGAAGGGTGGTAACGCTAGGCACGTCAGCTTCAGTGCAGCGATCTCGCTCTTCGCCGGTGATATTTCTTATCTATAGTTTTTCATTTGCATTTTAGAAGAGAATAGAAGCATGACCTCTGTGCGCATCGATAAATGGCTGTGGGCGGCACGGTTTTTCAAGACCCGGGCGCTCAGTGCAAAGGCCTGCGACCTGGGGCGGATTCACTCCAACGGGCACGAAGCCAAGCCGGCCCGCGATGTGCGCGTGGGCGATATGCTGCACATCAAGAACGAAGGCGGGGAGTTTGAGATTGAGGTGCTGGCGTTGAGCGAGATGCGCGGGCCGGCCGCAGTAGCGCAGACTCTCTATCGGGAGACTGAGGCGAGCAAAGAGGCACGATTGAAGGCGGCCGCCGAGCGCAAGGCGATGCAGGAGTTTGCGCCGCTGCCCGAGCGCAGGCCGACGAAACGCGACCGAAGGAGAATCATTCAGTTTCGCGGTCGCGGATGATGAATCCTGAATAAATGCGTCAACACAAAAACGCCGCCTGCAGGCGGCGTTTCGCAACTTACTAAAAAGTTAAAGCAACAGTATTATCCGCGCACTGAAACTCCAGAGAACGAGACCACAGCCAGGCCTCGCACCGGCTGGCCAAAGCGAGTAGCCGGCTGGAAGACGCTGAAGAGCAGCAGGTTTTCGACCTCGGCCCGAGTTGCCGCATCACTGGGACCGGAGACAATGCGATAGTCGTACACCTCGCCGGAACCGTTGATATAGGCCTCGACCATAACCGGGCCGGGGAGTTCGCCGATCTGATCGTTTCCGGCGTTGGTTGAAAGATAGAGCAGCCGCGGAGCGGTCGCGCTCCCGAGCGGTTCGTCTTGCGCGGAGGCGTTCTCCGGCTGGGCAACCATGGTAGCCAGCACAATAACCGTGCCCATCAGCAGCACCGCCGAAGCAAAGCCTGCGGCCGCCTGAAAGATAAAGGGAGCGACAGTGCTGCGCCATGCCTGCTCCAGAACCAGCAGTGGATTGCGGCGGCGTGCCTTTTCTTTATTCAGGGCAACGCGAATCCGCATGGGCAGATCCTTCGGAGCTTTCACCGGCCCGAGCGCCGCCAACGAGGCCTGCATCTTGCGCAGCGAAGACCACTCGCCGGCGCAATCGCTGCACCCGTCGAGGTGGCCGGTGATGCGTTGCATCTCACGGCCGGTCAACTGTCCGTCCAAATACTCGGTAAATTTTTCCTGTATCGTCTTACAGTCTTTCATTGCGCCTCCTCTCCAAGGGGCATTGCAAATTCCCTACGTTCCTGGGCACGGACGGCTGGAGTAGTCAGCAGCGCCTTCAAAGCGGCTCGCCCACGCACCAGACGGGATTTCACCGTTCCCAGATTCACACCCTGCATCTCAGCCACTTCTTCGTAGACAAAGCCTTCAATATCGCGCAGGATCAACGTCGTCCTGAATGGCTCCGGCACCTCATTCAGCGCCGCTTCCACCCGCTGCCGGGTTTCCTCATGCAGCGCCAGATCGTAGGGCGACTCGGCAGGGTCAACCAGCAATTCCTTCAGCCGCACAGGCGTTCCGCAAGAGGTCTCCATCGTTTCCTGCTCGATGGGCACCTCTTGCTGGCGGTGACGAACCCACCAGCGTCGCTGGTTGGATGCTTCATGGAGCGCAATCCTATAAATCCAGGTGCGCAAAGACGACTCGCCGTGAAAGCTGCCGATACCGCGGAAGATCTTGACGAAGACCTCCTGGGTCAGATCGGCGGCGTCTGCCCGGTCGCGCACGGCGCGCGCCAGCAAAGAGAAAATCGGCTGATGGTAGTGCGCAATCAGCCATGCGTATGCCTCCTCGGAGCCGGCCTGAAGTTCGGCGATCAGTGCCGCTTCTTCGGATTGGAGGGTCAACGCGCTGACAAGATTGCCCATGGTGAGGTCCGCCTGCAGATCAGTGTCCTCCCACATTACCGCAACTAGCTAAGGGTTGGCACCTGCCAATTTCAAAAAAAACGGCAAATGCACCCAGAACCGCTACGGCCACCCATCCTCCTGTATCAGATACGTACACAGAAGGCCGAAAGTTCCGGACGAGTGCGCGGGGAGCGGATTCAAGACTGCGTTGAACCGGCGTTGCCGAGTCATGCAGCCGGAAATCCGTGTTCCCTATTGTCTTAGACACCGGCGGGGTGAAAAGTGTTCCCGATCACGGCAGTTAGGCGAACTCTTGTCTCTGGAACCTGCGAGCCCCGGAACCAACGAGCCTTGACCTGCAGCCGAGCCGGCCAGATTGCCTTTCGGCCAATTTCCCCCTACAATAGAAGAGAATTGCAGGAAAGGTCAGTAGATGCCCAAGGAAAAGATTCACCCCAATTACGCCGCCGTGCGCGTTTTGTGCGCCTGCGGAAACAACTTTGAGACTCGCTCGACGCACAAGGGCGAAATTCATGTGGAAATCTGCTCGAACTGCCACCCGTTCTTTACCGGCAAACAGCGCTTGGTGGATACTGCGGGCCGCGTCGAGCGCTTCCGCCGCAAGTACGCCAAGTCCGACGCTGCAACAACGGCGGCCAAGTAACCGCTGCTGGTGGTTCGATGCATTGGGCCTCCGCTACGGCGGAGGCCTTTTCGCGTTGTGCAATGATGGGAGTGCATGGTGGATGTTCGCGTCTCCGTTTACCATCGCCGGGCAACGCAGCTTGCCGATGCCATGCGGCTCTGTCACGATGATCTCGCTGGGTATGCGTCCGCGGCAGCTTTGCTGGCAGTGCATAGCGCCATCTCGTATAACGACGCGGTCATATTGGGACTTGGCGGCCAGCGACCACGCAAAAGGGACCATAAAATGGCCGTCCCCGATCTCAAACGGGCATGCTCGGGAGCGAGAATCGACAGTCAAGTAAGCAACCAGGGGATCGAGCAACTTAAGAAACTACTGGGCGCGAAGACTGATATTTCTTACGGTGATAAGCACGTCGATGACGAATGGATCGCGGCGCTATGCATAGCGGCGGAACGATTTCAAGTCTGGGCAGAGCGGATTATGCAAAGGCAGCGAGGAAGGGGTTGAGATGACCGTAAAGGATGAGGTTTTGAAACTGACGGTCCGGCAGCGGGAGGGACGCGCGATCAATGCGGTCGCGGAACTGCTGCGACGGAAGCTCTCTGTGCCCAATATTTATTTGGAGCCGCCCACGGCACTGATTACTGCCGATGTTCTCGCAGTGGATCGGGGCGGAGCGGGCGACCTGCATGCGGTCGAGATCAAATTAGAACGCGAGCTGAATTCCTCTGATAGCCAACAGCGGAAACCGGCCACCCCCAAGGAACTCAATGAGATGAACAAAACGTGGTACGCAAGGTTCAGCGAAAAACTGAAAGGCATTCATCAACAGGTGATGTCAATGCCGGCTCACTATCGATACCTCGCAATTCCTGCAGATAGCCTTGTTTTGGCCATTGGAGAACTCGGGCGTCTTGGGTTGTTTCCTGACAACGGAATTGGGCGCCTTGGTGTCATAACCATCAGAGAAAACAGTGGGGATTCTCCCACTGCAGAAATAGCTGTTGCTCCGGAACGTTTTCGCGTGGATCCGATAAAGCTCAAGGCAATTGAAACCAGGCTTTTAGCGAAGAGCCGCCCGGATATCGAAGTGCGCATTTAGGAATGCACAAATTAAAGTGAGTAAGACGAGGGTACTGGGAATCATGGCAGGCAAAGGTTTCATTGTAAACAAGAACTGGGATAATCCCATCGAGCACCCCATGCCCGCCGAGGCGCGGGTGCCGGCGGAGTTGCGCATTGGCCCGGTTCTAGTGACCCCGGCGACCGTGCTTGCGCCAATGGTGGGCGTCACCGACACGGTCTTCCGCCGCTTCATCCGCCATGCCAGCCTGTTCTCTTCCGCAACCTCAAATCCGGCAACGCCCACCGTTGACGCAGAGATCACCAACACCCAATCCGGCTGTGGCCTGCTGATGACCGAGTTCACCTCCGCCGACGGCCTCTCGCGCATGCGCGAATCCAAGCGCAAGCGCTATCTAACCTTTTACGACGACGAGCATCCCATCGGCGCGCAGTTATTTGGATCGAACCCGCAGACGCTGGCCGATGCCGCTCGCATCGTCGAAGAGACGGGCTTCGATACCGTCGATCTGAACCTGGGCTGCCCAGCCAAGCGTGTCGTCGGCTGCAATGGCGGCTCGGGCCTGTTGCGCGACCTGCCCAGAATCGGCGAGATCTTTCGCATGGTGCGCTCGGCGGTTTCAATTCCCTTCACCGTCAAATTCCGCCTCGGATGGAATGACGCGCAGATCGTCTGCGTCGAGCTGGCCCGCATGGCCGAGTCCGAGGGCCTCAACGCCGTCGCGCTGCACGCCCGCACCCGCGAGCAAGGCTACACCGGCCAGGCGCGCTGGGAGTGGATCGCCGCAGTGAAGCAGGCGGTCAAGATTCCGGTCATCGGTAACGGCGATATTCGCACGCCTGAGGACGCAGCAACGATGGTTGCCCTTACCGGCTGCGATGCGGTAATGATTGGCCGCGCCGCGCCGTCGAATCCCTGGATCTTCCGCCAGATTGCGCAATACACCGCGACGGGATGCTATGACAAGCCAACCGGCGCGGACCGCTACCGCATGATCCGCACCTACTTCCAGATGCTTTTAGCAGAGGCCGAGGCCAGCAAGGAACTGCCCCGTGCCGAGCGGCTGGGCGAGACCTCCGGCAAGATGAAGCAGTTCGCTACATGGTTCACGCATGGTGTGCCCGGCGGAGCCAAGCTGCGCGCTGCAATTTATCAGTGCAAGACCGGTGCGCAGGTGCTGGAGCAGGTAGATCAGTTCTTTACCGCCCATCAGGCGGTGGATGAAGAGGCTATTGTCGAAGGTGACGAAATATTTCCAGAAGCCGCATTGGTCTGCGACTAAGTTTCTTTGATTTTAAAAACGTCTACGAAATTGTCAATGCAACTACAGCTGGGTGCCCCATCCTTGTGACGTCCTTGTTTTGTCACAAGGGTGGGATCGCACAAACTTGGACTTTATAAGTCTCTATATCTCCCACCGCAACAGCGCCGCGCCCACGGTAAAGCCCGCGCCCACGGCGGCCAGCAGCACGAGGTCGCCCTTTTTCAGCTTGCCCTGCTCAACGGCCGTCTCCATCGCCAGCGGAATGGTTCCGGCGGAGGTGTTGCCATATTTTTCGATATTGATGATCACGCGCTCGGGGTCCATCCCCAAGCGGTCAGCGGTGGCAGTAATAATGCGTTTGTTCGCCTGATGCGGGATGAAGCAGCCCAAATCAGCGCCGGTGACGCCGTTGCGCTCGAGCACTTTGGTCGTGGCCTCGGCCATCTTCCGCACGGCGAATTTATAAACCGCCTGCCCATCCTGAAAGATGTAGTGCATCTTCTTGTCAATCGTTTCGTGCGTGGGAGGGTTCAGGCTGCCGCCGCCTTTGAGATTCAGCGAGACACCGCCCGATCCGTCAATTTCATGCACAAAGTCGATAAAGCCGATCTCGCCCTCGGCTGCCGGCTCAATGATCACCGCGCCTGCGCCATCTCCAAACAGGATGCACGTCGAGCGGTCGGTGTAGTCGGTCATGCGGGTGTTGGCATCCGCGCCAATCACCATCACCTTCTTGTGCGCGCCGCTCTCTACCAGCTTGACGCCCGCCTGCAGCGCGAAGACAAAGCCCGAGCAGCCGGCCGAAACGTCGAATCCCCATGCGCCTTTCGCGCCGATCTTGTCCTGCACCAGGCAGGCTGTAGAGGGGAACATCATATCCGGCGTGACCGTGCCGACGATGATTACTTCCAGATCAGAGGCCTCAATACCGCGCGCCGCAAGGCATTTCTTCGCCGCCTCAACGCACATATCGCTTGTACCCAGCCCCTCAGCCAGCTTATGCCGCTCGCGAATCCCGGTCCGCTCGGTGATCCATTGGTCGTTGGTCTCGACCAGCTTTTCCAGGTCTTTGTTGGTGATAACTTGCGGCGGGACGTACGTGCCGAGCGCGGTGATTTTGGCTCGGGTGCCCACGATGGGGCGAACGGTGAGGGTCAATGCACTTCTCCTTGAGGCAACTTCGCAATCTACTGCACAGTCTTACGCACGCTTCTCCCACTACTGAATGGCAGAGCATTGCGGAACCAACGCGCCGAAGGCGCAGTCAACTTGCAACAGCACCGCAGGCGCAATAAAAGGCGCTCATAGCGCCAAAAGCGCCGGGTGACCTACTGCGCACACACTAGCCCGTTACCGTTGCTTCCTTCCGGACCTGGCGGGGTTGGCGGGATTGTGTCGCGTAGGACCCGGCACTGATTGATTTTAACACCGTGAGGCGATGGGAAAAACTGCTCTGTCTCAGAGGCAGGAAACAGATCGATTGACTCGATATAGGTCTGAAATATCAGGCGGCCTCGCCCAACAATCCAGCTATGGCTGTGGGATTGCGGGCAATTACGGTGAGATAGGCGCGGGCCGGTGCATCGGGACATTTGCGGCATTGCTCCCAATCGCGCAAGGTTCCAATAGGGATCCGATAGGTGGAGGCAAAAGCCTCCTGGGTGAGACCGAGCCGCTCGCGGAGCTTCTTTACGTTGGGAATATGAATGAAACCTGGTAAGTTGAAAAAACCGATGGGAGCGGCGTCGGGGTCGTCGCAAACTGCTGCCTCGATCTGTTCGTCGGTAAGTGCATCTACGGCTGCCCAATCGGTATTGGTATGGATCGGTGGATCGCCGGGGTTATGCTCGACCGAAATTGAACCATTCTTCTTCATGCCACTTGGCCTTTCTCGCCGAGATGATTCGAGTGGTTTCTTCACCCTCAGTGGTTATGTTTAATTCGGTCGAAACCACGATGAGAACCCTGCTGCCACTGCGACCAGCCGTTACAAGCCGAATTTCGCCATAGTCGAACCGATCATCGATTGAGACGGCGCGGTCTGGGTCTTCCAAACCCGGGATGCCGTCAGCGAGAGACAAGCCGTGCTTGCGCCGGTTGAGGGCATCCTTCGCCGGATCCCAAACGTACAGCATGATAATAGAATACGGCTAAGCCGTAGCTTTGTCAACCGAGAATGCCTAGAAATGTTTGGGTTTGTGGACTCCCAGGTCTCAAGAGCGGGATTACCTAGGGTACCCGGCGATGTGAACCTGAATCTTCGATATTTCTCTTCCGGCTGAATGTTCCGCAATCTACCGCCTGAAATGTGCCGGGAGCGGCTGCATCAATGGCGGTGACGATCTTCGGTAGATTCTCTTTGAGAATGGGCAATTGAATGGCAGACAGGGCCACAATGGCCAGATGCCTGCCTGAAAGGTTCTGCTCATAGTTGAGAGTCTGATCTCCGGTCAGCAGAACATCGAACCCATTCTCTTCGGCCGCACGCAGCAACATACCATTCTGGACTCCGGTCCAGCCCATGTATGTGACTGTAACCACTTCATGCGGCGTTAACAGTTTCCGCAGTGCGTGGTCCAGATTTTCATCGAGCAGGACCTTCACTGGCTAGCCTGGCCTCGCTGGGCGTGGGCATACTCTATGAGGCGTTGGATTTGGGAGACGGAGAGGGAAGGAAAACCCTCGCGCAGTTCGTCGATTGTTTCGCCAAGCTCGTAGCTGCCCACAATTGCGTCGGGCAGGATGCGCGTTCCGCGCACGACGGGCCTTCCGGATACCCTGCCGGGGACACGTTCGATCAGTTCGCAGCCCGTCCAATCGATTTCGGTATCGGTTGCCAAATTTGCCATCGCCCGGCCCTCTTTCTTATCGTACCCCTTTCCACGAAGCGGGACCACCTGCGGTGGGGCCAGTTGCGCTTCGCGCATGGGGTTCGTGGTTTCCCAGGTCTCAAAGACGAGGCCCGGGGCCACTGCCGGCGGACAGCGGCGAAGACGCGGGCGGAGATCGAGGCGGTGCGGAGCGAAGCGATTCCTGGTGCACCGCTGGAAGAATCGTTGCGTGCTACACTTTGATTGAGGTTAATCAATACCCATCAATGTCTACGATCAACCGGCTCCCCATCACCAAAGCGCGCATCAATCTGGGCCAGATCGCCAAGCGGGCGCACAATGGCAACGAATACTTCATTCTGGAGAAGGATGGGATTCCTGTGATTGGCATCATGGCCGCCGATGAGCTGGAAGATTATCTGGAACTGCGCGATCCCAAGGTGAAGACTTCAATAGCTGCCAGCAGCTAAGAACGTTCCGCAGGCAAAACACGCCCCGCCGCAAAGCTGCTGGCTGAGCTGAAGGCAACCACGACAAGGAAGACAGCGTAATTCGACGCGACAAACAAGCTGTCATCCTGAGCGAAGCGTAGCGGAGTCGAAGGACCTGCTTTTGTTCTTGCCTTTCCGTGCTCATCACCGCACACTTTGACCGGCTGATGAAGAAGCTGGCCCCCAAACACCCAGAGCTTGCGGAGCGGTTTGAGGAAGCAATTGCAATCCCTTCGATAGACCCACAGAACAAGAGCCGTAAATATCCGATCAAGAAGCTGCAAGGGGTTCCGGCAGGCGAGGGCCAATACCGGCTGCGCTCGGGGAGATTCCGGTTTCGCTATGACATTAAGGAGCGCGAGGTTGTGCTGCTGTATTGCGGGCTACGGCGTGAGGATACTTACTGATCGAAATCCC
This sequence comes from uncultured Acidobacteriaceae bacterium, assembly GCA_963713645.1. Classification (GTDB taxonomy): domain Bacteria; phylum Acidobacteriota; class Terriglobia; order Terriglobales; family Acidobacteriaceae; genus Telmatobacter. The sequence goes on along the minus strand of CAVQMQ010000032.1, from coordinate 307,909 downwards.
AGTCTCAAACGCGAGACCTAGGAGCTTGTTGAAAAACGTGAAGTGTTCCCGCACGTGAAAAATGGAACCGCGCCAGAATGCCCGTAGAACGATCGGAGCGACATCGGAGATGGCTTTGGCATGCCGATTCTTGCCATATTCCGGGATCAAGAACCCTTTTTCAACAAGCTCCTAGGGCACTTGGCAGAGACTGCTATTTGAGGCGTTGGCCTTGCATCTGATCGTGGACAGAGTTGAGTGCTCCAGTCAAACCCTCAGGATTCGGCACGAGCGGTGCCCATAAATGATGAGCGCTCATGCAAACTGCGACTGTACGTTCTGCAAGACGCTTACTGGGATCAGGAGTTCCTTGATAAGCGTTAATTGAGAATTCAAAACTGTTGATTTCGGCCTCCAGTTGTCTTTGCATTGTTCTATAGAGTAACCAGAGTTGCTGTGGTTTCCTTTGTTGCAGCCAGACGGCGCATCCCGTTGCAACGCTAGATAGGACTGACGGAACGATCTTGCTCAGGGTTGTGCCTTGCCCCAGCGTGATAAAAAGTGGCGCCGCCAAAGTGCAGCAGATGAGCGAGACAAATAGCGCCAAAGCTTCTTTCTTGTTGTGATCGGCCTTTATCTCAAAGTGGTGGATTCTGTCCTTACAGAACTCCGTCGCTGGCCGTGGTGAATCTAACATTGCGCCCGCCTGATCGTTCGCCTTTTGATGCATAGTACCTCACAATAAGCTCCCTTGGTAATACAAAGCCTATTTTTCCTCAGCAAGAGGAGATTTCAACCGCCATTTGCACGACGCAGCGAAGCGGGACGGCGGCTAAAATGTACGGTAGCCATGTCTGAATTCACACATCTGCATTTGCACACCGAATACTCCCTGCTGGATGGGGCTTGCGACGTAAAAAAACTTGTTGACCGGGTTGCCGCGCTGGGGCAAAAGTCGGTTGCGATGACCGACCACGGGAACATCTATGGCGCAGTACATTTTTTTGACGCGGCCAAGGCCAAGGGCGTGAAGCCGATCCTGGGCTGCGAGCTTTACGTCTGCAAAAATGAAGATCATCGCGCGCCGGCGCAGGGCGACGACTACAACCACCTGCTGGTGCTCGCCGAAAACGAAGAAGGCTATCGCAACCTGATCCGCATCACCAGCGAGGCCTCGCTGCATGGCTTTTATCGCAAGCCGCGAGTAAGCAAGCGGTATCTGGCCGAGCACTCTCAAGGCCTGATCGGCTTTTCCGGCTGTCTCTCCGGTGAGTTGTGCGAAGAGCTGATGGCCGGGCACTATGAAAAGGCCAAGGGCGTAGCCCAGCAGTATCAGGATATCTTCGGGCGCGGGAATTTCTATCTCGAAATTCAGGATCAGGGCCTCGAAGACGAGCGGCGCATTCAGAACGACCTTTTCCGGCTGGAGCGGGAACTGGAGATTCCTCTCGTCGCGACCAATGACTCGCATTATCTCTGCGGCGAGGACTCGCACGCGCACGATGTGATGCTCTGCGTGCAGACCGGATCGAAGGTCCATGACAAGGAGCGCTTCCGGTTTGATTCCGACCAATTCTTTGTCAAGAGCGCCGACGAGATGGGCAGAATTTTTCCGGACCAGCCGGGAGTTTTGCAGCGAACAGTGGAGATTGCCGAGCGTTGTAACTTGAAACTGGCCAAGGTAGACAATCCATTCCCGGAGTTTGCAGTTCCTGCTGGGCATACGATTGATAGTTACTTTGAAGAGGTTTGCCGCGAAGGGTTGAAGAGACGCATGGAGACCGCGGTTCGCGCCCTGGAAATGCGTGGAGTGCTGCGTACACCGGCGCATGAGTATGAAGCACGCCTGAAATACGAGATCGGCATCATCATGCAGATGAAGTACTCGGGGTACTTCCTGATTGTTTGGGATTTTATTAAATATGCGCGGGATCATGGGATACCGGTAGGCCCGGGGCGCGGCTCTGCGACTGGATCGCTGGTGGCCTATGCAATGGAGATTACTAACATAGATCCGATGCAGAATGCGCTGCTTTTCGAGCGGTTCCTGAACCCCGAACGCGTGACAATGCCGGATATCGACGTTGATTTTTGCCAGAATCGCCGCGGCGAAGTTATCGAATATGTAACTCGCAAATATGGGCGCGAACAGGTGGCCCAGATTATTACCTTCAATACGATGGCAGCGAAGGCCTCCATCAAAGATTGCGGACGCGCGCTGGATATGCCCTACGGCGATGTGGACCGGATTGCAAAGCTGGTTCCTGCGACAGTCGGCATGACGATTGACCAAGCGCTGGAAGATGTGCCCGACTTGCAAAAAGCCTACGACAACGATGCTCAGATTCGTGTTCTGATTGATACAGCGAAAAAGTTGGAGGGCCTGGTGCGCGGGTCCGGGGTTCACGCATCGGCAGTAGTGATTGCACCGCGTCCGCTGACTGAACTGGTACCGCTGAACAAGACCAAAAACGACGAAATTGTAACTGCCTATGACATGAAGGCCGTCGAAAAGATGGGCCTGCTGAAGATGGACTTTCTGGGCCTGGCGACGCTGACGGTAATTGACGATTGCTTGAAGCTGATTGAACAGACCCGTGGCGAGAAGATAGATATCGAAATGGTTCCGCTGGATGATCCTGAAACATTTAAGAAGGTCTTTCATACAGCGCTGACATCGGGGATTTTCCAGTTCGAGTCGAGCGGAATGCGGGATATTTTGCGGCGCTACAAGCCGGACACGGTGGAAGAGCTAACCGCGTTGAATGCGCTTTACAGGCCGGGGCCGATGGACATGATCGATGACTTCGTCGAGCGCAAATGGGGACGGCGCAAGGTAGAGTTTTTATTGCCTGAGCTTGAGCCGATTCTGAAAGACTCGCTGGGGGTAATTGTCTATCAGGAGCAGGTGATGCGCATCGCCAATGTGCTGGCGAGTTACTCACTAGGTGAGGCCGATTTGCTGCGCCGGGCGATGGGAAAGAAGAATCCCGAAGCAATGGCCAAGCAGCGGGACCGGTTTATGAGCGGAGCTGCCGCGCTGAACCTTAACAAGAATGCGACCAACGAAATCTTCGAGCAGATGGCGAAGTTCTCCGGGTATGGATTTAATAAGTCGCACTCGGCAGCCTATGCGCTGGTGGCTTATCAAACGGCTTATTTGAAGACGCATTATCCGGTGGAGTTTATGGCTGCGCTGCTGACTTCAGAAACATCGAAGCCGGAGAATGTGGTGAAGTATATCGGTGAGTGCCGGGAGATCGGAATTCCTGTTGAGCCGCCGGATGTGCAGGTCTCCGGAGCGCAATTTACTCCGCACATCACTGAGCAGCGTCAGGCGATACGCTTTGGTCTGGCCGCGGTAAAGAATGTCGGCGGCAATGCAATTGAATCGATTATCAGTGCGCGTGCGGAGGCGGGCGGGAAGTTCAAAACCTTCTGGGAGTTTTGCGAGAAGGTCGACCTGCGGGTAATGAACAAGCGGGTGATTGAGTCGCTGATCAAAGCGGGCGCGCTCGATTCTCTCGGCAAGCGCGGGCAGTTGTATAACGCCGTAGACAAGGCGATGGAGCGGGCGCAGAAGGCGCAGAAAGACGCGGCGCAGGGGCAGTCGGGACTGTTCGGATTATTCAATGAAGCGCCTTCGGCGGGACGCGGCGCGGATGATCTGCCACCGGGAGCTGACTGGGAAGAGCATGAGCGGCTGGCGAACGAGAAAGAAGTTCTAGGCTTCTTTGTCTCCGGTCATCCGCTGGATAAGTATGCGGAGAAGTTACGAAACCTGACGGGAGTTATCAGCACCGCGGAAGCATTGGAGCGCAAACCGCCGGAGAAGCGCTGGGGATCGCAGAGTGACCCAGCGGATGAGATACAGGTTGCGGGCATGATTCTTGGATTGAAGGTGCAGAAGACCAAGCGCGACCAGAAACTCTATGCGCAAGGAGCTCTTGAGGACGCAACAGGAAAGATTGAGCTGATTTGCTTCCAGCGAGATTATGAGCGGCTTGCTGCGCAGTTGAAGATTGAGGCGCCGGTGCTGGTGCGCGGAACGCTGACGGGCGATGAAGATGCCGCGCCTAAGATTTCTGTAACTTCGATTGTGGCTCTGGAAGAGGTGCAGGTAAAGCTGCCGAGCATGCTGCGAATTCGCATCAATCTGGACCTGGCGACAGAGGAGATCTTTGCCGGATTCAAGTCCGCCGCGGATGCGTCACCGGGACCAGGCAAGGTGATGATCCATCTGCAGAAGAAGGGCGAGTATGAGGTGATCCTGGAGCCGGAGCAGATGAGTGTTGCGGCGGACCGAGGGTGGCTAGAGCGCGTGGAAGAGCTGACGGGTAAGGGATCGGTGCAGGTGATGAGTTAGTTCATCTCCGATTTTAGTGATGAATTAAACGATTGCTTTCCTGCGCTGGAGCTAAAGAATGCAATATGGCCGTTTAGGAATTGGACCGCTGGAAGTTTCGCGATTGAGTTTTGGAACCTGGCTAACGGTGGCCGGAGGTATTGAGCGAAAGCAGGCGGCGCGCTGCATTCATGCGGCGGTTGATCACGGGATCACGCTCTTTGATACGGCCAACCAATATGGCGCGGGCGAGGCGGAGCGGGCGCTGGGCGAGGCGCTGCGTGTCTACCCGCGAGACCGGTATCTGATTGCGACCAAGCTATATTTTCCGGTGGGCGATGAGCCGGATCATGGACTCTCCGCCGCGCAGATCGAGAAACAGTTAGACCGATCATTACAGCGGTTGGGCGTGGACTGGATTGATCTTTTTCAGTGCCATCGGTACGACGCGGAGACGCCACTGGAAGAAACGATGATGGCGCTGGACCGGGCGGTGAAGGCAGGTAAAGTGCGGGCAATCGGCTTCAGCGAGTGGACGGCGGAGCAGATCGACAGAGCCGCTGCGATTGCAACAGAAATGGGCCTGAAGGGCTTTTCATCGAGCCAGCCTCAGTATTCAATGCTGTGGCGAAAGCCTGAAGCAGCGGTGTTTGAAGCCTGCGCGCGGCATGGCATTGGGAATCTGGCGTTTTCTCCGCTGGCGCATGGGGTGTTGAGCGGAAAGTACAAGGCGGGTGAGCCACCGCCCGCGGGGAGCCGCGCGGCGAGCGCCGAAATGAACGTATTTATGGAGACGGCAGGGCGGCATTACAGGTCGGATTATCTGCTCGCAGCCGTGGAGCAACTGAAGCCGATTGCAGACAACCTGGGATTGACGATGGCGCAGATGGCGCTGGCCTGGGTGCTACGGCATCCGGAGGTTGCGTCGGCGATTATTGGAGCTTCAAAGCCGGAGCAGATTGCAGATAATGTGCGAGCAGCGGAGATCACGCTGCCGGAGGAAGCGCTGGAACGGATAGATGCTGCCGTGGGCGGGGTTGCTGTGCGGGAGTAGCGGGAAACAGTTGAAAGCCGAGGCGCTCCATCCCTATCGCAAAAGCAAATATGCGCTGGGGATGGAGAACCCCGCTTTTACCTCACGCGACAGAGCCAATCTCATCTGGTCGAATGGCGTTGTCGATGGAGCGACAATGGTTTCTAGCTGCCATAAGTTATTCCGGTCCTTTGGCACCTCGACCTGATCACGGCGCAGAGTTAGCAAATGCAGTGTGAAGCCTAATTATTGCTGTTGTTACAGGTCATGTAATAAGCCTGCGGATTACCCGTTGGAACTCGGTTTGCTATGCTGCCTGGGGCAGCGCCGGTGATCAGCGCGGCCATATCCTGCAAGATCTGCGGGATGAACAGGTAGGAGGTGTGCATGCTGAGCGGGCCACCATCGCTGTCGACTGGAATGATCTTCTGGCTTTGCAGATATCGGAAGTTCTTGAAATCAATCACCCCGCTGCAGTCTACAGAATAAAGATTGGCCAGCTGTTGTCCAGCGTTATACGAAGGACCCGCCGAACCGAGACGGCTGCCGAACTCTGGGTTGTAATAGTGGTACTGAAAGTTGTACAGCGCGAATGGCAGCACATCATCGTTTTCGGTGAAGTAAACCGTCACATCCCCCCCGCTCTGTGCGATGCCATACCCCTGGCCGACAAGGGCATCTCCGCTGTTTAGCTGCTGCAACGCGGCGCTGTTGATATCCGCGGCAAGCAGCAGAACATGATCGAAGTACTGTGCGGTGTTGCCGAACAGTCCGAGCAAGGCCATGTAGTTGCCTTCCGAGTGGCAGATGAGCGAGATGGTCAGGCCGTTGATGGTGGTGCGCAGACCCGTAAGGAAGGCAAGGAGGTTTGTGAATGCCTGCGTGCTTCCGTTGATGTTGTCGCGAATGGATCCGGAGGTTTTCGTGGGAGGGAAAGAGTACGGATTCCCATTGGTTGCGTAGTACTCGGCGCTCTCCAACTCGCCATAGCTTGGCCAGTCAAAGCCGATCACCAAGCCGGGGTAATTGGCAAAGGTGGCAAGATCTGCCCCTATTGAGGACATCCCCCAGATGGCATCCGAAAAGAGATTGCCAAGGCCATGGATGAAGACTGTCAGTTGGGGATTTGGGCCGGTCTGCGCGGTGAGCGCTGCAGTGATTGCTGTTGCAAAGCTATCCGGCGGGGTAATGGAAGAAGATCCCTGCTGTACATAGTCGCTCCGAGTGGGATCGTTCTTCTGATTGGTGGAAAGAAACCAGTTCATCTGACCGCCAGGGAGCGGTTTGATGTCGATTGCCCATTGTGCGTCAGTATCAACGCGGTTGGAGATCATGAAGCTGTCGCCGGGTGTGGTCGCCGGCTTGAGAGCGGCGGCAGAGGGCAACAGACGGCTGCCCACCCAGACTTGGGACCCAAGCTGGGCACGGGAGGGAGTAGGCTCGCTGGGAGACGGCATAAAACTCCTTAGATTCAGAATTTTTGGGGTGTTGGGATCGAAGCGAAGTCCGGTTAGGGCGCAACTTTCAGTGTTGGGATGAACACTACCGTGTCCGCGTCCCAAATATTACACGGAAAAACCTCTGCATGGGAAATATCTTTTGCCGGTCGTCGAACTTTTCCAGTCTGCGCATCCTCCGGGTGCAGGAGATGCTTATCTGCCCCGCTGCAAGCGATGCAGATTTCCAGCAGTGAAGCCAAAAACACTTCGGCGAATCACCAGATTCTTTTACACAACACCCTTCAGTGCTCTGGGTAGAGAACGCACAACAGACAGCGGCTGTTCGTTGTGCGTCACTTCGCCAGGAGAGCAAGCAAGGGGCACGCTGTTTTCTTCTCATTTACATCTCGAAGACAAAGCCGGTGGGCGTACCCCAGAGGTTGCGAGAGCGGTCTTCGTAAAAGACGCTGAATTCGATGCCGCCGAGGTCGAAGTCGAAGAGCGGGACGCGGTCGAATGTGCCGTCGCCGCGTAGCGAGTATTCGTCGCCACCGCAATCGAGCATCAACGTGTCCAGATGGGAAAGCCGCTCAGGGTGCGTAAGCAGCAGGCAGCCGACCGAGAATGCGCCCAAGGCGAATTCATTGGTGGCCATCAGCACGCGGGCACGGCGGGCGGAGCAGCCTCGATAGAGCAGGCCGAGTTGCGCGGCGATAACGAGAATGTCATGGCTATGCTGCTGGCCGGCGATGATGCGTTCGCCCAGAGCAGAGCGCTCGGATTGGCGGAGAAACTTGTCGCCGAGGCGGTCGGTGATGCGGTTGGAGAAGCGGCGGTTTTCGGCGAGGAGATCGATGACTCTCTGCACGGCCTCGCCATAGGTGTGGGCCACACACTGCCAGCGCGGGATGGCAAACCAGTCCTCAGCGCCGTCGGGGAGAGTGCGGCGGGCCAACTTTTCCATCGGGTTGTGCAGGCCGGGGAAGAGATTGCGCAGCGCGGTGCTCTGGGCCTCGATGGGGCGCACCCTGTAGGTAGCCGGATATTCGCGGCGAGAGACTGCCTCTTCTTCCTTGTATTTTTCGCTGACCGTGAAGCGCTGGATGATTTTTTCCACCGAAGAGGTAATTTCGCTCTGCAGCTTCTCCTGTAGGTCGAGGACCATGCGGGCGCTGTGCTCATCGAGCTTTTCGATAGCCAGCCGCAGGCCGCGCTGCAATGCATCATTCAGCGTTTCGCGAAGACGTTCGGCTTGGTCGGGGGTCACATTCCCAGAGAGCGCCAGCGGGATGACGTGATGTGCCTTGGCCATGTTTCCTTCATTCCCCGAACCAAGCCAGAAATGGTTCCGGCCACTGAATATATCGGCAAAGTTGTATATTTCTATAGTTTTGCCTCTGAGTGGCCGAACTCCACATGGCGGGTCTAGGGAACCTCTGCACAAGTCTGCAAGCCGCGTGATTCTTGGATAAACTATAGGCATGAAGCAGATGGCGCGTTTTCAGCAGACGTTTGCCTCGCAGGCGAGTTTTGAGAAGCATGGGCGCAAAAGCAAGCGGGAGCTGTTTCTTGACCAGATGAACCAGGTGGTTCCGTGGGCCGAGTTACAGGCGTTGGTCGAGCCCGCTTATCCCAGGGCGGGCAACGGTCGTCAGCCTGTGGGCCTGGGGATCATGCTGCGGACATATTTTCTTCAGCAGTGGTTCAGCCTCTCCGACCCCGGCATGGAAGAGGCCTTTTACGAGTCGCCCGTGCTGCGCCGTTTTGCCGGGGTCGATCTGGGCCTGGCCGCGGCGCCGGATGAAACCACGATCCTTCGCTTCCGACACCTGCTTGAGCGCAACGAGTTATGCGGCCAGATGCTGGACACGGTGAATCGCTATCTGGAGTCGAAGGGCATCCGCATCACGACGGGCACCATGGTGGACGCGACCATTATCAGCGCGCCCTCGTCGACCAAGAACTCCAGCGGCAAGCGCGATCCGGAGATGCATCAGACCAGGAAAGGCAACCAATGGTACTTCGGAGCCAAGGCGCACATCGGCGTGGATAGCAAGGAGACGGTGGTGCATTCGGTGGCGACCACCGCGGCCAGCGTGGCCGACAAACATATGCTGCCCGAGTTATTGCACGGCGAGGAGCGCAAGGTGTGGGGCGATGGCGGTTATCAGGGCCAGAGCGAAACCATCCGCGCCGCCGCGCCGCGGGCGCAGGATATGACTTGCCGGCGGACAAAATACAAGAATTATGTGGATGAAGAAGCCAGACGCAAGAACACGGCTAAGTCGCGAGTTAGAGCCAAAGTCGAGCACCCTTTCCGCATCCTGAAGCGCGTCTTTGGATTTACCCGGCTGCGCTACCGGGGCATCTTCAAAAACCACCAATGGATTTGCGCGGCCTTTGCGCTGGTGAACCTGTACCAACACCGCAACCGGCTGGCCTCACAAGCGGCGTAGTGTCTCTGGAGGCCGGAAAAACCGCCTGCGGAGATCAAAGAGACGAACTGAACCTCGCCGCATTCCCTTGTAAACCGCAGCAAAAGGAGAAAAATGATCGCCGGTCGCCCCCACGCTGCAAAATCACAAACCTGCGCAGAGGTTCCATAGCCTCTGCAACGCACGCTCTGATTAGGGGGCTTTTGTAATCTGAGCCAGCTGCATTCGCTTGCTCCACAAACTTCGCCTGAAAGACTACAGAACCGGGATATTCGGATTTGGTTGATCGGCTTGAAACAGTCTCTTTCGAATACGCATCTCTCCCTTGGTCATGGTTGCCTCCCCATGATTCGACCGTGAACCCGAATTCGGCTTTCAGCCAAGTTTGAACCAGCCATTCAAAATTTAGCCAACCCAAGCGATCAAATTCGTAACGCATCGTTTCATTCCTGCGATTGGCGTACAGGATAGCAGCTAAAATCCCCAACTGGCTCAGAACCACTCCGCCCTTGTGGAGACGACTAGGCTGGAAACCCAGGCCGCAAAGACCTCCCAACCTGTGCAAAAAACCGCTGAAATTCATTAGAAAATCCCAATTTTGCAAGACTAGATGAGTATTTTCTCAGAAGAGGAATTCCGGACTCCCTTATCCACAAAAACCCTCTTTCCCGCCGTTGACCCTGCCCCTCCGACTCCGTAGAGTCTGTAATCGGACGGTAATATTTCTCGGCCCGCGGAAAGACTTGAGCCGCGTCCAAACCGGTAAGGAATGCGCGGCGGAGTTGGTTTCCGCGCGAGTCCCTCTCAGCCCCATTGATTCGGAGAAAAGATGCTGAAACTAAAAAAGATCCATATCCTCGGCTTCAAGAGCTTTTGCGACCGCACGGAACTGACGGTGCGCGGCACGGGAATCGCCGTGGTGGTGGGGCCGAACGGATGCGGCAAGTCCAACATTCTGGACGGCGTAAGCTGGGTGCTCGGTGAGCAGAGCGCCAAAACCCTGCGCGGCACGCACATGCAGGACGTGATCTTTGCCGGCACCCGCGAGCGCAAGGCGCTGGGCATGGCCGAGGTGACGCTGACCATGGTCGATCCCGAGGCCTACGAAGGCCCAGTGCCGGTCGAGCCGGAGGTCGAGGTAGAGCACGAAGGGCCAACCGATTGGGACGAGGATAAGGTTCGCAAGGAGCGGGCCGCCGAGGCCGAAGAGATTATCGCCTCCGAGCAGCCTGGACAAGTGATCGACGAGAATCCCGACGAAGAATCCGCGCACCCGCAGGCAGCAGCACAAGATGTTGGTTCCGGAAACCTACAGGCCGGAGTAGCCGGTCCGCAGGCCGTCGTGCTCAAAATTCGCCGCCGCAAATTCCAGCGCACCCCGCAAAAGGGCGAGATCGTCATTACCCGCCGCCTCTTCCGCACCGGCGAAAGCGAGTACCTGCTCAACGGCAAGCTCTGCCGCCTCCGCGACATTCAAGACATCTTCATGGGCACCGGACTCGGCCCGGAGAGCTACGCGATCATCGGCCAGGAGCGCATCGGCCAGTTGCTCAGCTCCAAACCCCACGACCGCCGCGCCATCATTGAAGAAGCCGCCGGCATCACCCGATTCAAGACCAAGAAGCGCCTCGCCGAGCTGCGCCTGGAAAGCGCCAAGCAGAACCTCGCCCGCGTCGATGACATCTTTGAAGAAGTCACCCGGCAGATGAACTCGCTCAAGCGTCAGGCGGCCAAAGCCGAGCGCTTTGCGGCGGTCCGCGACGAATTGCGTGCAAAACTGCGGGTTGTCCTGGCCAGCCGCATGGCGCAGATGGATACAAGCCAGGCGCAGGCTGGAGCAGGAGATCAATGCCCTGAGCGGGCGAATCAACACCTCCGCTGTGGAGATTGAACAGCAGGAGGCAAGCCAGCACACGCTCACCGAGCGCGGCTACGAACTCGACCGCGAGGGCCAGGAGGCGCAGAACCGCGCCAACACGACCGCCGTTGAACTGGAGCGCGCCGCAGCCCGTGAGCGTGGCAACACCGAGCGTATCGGCGACCTGGAAGCACGGCTTGCCGCGGCGGCAACCGAGCTGGAGCAGACCCGCGTTCAGTTGGCCGGCATCGCTGAGGAACGCAGCCAGCAGCATACATTCTTAGAGTCCGCCGCCGATGAGGCCAAAGCCTTCCGCCAGCAGGTCGAGGCCCGCCAGTTGGAAGCGCGCACGGCAGCCGAAGAGGTTTTTGTCGCCGAGCGGCAACTGGAAGCCAGCCGCCGCCACGCAATGCATCTGCTCACCCTCGCCGGAAACGCCCGCAACAACACCGCGCAGGGCGAGGAGAGCCTGGCAGCGCTGGAGCGCGAAGCAGACCGGCTCGAAGCTGAGATGGGCCAGGCACGCAACGAGCTGGAAAATATCAGCGTCGAGGCCGGGCAGTCGCGCCTGCGTTTTGATTCCGCCACCGAAGCCCTCAAGCGCCTCGAAGCGGAAATTGCCGCGCTGCGCGAGTCCCTGCAGGCCCGCCGCGCCGAGGAAAACGCTCTGCGCGCCCGCGCCAATCAACTCCGCAGCGAGCACGCCACTGTCGCCGGGCGGCATAACTCGCTCGAAGCCCTGATTCGCAACCACAGCTACTCGACTGACACGGTCCGCCGCCTGCTCAAACCCGGCGCTCTCGGCGAAGGCCACTCACCCGTAGGCACGCTCGCCGATTTTCTTGAAGTCAGCGGCGCACATGAAGGCGTCGTCGATGAGTTTCTCCGCGAGGAGTTGAATTACGTTGTCGTCGAAAGCTGGGTTACAGCCGAGCAAGGCGTCAAGCTGCTCAAATCCGGAGTCGATGGTCGCGCCACATTCCTTATTCATCCCGAAGCGGCCGCGGCCAATGCAGCCGACATCCTTGACACAATCACAGCCACCGGCGTCACGCCGCTGCGGGATTCAATCAAAGTTCTCAACGGCTTTGGCCGCTCCCTCGAATCGATTCTTCCCAAGCTGGCAAACGGCTATCTGGTAGAAGACCCGGGCGAGGCGCTGCGTCTTGCTGCCCGTCACACCAGCGCCTACTTCCTCACGCCCGAAGGCGAGTGCTTCCACAACGCGACCGTGACCGGCGGCAAACCAGCCAGCGAGGGACCGTTGGCGCTCAAGCGCGAACTGCGCGAGACCGAAGCCAAGCTCGCCAAGCTGGATGCTGAGTTGGCCCGGACCGAGACCGAAGCCTCAACCCTCGTCCGCCTGATTGAAGAAATGACCGCGCAGCTTGAAGCCCGCAGCGAAGAGCGCCGCATCGCCGAGCGCGACACCGCCGATCAGGGCGCGGCACTGAAACAGATGGAAGCCGAAGCCCAGCGCGTCGAGCGGCGTTTGCAGGATTGGACGATGCAGGCCGCGCGCAACAAAGACGCCCGCGAGGCCAAAAAACTGGTCATCGACCAAAAGCGCGAAGAGACGCTGCGCCTTGAAGCCGAACATCGCGCCGCTGAAACCGGTCTCGACGAGATGCAGGCGCAACTGGCTCTGTTGCGTCAGCAGCGCGAGAGCCTTCAGCAGGAAGCAGCACGCGTCACCGCCGAGCTTGCAGGACTCGAAGAGCGCCGCCGTGGCGCTGAAGCCGCCTTCCAGCGCATTGACCGTCTCCATGCCGATCTTGAACGCCGCGTGCAGACCATCGAGCAGCAACAGGCCGCAGCCATACAGGAACGTGAACAGCGCACCCGCGAAAGCGCCGAGCTTGTTCTCCGCCAGCAGGAACTGACCGCAGCCCGCGCCGAAGCCATCGCTCTGGCGCAAACGCTGGCAGCCCAGGCTGTCGGCCTGCGCCAGCAGTTGGCCACTCTCGAAGCGCAGTTGAAGACCGGGCGCGTGGCTTTGGATCAGTTGCGCGAAGAGCGATCCTCGCGCTCTAACCTTTCCGCGAAGCTGCGGTCAGACTTGGAGCATCTCGAAGCTAGCTGCCTTGCCGAGGTCAATGTGGAGGCCGCGGAACTGCGCGCCGATGCGACCATCGTGCATATCGCCGATGAGGCTCTCGCCGCGGAGGAAGAAACTACGCGGACGCTTCGCCAGAAGATTGAGCAGATGGGTCCGGTGAACATGATGGCCGTTGACGAATACAAGGAGACCGCCGAGCGGCATAGCTTCCTCGAAATCCAGCGCAAGGATCTCATCGAGTCCATCGAGAACACGCAGGCAACGATCAAGGAGATCGATCAGATTTCACGCACTAAATTCGACGAGGCCTTTGCCCGCATCAATGAGAACTTCGCGGTGGTCTTCACACGGCTCTTCCACGGCGGCCAGGCCTTCCTGCGCCTCACCGATGCGGAGAACCAGGCCGAGAGCGGCCTTGAGATTGTCGCCTCGCCTCCGGGCAAGAAGCTGCAAAATGTTTTGCTGCTCTCGGGTGGCGAAAAAGCTCTCACAGCGCTTGCTCTCTTGGTAGGTATCTTCCAGTTCCAGCCTAGCCCCTTCTGCGTGCTCGACGAAGTGGATGCTGCGCTCGACGAAACCAACGTCGGCCGCCTCGCCGACCTGCTCCACTCGCTGAGCAAGGAGACGCAGTTCCTGCTGGTCACCCACTCCAAGCGCATGATGAGTTCAGCGGATATGATTTACGGCGTGACGATGCAGGAGCCGGGCGTCTCCAAGGTGGTCAGCGTGCGGCTTGGCCAGGAACAGCAACGTGCTACGGCGTAATTCCCGCGACTTCACAACCACAAATAATTATCCGCAAGGTTTTGATGTATATTTACACTGCTGTCCGGTTAACGACTAGCTTGCTGGCCGCAACCGCCTGATGTGCGGATGGTTGCGAGCGTTTTCGGGTGGTGTCGATTTGAAATTGCCGCGATGCTGATTCCAGAGATGTTTTCTGGAGGCGGCGGTGAACGCTGGCAAGGTGCTGTTTGCTCAGTTGATGGATTTCCTTCCCTGGACGTCGTTTGCCCGCAGCGTAGCCCGTTATGGCGGCGACCGTCGGGTGCGCAGCCTCAACTGCGCCGAGCAGTTCCGTGCCATGGCTTTTGCCCAGTTGACCTATCGCGAGAGCCTGCGCGACATCGAGGCTTGTCTCAGCGCACAGCCCGCTAAGCTCTACCCCATGGGCTTTCGTTCTCCCGTTCGGCGTTCCACTTTGGCAGAGGCCAACGAGAGCCGCGATTGGCGTATTTACGCGGAGTTGGCGCAACGATTGATGCTTCAGGCGCGCAAGCTCTACGCCAAGGAAGATCTCGGCATGGACCTCGACGCCGCCGCTTACGCATTGGACTCGACCACCATCGACCTGTGCCTGAGCCTGTTCCCCTGGGCGCATTTCCGCTCCACCAAATCCGCAGTCAAGATGCATACGCTGCTCGATCTGCGCGGCAACATACCAACGTTTATCCGCGTCACCACTGGCGATGTGCACGACGTCAACATCCTCGACGAAATCATCCCGCAACCCGGCGCTTACTACGTCATGGATCGCGGTTATCTCGATTACGCCCGACTCTATCGCATCCATTTGTCCTCAGCGTTCTTTGTCACACGCGCAAAGCGTAACCTCGATGCCAGCCGCATCTACTCCCAACAGGTGGACAAGCAGACCGGCATTCTTGCTGACCAATCTATTGCCCTCAACGGCTACGACAGCCGCAAGGATTACCCTGGCCATTTGCGTCGCATTCGCTATCGCGACTCGGACACCGGCAAGGATCTGGTCTTCCTGACTAACCAGTTCATGCTGCCCGCTGCTACCATCTGTGCCCTCTACAAGAGCCGTTGGCAAGTCGAGCTGTTCTTCAAGTGGATCAAGCAACACCTGCGCATCAAGGCCTTCTTCGGAAGCAGCGAGAACGCCGTCAAGACCCAGATCTGGATAGCCGTCTCGGTCTACCTGCTGGTCGCCATCGTCAAGAAAAAGCTCGAACTGCCCGGCTCGCTCTACACTTTGCTGCAAGTACTCTCGGTAACTCTGTTCGAGAAAATGCCCATTTCACAGGCACTTCAGCAGAAGCACTACACCAGTCAACTAACTCCAAACTCCAACCAACTCATTCTGTTCGACTTTTAACCGGACAGCAGTGAATTCTTGTATTTTGTCCGCCGGCAAGTCATATCCTGCGCCCGCGGCGCGGCGCGGATGGTTTCGCTCTGGCCCTGATAACCGCCATCGCCCCACACCTTGCGCTCCTCGCCGTGCAATAACTCGGGCAGCATATGTTTGTCGGCCACGCTGGCCGCGGTGGTCGCCACCGAATGCACCACCGTCTCCTTGCTATCCACGCCGATGTGCGCCTTGGCTCCGAAGTACCATTGGTTGCCTTTCCTGGTCTGATGCATCTCCGGATCGCGCTTGCCGCTGGAGTTCTTGGTCGACGAGGGCGCGCTGATAATGGTCGCGTCCACCATGGTGCCCGTCGTGATGCGGATGCCCTTCGACTCCAGATAGCGATTCACCGTGTCCAGCATCTGGCCGCATAACTCGTTGCGCTCAAGCAGGTGTCGGAAGCGAAGGATCGTGGTTTCATCCGGCGCCGCGGCCAGGCCCAGATCGACCCCGGCAAAACGGCGCAGCACGGGCGACTCGTAAAAGGCCTCTTCCATGCCGGGGTCGGAGAGGCTGAACCACTGCTGAAGAAAATATGTCCGCAGCATGATCCCCAGGCCCACAGGCTGACGACCGTTGCCCGCCCTGGGATAAGCGGGCTCGACCAACGCCTGTAACTCGGCCCACGGAACCACCTGGTTCATCTGGTCAAGAAACAGCTCCCGCTTGCTTTTGCGCCCATGCTTCTCAAAACTCGCCTGCGAGGCAAACGTCTGCTGAAAACGCGCCATCTGCTTCATGCCTATAGTTTATCCAAGAATCACGCGGCTTGCAGACTTGTGCAGAGGTTCCCTAAAGCCACTCCTCATCCAAAACGTGATCGAGTTACCTGTAATCAGGTCTGGCTGGCCTGCAATTGCAAAAATGGGCGTGATTGGTGGACTGGATGATGCAACGGATCAGATGTTGATGAATCTGAATTATATACTTGAATCCGGATGGCGGCCTGCAGCTTGCAGAAAAGGTCCGCTTGCGCCGCCTAATCCAGAACCGCTACGCCGCGAAGCGCGCCCGCCACAAGCGAACGCATAACTCTGAGACGACCGCCCTATAGCATCCTGCGCGGCGGAGAAAAGTAGTACACGTCCAGGGCAATTATGCGCCATTCTTCCCCCGGCTGGCAGGCGTTGGAGAGTCGGATGCCCTGTCCGACGTTGGAGATGAAGGTCCAGTAGCGGACGGCGGGGTCTGGGCAAGGTTTATCCGCTTCACAAATTCATATAGTACCCGCGGTCCTTGGCCGGCTACAGCCTCACCAGGATGCGCGCCGCTTTTCATCCAGGCAAAGAGAAAGAGAAGTGGAATCCAACCGCGGGAACCCGGCTCGTGTTCCGCGCCGATGCCGTTGAGGACGCGAGAAAAATTGAGCAGCAAATCCACTGGAGCGGCGTGCAGAGTCGCCGGATCGTAGCAGTGTTCCGGCGGAGAGGTCACGAGGTATTCGCAGCAGATGAGCGGGCGGATGGGGTAAATGGAGCAAGACTCGTCCTCAAGAAACGGGCAGGGAACGCGCTGGTAGAGGTAGTCGAGAGCCAACTGTTGGGCGGATTCAGTTTCGACCAGCCAATCCTCATTGACCAGGCGGTCGATGAGGCCTGCCTTGGCAAGCTTGAGGAGAGCTTGATGGAAGCGGCCGGCGAGTTCCTGCTGGCGGGATTCGGGGAGGGTATGAATCCATGCGCTGAGTGCCTCGGCCTCAAAGATGCTGAGCGGCACCATCTGGCGGCAGCATGCGCCGCAGCCAGCCTTGCAGGAGACCTTGAGGCCCGCTTCGCTCAACTGCGCGGTAATGCCGCCGATGAACGAGTCATCGAGCGACTGCAAGACAGGCAGGATTTGAGTGAGGTTGGTCTGGCCGGCAGGAACGATCGCAGTGGCTGTGAACTTTCCATCGCCAATGCCCACTGTGAATTTAACAGAGACATTCTCGTGCGGCTGCTCACACATAAGCCCACCATTGTAGCGAAGTTCGTCGCGTGCACCAACCGGAAGATATCCCAATCGCTCCGCTCTGTGCTGGATGAAAAATCACACAGCGACGTGAGGGTTCCGATGCAATTTTACCGGATGTTCTGCGTAACTGCCCCGGTTATCTGTTTCACCTTGTGAATTTTGGAGCGCTCGTGTCGGGCGCAATCAGGCAGCCAAGGCAAGGAGCAAAATGCAGGTGATGTTATCCCTTCCGCCGCGCTGCTTGGCCACGTCAATCAAGGTGGCGACCGCGGACTCAAAGGGCGTAGCACGAAGGATGACGGCAATTTCATCTTGGAGTAGATAACGGGTGAGTCCGTCGGTGGCCAAAAGAACTGCAGTGCCAGGTTTGAGATCGACCGAGTAGAAGTCGGGCTGCACATCGGCTGCTACGCCGACTGCCCGGGTAATAACGTTCTCCATGCCCTGGAGGTCGATGTTGTGCGCGTTCTCCACGGCGACGATGCCGTTGCGAATGAGTTCGTTGAGGTAGGAATGGTCTACCGTGAGTTGCATGCATTGGTTGTCTTGGATGATATAGGCACGGCTGTCGCCGACGTTGCCAACAATTAACTTGTCACCATCTCGGGCAGCAGCCACGGCGGTTGTTCCCATTCCCTTGTTTTCGGGAATCTGCCCATCTTCCCAGACATGCGCATTTGCGGCGTTGATGGCATGGAGAAGCCTGGAACTTACAGAGAGATCGCGAGCGGCAAAGTCGGCAAAGGTATTGACCAAGGTGGCCACCGCGTGGGCGCTTGCGACCTCTCCACTCGCCATCCCACCCATTCCGTCACAAACGACATAGATTCCAATTGCCTCGTCGTAACCGAACGCGTCCTCGTTGTTGGCTCTGACGCAACCTATATCTGTAAGAGCCGAGACTACGATGCGCAGTGGCAGTGACGCGCCATCTGCGGAAGACGTGGACGTCAACGAAACGCTATTCGCGGACTCGGGATGCAGTTCGTCTGGCGTCTCCGGCTGCAGGAGATTGTTTGTGAGTTCCTCGGTCATGGTTCCACCTCGAGGGTTTTAGAGGTTGCCGTTTTTTATCCTTCAAATTGCGACTCAGGGCGAATTTGGATCGTGTTAGCGAGCTACGTTTGAAACACAGCGGAATCCTCTCATAAAGTCCGGGTTCAGTAAAGGCGCGCCGGGGCCTGACGCATCGAACAGCACAACTTCAGGAGTTTGGTTGTTAAAGCTGAAATAGAATTTCAGGCGATTGGGAGAGACTTGCGGAGCTGCGAACCCGAAATGGAAGATCGACCATGTCCCGGTCATCGTCGGCGCGGTGTTCTTTTGGGTGGCAAGGCTGATCTTGCTCGTCGGCTGAGAGATCCAATGGAATGTACCCGTTTGACCGGCCGTGGTGATTTGCCTGCCGTCGATATTGAGCACTGCTTCGGAGACGCCCGCGGACTTTACCTCATTGAGGGTGAAGTCCAGCGAAGGCTGGTTCCCTCCAGCGGGAAAGAGACTTGAAGATATCTTTTGAGCATGGGTGAGGAAATTGAGGAAGCCAGGGTTGATGTGAACCGCGGAGCCAGGGGCTGCTATATATTGAGATCCCTGCTGGACCACGAGCGCGTGCAGGGATGTAGTGAACTGACCAAAACTTCCCTGTCCTGGCGAGAAGACCTGAGCGACTTCTTCTGTGGTCGCCTCGGTTGAAGCCTGGGGATTGAAGGGGAACTTGGCCAGCAACGGTTCGAGCTGGCCGCAGAAGGTCTTGGCCGCGCCGCCCGCCGCACCCGCAGGCGCCTGGGAGGCCAGGTTCTTGGCGGATTCGATGGGCGCTTCTAGCAGAGCGAAGCTGATCTTATCCATGCTGCCTGCCGGGTCCGGCAGAAAGCTGATGCGGAGGTTTTCGGCAGCTTGTTCGGCACTAACGGCTGCCTGGATAACGGGAGCGGCGGCAGCTGGGTCGTTGGTATTGGCTGGATTGAGGGTAAGGTTTTTCACTGCTCCTTCAATGCCCTGCAAAGACTGAATGTATGCCTGGTTTGAAGGAGCTATGACGCGATTCTCGGTAGTTGAAGGTGGCACAACGGACTGCGGTGCCTGAAAGGCATTCGAAATCTCAGGCGCGGCGACGCCAGTGTTCGTCGAGATCAGAGAGAAGAGCTCCAGCATCGCGGAGGTGTTGGAGTCCAGTGCGCTGAGCTTGAGTCCGGCCTCGGGGAGGCTCCTGTAAGGGATAAATTGCGCCTTGGCGAGGTACGTTCTCCAGGTTTGAATGTAGTCGGAAAAATAGGCCGACCTCAACTGGCCGGAGAGGACGACCCGGTCGATGGGAGGGCCGGATGAGGGACCGAGCACCCATTCTTCTCCACGAAAATAGGGGTCGGGGTGCAGGATTGCGTCTTGCATAAATGCGAAGCCATCCTTGGTGAAAGCTCCCTGCACCGGATAGCTGTCGATGATGTATTGCCCGGAGCCGGGAAACTTGCCGTTGAAGTTAAACCCTGGAACTTTGCGGTTGGCGGCGGCGAACATGCTTTGGTAGACGTGTTGGAATCCCTGGAAGCCATTGAGGTACGCACGGGCATGGGCAACAACGTTGTCATCCGGAGAGCCGCCTGCATTGCCCAGGCACGAGTTCGTCGCTGTGAGAAGGTTGGCATAAAACGCGAATTGGGTCTGCGCCAGACTAGCGAGGCCTGCGGCTGGCGTGGCATTGCCGCCCCACTCGGCGAGAAGGGTCGGCGGAAGAAACTCAATCGTGTCTTGGGCCGAATCGGGGTCGGGGTTGGAGGCGGTAATCAGGTAGGCCTTGAGGGGCCGGTAGGTCGCCCGGTAGTCGGCATCCGCGGCCGGAACAAGGGGCACGGCACGCAGCTTGGCGAGAATGTTCTCCTGCGTAGGCACGAGGAGGAGCGTGCGGAACTTATTCGCATATGCCTGGCACGCAACGGGGTAAAGCTCTTCGCCACGGTAGAGGCCCATGCGGCTCATAAGCGGAGGACCATCCTTGCGATAGCGCCCAAGCTCATCAAGCACGGCCCTGAGCCTATCGAGGGCTTCCAGGTCGCCTTGCGCGGGCGAATCCACCAGCGGCGACCGGAGACACCGGCGCGGACACTGCCACGGCGACGCGCCGTTCGAGGGCGCGATTCTTGAAGAACGAGATGGTGATGAGCAACAGCAGGAGCAGAATGACCGCGCTCGCGGCAGCCAGCAATCGCACGCTTGAGATAACTGGTCCTGGTGCTGGTACGGCTTGCTTCAAGAGCGGACTTATCGGCGAGAAGGATATTCGAGAACAAGTGGGGAAGAAAGACCCACTGCGGAACCTTGCGCGTGCCCCCGCGCCGGGTTTGAGGGGCCGGTGCTTGCTGGGCTTGGGCAGCGCCGAGAGAGAAGATGCGCGTTGCGCCGGCGTCGATGGGAACGGACGATGCTGCGGCTGGGCTGGGGCCGACATCAAGGATGTCCTCGACCAAATGAGCGCGCATCCCTGCGAAGAAGAACCCGCGAAGAAACGGATTGACACCGATCTGGCTGGGGCGCGCGACCTCAGTGAGGAAGGAGACGATGCCCGCGCGGAGCTTGCGCAGATCCCGCGGAAATTCATAGGCGCGGGCCATCTCCTGGAGTTCGCCGCCGCGCGAGAGGATATCGAGACGAAACTCGGAAAGGGCGTAGAGAAGCTGATCGAAGCGAGCACCGATCAGCGCCGTGGCCTGCTCGGTATAGATACCGGAGGCGGAGTCAAGCGGAGAGAGGAGAGAGCCGATGGGAAACTTGACCTCCTCTTCCGAGAGCCTGCCTGCGTAATCGGCGAAGGGTGCGATGTTATCGAGTTTGGTAAAGAGGACGTAAATCGGAAGCGAGATTCCCAGTGTCTGGGAGAGCTGGCGAAGCCGCTCGTTGAGGGTTTGAGCAAGAGCACGAATCTGTTCAGCGGTATTTGGGGCCAGAATGCGCTCGATGCTGACGCAAACAATCACCGACCGCGCGGGAAGGCGGCTGTCTTTGGAAAAGACCGAACCGAGCCGGGCAGGCATGGTAGCCCTGACTAACCTCAGCCAAAGCGGAGGTTGACGCAGCAGCGGTCCACCCGCTTCAACCAGGACATAGTTGCCGGCCAGCCAGAGATTGGCCAGTTGGGTGGGAACAACGACGCCGTCTTGATAGATGTTTCCCGCGAGCAACTCGGGATCGAGGCCGGACTGAAGCACGGTTTGCGTCTTGGCGGAGTTTTCATCTCCGATGACATAGATAAGCGGCATCGATGCCAGTGAATTTGCGCCCGCCCTGCTGGCCAAGCGAATCTTGGCGTCTGCATCGCGCAACAGCGAATGAAGATTGACTGCATCGGGTGAGTCGAGTCCGCCTGATTGCTGCCCACTGCTGCTCATTTTGTGCAGATACCAGAGGGAGAAGGCTACAGCCGCAGCGCCCAGTAGGCCAAGAATCACGCAGAAGAGCACCAGCCTTGCGCCTTCAAAATGGAGGGCAAACGCGCCCACAATTACCAGGGTGAGATAGAGAACAAATATAAGAATCCCAATCAGAATGCGCTTCATTAGGATAGCTCCGAACGGCTGGACGCCTGGCGAGACGTTTGGATTTCATGAGCCGGAGTAAAGGCGGCTAAAACAGCAGGAGATTGTCCGCCTGCCCTTGCGCTTGCCGGCATGGACTGGCCAAGAATCAAAATGTATCCGACGTATGCCAGAAGCGTGAAAACGGCAAGGAAGATGGCTGCGATTGCCATACGGCGAACCCACGGGTCGCGCCGGCGAGCCGGTGGTGCAGCCGGTGTTGCCGCAGGGCGAAAAAGCGCATACGCTCCGCGGATGCGCGTGATCTTTTCACGAATGCGATTAAGAATGGAATGAATCTCCCCGGCGTCTCCAAAGGCGAAGCGTCCGCGATAACCGAGCTGGAGGCAGAGAGCGTGAAGCTCTAGCACATCGGCAACTTCCATGGATTCCGGGCGATTGAGCAGGTCGGTCACATTGCGAAAAAAGTACTCACCGGCGAAGTGTCCCCCGAACATCTCCTCTTGCAGAGGACGGCGGGCCCAGTCGGAGAAGGTAGGATCTTTGGAATTCAGGACGCTTTCATCGAGAAACCCGATCATGGCATAGATCGCCATCTTCGAGGCTTCGTCGCTATAACCTATCGCAGTAGCATCCTTCACAGCCGCGGAAATCATCTTGCGCAGTGTGGCGCGAAAGGACTCGGCGTTTTCGACGCGCTGAACGAAAAAGCGGGTGCGCAGGATGACTGTAAAAACCTCCTGGAAAGCCAGAGCGAGGTTATTGGTCCTAATCTCATGAAGGGCAGAAGCTGGAGAAGAAGTCATTCGGAGGTCTCCGTGATGATGGTGATGTCAAAGTTTGCGTCACCGAGGTCACCGGGCAGATAGACTCCTACCTGTTTGGTCTGAAGTATATGCTGCCAGCACGGTCCACTGAGAGAGATGGAAAAGTAATGCATATCCGCCTGGGCGTGGAGCGCCGCGGGCGGAACCGGAAGGTGCAGGAGTTCAAGGCCCGGAAGTGCGCGCTGGACCAGCTTGCCCACGCCTTCGGCCGAGCAGACTTTGACGAGTTTTGGCGTCTGGCGGAGAAGCACTGAGTCAGTGACCGGGGAGCGAATGCCAAAGATCCAGCGGGAACGCCGGAGGCAACGCTCGTCTTTTACGTCGGCTGAATAGATGTATTGGTCAGATTTGCGGAACTGAAGCGAGATGCTGTTGGACGGGGCCACGACTTCGAGATAGCGGCGGATCAGAGCATCCAGCCCCCTGAAAGTGGATGTAAGGTCCTCGTGCCGGTAGGGCGGAATCTCATCCTGGGCCGATTCGAGGGAAAACGTGCTGAGTGCGCCGGCGAGGCGAGCTAGATCCCGGTAAACATCCTCCGGATGGCTGCGGCGGTCCTGGAGGTGATGTCGCAATGCGGGAAGCGTTGAACAAAGCGCATGAAGAAACCAGTAGTTTGCGACATCGAGAGCGGAGGTGCCAAGCTCGAAACGGCCGGAACTGAGTCTCATATTGCGAGTGGAAATATTTTTTTCATCGATGGCCTGGGTCAGGCGGTGAAGCAGCAGGACCAGGCTTTCGCATGCGCCGATGCGCAGGCATGGCGGAATAAACTCGGGGGCATAGGAAAATCCCCCATTGCCATCGCGAACGACGCGGGCAATGGGAAAGGAGACAGCGTCTTCACTCAGTTGAGCCTGGCTCAGCAGGACGAGATTCTTGCGGGCAAAGGAGACGTTGTTCTCTCCCTGTCCGATGGATTCGTCTCTGAGATTGCGCTGAACGGCGCTGTACCGTGTACTGGCGCCGCCAACCAAGTCGCAGTCGAGACCTTGGTCATGCCGCGGCGGGATCGCAAGGTAAAGGATCATCTCACTGTCAGTGGACGAGAAAAGATTGCTCATATGGGCAGGATCGGGAACCGAGTCGCAGTCGGGCAGATCGAAGATAAGACCGTCCGGTAAAATCCCGGATGCGAAGCTGAGAATGGCTAGACCGTTCCGGATCGCTTCCGTATCAAGGGAATAATGGAGAAATCCCCATGGCTGCTGGCGCAGATTGGAGCTGAGGAACCAGAGCGTATCTTCAAAATACCGGCTTTGCATCTGGAAGTGATGCGGACCGAGGTGCATTCCTTCCGACCAAACCACACGTGACAGGAACTTCATCGTAAGAAGACCGCCATGAAAGAGAATTTGCGATAGGATTCGCTTCCGGATTTATGCAAAACCAAACTCCAACAAGTGCGGCGTGAGCTTGACGGATGGACGCCGCCTGCCTGGACTATACAGCAGAATTCAGCGATGAGTGTATTCGTCCGGTAAAGTTATACACAACAATATTCTACCCAAAATTATTTTTAGGCAACTCGGGCTAATCGGGCGCAACAAATTGAGTTATGCTAGCCCCAGCGTACCGGAGGCCAGACGCGCATGGAAAAATCGACTTCACCGGATGGATCGAACGCTTCAAAGTCTCCATGGCCTGGGGATTCCAGTTCTGAACAGAACGTTGGGGCTACCGGTGTATTTGAGGTGGTGAAGGTGCCCCAAACTGCGGCCGAACCTGCGGCGGGTTCAGCAGCAGATCGTGGCCCACAGAGTGACCGGGCAATGGAAACGGCAAAGTCACAACCGGCGATCGTAGAGAAGGCTTTTGCCGAACCGGTTGTACATCGGGTGGTGGTTGGTGGTGGTCCAGCAGCAGGCTCGACCGATGTGCTTGACCGGATGAGGTTAGCGTCTGCTGAAGGCGCGCCTGTTGTGATGGTGCCGCCTGGCAAGGAACCCATACTCGAATCTGCTCCAATGAACGCGGAAGGTAGCGGCGGGTTCACCCAGTTGCTGCAAAAACTTGACAGCCTTTCACCTTTACCAGCGGCTTCGGCGCGAGAGACGCCTTCGCCAGAAGTGCGTACCACTGTGCAAGATTCAGGTTTCACGTCGTTGCTGCGAACCCTCGGTCCCTCGGAAAGTACGGCCGTTTCAGCGGAGCCTCCCAGGAAAAATGTGGAGCTATACGATAAATCCGCCTCTCCAGATCCAGGCAGAGCTTCGGCAGCCTCAGCGCCGGGTGGTTTTACCGACTTGCTGCGCGCCATGCCGCCGGAAGGTTCCGAGTTGAGCAGAGCGCCGCAGGCAACCCCTGCCCAGATCGAAAACAAACCGGGAGCATTCACGCAGATGCTGTCGGTCGAACAGCAATCTTCGCTCGCCAAGTCGGCTTTTCGCGAAGAGCGCTCGCCAGAAACTAGGAACTTCGATTACGGGCTCACTCCTGGGGCAACCGGCGCGACAGGACCGGTGAGCCGGGGTCCATTTTCTTCTTCGCCACTGCCCGAGGCGCAGCCACCGCAAAGCGTACAACCAGCCTCCGGGGTTGGTATTACGCGGCTGATCCAAATGTTGGATGGGCCATCAAAGACTCCGGCTCAGCGCGCGGGAACTGCAGCCGAGAACTCTCCATCGGGAGTAGAGTCGACGCAGACATTCGCCTCCGCGTCCACGCCTGGGGATACATCTCAGGTACAGGCGCCGTTTGCCGCAAGCAGAACCCCAATGGCACGCGAATCGGAAGTCCCGAGCGGTTGGAGCCAGCCCCCTGTGAATACACTGGCAGCGTCTACAGCAGCTGCCGGACCCAGTGAGTTTACGCGGATTCTCGATGCGTCAAGAATGCGTGAGCAGGCAATGCGGAGTGGACAGGTTCCGGGCGCGAGTAGCTCTACCCCAGCCGCGCAACCCCAGAACTCTGCGCCCGCTCTACCTGTTCCGCCGCCTGTGTCTATGCCAACTTATCCGCCTCCGCCTGCATTCCACGCCGGAGGAATACAAGGAGGAGCGCTGCCTCAACCGGGGGGATACGCTGCTCCGCAACCGCCGCATGTGCCCAACTATCCGATGAATTTTGGGTCGCACGCAGGAGCAATCCCCGCACCGGGTGTCAACTTGCCGCAGGCGCCTGGAATGTATGTTCCACCCCCGCCGGCGTCTCCCGCGCCGCCGGCTCCGCCCGCAAAACCATCTCCGTTTGGGATGGGGAACATGCAGCCGTTAGTGCCCTTGCTGCTGATCGTGATCATTGTATTGCTGGTAGCGCTGCTGGTTACGGTAATATTTTCGATGAAACATTAGGTTTTGATGAAGCATTAGGGCGAAACCAGGGTTGTCGCTACCTGATGGCAGCGTCAACTTTACGGACGCGCATTCGGGATACACCATCCCTGGTTTCGCCATCACCGGCGCGTCATATCGGAAACATGCCTCGTAATCGAACCCATCACCTTTTCATTCTCCGAGCAGCATCTATCAACCATTTCGAAAGCATCTCGGACCGGACATAACTAACTCGCCGATGGCTCTCGGAGGGTATCACACCGGCTGCGCAAGCAGGATAATCAGTTCCATTTGCGGGTTGAGGAGTTCAGAAGGCGCGTAAACAGCAAAGTTGCGCGCGCGCTGTACCGATTCCCACGCAGTGCCTCCCTGCTCGATGGCGAAGTATTGGTGGCGCAGTTTAACCGGGATTGAGCGTGGTGGTGTCGCAACATGTTGAAGGCGCAATCCTGGCAGGGCATTGCGAATGAGTGTTTCTATCTGCGTTGCCGAGCAGGCTTTCAGTAGTTTTGGGGTGCGGTCGATCAGGTCCGCTTCGCGGATATCGGCGGAAATCGCCAAGTAGAAACGGGAACCTTCGAAGTAGGCATCCTTGTCGATCGAGGCTGCATAAATCGTATCCCTGACCATCTTGAGGGGCAGCGCGACGAAATTGCTGGGCACCACCGTCTCCAGCATGATGCGGATCAGCTTGTCCAGTTCTCCAAAGCAGGAACCAAGCTGCTCGTGGTTGTACGCGGGCAAGTCTTTTGGAGCAATTTTGCCGGAGAAAGCGGTCAAAGCTCCCGCTAAGTCTGAAAACTCGCTAAAGAGCAGTTCCGGGCGGATATTGCTCGATTCAAGGAAGTGGCGCAACGCCGGCAGATGGCTGTTGATGGTGTAGAGGAGCCAGAAATTGGCGATATCGGAGGCTGAAAAGTCGGCCAGGGATTGATTTTTCTGGCGGCGCGCGCCGGAAAGCTGACTGCTGCGTGTCACCAGCAACTCCACCATGTTGCTCAAGATGCGCTTCAGGGTGGGGTGAGCATGAATATCGACGAGGGACGGAATGTAGGTGGGGTCCACCTGGTAGATGCCGATCTCGGGCCGGAGGATGCGCGTGAAGCCAAGAATGACCGAGCCCTCGCGGTTTTCGCCCTCGGCAAGAATCTGAAGGTTCTTGCGCGCTACCTGGATGGGTTTTTCACCGCTCCCTGTGTTCTCATCACGGACCATCAGCATTTGAGCGATGAAGCGGGTGCTCACTTGCCCGCGATTCACTGCGACGTTCATGCCGCCATGCAGATATTCCGGTACCGCCAGGTAGAAGATGCAGCTTTGACGCCCATCCGCAAAGCATTCGTCAAGAATGCGTGCCGGAGGGGGATATTCCGAGGCAGGAATATCGAGGGGAAGCGCATCGGGAAAGATCCCGGAAGCTTGAGTGATCGCGAGCCTGCCCTCCGATAGGGCCTTGGTATCAATCTGTATCTCGCGAAAGCCCCAAGAGCGGGAATTCAGCGAATCCAGGTAGAATCGTGCGCTGTCCTCAACAAAGCGTTCCTGCGCCTGCAAGTGCTGGGGCGAGAGAAAAGTTCCTTTTGACCAGATGACGGGTTGAAGCTGTCGCATTTCCTTAACAACCTCGGTTTATAATGCGATGGTAACGGTTCGGGCTATACAGCGTCCAAACCGGCGGATGCCAACCGCGCGATCAAGCGGAGGCAATGAGTCCATGATTATCCTCGCACAGGTACGTTACGTGTTGCCCAAATATTTTCTCGGCGTGAGGTTCGAATTTGGATTACTATATTCGTCGATGGTCCAGTCAAATTTAACTGGACTTGAAATCTGTTTTGTGATTTCTTGGATGTACGAATTTTAATTGTATTTCCGGAGGCGTATGGTATGGCTAGAGAGAGCACGCAACAGAAACTGAGCCGCGTCCGGGCTCCCCGGGTACAAATCACATACGATGTAGAAGTCGGAAACGCAATCGAGCTGAAGGAACTGCCATTTGTGATGGGCGTGTTAGGCGATTTCACAGGACAGCCAGAGCAGCCGCTTGCGGCTTTGAAGGATCGCAAGTTCGTTGAGATCAACCCGGACAACTTCGACAGTGTACTCAAGGGAATGTCACCTCACTTGAAGTACTCTGTGGAGAACAAGCTGAGTTCCGACCCCAAGGCGGGGCAAGTCTCGGTCGATTTGCACTTTGAAGAGTTCGAGGATTTCGAGCCTGCAAGAGTGGCCGCACAGGTGGGTCCGATCAAGGAGTTGCTCGATCTGCGGACCCGGCTTTCCAACCTGCGGGGCAGCCTTCAGGGCAACGACGAGCTTGACCAGGCGCTGTTCGACGCGGTTTCAAAGACCGAAGAGCTGAACAAGCTGAAGGCCGAGATGGAAGGCGGAGGGCGACAAACATGACTAGCGCGGCAGACCCTTTAGCGGCGCAATCCGCTGAGACGCAGACAACCGAAGCATCGCTGCTGGATCAGATTGTTTCCCAAGGGCGATTCGGCAAGGATACAGTTGCGCAGGAACGCGGCAAGGACATGGTGAAGGAGTTCATCAACCAGGTTCTTGAAGGTCAGATGACCCTGACCCGCGATGCCGAGGCGACAATCGGCGCGCGCATTGCGGAGATTGACCGGCTGATCTCGCTGCAATTGAACGAGGTGATGCACCACCCCTCCTTCCAGAAGCTGGAAGCGACTTGGCGGGGCATCCGGCAACTGGTCATACAAAGTGAAACCAGCGAGATGCTGAAGATCAAGCTGCTGAACGTCACGAAGAAAGACCTTCTCAGGGATTTGCAGCGGGCTCTGGAGTTCGATCAGAGCGCACTCTTCAAGAAAGTTTATGAAGAGGAGTTCGGCGTATTCGGTGGCGCACCATTTGCGGCCTTGATGGGCGACTATGAGTTTGGGCGCAGCGGAGAAGATATTGAGTTGCTGGAAAAGGTCGCGCAAGTGGCGGCAGCCGCCCATGCACCCTTCATTTCTGCCGCTGCTCCGGAGATGGTCAACCTGACCGAATTCTCGCAGTTGACGGGAATCCGGGATGTTTCAAAGGTCTTCGACAGCACTGAATATGCGCGCTGGAAGGGATTTCGGGCTACGGACGACTCGCGTTACGTGGCGCTCACTCTGCCTCACGTTCTGATGCGCGAGCCGTACGGCCAGGATACAAAGAAGATTGACGAGTTTGCCTACGAAGAGGGTGTTGATGGCAGGGACCACTCGAAATATCTGTGGGGCAATGCCGGATACGCCTTGGCCGGTCGGCTGACCAATTCCTTTGCGCGCTTCGGCTGGTGTGCCTCGATTCGCGGAGTGGAGAACGGCGGCCTCGTAGAATCGCTTGCAACGCACAACTTCCGCACCGATGAAGGCGACCTGGCGTTGAAATGCCCCACGGAAGTGGCCATTACCGACCGCCGTGAAAAGGAGCTTGCCGATCAGGGGCTTGTACCGCTGGTGCATTGCAAGGGGACGGATTATGCTGCTTTCTTCAGTGTGCAGACAGTCAACAAGCCCAAGCTATATGACAAGCCGGAGGCCAATGCCAACGCCAGGCTTTCGGCGCAACTGCCGTATATGCTGGCCATGTCCCGTTTTGCGCATTACCTGAAGGCCATGATGCGGGACAAGCTGGGAAGCACGATGAGCCGCCCCCAGGCTGAGCAGTTTCCTAAACCAGTGGATTGCTAATTATGTGATTGCGGACGACAATGCATCGCCCGCGGCCAAGGCTGAAAGACCCTTGCGCGAGGCCCGCATTGAAGTTATGGAAGTTGCTGGAAAACCTGGGGCGCTGCGCGCAGTAGCTTTTCTGCGTCCTCATTTTCAGTTGGATGAACTCACAGTCTCTCTGAGGCTTGTAGCGGATTTGCCTCAACCTGCGGGCAAATAGCTCTACCGCTCCTTGTCTCTCGAACCGCAAAACCCCAACTGGCCCTTGAATAGGCCAAACTCGAAAGGATGATGACATGGCAGTTGATAGTTATTTGAAAATCGATGGCATCGATGGCGAGGCAACTGATTCCGACCACAAGAACGAAATTCAGATTCTCTCCTACGCATGGGGCGGAACTCAGCAGACCACGGTTGCGGGAACGGGCGGCTCCGGAGCGGGAAAAGTAGATCTCTCGCATCTGAGCATCGTCAAGTATCTCGACAAGGCGAGTCCGAAGCTGTTCAAATCGTTGTGTGAGGGTAAGCACATCCCGAACGCGACATTGACCGCGATCAAGGCGGGCGCCGACAAGAAACCGTTCCTCAAGATCACTCTCGGGGAACTGTTTGTGACTTCAATTCAGTTGTCGGCTTCAAGCGAGATACCGACGGAGAGTATTTCCTTTAGCTATAACACGCTCAAATACGAGTACAGCACCCAGGATGACAAGGGTGTTGTCACCACCACTGGAGCGGTCACCTACGACACCAAGCAAGCCAAGGTCTCGTAACGGACAATGACGCCACTTGCGCTTTACCGCGAAGGGAAGCTGCGGGAGGCCATCAAGGCGCTTGGCGAAGAATTGAGGTCCAATCCTCTCGACGCCAAGCGCCGGACGTTCCTGTTCGAGCTTCTGCTGTTTGCCGGCGAGTATGACCGGGCAGAGAAGCAGCTGGATCTTTTGGCGGGAGCGAATGCTGAGGCTGCCGCCGGGACCCTGCTTTATCGAAGTGCGCTGCATGCAGAGCGCACACGGCAAAGCATGTTCGCCAACCGAGAGACGCCTCCTTCAAGGCAAGAGGCCGTTCATGGCGGAGTCTTGGACGGAAAGGCGTTTAGCGAGATCAGCGATTCGGACCCTCGAATCGGCGCAAATCTGGAGGTGTTCCTGGCTGGAAGTTATACCTGGATTCCGATTCATTATTTGCGCAGGCTCGAGATTCGAGCCTCCCGTAAATCTACGCGACTTGGTGTGGGCCTCGCGCACGCGTCGAGACCAGTTCCGACTTTCGACTGCAGGAGCTGGGCGAAGTCCTGCTTCCTGTTCTCTGCCCACTCTCTTCACGGCATTCGGATGAGTCAGTTCACCTGGGCCGCGAATCGGCCTGGGAAGACGGATGATGTTTATGGCGAAATTCCCTATGGCGCAAAGATGATGGTTGTCGATGGAGCCGATGTTCCGCTCCTTGATATACGCAGCGTAGTTTGGTCCGCCCCTGAGAAGGAGTCTCAAGATGCCTCTGCGTGAGGATTTGCTTACGCCGATTGCAGGAGAGAACCCATCGGGCGAGAACCTTTACTACGACAAGGTCTTCGATCAGATCAAGGAAGCGCGCAGAGAAGATGAGGACGATCTGCCGGAGGGGGACTGGGAACGCTCCCAGAAGAAGAAGGCAGACCATCGCGCGGTGATCAAGCTGGCGGGCGAGGCCCTGGCCAAAAAAAGCAAGGATCTTCGGCTGGCTGGCTGGCTCGTGGAATCGCAGTTGAGAGTTGAAGGCCTTCCAGTGCTGGCGCCGGGCATCGAGCTGCTTCGCTCGCTCCAGGAGACCTTCTGGCCGACTCTCTATCCGCAGATCGAAGAAGGCGAAGACCTTGAATTGCGCATGCTCGCGGTGGAGAGTGCGGTCGAAGCTGATCGCCGCTGCCGCTCGCAAAGTCCCGTTGACTCGAAGCGGTCTGAGTCTTGAAGATTATTTGCAGTCTCGCGCTCGTCGGCTATGAGAAGGACGCGACCTCGGACGCAAAGCAGGAAGCGCGCAAAGACGCGATCGATCACGGCAAGCTGACCGCCGAAGACTTCGACCAGGCATTTGCCGCGAGCCCAAAGAGCCTCTACGTGGACTGCGGAAGCTGCGTTGGCAGAGTCGCTTGAAGCCACAGAGCGCCTGGAGCAGTTCCAACAGGAGGCTTACGGAGACAGTGCTCCCGAATCTGACCAAGCTGCGGGATGGACTTGGCGGAAGTCCATCGGATCGCCGAATCGCTGCTCAACGAGCGGCGCAAGACCGAACCTGATCCTGTGCCGGTTGTGGATGAAGCCGGCTCCGCGGAGGCAGGCGGTGGAGGAAGCGGACGGAGAACCGTCTAGCGAGACCGTCCGGCGCGCAATTGTCAGATCTGGCCAAGTTGAGCGGAACAGCAGATGCCTATGCGCTGGTTGTCGAGAGCGCCGAGTTTCTGTTTGGAGAGGACCCTAGGTCTCCCGTTCCATATCTCGTATGCGCCGGATTGCGGCTGGGCGAGACTCGGATGCAAGGTGAGACGCCGCGCCGGGCTTTGCGGTTGGACCGGGCCCGGAGATTAGACAATCCCTTCGCGCGCTGGCTGCGAAGGGAGAGTGGAAGGATTTGCTGAGCGCTTCCCTTCCGATTTTGGCTAGCGAATGCGCCAGGGCATGGCTGGATCTGCATCGCTACATCTGGCGGGCAGGGCAGGAAACAGGAGCGGATGCAATTTCGGCCGCCGTGGCCGGAACTGTGAGAAGCCTTCTTCTCGTCCGGCCTGAGCTGCGGCACTGGACCTTGGAAGACGATACCGGAGCGGCAAACCCGGAGACGCAGCAGTGGCTGGATGCGGCGGTTCTGCAATAGCGCGATAACGGTAATTCACAACATTTTTGAGCGACTGTCTTCTATTTGAGTTTCCTGCCCTGGTTACCGCATCTTATCTTCACGGAGAAGATCCCGTCCGTGGGCGCCCGATCCTGAAAGCTGGATCAACTTTGATGTATTGCTTTTGAGAGAGAGATCGATCCTGAAAATACTCGGGGGAGAATAAGTTGGCCAGAAGCAAATCGGAAATCCTAATCACGCAGTCGTTGATTGATCGTCTGGTCGAACATGAGCAATGGCCGGAGACAAGGGCTGCGTCCATCAGCATGTTTCGCGAGTCGCTCAAGCGGGATCTGGAATGGCTCTTGAATACCCGGCAGCCTGTCATGCCGGAGTTGGACTCCTATCCCCGCACCGCGGCTTCAGTGCTGAATTTTGGATTGCCCGACATTCACAGTTTCGATGGCAGCGCGGGCAAGGAGCAAAGCGCGATAACGCTTTCGCTGGAGCGGTGCATTCGAACATTTGAACCGAGGATTCGTCAACCTCATGTTCATTTGACGCGGTCGGATATGCTCAACCGGCATCTGAGATTTCACATCGAGGGGTTTGTCTCCTACGAGAACATGGACGAGGAGATCAAATTCGACACCGTGCTGGAGTTGATCAGCGGCGAGTACGAGGTGAAGTAGAAGCATGCGCGAGGAACTGCTGGAATACTATGAACGCGAACTGACCTATCTGCGCCAGATGGGCGGCGAGTTTGCGCGCAAGTATCCGAAGGTTGCGGGCCGACTCCTGCTCGATGCGGATCGCTGCGACGATCCGCATGTAGATCGTCTCCTGGAGGGTTTCGCGTTTCTTGCCGCCAGAGTGCATCGCAGGATCGACGACGATTTCCCGGAGATCAGTGAATCGCTCACCAGAATCATTCATCCGGGCTACCTCCGTCCCATTCCTTCGTTGACCATCGTGGAGTGCCAGCCAGACCCGGCTCAAGGCAAGAAGACGGCAGGGATGCGCATACCAAAAGGGACGCCGCTTGTAACAAAAGCGACGGTAGAGGGACTGCCCTGCCGCTTTCGGACTGCGTATGACGTGGATCTTTGGCCTTTTTCGGTTGCGGCGGCGGAGTGGCGTCAACCGGAACGGATGCAGCGGCCGCCTCGCGCATCGGTGGGAATACAAGCCGTTGCGGCGGCTCGTTTGCAGCTTCGCTGTCAGAAGGATGTGGTCTTTCTCCGGGCTTCCAATTTCATCTCTGCGCTTTCATCTCGCCGGAGATGCGAGCGTCGTGTATTCGCTGTATGAGCTCTTTGCTGAAAAGTGCATTGAGATTCAGCTTCGCGATCCGAAAGACGAAAAGAAACTGATCAGTCCTGGAGCCTGAGCGGATTCGCATGGTCGGGTTCGAGCGCGGAAGAATGTCTTTTGCCCTTTGTACGGCGCTCAATCGACGGGCACCGGCTTCTTCAGGAGTATTTTGCGCTCCCTGAGAAATTTCTGTTTTTCGATCTCGAAGGCATGGAGCCATTGGCGCAGGCCGGTTTTGGTGAAGACGGCTGAGATCGTTTTTCTGTTTTCGAGTTTCGAGCGGTCTGAACGGCAACAGGTTTTAGAGCTAGGCGTCAATGAACGGACATTCCGGCTCGGATGTACTCCGGCAATCAATCTTTTCGAACAAGTAGCGGAGCCAATCCTTTTAAGCCAGACGCGGCATGATTACACTATTGTCCCGGACCATCGCCACTTGGCCGAGATGGAGATATTCAGCATTGAAGAAGTGACCGCGACAAATCCAAAATTGCGGCAGTCCATCGTGCTGGAGCCCATACATGCGTACCGGCATCAGACTCGCAGCCAGGAGCGACCTTGCATTTTGGATAGCGACCCGGCACGTGAATGAGTTTGGTGACAGGGAACCGTCAACGATGACCATCTCGGTGGTTGACCTGACCGGCAATTTCACAGACCCGGAAGCTGATGTCCTGATGGTGCGAACCCTTTGCTCCAACTTCGATTTTCCGTCCCACTTTCATGTCGGATCGGAAACCGGCGACTTTGAAGCGGTCGGGTATGCGGCGGCCAAGACTGTGACCGGGTTGCGAAGGCCGACGGCTAGCATCAATCCGCCCGAAGGCCCCGGCCACTTGTGGCGGCTGATTTCCCTTCTCTCGCTGAACTATCTGTCTCTCAACGAAGAAGGTCGCACTGCCATGCAGGAGATTCTGCGGTTGCATAATCTGTCCGATTCGGCCGCGAGCGACAACGAGGTAGGATCGATATTGCGGATGAAATCCTCGCCCAACTTTGCGCTGGTTGAATCCGCATACGGACTCATTCCCGCGCGGGGAACCCAGGTGGAAATGGAGTTTGACGAGCAGCAGTTCGCAGGCAGCGGATTGTATCTTTTTGTCGCCATACTCGATCGCTTTCTTGCTGGTTACGCCTCGATGAATAGCTTTTCACAACTCACCGCACGGAGCACTCTACGAAAGGAGGCGCTGGGAAAATGGCCGCCGAGAGCCGGAACGCAAGCTCTGCTGTAACCGGGCAGACCAATGGACGCCACGAAGACCCCAAGCTTCTGAAGCTGCGTCAGATGCTCGAAGAAGAGCCGTTTCGTGTCCATTTTTTCCAGGCCGTGCGTTTGCTCCAGAAGCTGGAGCATGATCGCAAGCCGGTCGGGTACTTCATTGCGCCCCAGGATGAGATCATCCGCTTTTCGGCGCGCACTTCGCTTGCTTTTCCGCCCAGTGAGCTGTTTGACTTGCGGCGCATGGAGAACGGCCAGATCAACATGATCGTCGAGTTCATGGGACTCTGTTCGGCAATCTCCGTCTTGCCCGCGCCCTATACGGAGTTTCTGATTTCGAGAGCACAGCAGAAGGACCATGCGATAGAAGATTTTATGAATATCTTCAACCATCGCATGATTTCACTCTTCTACCGGGGTTGGGAAAAGAATCGTTTTTTCATCGAATACGAGAGAGTGGAGGAGGATCAGCTTTCCGCTCGTATCTACGATTTGTTGGGACTCGGAACGAAGGGCTTGCGCAACCGGGGCGGAGTTCCGGATATCGCGTATCTGAATTACGCGGGTCTGTTGGCGCGTCATGTGCGCTCGGCCGCGTCGTTACAGCAAATCCTCGAAGACTACTTTGGAGTTCAGGTACACATCCAACAGTTTGCCGGCGCATGGCGCAAACTCAATCCAGAAAATCAGACATGTTTTACCGGATTCGGCGGAGCCAGCGAACGTCTTGGCGTGGGAGTTGTAGCCGGAGATGAGGTTTGGGATCATCATGGCCGCATCCGGATTTCGCTCGGTCCGATGCGTTTCGAAAAGTATCTGGCGTTTCTGCCGGGAAAAGAAGCATACCACGAGCTGGTGGCGTGGTTGCGGTTTTACTCAAACGGGAGCTACGAGACAGAAGTACAGCTGGTCCTGACGCGGGAAGACGCTCCATCCTGCGAGTTGGGATCGGCCGGGGCCATGCAGCCGCAACTGGGGCTGGTCAGTTGGTTGAAAACCAAGCCGCTCGACCGCGACCCGGCCGACGCGACTTATCTGGTGCAGTAAGGACATTTTTTGTACCAAGGGTATAAACGACATGAGCACGAACCTGAAAGCACTGATCGAGAAGTTGAACGATAGCACGCGCCGGGCCTTTGAAGCCGCCGCTGGCTTGTGTGTAGCGCGGACCCACTATGACATCGAGATCGAACACTATCTTTTGAAAGTGCTTGATGGCAGCGATAACGACGTTGCCGCAATCCTCAAGCACTATGGCGTTGACCGCTCCCGATTGACCAAGGAGCTTGAGCGCAGTCTGGATTCATTGAAGAGCGGCAATGCGCGCTCTCCTGCGTTCAGCCCTGCCGTGGTCAAGATGCTCTCGGAAGCGTGGACGGTTGCCAGTATTGACTTTAACGCTGGCAATATCCGCACTGGGTTCACCCTGCTCGCTCTATTGGGGAACGACGAGCTTGAACGGCTCGTCAAAGAGATCAGCAAGGAGTTACAGGCTATTCCTGTGGAGGGCTTGCGCAGCGCCTTTTACGAAATCGTAGCCGCATCGAGAGAGGATCAAACCAGTCTGGCCGCTACAGATGCCGGCAAGGTGGACCGTGCCGGAGGGGCGGATGGCGTCGCGCCAAGCGCGAAGAGCAAAACGCCGCACCTGGCTCAATACACGGTGAACCTCACCGAGAATGCCAAGGCAGGGAAGATTGACCCGGTGTTGGGCCGTGACCAGGAAATCCGGCAGATGATCGACATCCTCATGCGGCGCCGTCAGAACAATCCAATTCTCACCGGCGAGGCCGGCGTCGGCAAGACGGCCGTGGTCGAGGGTTTTGCGAATCGGGTTGTCAGCGGTGAGGTGCCGCCGCCGTTGCGAGGAATCCATATTCACAGTCTCGACCTGGCCCTGTTGCAGGCTGGCGCCGGAGTCAAGGGAGAGTTCGAAAACCGGCTGAAGGGACTGATCAACGAGGTAAAGTCCTCAACTGAAAAGATCATCCTCTTTATCGATGAAGCGCACACGATGATCGGCGCGGGCGGACAGGCGGGGCAAAACGATGCGGCTAATATTCTGAAGCCTGCGCTTGCCCGCGGAGAACTCCGCACCATCGCGGCAACTACCTGGTCGGAGTACAAGAAGTACTTCGAGAAAGACCCGGCCCTGGCCAGAAGGTTCCAAGTGGTCAAGGTTGAAGAGCCGACAGAAGAAGTTGCCTTCACCATGATTCGAGGCGTCGTTCCATCGCTTGAGAAGCACCACAACCTGCGTATCCTGGATGAAGCCGTAACCGCGACAGTTCGACTATCGCATCGCTATATTGCCGGCAGGCAATTGCCGGATAAGGCGATCAGCGTCTTGGACACGGCATGTGCGCGGCTGTCGTTGGGGCAAAACTCGACTCCTCCCAGGCTGGAGGACATTCAGCGCCAACTCGACGCGCTGGAAGTGCAAAAGCGTGTCCTTGAACGGGAGACAAAGATCGGCGCGGACCATGCGGAGAGACTCGAGCGAGATAGAGGCTCAGATCGCTACCGCGCAAGAAGAGGAGGCCATCCTCAAGGAACAATGGGAGAAGGAAAAGGCTCTGATCGCAAAGATTCGCAAGCTGCAAGAAGGCCTGGAGTCAACTGATAAGCCGTCGCCCGAGAAGCCTGCTTCTGAAGCGGTCGAGAGCCAGAGCGCAGTACAAGCGGAGCTTGGCCATCTTGAAGCGGAGCTTGCAACGCTGCAGGGCGAGCGGGGCATGATGCGGGTCTCTGTCGATGCGCAGATCGTCGGCGAGGTAATTTCAGCCTGGACGGGAATCCCTCTCGGCAAGATGGTGCGTAACGAGATCGAGACCGTGCTGACGCTCGATGAACATTTGAAGAAGCGCGTGATCGGCCAGGATCACTGCGCTCGCTGCGATTGCCCAGAGAATACTTACCTCGCGCGCCAATCTGGACGATCCGGTCAAGCCGGTAGGAGTCTTTCTCCTGGTTGGACCGAGCGGAGTAGGAAAGACAGAGACGGCCATCGCGCTTGCCGACGTTCTTTATGGCGGCGAACGCAATATGATCACCATCAACATGTCGGAATTCCAGGAAGCCCATACGGTTTCGACCTTGAAGGGATCGCCTCCGGGATACGTCGGCTACGGAGAGGGAGGCGTGCTTGACGGAAGCAGTGCGGCGCAGACCGTATTCCGTTGTGCTGCTGGACGAGGTCGAGAAAGCACATCCCGATGTGCTGGAGCTGTTCTTCCAGGTCTTTGACAAAGGCAGGATGGAAGATGGAGAAGGCCGCGAGATCGACTTCCGGAACACAATCATTCTGCTGACGAGCAACGCGGCGACGGATACCTTCATGAAGCTCTGCGCCGATCCAGAGACGATGCCTGACAGTCAGGGGATGTTGAAGGCTCTCAAGCCTGAATTGAACAAGATATTCAAGCCGGCGTTTCTTGGCAGGCTGCTGATCGTGCCATACTTCCCGGTGCGGGATGAGGCTCTGAAGCAGATCATTCGGCTGAAGCTGGGGAAGATTCAAAAGCGCCTGATCGAAGACGCACAAGATCGCTCTTGACTATGACGACGTTCTTTTGAACGAGGTGGCCGGGCGCTGCACTGAAGTCGAAAGCGGGGCGCGGAATGTCGACAACATTCTGTCGAACACCATGCTGCCCGATCTGTCGCGGCAGATTCTGTCGCGGATTGCCGATGGGACCGTTGCGGACATGGTGAGCGTTTCAGTAAAGGACGGAGCATTGACTTACGCCTGGGATATAATCCCCTAGCGGAGTTCGGCGCTCTCATGCGATTCTTACTGAAGGAATTAGCGGAGCGCCCGGAAGGATGAAGTGGATGAGTTACGTCTCCAAAAATTACGACAACAATCCGAACGCTCCTATGGGCAGTTGGGTCGGCCTTGCCCACGGTGTTGCATATTCGGGGACCACACCCACCGATCCCAAAGCGGATGAAGCAAAGGAAGAAAATGCAAAGTTATTGGAGATTGCAACAAAAGCGCACAAGCATTTTTACCCCGTAAACTACGAATACGGTCAGTGCGTCTCTTACGTGAAGGCGGTCACGCCAGGGCTCCCGCAGACAAGCAAATGGGTTAAAGGCATTCAAGTGAGTGGGGGGTATCACCAGAAACCGAAATCGGTTCATCCGGTGGTCGCACAGCATTCTCAGTCTGAGAGAGCAGCGGCGGTTCATCACGGCGCGGCTCATCACAAAGCGGCTCTACACGGCACGGTGATTCATGCGGCTCCGCCGGCGCAGCTTCCGGTGCCCGAACCTTCCATGTTTCAGAAGATAGAGAATGCTCTCGATTTTCATCTGAATTTTCAGCATTACGAAGATGAAACCCGTTCAGAATACGAGCATCTCCTCCACTCTGCCCCGGATCAATTCCATGCACCCTCCGGTCATGCTCCTTCCGTAGGTCATACTCCAGTCGCTGGCTCTTCGACCTTCTCCGCCCCCAAGATTCCCGTGGGGACCGTGATTGCTACCTTTACGAAAGACGGAAAGTATCAAGGCCATGCCGCTATCTATGAAAAACAGGACGATAGCGGTATATATGTTGTCAATCAGTGGATAAGCGGCAAGAAACCCATGCCGGTTAGCCGGTACAAATTTACGTTTAAATTCGGTATGGGCTCAAACCCAACCAATGTCAACGATGGAGATAATTACTATGTCGTGGAATAGGATGATTTTCATCTTTCTCCTTGTTGCTTCTGCTGCCCATGCCCAGGAGGCAAAGTGCCCGGCATATCATGGAAAGGTTCCGCTTGGATATGTCGGAGTGAATGACGGCCCGCCCGATCACTTCTCTACAGAACTGCTTCCGGATTTCTCCAGTGGTGAAGGAAATCAAGAACACGGTTATTATGACGTCGGCTTTATCTTTGACAACGGCCACAATCTTTATCTCGAGTGTATTTATGGAGCATTGGACAGCAAAGACAGGCAGATCATTAAAGTGGAAAAGAAAGTTAATCGTTGCTCTTATCATGCATATCCACAAGGCCAACCCGTAAATCTGGTATGCAAATGAACAGTTTGTGCGGTGCCCACGTAAAAGGTGGAGACATCAACTATCAGGAAGGAATTAAATGACGCAAGGTATCAAAGTCGAATCATGAAGTACTCGACTGAAACGGCAATTTGCTATTGGGGGAGCAATGAAGAAGATCATCGGAACAATCCTCATTGCCGCTGCGGTGTTAGCTTCTGCTGCTGTCATATTGTTGATGCATTCCCACGCCAGCCCGACTGCAAGTCCAGAACTTAATAGCCAACTGTACTTGGCCGCTAAGAATGGGCAAGTAGCGGAGGTGGAGAAATCGCTAAAGAATGGAGCTGACATAGAGGCTAAGAATGAGAGCGGAAATACCGCCTTGCTAGTGGCCACCCATTTCGGACAAACCGACGTGGTTCAGTTGTTGCTGCAGAAGGGCGCAAACATCGAGGCCACGGATAAATATGGAGATACACCTCTCATTGAAGCAGCATTGATGAATCAATACGATATTGAAAAGCTGCTGCTTGCGAGAGGCGCTAACATCTCGGCAAAGGACAATGTCGGCCGCAAGGTATTCGAATTGACTGTTGAAATCCCAAGCGATAATGAAGGCGACGACACTAAAGCGGCAGAGATTGTCAAACTGTTGCTCGATAAGGGTGCGAATGTCGAGGAAAAGGGTAAGGACGGCGAGGCAGCGCTGCAATTAGCGGCCTGCAGAGGAAACATTGAAATTGTGAAGTTGCTCTTGGAGAAGGGGGCGAGCGTCACGGAGAAGGACAAGTATGGTGACACGGCATTTATTCTGGCTGCGCGAAGTGGCAATCTTGAAATCGTGAATTTGCTCTTGGCGGAGGGTGTAAACGTCAAAGACAAAAGTAAAGATGGCAGTGGATCGCTACAGCAGGCTGCTCTGTCCGGTAATGCAGAAGTGGTGAATCTTCTCCTGGCGAAAGGCGCAAACATAGAAGACAAGAGCAACGACGGCAATACCGCGCTACTGTTAGCTGCGCAGACAGGTTCTGTTGAGGTTGTAAAGTTGCTTCTCGAAAAGGGAGCAAACGTTAAGGATAAAAACAACGACGGCAATACAACGCTGCACATTGCCGCAATGAGCGGGTCAAACGAGGAAGACATAGGCCCCAATGGGCCAGAACCGGACAACGGCGGAGTTGTTAAGCAACTCCTTGCAAAAGGGGCGGACATTGATGCCAAGAACAATGATGGAGCAACGCCGCTGATGGCCGCGGCAGAAACTGGCAACACAGCGTGGCCGAACTGCTGGCAAAAGGAGCAAATATTGAAGCCACGGATAATAACGGACTGACGGCACTGATGTGCGCGGCCTATGCAGGATATCTTGACCCGGTTAAGTTGCTGCTGGCCAGAGGCGCAAAGATTGAAGCAACAGATGACGATGGCCAGACTGCGCTCTTTCAGCCTGCCCTGAACGACGATACGTCCCAAGACAGACCGTACGGCGGCGACACGGAGGTTACAAAGTTTCTGCTGTCCAAAGGCGCTAACGTGAATGCCGTGGACAAGAACGGCAGTACGCCCCTGCGAGAGGCAGTCGATCATAAGAAGACCGCGATAGCGATGCTGCTGCGGGCTAACGGCGCGCGCTGAGTTGTTTTGAGATCGTGGGGTGTGTAGCCAGGTTCCAGAATTCCGATTGACCGCCGCTGTTTTAGTGGCATACTCTGATTCTTCGAATACTCCGAGACCTGGGGGAAACGGCAAGGAAAAGGAAGGGATGAAATGGCAGACCTCACACAGACGGACCGATTGATGCAGTTCACCAGTTCCGTTGGCAAGGGCGTATTGCCGATAGTATCCGGAGGAAAGATGCGCTTAACGTTATTGAGGAAGCGAAGCACGATGGCTCTAATAGCGGTCATGTTTCCTCTTGTATGCTCCGCGCAAACTACCAAGCCGAAGTACTTTCCAGTCTCTAGTGTGTCTGACTATCCGCATCCGGAAAAAGCTCTTGCGGCACTTGTGCGGCGCGATGCTTGGGCAAAAATCAATCACTTTTGCGTGGTTGGATTTAACTATCCAGATAATAGCGATTATGGAGCTGAAGTATATTGGAAAGAAAATAACACAATTACTTTATGGGAGCACGGAATGGAGGGCGAGAATGGGGACATTGATGCTCTGTTGCAGTCTATTAGAACCTGGAACCTCAAGCGCAATGTGGAGAACTCGAAGAATGAAAAAGAGTATCAAACAAGCACTTATATGCTCGCAAGACAGGAGGCATACGATATTCTCAACGCCTGTAAGAGCATCGGACAGCAATTTGTTATTCCCAAGCAGCCTGTACGGGGAAATCGTCTATAATGTCTGAATTATTTGCAAGAAGAGTAATGGAGTGGAGAGGTGAACTAACTTGATCAACGCTTCTCATCGGTTGATTTGCATTCGGATATCGCGGAACAATAGGCCCAACTGCGGGCCCCCAAAGGAAGGTATCGCATGGCAAGCTTGACGCAGACAGACCGGTTGATGCAGTTTACCAGCCCATTGGGCAAGGATGTGTTGCTGATTCAGTCGTTGGTAGGCAAGGAGTATATCTCCGAACTGTTTTGGCATGATGCTGAGTTGCTCGCGGCTGCGGGCACCGCGATTGATCCGACGGCGATTGTGGGGTCCAAGGTGTCGGTTGCGATCAACCTGAACGATGTGGTTGGAAAAAGATGGATCAACGGCATCGTTTCGTCGTTTCAGCAGTGCGCGGGGGATGATGAATTTGATGCATACTTGGCACACATCGTTCCGTCCATGTGGCAGCTTCAATTGAGTTCAAACTGCCGCGTCTTCCAGAACAAGACGGTTTTGGAGATTGCCAAAGCTGTGATTGGGGAATACGGATTGTCGATCTCCGATCAGACGAGCAACTCCTACAAGCCGCTCGACTATTGCACCCAGTACTCCGAGACGGATTTCAATTTTGTCTCGCGCATTTTGGAGGAGAGCGGCATCTTTTATTGGTTCGAGCATAGCGACCAGGATAACAAGATTGTATTGGGTGACTCGCGCAGCGCCTATCAAGACTGTCCAGTATCGGCAAGCATCCCCTATGCTCTGAGCGGCAGTGGAGCGGAGGGGGCATACGGTGCTTGGGTCAGTGAGTTCAATTCAACGGCGACGATGATTCCAGGCAAACACGCGACAGCGGACTATAATTATCGCTCCTATACTCGTCTTGACGTGGCGGACAAGGACAGCTCTAGCCCTTACGGCAAGAATGCCTTTGAAAGCTACCATTATCCTGCTGGAGAAGAAGGCTATCTGAAGGCCGCCGAGACATCGTTGACCACACAGCTTGAGTCATTGTTTCTAGACACGCGGGCTGTTGGCGCTGATGCAATGGCCGAAGTGTTTCACGGCAGCGGCAATGCACGATCGTTTTGCGCGGGATATACCTTCACCCTCTCCAAAAACCCGCGAGATGCATGGAACAGAAAATACTTGCTGACCGCGGTAAGCCACCACGCAGACCAGATTCCTTCCTATCGGGCCGACGCTAACACAGGGGCTGGATACAGCAATGGTTTTATTGCGATTTCCTCGGACAATGTCTTCAAACCAGCACGCAGGACCGTGAAACCTAAGATTTATGGCCCGCAGACAGCCATAGTTGTCGCGCCTTCCGGCGATGAGATGTGGATCGACAAATTAGGGAGGGTAAACATTCAGTT
Organism: uncultured Acidobacteriaceae bacterium; assembly: GCA_963713645.1. Taxonomy (GTDB): domain Bacteria; phylum Acidobacteriota; class Terriglobia; order Terriglobales; family Acidobacteriaceae; genus Telmatobacter. The sequence goes on along the minus strand of CAVQMQ010000032.1, from coordinate 264,274 downwards.
CATTTGGGACAAGGTGAGAAAGCCCAACACGGTCGATAACACCTGGGTGCGCGTGGCGCAGCAGTGGGCCGGGAATGGATGGGGAACCTATTTCTGGCCGCGATTGAAAGATGAAGTTGTAGTCCAGTTTCTCAACGGAGACCCCGACAACCCATTGATTGTGGGCTCGGTCTATAACGGCGTAAATGTTCCCAAGTACACCCTGCCGGATAACAGCACTCGTTCCGGCCTGGTTACACGCAGCAGCAAAGGCGGTTCTGCGCAAAATGCCAATGAGCTGCGTTTTGAAGATAAAACTGGGAGCGAGCAGATATTCCTCAACGCCGAGAAGGATATGGACCATCGCACCGAGCACGACCATCGGCGTTTTGTCGGAGGGAAGGACTCGCTCATCGTCAAGGGCGGACAATATGAGGAGATCGGTGCGGACCACCATAGCCACGTCAAGGCCAATTCGGTGGAAAAGATAGATGCAAAATCCGACATAGACGTAGGAGCGGATCTGACTGAAAAGGTAGGAGGAAATTACTCCCAGAAGGTCGCGACCAATTCGAGCGAAAAAGTGGGTCAGAACTACGCCCTGGATGCTGGCATGGAAGTCTATATCAAGGGCGGTATGACCGTAGTGATTGAAAGTGGAATGGAGCTTTGCCTGAAAGGCGCCGGCGGCTTTATTACAATCGGTCCCGCCGGAGTGGCGATCTCCGGCACGATGGTGTTAATCAATAGCGGTGGAGCTGCTGTTTCTGGAAGCCCCGGAACCGTAACCGATCCTGGAGCACCAACCGCGCCCGATCAGGCGGACGACGGCAGCAAAGGTGGTGCCATGTGAGAACACCGTTCAAGCAAGAACTGAGTTCGCTATTCTGGCGTGGGTCACTTTGAATATTTGATTTAGCCCGCCTGGGTAGTGCCATTGTGTATCATTCTCTAGGTTTTAGAGTCGCCTATAGGGGATGGGTAAACCCCTCGCCTTCAGGCGAAAGATGAGTTTTGCGTTGTAGGCCGCCAGTCTCGGTTTATACAGGCTGCTTGGAACGCTGAAGTGAATGCTGATGCAAGAGAACAAACTTCATCAGAAGTTGCTCTACAAATCGGCCCTATGGCCGATCAATCCGGCTTCCAGCCGTAACCCGAAGCCACCGCCTGTTAGGCGGTGGAGTATTACAAATAGCGGCTTAGGAAGAAACGGCGGTCGAAGCGGCTCCTTTCTGCGGATCGATAGTAGCAGTTTGTAGAGGTTGTTTTTCCTCTGGTTGAAGCGAAATTCTGTTTCCTTCAAATGCAGGTGGAAGATTGTTCTCTTCATTCCATGAAACTTGACTAAGCGGTGTTTGGCGTAACTCCAAAAACTCTCGATTCCGTTGATGTGGTTGGTCCAAGGGCAAATTCATTTTCGCCATGATTGACTCTCAGATGCTTGTCGAAGCCCAGATCGACCAGGCCATCATAGCCTCGCCAGCGGTCGGTGTGGACTACCGATTCCAGGCTCGCTTTGCCGCGAATGATGGCCTGTAGCGTGGCTTTTGACGTATTCGGGACGATTTCCGTATAGACCTGGTCGTCGCGTTTGAGCAGCCCGAATACGATGGTTTTCCGCCTGCGCCGCGTCCACGCCGCCCGCGCACACGACGCGGACCGAAGTACGATTCGTCGGCTTCCAGATGGCCACTGAAGGGAGAATTCTTTTCACATTCTTTGGCAAGTTTTTCTCTCAATCGGAGAAAAATCTGATTCGTAGAGCGCAAAGAAATACCGGTCATTTGTGCGGTCTGTGTGGCCGTCATGTCGAGTGCAAAGCAGCGCAAGAGCCAGCGAAATTTGGCCTCAGAAATCTTCGAAAAACGAAAATACCTGTTTACTCCAGCCATTACAACATCTTAGGGAAGCTCTGCACAAGTCTGCAAGCCGCGTGATTCTTGGATAAACTATAGGCATGAAGCAGATGGCGCGTTTTCAGCAGACGTTTGCCTCGCAGGCGAGTTTTGAGAAGCATGGGCGCAAAAGCAAGCGGGAGCTGTTTCTTGACCAGATGAACCAGGTGGTTCCGTGGGCCGAGTTACAGGCGTTGGTCGAGCCCGCTTATCCCAGGGCGGGCAACGGTCGTCAGCCTGTGGGCCTGGGGATCATGCTGCGGACATATTTTCTTCAGCAGTGGTTCAGCCTCTCCGACCCCGGCATGGAAGAGGCCTTTTACGAGTCGCCCGTGCTGCGCCGTTTTGCCGGGGTCGATCTGGGCCTGGCCGCGGCGCCGGATGAAACCACGATCCTTCGCTTCCGACACCTGCTTGAGCGCAACGAGTTATGCGGCCAGATGCTGGACACGGTGAATCGCTATCTGGAGTCGAAGGGCATCCGCATCACGACGGGCACCATGGTGGACGCGACCATTATCAGCGCGCCCTCGTCGACCAAGAACTCCAGCGGCAAGCGCGATCCGGAGATGCATCAGACCAGGAAAGGCAACCAATGGTACTTCGGAGCCAAGGCGCACATCGGCGTGGATAGCAAGGAGACGGTGGTGCATTCGGTGGCGACCACCGCGGCCAGCGTGGCCGACAAACATATGCTGCCCGAGTTATTGCACGGCGAGGAGCGCAAGGTGTGGGGCGATGGCGGTTATCAGGGCCAGAGCGAAACCATCCGCGCCGCCGCGCCGCGGGCGCAGGATATGACTTGCCGGCGGACAAAATACAAGAATTATGTGGATGAAGAAGCCAGACGCAAGAACACGGCTAAGTCGCGAGTTAGAGCCAAAGTCGAGCACCCTTTCCGCATCCTGAAGCGCGTCTTTGGATTTACCCGGCTGCGCTACCGGGGCATCTTCAAAAACCACCAATGGATTTGCGCGGCCTTTGCGCTGGTGAACCTGTACCAACACCGCAACCGGCTGGCCTCACAAGCGGCGTAGTGTCTCTGGAGGCCGGAAAAACCGCCTGCGGAGATCAAAGAGACGAACTGAACCTCGCCGCATTCCCTTGTAAACCGCAGCAAAAGGAGAAAAATGATCGCCGGTCGCCCCCACGCTGCAAAATCACAAACCTGCGCAGAGGTTCCTGAGTAGATGCAATTCCCGCTTGACCGCCATGAGCGGGTCGGGCAACAACTCCTTAAAATATGGATCTGTCAAATTTTCGGGGGGAGTCTGGCCAATTTGATCGATACGTGGCAGCACTTCATCGATCATCTCAACAACCACTGGGGTATGGCGCGGTTTGACCAATCCTACTTTGAGTACAGTAATTAAATCTTCACAGATTTCATTAAAGCCTGGTAGGTGACTCTGGTCTCCGTTTGCATGACAATATCGGATGGTTGAAATCCAGCCCCGGTCGACGGGCAGCGGCATGCGTCCGGCGGTAATCTCTTGCCAAAGCCAATATAACTCCCATTTAGTGCGGCCATCGGGGGTGTCGTTGCTGTAATCGGCATCCTTGAGAAGCGCCAAAAGCTTTTCGATGCGCACCAACGCATCCTGATAATCTTCTTCTATGCCGGGACCCATGATTTCTGGCGTGATGGGGATCATAGTTGCCTCGTCTTGATATTGCCTTGATCCACCGCGTCTGCCGGGGGCGTGTATTGCTTCTCCCCGCCGGGCATGATGCTATGCACTTGGACGGTTTCGGAAGAGGATGGGCGGGTATAGAAGGTGTTAATAGATGTCGCCCGCAACATTAAGCGTTAGCTTGTGGCGGGCGTGCTTCGCGACGCAGCGGTTCTGGATTAGGCGGCGCAAGCGGACCTTTTCTGCAAGCTGCAGGCCGCCATCCAGATTTGAGCGTGTAACCCAAAGTCATCAACATCTGATCCGTTGCATCGTCAAGCCCGCCAAGAACGCTCATCTTCGCAATTGCTGGCCAACCTTTCTTTATTACTGGCAACTCGATCAAATTCTGCATGAGAAGCAGTTTGAGTTGAAGCAATTCCTGCTTGATCGCCATGAGCGGGTCCGGCAATAGTTCCTGAAGATAGGGATCGGTCAGATTGATCGCGGGAGTCTGGCCGATTTGATCGATGCGCGGCAGCACTTCATCGATCATCTCGATAACCACCGGGGTATGGCGCGGCTTGACCAGGCCTTCTTCCAGAACAACAATCAAATCCTCGCAGATTTGACGAAAGCCCGGCAGATGATTCAGATCCCCATTCGCGTGCGTGTATGTGATTGTCGAAATCCATCCGTCCTGCACGGGAAGCGGCAGGCGTCCGGCGGTAATCTCTTGCCGAAGCCAATATAACTCCCATTTGGTGCGGCCATCGGGAGTGTCGTTGCTGTAATCGGCATCCTTGAGAAGCGCCAAAAGCTTTTCGATGCGCAGAAGCGCATCCTGATAATCTTCCTCGATGCCGGGACCCATGATTTCTGGCGTGATGGGGATCATAGTTTCCTTGTCTGGATATTGCCCAGTGCGTCCGCCGGGGGCGTGTATTGCTTCTCTCCTCCGGGCATGATGCTATGCACCTGGACGGTTTCGGAAGAGGATGGGCGGGTATAGAAGGTGTTTTCGGTAGCGGGGTTGATCTTCGACTCCAAAACCGTGCAGTCTTTGGTAAGTTTTGTCGTGCTGACGGCATCGGCGCGGTTCATGCAGGGCAAGGCCAGTTCATTTTTGACAGCCTGCCGGTCCCAGACTCCATCGCTGTAATGCTTGTCGGCCATTCTTTGGAACTGATCCCCGCTCATCCAATAGGCGCTGTTGCCTGACTTGGGGTACCCCGTGGAGGTGAATCCACCGATCGAATCGCCTTGCTTCATCTCAACCAGGCGGTACTCCGTGCCGCTTTCCATTACCTGTTTGATTTCTTTGTCCGGTCTGCCCTGATTCTCCAAGAACTTCTTAATTTGTTTTTGTTCAGGAGTCAAATGCTCCAGATCGAAGCTCGGCGGCGCAATGGTCTTGAAGTCCGTCTGATTGATGTTGCTCCATTGCTGGTTCTGAAAGCCCTCCGCGCCGGTTACGATCCCGCCTGGACCCTCCAATCCCGGCGCGCCGCCTCCCGATTCGCCAATCATAACAGTGGGTGAACCGATGACAATCACGCCGCCGTGGGCGGTCATGTCGCCCATACGGGCGGCGGGCAGGTAGTTGATGAGGACGGTCGGCGATCCCTGCACGATGGTATCCGGCGGGCCAACACAGGTGCACATGTTGCTTACCGTGGCCGCTGGAAGGTCGTTGATGAGCACGGTAAGTGCCCCAGGCGGCAAGATTGGCCCGCCGACGTGGGGTACTGGCCCCGTCACCATCGGGCAGGTATGCATATCGGTAATTCTTGCTGCTGGGGGCATCCGAGTTCCTCTACGCTGAAAATCCTAAGATGACTCGGCTTATATTCGCCAACGGGAGCTGTGAGAGCGAGTTTTTCCTATAGATTGCTCCCAACTGGTTTCTATACTCGCTGGATTCTTTTTATCACGGCGCCTTGGTGCAAGTGGAAAGCCAGTTGAAAAACATTGAGGCGAGGATCACCTCAAGCAGATTGCTAAAAAGGCTGATGACATGGCTCAAGAATCGTCATTGACCCGCCAATGCTGGTTCGTCCTGATTCGGGCAAATCTCCAATTCCTTCACAGGCCCTTTTCGTGGTACTGTTTTGATCAGTAGCGTCTTGCATTTTTAGTGCCGTATTTTCGACTTTGATAGCGTGGCTCAATAGTGAGCCCCATTTGAACTTTTTTGTTTCGACGAAGGACCGGCCAGGCAATGGATAAGGTCTCCGAGGGAAAGATCGGCAAATACGAGATCATCCGGGTTCTTGGCCGCGGGGGCATGGGCGAGGTTCTACTTGCCCATGACGATGACCTTGGCCGCAGAGTGGCCATCAAAAGGCCCTTCAAATCGGCGATGGAAGACGGCTTGGCCCGCTTCCAGGTTGAAGCCAAGGCAGCCACACTCCGCCACCCCAACATTCCAGCCGTTTACGAAATGGGCGAGCAGGATGGCCTGCCCTTCATTGCCATGGAGTTCGTCGAGGGCGAAGCGCTCGACAAGATCATCGAGTCCGGCAGAAAGCTTGATCTGATTACCAAGCTGCGTATCATTGAACAGGTTTCCTCGGCTCTCGGGTATGCCCACGAAAAAGGCATCATTCATAGAGACATAAAGCCCGCCAACGTGATCGTGCAGCCTGACGGAGTGGCGAAGATCATCGACTTCGGGATCGCTAAAATCCAGGATGCGGATGGGAAAGCCGGGCTTACCCAAACCAGCCAGGTCATCGGGTCGCTCCATTACATTGCGCCCGAAAGGTTCAAAGGCGGGCCAATCGATGGCCGGGCCGACATCTTCTCTGCTGGCGTCTTGCTGTATAAGCTGCTTACCGGAACGGAGCCATTCACCGGCGGAGAGGCAACGGCCTCCTACAAGATCGTCAATGAGGCGCATACCTCGCTTTCGACTTATCTCCAGGATTACCCGCCGATGCTCGACGAGATCATCGATAAAGCCCTGGCGAAGAATCCCGAGGATCGCTACTCGACCGGCGAGGATTTTGCGGACGCCCTCCACGAGGTTATCGATGATCTCAAGCGGAGCCGCGTCACGGAGCTCTTTAGCGACGCCGAGCGATTGACAACGGAAAGCCGCTTTGCGCCTGCCCTTGAACTTCTGGATGAAGCGGTCAAGCTTGACCCGGCAAATACCCAGGCGAGAAAGCTGCGCAAGTTTGTTCGGGAACACCAGGAACGCGCGAGGCGCGCAGAGCGGGTTCGCGAGTGCCTGGCCCGAACCGATGAGGCCCTCTTATCCGAGAACTTCGAGGAAGCACTCACCCGGTTGAGAGAAGCGCAAAGCCTCGATTCCACCTCCGCGGATATCAAGCTGAGAATTCAATCTGTCGAGGAGAAAAAGCGCCGCTACGAGATGAGCGCTAGAGCCCTGGCGGATGCGGAAGCCGCAAGAAACAGGGGCGATATTACCGCCGCGCAGCGAATTGTGAACAAGGCTCTGCAGGAGGACACCGGCAACCAGAGGCTTCTGGCTCTAAATGGAGTTCTCGCCAGACAGACAGAGATCGAGGCCCAGCGTGGCAGGCTGCTTGAAATTCTCGAAAACGGACGCAAGGAACTTGCCGCACGCAATCTTGCCGAAGTAGACAAACTCCTCGCCGAAGCCGACAGCATTGATCCGACAAATCCAGATGCAGAAAAGCTGCGTTGGGAATTGGCCAAGGTCCGGGAAAACGAGCAGCGTAAAGAGATTCTTGAAGAGATTCAAATTAGAGTCAATGAATTCCTGAGAACCGAGGCCTACGATCAGGCAGCGGATTTGCTCAATCGCGCAATCGAGAAGTTGCCGAATGAGACGATGCTGCATCGGCTGAAGGCGGAAGTCGACGCTGAATCTCGCAAGTTCGAGGCCCGGCGCTTCGTGGATGGCGCGATCTCGCAGGCTAAAGATCTCTTCTCCAGTTCCCCGTTCGAGGCATTGGCAGTTCTTCAGAAGGCATTGGACCAGATGCCCGGCGAGGAACGGCTGGCATCCTACGAGCGGACCCTGCGCCAGCAATTGGACACTCTACGCGTTGAGCAGGTGCGCGCCGACGCGGTCCTCAAAGCACGAGAACTGGTGGCTGCAAAGCAACACGACAAGGCTATCGGAGTCCTTGAGTCCTTTCAAATCGAATTCGGCCATCATGCGGACATCGACGATCTCCTGGCTTTCATACGGGACGAACTCGCAAAGCTGCAGCGCAGCGCCACCATTGAGCGTTGCACCTCGGAGGGACGCGCACTCATCCAAGCTGGGCGTCTGGACGATGCTATTCGTTTGCTGGAACAAGGTTTTCAGCAGACGGACGATGCATCTTTGTCCCGGCTCCTCGAAGAGGTCCGGCAGCAGCAGGTTGACTTCGCCCGCAAGATTGAACTCCTGCAAAAACGTGTCTCCCTCTTACGCGATCGCGGCGATCTGGACGAAGCCATACGTCTGCTGCAGGAACAACTTGCCGCCACGCCGGGGAACCCGGCGCTTCAAGAGCTGCTAACCACTCTGCAGGCCGAGCAGGAACAAAAGCGCGTAACAGGTAAAGCCATCGCGACAGCCCTTGAGGCTGTCCAACAGAAGAGTTTTTCAGCGGGGTTGGAGTCGTTACAGGTTGTTCTGCGGGCGTATGGCGAATCACCCGAGCTAACCCAGGCCATTCAAGCAGTTGAGACAGCACGCTCCTCCTACGCTCAGGAAGTTGTCGGGCAATCCATCGAGTCGGCACGCGCCGCGCTGCTGCAAAACGATCCTCAAACCGCACTGACGGCCTTGAAGAGCGCGACCCAGATGATGGAGTTCGCCGACCAGAAAAAGCAAGCGGACTGGCAGCGCATCGCGCAATCGGTCAAGAAGGCCCTCGAACAGACTGGAACGGCAGATTCCGGCGCCGCTTTCGATGCACAATTATTTGAGATAGCGCGTACCAAGCCGAAGAGGATGCCGATCTGGGCTATCGCCTCAGCCAGCGTGGCGCTGGTGGCGATTGTAGTCATTGCCGTATTGAAGATGCAGGCGCCGAAGACTGTGGTAGCCCATATCGAGATTGCAAAGGCCCCTCCGGGCGCCTCGGTATCGATTGACAATGGACTTCCTGCACTGGCCGACGCCAACGGCGACCTTACCGTCCAGGTTCAACCGGGATCGCACCAGCTTATGGTCTCAAAAGAAGGCTTTCAGCCCTTCAACGACAAGCTTGAGGTCAACGCGGGAGAGACGGTGAAGGATGAAGTTTCGCTGATCAAACTTCTTCCCGCTGGGAGATCAGGAACTCTCACGGCACAAGGCAATCTGGTCGAGTTCAAGCTCTCGGTGGATGGCCAGAATATGGGGCTGCACAGGGTTGGAGAGAAGATACCCATCGAGATCGGCGCCCACAAAGTCAGGTATACGTCGCAAGATAATTCCGACTCTCAGGAACACACTATCCAGATCGCGGCCGACCAGAACACGCCAGACACTTTTATCTTGAAACCTCCTGTGCCCAAACCGATCACTGGCGGCAATAACAATGTGCAAGCTGCCGGAAAATTGGTCGTCCAGACAACCCCTGGAGCGCAGATCGTCATTGATGATGGACAGTACAAGGGTTCGGCGGACGGAGGCGGAAATTTCACTGTTCAAGGATTGAACGGCGGTCAGCATTCTGTTGGGATATCGCTGGACAGATTCCAGTCGGCAAATCGGCAGATCACGATAGCCGGAGGCGAGACACAAACACTTGCAGCTCAACTCCAGGCGATCACGCCCGTTGCGGTTACCCAGCCGACAGGTTCCTTGTCTGCCAACTCAAACTCCATCGAGCGCGGGCAATCCGTCACGCTCACCTGGCAGGTAAACAACGCTTCGTCGATTTCGATCAGCGAAATTGGCTCTGTCGCCCCACAGGGAAGCAGAACGGTCTTTCCGGGAAAAACCACAACCTATCAGTTGACAGCGAATGGGACCCCGCTTTCAGAGCAGACGGTGAATGTGAGCGAGCCGGCGCCGACACCCGTGGTCGTCACCCAACCCAAGAATCCGGAAGGACCAGATCGGGCGGCTCTGGAACAGGCCCTGAATGCATATAAAAGTGTCTTTGCACGAGCCTCCGGCAAGAGCACAAAAGATTGCCAGAGCGCTTTCAACGGCTCTTATCAGGGCAAATTGAATGCATGGGGAAGATTGTGCGATGCTGCTAAGGGCTTTGATGTGAGCGAAGCGTGCACCCAGATAGGAGGTTCATCGGATGCCCCGACCTTAACCTGCGCTGAGACGGTTATTATCCATCCCAAGGACGGCGACCCGCACCCGTCCCGCAGTCAAAAGATATTCAGCTTTGGCAAGAACTCAGACGGGACATGGAAAATCTCCGGCTGGCAATAGGATGTAACCGGTGCGAGTTGCGGTGACGGGATACTCGTCCATCGTCACGAGAGCACAACATCGCACCTTGTATCGCCTAGGATTCGGTGTAGACTCTGCAAGAGATGCCTTGCCTTGACGGGGGCTATTCTCGCGTCCTCGCCTTCAAGTTATAGGCGATACCGAACAGCGGCACAGGATCGCTGCGTAAGCCGACATTATTTACCTGTGTCAGCACGTTCCCATACAGAATCAAGTGCGCGGCGGGCGACCACTTCAAACCTGTGCTGAAGTTGACTGTCGTATAGGTGTTGTTGGGAGTGGTCACGATGCTCAACGAGGACGGAAACCCTGCTGGTGGCGCAGGACTCAGAGCCTGTTTGGCGAGCGAGAATGACGGCGCATTCACGAATTGATTCCCCAAGACATCCGCTGCTACTGTCAGAGACCGGATAATCTTGAAGTCCGCGCCACCGGCGTATTGGAGTCCGCCCGGCAGCTGGGTATTTGGTGCTGCCTGAAGATTCATCACTTGCGAATTGCCGTTCCATTGATAGCTCAACTTGAGATGGGGAGCCAGACGTCTCCTGTATTCAAAGAGACCATACGCGTTGCCGCCCACCGCGCCGGACCCGAGATAGTTAAGTGCATCGCCGCTTGGGAAGCGGAAGGTGGCTCCGACCGTTATCGCAGGCAGGTTGCCCTCGCCACCAATCAACAGTTTCTTGACGCCTATTGAGACATCGCCAATTCCACTGGCCGTACCGCTCGTGGATGTCGTTGTGCCCGCCTTGGGACTCTCGTTCGAATATGTCCCAGCCACAGAATCGTAAACGTACGCCTGGAAGTTGGATGAAGTAACAGACAGACTGACCGAATTAAAAGGCACAATGACCGAAAGATCGATCGTCTTCGTAAGCCCGTATGTCATCTCAGCAACATACTGATCGAGCTTAAAGCCGACGTTGTTAGTTTCAGAGCCGTAAAATGTCTGGATGTCGTTGGCATTGAAAGGCGAGGCCTGGCTGAACGTAAAGCCAACCGGGAGCAACCCCAGGTTCTGACTGTCAAAAGAGTTGAAATTGAAGTGCTGATAGCTGAATCCTGTGAAGAGATGTCCCTTGCCCACTGTGTCCGGACGGTCGCTAAGCACCGGGCCAAGATTCTCGAACGCAAGCGGGACATCGCTCCCCTTCTTCTGAATGAACACCGTGCCGACCGTGGCGCTGGGGATAGGGAGCTGAGTCAACTGAGTTGCGATGGCAGCGTTAATTGGCCCGGCAATCTGCTGGACGTCATTGACAAAGGGACTGCCAACTGTGTTCACTCCCAAGACCTCGGCGGAAACAGGAAATTCACAGATCAACTTGGTAGAAGTAGTGCAATTGACCTGTCCGAATGCGTAGCCAGTGAGAGTGCATGCAAACGAGATGAATAGCAACTGCGTCTTGGCTTTCACAGATTCTCCCCTGCGCAATTAGCGCAAATCATGGATATTGACAACTTCATCAAGAACAACATCTGCTTCCCCGCCTACTGATTTACAGTCAAAGGCACCACCGCGTCGTACTGATTGCCATTCTGATCCGTGGCAACCACTTGAACATAATAGCTGTTGCCTTCTAGCGTGCTTGTGGGCGGCGCCGCCGGCTGGGTAAAGCTGCCCCCACAACCGCCTGCCGCATACGAAATCCCCACAACCATCAGGATCAAGGCAATGAACCGGAAGAAGTTTTTGTGCGACGACCTTCTGCTCCCAATCCAACCCGCCAGAGCAAGAAATGGTATGCCCAGCAGCGTCGCAGCGTAGATCGTGCTGGATCGATGCAATAGGGTGGCTGTAGAAGTGGCAACCGGCGTGATGGAAATTTGAACTGGGGTCTGAATACCTGTGACCGCCTGCCCTGCGCTTGGGCCTACGCAGGTAATAAGCCCCGTGCTCGATGTTAGTGTCGTTTCAACAGGAACCCCCTTCACAAATTGCACGATGTTGCCGCAAGCGAACGACTCAAGCATCGCAGTGGACGGTGCTGTCGCTGTATTGAACACAACGGAAGACGCTGTCCCCGTCGCTCCCGGCGCAAGGCTCAAAGCTGTGGCCACACCCATAACGTAGACAGGGACTGAGGTCGTTGTGGTGTGCGCGAGCGATGTAACGGTGGTGTCAAGGGCGGTAAGCGCTACAGTATATGAGCCAATGGGTGCGGCCGCGGAAGCACTCACTGTGTATGTCAATACAGTCCCGTTGGTTGCACTTGCCAGCAACGCCGGTGAAACCGAGCATGAGGGATCGGTAACTAGCGCGCCAAGAGAGGTGTTGGTAACCGTGCAGATGAACTTGACGCCATCACTAAACCCGCCAGATGTCGCTAAGGTGACGGTGACCGGCGCGGGGTTGAACGGATCGCTGGCATTGGTAAAGCCTTGAGTCAGATAGACAGAAGCACCTGACGCCGGAGCCGAAAACGCGATGCCAAAATTCTTCACAACTACCGTAAAGGGGTTTGCGCTGGAGCTGGAGCTAGGCTGGAAGTTGGGGTCGCCGGAATACGCGGCTGCAATCGTGATCGATCCTGTGCTAGTTGGTGGAAAGATGATCGAGCAGGTTGCTGTTGCAGATCCATTCCCAACCGGAGTTACTTGAATCGCCGCGCAGACTTGGTTCAACGTCCCGTCGGAAGACGTAAAAGCAACTGTACCCGTCGGTGAGGTTCCTGGGGTACCAACCGGCGTCACAACTGCCGTAAAAGAAATTCCCTCGGTAGCGGTAATTATAGGAGTAGACGGCGACGAACTCAGCGTCAACGCAGTCGCCGTCGTGCCAATCGTGAAGCTGTAGGTGCTTGACGTCGACCCGTTAAAATTGGCGTCACTGCCGTATATCGCGGTGATCGAGTACGTTCCAGTCGCGGTCAGTGTAGCCAGGCAGGACGCTGTAGCCTTACCAGCCGCTCCGCTCACTGCGACGGTCGGGGAGCAGAGAACACCCGTCGTCGGCGTGGTTCCGGCAGGAGCGCCAAGCGGAAGCACACTGTAGTTGAAGGTTACATTGCCGGTTGGGCTGACGGATCCGGAAACCGGCGCGGGATTCGGCGTCACAGTGGCCGTAAACGTCACCGGTGTGTTGACAGGCTGCGGACTAGCGGGCGTAGCTGCAACCGTCGTCCCTGTTGCGGCGGGGGTGACAGGCTGGCTCAAGGTGCCGGACGATTTGCCGAAGTTCGAATCGCCGCTGTAAGTGGCGGTAATCGAATGGGTGCCTGCGGTAAAGAGCGCAACCGTGCAGGCAGGGACAGTTCCGCCTGTAAATGTAGCTGGGGTGGATGAAGTACCGAAAGTGCATAATGTTGTGGCGCCATCGGCGTAGGTGACCACTCCTGTGGGTTGTTGTGTTCCAGAGGAGGTAAAGACGATAGATGCAGTAAAGGTTACCGCCTGATTCACAGCCGACCCGGTGGCCAGCGACGAATTCAGAGAGACGGAGGTAGAACCGGCGCCAACCGTCTGGACATATGCAGCACTGGTAGCACTGCCGGTGAAGTTCAAGTCGGTGCTGGTATAGGTTGCGATCACATTGTAGGTGCCTGCCGAGGCAAATATATAGTTGCAAGTCTGCACCACTCCGCCGCTTAGCGGTTCTGTGCATAAGGTGGTCGTCGGAGCTGTGGATGTATTGGTAAAGACCACCTTCCCAGCAGGCGCGGCAGATCCGGCGGTGAAGGCTGGCGTCACAGTAGCCGTAAAGGTCACGGAGGTGTTGACCACCGAGGGATTGGGTAAGGACGAGACGGTGGTCGTGGTCGAGGTGGCGTTGACACCCTGACTCAAAACCGTAGAAGTCGCTGCGTTGAAGTTGGAATCTCCGCTGTATTTCGCTGAAATCGGATGGGGCACCGCAGTCGAAAGCGCGACCGAGCAGGCCGGGACGATTCCGTTAGTGAATGGAGCGGCTGAGGTAGCCGTGAAGGTGCAATTCGCAAGCGTGGCAGCGCCGTCGTAGTAGCTGACCGTTCCGGTGGGCTGTGCGGTGCCAGAAGTGTTGAAGCCGATTGTCGCATTAAACGCCACCAGTTGATTTACCGACGAGGGGTTCAGCGAGGATGTCAGAGTTACTGAGGTAGGCCCAGCGCCAACATTTTGAGTATAGGCACCTGAAGTACTGCCCAGGAAGTTTCCATCGCCAGAGGTATATGTCGCCACTATGTTATAAGCGCCTTGTGAGCTGAACGAAGCGTTGCAAACCGGTACGAAGCCGTTGGCGATTGTCACGGTGCACAATGGAGTTGCCGGATTTGTGGATGCATTCGAGAATTGCACCGTCCCGGTGGGCTTGCCAGTACCTGCGGTGTAGACAGGCGTCACAGTAGCCGTGAAAGCTACCTGCTGATTGACCGCCGACGGATTTGGTGTCGACACAACGGTCGTGGTGGTATTTGCCGCCGTCACGATCTCAGCGATAGTGGCCGGGGTTCCACTCGAAAAATTCGAATCGCCGCTGTAGGTTGCTGTGATCGTTGCTCCGGGCGACGGAATTGCGCTGCTGAAAGCGTAACTGCAGGTCGCGGTTTGATTATTAGTGATGCCTGTGCTGCAAAGTGTTGTGGCGCCCTGTGCAAAGGTGACGTATCCCGTTGGTGGTATGCCGCCATATTGTTGCACCACAGCGGCTGTAAGAACAACGGTTTGGTTCACGGTTGGAGAAACCGGCGAAGACGATAACGTGGTTCGAGCCGCGCTCTTACCCACATACTCGGTAATTGAGGCTGTGGTGGCAACGGTGAAATTCAGGTCGCCACTATAGCTCGCGGTAATGGTGTCGGAGTAAGTAGTCAATGAGGAGGTCGTGCAGACTGCCGCTCCTCCGGCAGTCACCACTACAGGCGGGCAATCGGAGCTCGGGTTCTGATTAATCGTGAAGGTGACCGTTCCCGAAGGCGTAACCGGTGTGAGCGTCACACCCGTGAGTTGCGCAGTGAAGGTCACTGTTGTGCCGGTACTCACTGAGATTCCCGGAGAAGGCGTCAAAGTGAGTGTGGCGGCAGCAGCCGTCACACTTTGTGTCATCGTCGCCGGATTCGTCCCCGGAACAAAGTTTGGGTCGGTGCTGTAAGTGACTGTAATCGCATCCGATGTAGCCGTCAGTGCACTGGTGGAGCAGGTCGCCTGCCAGTTTGAACCCGACAAGCTCCCCGCCTTCGCTCCGCAACCGGAAATCGTAGTGCCGTTCGCCGTGAAATTGAATGTTCCCGAAGGCGCAGTCGGTGTGAATGCCACCCCTGAGAGCGTTGCCGTAAAAGTCACCGAGGCATTGACGTTAGAGGCGCCAGGACTCGACACGGTGAACGTCGGAGCGAGCGCGTTGACGGTTTGAGTCATCGTCGCCGGATTCGTCCCCGGAACAAAGTTCGAGTCGGTGCTGTAAGTGACTGTAATCGTATCCGATGTAGCCGTCAGTGCACTGGTGGAGCAGGTCGCCTGCCAGTTTGAACCCGACAAGCTCCCCGCCTTCGCTCCGCAACCGGAAATCGTAGTGCCGTTCGCCTTGAAATTGAATGTTCCCGAAGGAGCGGTCGGTGCGAATGCCACCCCTGAAAGCGTTGCCGTAAAAGTCACCGAGGCATTGACGTTGGAGGCGCCAGGACTCGACACGGTGAACGTCGGAGCGAGCGCGTTGACGGTTTGTGTCATTGTCGCCGGATTCGTCCCCGGAACAAAGTTCGAGTCGGTGCTGTAAGTGACTGTAATCGTATCCGATGTAGCCGTCAGTGCACTGGTGGAGCAGGTCGCCTGCCAGTTTGAACCCGACAAGCTCCCCGCCTTCGCTCCGCAACCGGAAATCGTAGTGCCGTTCGCCTTGAAATTGAATGTTCCCGAAGGAGCGGTCGGTGCGAATGCCACCCCTGAAAGCGTTGCCGTAAAAGTCACCGAGGCATTGACGTTGGAGGCGCCAGGACTCGACACGGTGAACGTCGGAGCGAGCGCGTTGACGGTTTGTGTCAGAGTGTTTGAAGTGGCACCAACTCCAGTGTCATAATTAGCATCTCCGCTGTAAACGGCTGTGAGGGGGGCGCCGGGCGTTGTGAGCACCTGCGTGGTGCATGTAACTGTGGTAACGCCCGTTCCGCTGTCCTGATCCGCCGGAACTATCGATACAGGGTTGCCGCAGTCGCCGATCGATGCGCCATTGTTATTAAATGTGACAGTCCCACCCGGAGGAGTCCCCGGATTGCCCGTCAGAGTCGCCGTCAACGTTACCGAACCGTTGACGTTGGAGGTATCCGACGGGGAAGACGATGCCAGCACAAAGCTGTTGAGAGGGGGATCTGGCTGAAGATTCGGCAGCACGGTTATTTCAGTCCCAGGCGTGGACGATTCGCTGTTGCCATTGGCGGTGGCCAGCCCGGCTCGTCTGCCATTCGTGCTTCCAACCGTAGTCAACGCTACAGGACCAGTACCTACCGGCAAGGCAGTGGCGGACTGTAGAGTACCATCCCCATTCCCGAGCAAAACGCTTATTGTAGAATCCTTCAAATTCGTGACAGCCACATCGGCGTTTCCGTCACCGTTAAAGTCGGTGACCACCAGAGTCCCCGGCTGGGCGCCAACGCTGTAAGGAACGGCCGCTTGGAATGAACCGTCTCCGTTTCCGCGCAGGATTGCCACCGTATTGTCAGTGGACTGTGAGACTGCCAGATCGAGAACACCGTTGCCGCTCAGCATTCCAAGAACGATAGACGATGGACTGTTCCCCAGTGCAATATCAGCGCCGGACATGAATTTACCTTTTCCGTCGCCAATCAGCACAGATCCGGTGCCGGAGGACTGGCAGGAGGCATCTTTGCCGCAGCGATTGGCGGCGATGATATCGAGATTCTTGTCGCCATTGATATCCCCTACGACGAGGGAACTCGGAGAATAGCCCGCCGAGTAGACCGAGGCGCTTTGAAAGCTGCCGTCTCCTGATCCAGTCAGAATCTCAACACTCCCTGGCTGGGTGCATTTTGCCGTTCCACAGTCTTCCAGAACGGCCAAATCCGGCTTCCTATCCTTGTTGAAGTCGCCGACCGCAAATGTGATCGGTGCGCCAGC
Organism: uncultured Acidobacteriaceae bacterium; assembly: GCA_963713645.1. Classification (GTDB taxonomy): domain Bacteria; phylum Acidobacteriota; class Terriglobia; order Terriglobales; family Acidobacteriaceae; genus Telmatobacter. Next base: position 247,355 of record CAVQMQ010000032.1, on the reverse strand, counting down.
CAGTGCAAAGGTCATCGCTTGGCCGAAGCTTCCATCTTCCATGCCCAACAGGACCGAGACAGTCTTGTCCAAACGGTTGAGAGTAACGATATCCAGATTTCCGTCGCCATTCACGTCGGTCAGCGCAACCGCAACAGGCCCCGCGCCGACAGTGTATGTGGCGGAAAGCCGGTAAACCCCACTCTTATCCGCGAGAAGGATCGTGACACTACCGGGTTTGCCGCACGAGAGATCCGAACCGCAGTAGTTAGCGACTGCCAAGGCCGAGATCTTGCCGTCGCTCAAGTTTCCGGAAGCGATTGCGACTGGCCGCACTCCAGCTGAATAGGAGCGGGCGGCTGTGAACGCATTGTCCGCATTTCCGGTTCCTAGCGGAATGCTTACAGTTTGTGACGAATGATTGACGACTGCCAAATCGATGTGACCGTTCCCGTAGAAGTCAGCCGCCACGGCCGCGACCGGCGCGTTGCCCGCCACAAAGTTTTGCGAACTCTTGAACGTTCCATCGCCATTGCCGATCAGAACACTAAAGGTATTGCTCGCCTGGTTGATCACGATAAGGTCGGCGACGCCGTCGCCATCCACATCCGCCGCAACGGTGGAGACTGGTGCATTGCCCACCGGATAAGACGCGGGGGCTGCGAATGTCCCGTCCCCCTTCCCCATCAAAACAGAGACAAGCTTCTGGCCTGGTTGCGTAACGGCCAGATCGATCTTGCCGTCTTTATTGAAATCCGCGGAAACGATCGACGAAAGCGATCCCGAAGCCACGCTGATGTCTGGAAGGGGGTGAAACTGCGCGGCCCCTTCACCGAGCAGAATGCTCACCGTACCATCGGCGTTTGCCAAGGCTAGGTCGACGTGGCCGTCGTTGTTGATGTCTGCCACTGCAAGCGCCGTTGGCGTCTTGCTCAATGAGTGCAGAATGGGACTCTTCAAGCCGCCATTGCCGTCGTTGCACAAAATGGCAAGCAGCGCCCCAGACTTGCCGGCTACTGCAACATCCACTTTCCCATTCCCGTTGAAATCGCCGGTGGCAATGAAAGATGGATTGAAGCCGATCACATAACTTTTCCGCGATTGCAGCGTCCCATCGCCGTTGCCGAACAACACGCTTATCGTTCCATCAGATTCATTGGCAACGAGAACATCGGGCCGTCCATCGCCATTCAGATCAGTTACTAGAACAGAGCTTGGATGTGCCCCGGCGTCATAGTCTGCCCCGGCGGAAAAGCTGCCCTGACCGGTTCCAAGAAAGACAGTAATCTTCCCGGAGTCATAGTCCGCAGTCACCAGATCCTGGCTTCCACTTTGCCTCAAATCACCTGTCGCCACATTCGATGGAGCAAAACCGAGAGGAAATGAAGGGGCAGCGAGAAAGGCTGAGGGGGCGGCAGGCCGCAGCGATGCACTGGAAATCATCGATTCGGCGGATTGCGCGATAATCCCACTCACAAGGAACGTGCTGGAAAACAGAAAAAATGCCGCAGCCGAAGTAATACTTCCACACGAGTGAAGCCACTTATAGGGGGTCATACATGTTCTCCAGACGGATGGGCCGCGAATCGCGCCCCGCGCTTGGCTATGCGCCAAACTTGTTTGAGTACCTTGGATCAGACAGTTTCTCGCTGTGTATTTGCAACGTAAGTTTTGCAAATACGCGGCTAAGATAAGAGAAGAATCAGGGCCAACAGCCGCATCATCAAACGACAGCAAGAATATACCGGAAGCCTGCTTATGTATGCTTCCTTCAATCAGCAAGTCTAAATTCTCGGTGGCTGTAGGCCACTTCTTATTAACTTTAGACCGCATCACGGAACCGGGTTGCCCCGCTAGAGAAGAGAATCTAACACCACTCAAGAATCAGGTCAAGTAAAATCGCCTTAGTTCTTGAAAAAACCTAAATTCCAGAGTGACGACAGTTTTTGAGCACCCAGCCCAATCAACCCCTACTCCGAAAAATCATAATGAATAAAGATGAACATAAGATTATTGTGTCAATAAGCAATATCATGTCGCAGGACGTACGGACCGAGGATCAATTGCCAGGTTTAACCCGATCGGCGGTTTCGAAAGTGATTGGACATGCCCAGCTTGTCCTGGCTTTGCCTTTGAGGGGGCGTGTTCAGAGGTGCGTCAGGTATACCAATGGGCGGTTCCGAATCCGGGATATGGGAACCATCTCCGTCCTGAATGAACAGGGCCATATGACCCAAGCAGCAATGCAGCAAGCCTTCAGAGAACGAACTCGCACCATTCAGCTCAAAGAATTGAAGTCGCGTTCAAGCGGCCCCTTCCGAGCGTAGCAACGGTGGAGTCCTATCCGCTTTGCGATGCGTCTTGCAGCACTGGCAAGGAATGAGCCGCTCCCGGTCAGCGAGTGTGTATGGAGTTTTATAAAGCGGAGTTTGGATCACTGCGGATCACCTAATCTATCGTGTGCCGGAAAGGAGTCCAGGTTGTAAAACGGAGAAAGGTGTCGTAAAGTGGTTGGACAAGAGCCGTTCCTTTCCAGGGCTTTGTGAATATTCACAAAGCCGAACGTAGCAGCTTCAAGAAGAGATAGAAAATGCCTCCAGCAGCGCGCATTACCGACCCGACGACTCACGGTGCTCCGCTCTCGCCCGGCCCCGGCAGCGCGAATGTCTTAATCGGAGGGTTGCCCGCTTGGCGCACCATGATCGACCAGCACGCCTGCCCCGCTGTCAGCGTCAGCGGACCCGACGGTGTCGGCATGGTGATGATGGGAAGCCCTACTGTACTGATTAACTATCAGATGGCATGCCGTCTTGGCGATATTGTGGTCGAAGTCCCCGGTCTCGCCCTCGGTCCCGCAGATCCCATAATGTCAGGCTGCCCGACGGTATTCATTGGCATGACCGGTCAGGGTGGCAGCCTTCAAGTCGCTGCCGAGTCGGGTGTGCCTTTCTGCGCGCAATGTCAAAAGCAAAACTCGTAGTGTACCGCCAGCGACGGTAAACATCATGCCAGTTATTCTAGAAGCTCGTTCTGGACCGCATGCCGGAAACAGGATACTGCTTAAGCAGGGTCAACTCGTGCGCATTGGCCGCACCATAAGCGCTGACTTCGTTTTTGCCTGCGATTCCCATATGTCCGGCCTGCATTTCTCTGTCGAGGCCAGCGACAAGGGATGCCGCCTCAGCGATCTCAACAGCCGTAACGGCACATGGCTCTGCGGGCAATCCGTCCCCGCAGCGCTTTTGACCAACGGCGACAGCTTTACCGCTGGAGAAACCGCCTTCGCGGTGATCGTTGGCGAGGAAGACGCCGCCAGCATCCCCGCGCAGCCTGCCGCCGCAAAGCCTTCAGCGGACTCGCTGCCCACCCTGCTCCGCAACAATTTTCAGCCGCTCTATGCCATTCTTGATGCAGCTCGCGACATTCGCGCCTTGGCGCTCATGATCCAGCACCAGGAAGAATGCCAGTCGCTCTACGAGGGTGTGGAGGGCGCAACGCAAGCGCAAGTTGCCCCTTATCTGGTTCGCCTCCAGAAGGATTCGCGCTTGGTAGAAGCACTGGTGAAAGAAGGATGGGGCAAGAGCTGGGGAGTTTATCTCACCGGCAGCAGCGACTTTCGGGAGGTCCGCCACCACCTCCGCCACTTTCTGATTGTCAAAATGCCGGGCGGAGAACAAGTCTATTTCCGCTTCTACGATCCCCGTGTGTTGCGTGCCTTTCTACCCACCTGCACACCCGAAGAAACCACCCGGTTCTTTGGGCCGATCCGCAGCTATCTGGTCGAGGATGAGAACCCAACGCAACTGTTTCAATTCGTCAATACCGGCAAAGGCAGCGCAATGATGATAACCTCGTCGCCTGCAGAATGAAATCGCAACCCGGCTGGCGAGCACCCTGGCTGGTGCGGGCAAGTAGGAGGGAAAAAATATGTTGACGATTCGTCCGGAGCAGGTCGAGGCGTTCCAGCAGAACGCCCTGTAAAAATTTGAAGACTACATGGTCGGGCATCTCGGAAAATTCTTTCCCGATGAGTTTGCTGCGATCGGCGAACCTGCCATTCGCGAGATGATTCGATATGGCATCCAGAGGGCTGCTACCTACGGCATCGTGGGACAACGGGATGTATGTCTTTATCTCGACGTTATGGTGGAATTCGGCCGTGACTTTGACGTCAACGTACCTTGGGCATCGGCTATCTTGAACGATGATATGGACGATGACCCATCGTCGAAAGTGGATCGTCTTTTCTCCATGTCGATTGCGCTGGATGACCCAGAGTACGCCAAGAAGCTCAAAGAGAAGGGGATTCTTGACGGATCTGAAATGCCCTGAAGATTACCGGTAGGGAACCAGACGTAAACGAAGGACGTTATGCCCAAGAACAAGTCAGCGGCTCAACAAGACGCCAATCAGCAGTCCAGTGCTCCGACCGGGAGTACAAGCAGTCCTTGCCCGGATAAGTGTCCAAAGTGCGGCAGAAAAAAGCATGATACTGGGGCATATCCTCGAAGTATGGCGGAACGAAAGAAGGCGCTTCTTCGTGATGCTGACGATCCCAACAGCGATCTGAGTCCTACGGCCAGAAAGTTCATTAAAAAAACCAACGGCGACAACGTCCCTCCTGACCATGAAGTATCTCACAAACGGCCGTTGTATACAGTTCCCAAGAGTGAGAGCTGTGAACTCGATGTGGCAAGAAACATGAAAACCCAAGAGAAAAAGACACACAGAGCCAGACACAAGACATGTGGGGATCAATTCCACAAATTCCCTTACTAAGATTGGTTCTTCAATACGCAGGAAGAAGGTACGGAAATGGACAAAAACGTGTTGGAACGCCTGTACAGAACGGCGTCAGCAACTGCGAGTTACACAGAACATCAGAAGTTCATCGAAGAACTACTTGCAGACAACGATCCGTCAACGATTGACTATCACTTTGGATTACTCAGGAACCATGAGAACTGGAGTCTCTATTTGGACGTGCGAGCCGCCTTTGAAAAGCGCGGCGAGAGAGCAGCCGACTATCTCTCCGAACGAATTCAGACGGAAACGGATGGTGATTTGAAGGCAGATGCCTTGCTTCTGCTCGGCCTTATGCGCAGTCCTGATGCTCTTCTCTTTGCCCGCCAGTTGCTCAATGCTCCAAACCCAAGCCTGCGCGAAAAGGCGTGCTGCGTCTTAGGGAACCTCTGCACAAGTCTGCAAGCCGCGTGATTCTTGGATAAACTATAGGCATGAAGCAGATGGCGCGTTTTCAGCAGACGTTTGCCTCGCAGGCGAGTTTTGAGAAGCATGGGCGCAAAAGCAAGCGGGAGCTGTTTCTTGACCAGATGAACCAGGTGGTTCCGTGGGCCGAGTTACAGGCGTTGGTCGAGCCGCTTATCCCAGGGCGGGCAACGGTCGTCAGCCTGTGGGCCTGGGGATCATGCTGCGGACATATTTTCTTCAGCAGTGGTTCAGCCTCTCCGACCCCGGCATGGAAGAGGCCTTTTACGAGTCGCCCGTGCTGCGCCGTTTTGCCGGGGTCGATCTGGGCCTGGCCGCGGCGCCGGATGAAACCACGATCCTTCGCTTCCGACACCTGCTTGAGCGCAACGAGTTATGCGGCCAGATGCTGGACACGGTGAATCGCTATCTGGAGTCGAAGGGCATCCGCATCACGACGGGCACCATGGTGGACGCGACCATTATCAGCGCGCCCTCGTCGACCAAGAACTCCAGCGGCAAGCGCGATCCGGAGATGCATCAGACCAGGAAAGGCAACCAATGGTACTTCGGAGCCAAGGCGCACATCGGCGTGGATAGCAAGGAGACGGTGGTGCATTCGGTGGCGACCACCGCGGCCAGCGTGGCCGACAAACATATGCTGCCCGAGTTATTGCACGGCGAGGAGCGCAAGGTGTGGGGCGATGGCGGTTATCAGGGCCAGAGCGAAACCATCCGCGCCGCCGCGCCGCGGGCGCAGGATATGACTTGCCGGCGGACAAAATACAAGAATTATGTGGATGAAGAAGCCAGACGCAAGAACACGGCTAAGTCGCGAGTTAGAGCCAAAGTCGAGCACCCTTTCCGCATCCTGAAGCGCGTCTTTGGATTTACCCGGCTGCGCTACCGGGGCATCTTCAAAAACCACCAATGGATTTGCGCGGCCTTTGCGCTGGTGAACCTGTACCAACACCGCAACCGGCTGGCCTCACAAGCGGCGTAGTGTCTCTGGAGGCCGGAAAAACCGCCTGCGGAGATCAAAGAGACGAACTGAACCTCGCCGCATTCCCTTGTAAACCGCAGCAAAAGGAGAAAAATGATCGCCGGTCGCCCCCACGCTGCAAAATCACAAACCTGCGCAGAGGTTCCATAGAATGACTCGGTTGCTTTCGGGAAGGTGTATGCAGTTTGCGGATTACCGGCATTCGGCGGTGCGGTTGTGCGCCTATCTGTTGCTGTTCCTTGCCAGTGTTATTTCTGCTGCCGCCGGCCGCCGCGTGGCCTGCCGACGCCGGTTCATTCACGATTCACGTGAGCCGGTCGTCGGCTGATCGGCAACTAGAGGGTAAAATTACTCTTACGCAGGAAATTGTGCAGCCGGTCAAGTAGTTTTCTCTATACTTTGCGGACCGGCGAAAAAACCGGTCCGCAAAGATTAATTCCCTGCCCTACAGTAACCATTCGGTGCAATAACTCGTCTAACCCGCACAGATTGAAGTGTTCGGACTCCCAATTGCAGCCCTGCCAAATTCATTGACTTGAGTTTTCATCAGCTCACTTGATTCACGGGAAATGATTTTTCCCGGCTCGGGGTTCTGCTGTATTGTGTTGAGACAGACTGAAAAGGCCGGTTTCTGCCGGGAACGGACGGCGGAGGCGGTTGCTTTCTGCATCCAAACCCAGTGTGAGCAGCAGGTAAATGGGCTGCTTACTAAAGAATTCTTAAGAAAATCGCTTTCAACAGCAACTTTCCCGCCACGGCGGGGTTGCCTGCAAAGAAAGGGTCCAAGGATATCAATATGCGTCAGTTGCGCGTTCTCACTCTCCTCGTACTAGCCTGTGCATTGTTTTCCGTCCCGGCTCTGAAGGCCCAGACTCAGGCTTCTGCGGTGCGAATCGTCAATCCGATAGACGAAAAGCATCTGGTAACGCTCAAAGGGTTTACCCATCCGCTGGCCAACGCCAAAAATGATCGCGGAGCGGCTGCGGACGATATGCCGCTGGAACGGATGCACCTGACGCTGAAACGCAGTGCGAGCCAGGATGCTGCTTTGAGCCAGTTGATCAACGAGATGCACCGGCCCGGCTCGGCCAGCTACCACAAATGGCTGACGCCGGAGCAGTTTGGCACGCAGTTTGGCCCGTCAGACGAGGACATCGCGACGGTAAGTACCTGGCTAACCAGCCACGGCTTCAACGTGGCCAAGGTGAACCCCGGCAAGCTGACGCTGGAGTTCTCCGGCAACGTGGGGCAGTTCCGCTCGGCCTTCCACGCGCAGATTCATAAATACGAGGTGAATGGCGAGACGCATTATTCAAACTCCAGCGACCCGCAGATTCCCGAGGCCATTGCGCCGGTGGTGGGCGGATTTGTTTCGCTCAACAACTTCCGCGCCAAGAGCCACCTAAAAACCCTCGGCGAAGCCAATTACGACCCCAAGACCGGCAAGGCCACGCCGCTGTGGACAACCGGAAGCAGCAACAACTTGAACTTTGTCTTGTCGCCGGCAGATTATGCGGTTCAGTACGACCTTCCGGCGGCTTCGTCGGGAATTACGGGCGCCGGCCAGACCATCGCCATCATCAACGAATCGAATATCAACATTGCCCGCGTGAATGCCTTCCGCACCCTCTTCGGGCTGTCGGCTAACCCGCCTCAAGTAATTATTGACGGCAATGATCCGGGCGTAGACGGCATCAATAATCCAGATGGAGAGAATGGCGCCTCAGTCGAGGCGTATCTGGATGTGGAGTGGTCGGGCGCGGTTGCCCCGGACGCCACCATCGATCTGGTGGTTGCCGGAGACACGGCCCTGGAAAGTGGCCTCTTCCTGGCAATGGAACACACAGTTTACGGCAACATTGCGCCGGTGGTGAGCATCAGCTTCGGGTTTTGCGAGGCTGGACTGGGAAGCACCAATGCCTTCCTGAGCAATCTCTGGGAACAGGCCGCCGCGCAGGGCATTACCGTAATGGTTTCAGCGGGCGACTCCGGCTCTGCGGGTTGCGACGACGATAATTCACAGGACTACGCTTTTGAGGGCCAGGCGGTGAGCGGCTATGCCTCTACGCCTTATGACGTGGCTGTCGGCGGAACAGACTTTTATTACACGCAGTACCCGAACGGAATAGCAGCCGTTGAGACTCAGCTACCCACTTACTGGGGCGAGACAGTAAGCAACAGCACTCCTGCTGTCTCCATCAAAACAGTGATCCCTGAGCAGCCGTGGAATGACAGCCAGTACGGCCTTACATTTGCGACCCTGGACGCAGGCACTGCCTCACCGCAAACGACCACCATTGCCGCCGGCAGCGGCGGCGCCAGCAACGCGGCGATCAACACCAACTCAGCCGGTTATCCCAAGCCGGCGTGGCAATCAGGAGCCGGAGTCCCGGCAGATGGCGTTCGCGATTTGCCCGATGTCTCGCTCTTCGCCTCGAACGGGTCGAATGCCAGCTATTATCCGATCTGCGCCACAGATGGCGATTGCCAGCCCGTGGCGAGCGGGGGCACAGTGCAGATTTTCGGCGTGGGCGGCACATCCGCTTCTTCGCCGGCCTTTGCCGGCATCATGGCGCTGGTCAACCAGAAGTATGGACCGCAAGGCCAGGCGGACTTTGTTCTCTATCCGCTGAAGGCGCAGTATCCGGCTGCTTTCCATGACGTAGTCCATGGAACCAACTCGGTGCCTTGCGATCTCACGGACTTCACACCTGACTGCATAGCAGCCGCCATCCCCATAACCGATACCGATGGAACCTTGGAAGGCCAGATCGGCACCGGCACAACCCCTGAATACAACGCAACGGCGGGCTATAACCTAGCCACCGGCCTGGGCACCATCGACGCCAATGTATTGGTGACGGACTGGAACAAAATCACCTTTGCCAAGTCGGCAACCACTGTAACCGTGACGCCGGCGAACAGCGTCGCACTCAATGCCATTCCTCACGGAACCGCTGTGACATTCAGTGGCGCGGTGACCGGAACCGGAATCCCGAGCGGCGACGTTTCGATTCTTGCAAGCAGCACCGAAGCGGGCCAGCAGGCGCAGGGTCTCTTCACGCTGAGCAGTGGCGCGTACACTGGCAGCATCAGCACGCTGCCCGGCGGCAGCTACAACGTTTGGGCGCAGTATGGCGGCGACACCGCGAATGCCCTCAGCAACTCCACACCGGTGGCGATTACGGTGGACTCGGAAACCAGCGGCATTGATTTCAATGTTCTAAATCCCACAAGCGCTGGCATCTCAGCTGTCCCTTCCGGAACGACGAATATCGACTACGGCACACAACTGGTTCTGGACGCGGAAGTTGCGCCCAGTTCTGAACTTGCCGCGCTGGAAAGCTGCCTATCGGGTAGCACCACCTGCCCCACCTTCACACCTCCAACAGGAACGGTCACTTTTTCGGATGCAGTCAACGGCGGTACTGCGTCAGCCATCAACACCACGGCGATCAATGCGGAAGGCGACGCGGAATATAATGCACCCTTCGCGGTCGGCTCACACTCGGTGACGGCCGCATTTAACGGAGACGGTAGCTACAAGGCATCCACGGCTGCGGCGATTGGCTTTACGGTCGTCAAAGACACGCCCCAAATCATTGTCAACGCTTCCAATTACATCCAGTTGTACGGGTATGTCGGCGCTCAGAACGAGCCAACCGTCCTCGTCGTTCAAGTCGAGAACGGCGCCGTATTGAACGCGTCAGGTTCGTCCATCTTTCCAGTCTCGATAGCGCCTCCAACCGGAACGGTCACAGTCTCCGGCCTTCCTTCGGGCGTACCGTCGAGCGCAACTCTGAACCCCGCCGTAGATCCCACCACCGGAGCCCCTGAGGGTGTGGCGATTTTCACCATCCCGGCGAGCGCAAGCAGCGCAACCTATACCATTGGAATTAACTATCCCGGCGACTCGAATTACGCTCTCACCAGTCTGACTGGCGGCACGATACAGATTATAGGACAAACCCAGGGTTTGGTCTCCACAACCGCTGCGAGCATGACAGGGAGCTTGTCCCCCGACTCAACGATAACCATAACCGGAACAGTAACCGGACAGAGCGGGCAAGCGGCGCCGACCGGTTATGTTGGATTCTTTGCTTCAGGCTATTCCCCTGGGGCAATCCTGATTACGCCAAGAGCTACCGGAGATATTTCGGACTTCTCCTTTTCGATCGGCAGCCAAGACCTCTTCCAGGGAGCAAATTTCGCCACTCTGCAGTACTACGGAGATAACACATACTATCCGTCTGACATTGTGCTGAATAGCGGCTCCCCCATCTCCAACCCGCTCTCGGACTTCACGCTGATTCCGACGACGACGATTGAGGGGATAACCCCCACCAGCAGCCCAGTCAACACCATCAACCTGACCTCGGTCAACGGCTTCAACGGCACGGTCGCGCTGACCTGCAGCGCAACCCCTGGTATCACCTGCTTGGTAACTCCTTCGGTGACACTGGCCGGTGGAGGGAGCGCAACCGCGACATTAGGCATCAGCACCGGCCAATATACACCCAACGGCAGCTATAACGTGCTGGTCACCGGCAAGGATGCGACCGGCGAATACGTGCATACGCTGGGCATAACGGCGGTTGTGACCGGCTCAACAGTCGGAAGCACCAGCTTCTCCTTGAGCAACAGCGGCAATTTGACCGTGGATGCCGGTGTGAATATAGGCAATACCTCGACCATCACAGTGACGCCGATCGGCGGCTTTACTGGGACGGTTGATGTGGCCTGCGTGGTTAGCCCTGCTGGAGCCGATAGCCCAACTTGCGGACTGGCATCGCCTTCAGTCACCTTCGGATCGACGGCCCAGACCGATGTGCTGACCGTTACAACCACAGCGTCAACAGCTTCCGGCAGCTACACAGTGACGGTAACGGGCACATCGGGATCGATTGCGCCGACGACCGTCGTGAACGTCGCGGTCAGCCTGCCTTCATTCACGCTGCCAGCCGCCAGCAGCCTTAGCCTCACGGCTGGCGCAACCACGGGCAATACTGCATCCATTACTGTAACCCCCACCAACGGGTTCACCGGCGCAGTGACTCTAACTTGTGCTCTGACCTCCAGCCCGGCTGGAGCCACCGACCCGGCAACTTGCTCGATTGGCAATGTGACCATCAGCGGAACGACCGCGCAGACGGCCACACTAACCATTAACTCCACCGCGCCGACGACAACCACTACGATGAACCAGGAGAAGAAGTTCTTCTGGCCAACCGCAGGCGGCACGGCGCTGGCGCTGATCTTCCTCTTTGGCATTCCAGCGAAGCGCCGTAAATGGCTGGCTCTCTTTGGCCTGCTGTTTGTGCTTGCTACCGGCGCGGTGGTTGGCTGCGGCGGAGGAGGCGGTGGCGGTTGCACCTCGAACTGCACCACCACCAGCGGTGGTACGACGACTGGCGCTTATGTCTTCACCGTGACCGCGACATCCGGCAGCATGGCGCCTACTACAACTGTAACGGCGAATATCACCAACTAAGCCCGTTCCAACTGGCAAACACTGCGGCCCTTCCTTCGGGAAGGGCCGCAGTGTTTTTATGGGCTGTCGTGGAATGCGATTGGGGCGAAGCGAGAGACGATCAGGAGCAAGAGCTACTGGGCTGCAACCAGGCTCTTGAGCGTCCGCACGGTCTTCTCTTCGTCCGCCGGTTCTTCGACTGGGGTTTCGGCGACGAAGGCGGCGTGGGCGAAGCGAGGATCATTCAGAAGGCGGCGGAACGGCTCTACGCCCATGGTTCCTTCGCCGATGTGCTCGTGCCGGTCGAGCTTTGATCCGCGAGCGGCCTTGGCGTCGTTGCAATGCCAGACGCGAACTGCTTCAAAGGTGACGGTGGCGGCAACCTGAGACATCGTCTCTTCGTAGCCTTCAGGAGTGACAAGGTCGTAACCGGCGACGTGGGTGTGGCAGGTGTCCAGACAGACGCCGACCGGAGCTGTGGGCTTGAGCCGCGCGACCAGCTCGGCGACCTGCTCAAAGCTGCCGCCCAGCGAGAACTCCGCTCCGGCGGTGTTTTCAATCAGGAGGTGAAAGCCGGTTTCCTGCCATTCAAGGCCATCGATGGCGCGAGAGATGGAGTCGGCAGCCAGCGTAAGGCCTTCGTCGCGGGTAAGGCCTTTCCATGAGCCGGGATGCAGCACCAGATACTCCGAGCCCAGAGCTAAAGCCCGCTCGATCTCTCCGCGAAATGCCGCTATGCTCTTCTGGCGAACTTCGTCATTCTGGCTGCAAACGTTGACCAGATAACTGGTATGGATGACCAGCGGGCCGACGTCGTATTGGGCGCGCAGTTCCTTCATGCGCGCGGCCTGCTCGGGGTTGACCTTGGGAGCGCGCCACATGCGCGGACTCGACGAAAAAATCTGAAAGGTGTTGGCGCCGATCTCTTGCGCCCGCAGAACGGCGTTGGATGCGCCGCCCGTGGTTCCCAGATGCACTCCGATGCGCTTTGTCATGGCAACAGTGTAACGGACGCGAGGAAGGGTGGGAACGATGTTTCTTTAGTCCATTGTAGGCAGGTTGGTCTCGACGGTTTTGAGGTCGATGCCCAACTGCTGGCATTTTTTGTAGAGATGGCTGCGTTCGAGTCCGAGAGCTTTGGCGGTGTTAGTGATATGGCGGCTGTTGCGCTCAAGTTCCCGCAAGACCTCGGCGCGCTCGAAAGACGCCACGCGTTCGGCGAGTGGTCCGCTTTCTTCGTGCCGGCTTGTGTTGTTCGAGAAGCGGGTTGAATCAGAGGTGCGCGCATTGCGCGAAGCGGGCAGAGCGAGTTCAACAGCAGCGGCGTCAACAGCGCCGTCAGCAAGCAGCAGAAGGCGCTCGACGACGTTGCGCAGTTCGCGGATATTGCCGGGCCAGGCGTATTGCTTCAGCGCGTCAATAGCCGATTCGGCAAAGGAGACGGGCTTCCATCCGTTCTGCGTGCTCACCTGCCGGGCAAAGTGATCGACAAGCGCGGGCAGATCTTCGGTGCGTTTGCGCAGCGGCGGCAGCTCAACGGGAAAGACGACAACGCGATGGTAGAGATCGCGGCGGAATCCGCCGGAATCGACGAGCTGTTCGAGATTGCGATGAGTAGCGACCACCACGCGTACATCGACGGTGGTGGGTTTTTCCGCGCCAATGCGCTCGACCTCGCCTTCTTCCAATACGCGCAGCAGCTTGGCCTGCATGGCCTGCGGCATGTCGCCAATCTCATCCAGAAAAAGCGTACCGCGATGGGCCTGCTCGAATTTGCCCGTGTGGCGTTGGGCTGCTCCGGTGAAGGAGCCTTTCTCGTGGCCGAAGAGTTCGCTCTCAATCAGTTCGGCGGGAACGGCGGCGCAGTTGAGCGTCACAAACGGACCTGTCGCCCGATTGCTCTTTTCATGCAGCGTGCGCGCGACTAACTCTTTGCCTGTCCCGGTCTCGCCGTAGATGCAGACACGGGCTTCGCTGCATCGCCACGCGCTCGATCTGCGCCATGACGCGGCGCATGGTCTCGCCGGTAAAGACCAGTGTGTGCTTGCCAACGCGGGTGCGCAGGTCCTGATTTTCTGTTTCAAGTCGAGTGAGCTTGAGGGCATTTTCGACCGTGACTAATAATTTTTCTGTCGAGAGCGGCTTCTCGAGAAAATCGAGCGCGCCCAGGCGCGTGGCGCTTGACCGCCATCTCAATATGCGCCTGCCCGCTCATCATCACCACGGGCGCGGCAATACCGGCTGTCTTGAGGTCTTCGAGGAGCGAGAGTCCGTCGCGGCGCGGCATGACGACATCGCTGAGGATCAGATCGAAGGGTTGCGTGCGGGCCAGTTCCAGCGCGCGGGCGGCGTTGTCGCAAACGACGGCCTCGTGGCCAGCCAGGCGAAAGGCGCGGGAGAGCGAGGCCAGCGTGTTGGCCTCATCGTCGACAATGAGAATCTTTGCTTTGGCGCTCATGATGGGTTCTCTTCCGCGCGGGACAAGGTGATGACAAAGGTTGCGCCTGCACCGGGCTTGCTCTCTACTGCGATGGTGCCGCCGTGATCGGCGATGACCGATTGAACAATCGCCAGACCCAGGCCGGTGCCATGCTCCTTGGTTGTGTAGTACGGCGTAAACAGCCGCTCGCACTCTTCCGGAGTCATTCCCTGACCGGTGTCGGAGACGCGGATTTCGACTTTGTCGCCTATGGATTTTGCGGAGAGTTCTAACTTTCCGCCTTCGGGCATTGCATCCATTGCATTCAGAACTAGATTTGATAAAGCGCGGTGCAAGCAGTTCAGGATCGGCATTGATCGGCGCGGGTTTTGATGCAAGTTCAACCGCAAATTGAATCTTTCCACCTTGCTGAGCGGCTGATTCGTAGAGCGAGCGCACTCGTTCAACCGCATCCCGAGCATCGATGCACTCAAGCTCCGGCTTGGGCATTTTGCTGAAGTCGCTGAAGCGGCCAATGATGGTCTTTAGGTTGGCGATTTCCATGCTGAGCGTTGTGGTGCTTTCGCTGGAAGATCTCATCGAACTCCTCCGGCGGCAACGCGCGGGCACGGGCGAGGTTTTCAACGGTTAGTTGCAACGGGAAGAGCGGATTTTTCAGCTCGTGCGCCAGGCGGCGCGCCAACTCGCGCCATGCGGCTACACGCTCGGTCTGGACGAGGCGTTCGCGCTGACTCACCAGTTCACTCGTCATGTGATTGAAGCTGCGGCCAGGACTCCGACCTCATCGCGACCGCGCACCGGCACACGCGCCTCCCAGTTGCCGCCCGCGACCTCTTCGGCAGCGCGGGCGAGCTGCTCGATGGGTCGCGAGACCCGTGCCGCGATCCACAAGCTGCATAAAATGGCGAAGAGAATTCCAGCAGCAGCGACACCATATGCAATGTTGCGAATATGCTGCTGAGCTTCTACCATTCCCGCCCGCGCGATAGAGACAGTGAGCACAGCCATCACGTTGCCCGCTGCGTTCTTGCGGGGAATCGCCGTTGCGCTGACGCTGTCTTCGCGCCGGTCAGTGAGATAAAGGATGGCGCTGCTCGGCTGGCCGCTGCTACGGGCTGCATCGATAAGAGGTTGATACTTGACCGCGGCGGGTACGTCTCCGTTGATACCGATGAGACGCTTGGGATCGAAGGGCGTAAGTACGCTGGCAGAGGTCTGCGTCGATTGGTTCGCGTCCGTGCTTTGACTGGCTCCAGCATCGCTATAAAGAGAGACCTGCATTCCCTGCGCAACGGGCAGATCGGCAAGGAAGCTCTGATCGAGACGCTTGCCGCCGATTAATTTCAGCGGCGCGTCAGGCCCATGCACAGGAATCACTGCAAATAGTCCAAGAGCGGAGCTGCCATCTGGCAAGTCTTCGCGCTTGAGGAACGTGGCTTGCGCCTGCTGCGCCGCTGGCTCAGGGTAACCGAAGCGCGCGGGCCACTGTGCGGAGCTGATGATGTTGCCATCCGCTCCAACAATCTCAAGAAAATCCAATTGGGCATCCTGGGCCAGCGTGGCGGCCTCGGTGAGATAGGGCGAAGCGTCGTTGGACTGAGCGATCTCATACGCCATCGTTCGGACACGCTCGCGCGCGGCAATGCTTTCAACCGCAGCGGCCACCTCTGCGGAACGGTGTTGAAACTCGCGTTGAAACTGGCTGACAAAAAGCGATGTCTCTTCGCGGTCGCGCTGCTCAAAGACCACGCGGATGCGGACGAGCACGGTCCACGCAACTGCCGCAACCGATGCCGCGACAGTGAGCGAGAAGAGCAGCAAAAGCTTTTGGCGCAGGCTCATTGTGCGGCTCCTGTTGCGTCCGGCGCATCCTGCAAAGCAACATTGGCCAGCAATGGCGCGCCGTCGGAAGCAAGGCGCAGATCGCGAACGCGCCCGCTGACAGCGTAGGCACGCGGCAGATAGAGCAACGGAATCAGCACATGCTCATCAAGAAATTCGCGCTCGACGCGGTAGAGACCGGCGGGTGAGTCTTCAAGTACAGGCAATTGAGCGCCCGCGCCGCGCAACATGGATGCGAGCGCGGCTTGCGCCTGGCGGGGTGCAAGCCTGCGGCGTACCAGCATCATGTCTGCGTGCTGCGAGACCGCGGCGAGTTGCACATTGAATCCCGCCTCGTGCAGATTGAGCGCGATGCGTTGCGCGGCAAGTTGCATCGTTGGGTTGGATTCAGTTGACAGAATAAGTTGAGGCGTCGTGAGGCCACCGCGCAGCTCATGGGCCTTGTTCACATCGCGCTCAGTTGAAAAGAGAAACGAGTAGCCGGTGAGTGAGGCAGGCAGAAGGCTGGCCGTTATCTCGCCCTGCTTTTGAAAGATGACATTGGAGAGCGCGGTGCGATCAACTGCCAGCGCAATGGAAGCACGTAGCGTGGGATTGCCGAGAATGCCGGAGTCCGTAAGCGCGAGAGCCAGCAGCTCCGTGGGCGCTGATGTGAGGACGGTTAGCCGCTGCTCGCGGGCCTGGCGAATTTGCTCGGCAGGTACTTCGACGAGATCGGCGCGGCCCAGCGTGAGATCAAGCCACTGATCATGGATGGATTTGTGGCCGTAGATCTCGATCTTGTCGATAAAGGGACGGCCTTGCCAGTAACTGTCATTGGCGATCAATGCAAAGGGAGCCGAAGCCGCTGGCTGCAGCTCGAAGGGACCGGTACCAATGCAGCAAGCCGGCGTTCTGCCATCGCCCGCATCGGTCAGATAGATCAAGTACGCGTCTTCGGCCAGCAGCGAATCGAGATTGGGTATCGGCGAGTCGCTGGTGAAGACGATTGATGCACCCGCAGGCTGCACCGCTGTCCACGGGCAACCGGAACCGCAGATTGCATTCAATGCCGCAACGACCGCCGTTGAATTAAGCGCCGCGCCGTTGTGAAAATGCACGCCGGGGCGCAGCCAGAATTGCCAGCGGTGGTCATTGTTTTCAGATGTCCATCGAATCGCAAGAGAGGGTTGGACGGTCCCTTGAATGTCGAGTTGAGTGAGCCCGTCGAGGAGCAGTTTGCGCGCCGTTCCGTCGGGGCGTTGCAGCGGATCGCCTTCTGTCTCCACACGCAGCGTACCACCGTAGTGCGGACGGGTGCGGGCCGTGACAGGCAATGCCAACGAGATGAGAACAGCACTAATTGCAAGTTGCCGTAACACGGTCCACCTCGTATTCATCTGCTGGGTTGCGCACGACCGCATAGACGCTCTTGCCGTCGGGCGCGGTCCAGAGCGCGGTCACGGTTCCGTCCATTGCCAATGGGGCGCTGGCGGGGATTGCTTCTAGCGCGGGCAGTTCGTAAGCGCGCAGGCTGTCTGTCAGCGCTTCGCCGGAGCCGGATGCGATGATCTGCGTGCCGGAGCCGCAGCCGGAGTGGAGAGCAGCAAAATCGCTGCCCCAGTCGCGTGTGCCGCTGACGGGCTTGAGCGTATTGTTCTCGGCTAGTTGCACCTTTCCGTCGATGCCGTTGATGACAAGGCCTGCGCCATCGGGGCGCGGTAACAGCGCTGCGGTATAGAAGGATGGCAGATCAACGCCGACGCTCGGAGTTACCACGCCGGTGAAGTAATTACGCGCCGCGTTGAAGAAGGCTTTGAGCTTAATCGAACCCTGAGGGGTTTCGCCAGTCAGAATTGGCCAAGGGTCGTCGCTGGGGTGGCAGCGTAGCGTCCAGCCCTCGCCAGGTGGTCGATCCGGTTCTGACGAGATCGTGTAGCTCCCTCCACATTCCGTTCCAGGTAGTAATACGCGAAATCCGTCGCCATCCCCATCTATTGCAATAAGTCCACGCGGATCGCGGGTCAGGGTTTGCGTGGAGGCGAGATCGTTAAAAGCCTTCCCATCTATAAAGCCTGACGGCGACCCATCCAATGCAAGAAGGCAACCCTGTTTCAGAATCAACAAACCGTGCGGTCTTTCAGCAATGGCGATCAAGGGAGGCTTCCCATCAGGAGAAGAAAAACAAGGGAGCGTATCCAGCACATCGAAACCGAGGAATCGCTCTTTGTGAAGCATCATTCCGGCGGAGTCGGCGGGAACCTCATAGTGAGAGTGTTGTACCTCTACCATTGCAACGCGAGTCTCGTTGCCTTCGATGATTTCAGCAACCCAAAGGCGCTCCCGCTGATTCTCACTAAGCGTGACGCGAATGGAGTTGGCGCTCTCGGCTCCGGAGGCGAGGACGCCGCGAGATTTCAAGTCCGCTTCAAGCAGGCGGCGGATCGCGGGGATTTCGTCATTGGAGAGCGACGAAATATTGCGAATAGTCAACCGCGCCTGGCCGGGGCCGAGAATCTCTGCGATTTCACCCGCGAGGCTCGCGGCGGGCTGCTCCCATTGGCTGGGCGCGGCGCTGGCTGTGAGGCTTATCAAGCCCGTTATGAATGCAACAACCACTCCGGCCAGCTTCATTGATTTCATCTTTCTGCGCATTGATGCTTGCGCGAATTATATCGTTTGAGGGGCCCTACCGCGCTTTTGATCTGAGCGTTCCCAGGTCCTCAAAATCGAGGGACCTGGGACACCCGGCATCCAGAAGCCGTCTCCTATCTCACCCTGAAACTCTTCGTCAGATGTGCAAATACTTGGTCCCCCTCGGAAGAGATCGGTTGACGATTTTCACCTGATCGGACAAAGATGAAAAAGTCATTGTGAAAACGAATGTATGTGTATGTCTTATCGCTGTATTCTGTGAAGTCGTCGGTCTGCGCTAGTATTTTCATTTGGCCCCGAGCTGGATATCCGCATTCCGATAGCCATTCGTCAAGGTCAGTATCGGTCCGAAGATCAACCTTATCCGCCACGGTGTAGTCACTGCCCTTGAAAGAGAACGCGTGATTGCACGTCATCCTGCCCGAATTGGAGGCATCATTCGAATGCCCCACCACCTCTTGCACCGTCGCGGCAGAGGGGTACTCGAACATCTCTCCGCAACGCGAATCGAAATATACATTCCAGTCGGGGCCGTCCTTTACGGTGCCAACAAAGGCAAAGGAGTGGCGCATTCTGTCCAGATCGTTCCAAATCTTGCGTGAGGCGCGCCGGTTGACCGGCCGAAAACCCTCATCCTTCCACATCTGGGGCGGGACATTCCTACCGGCAATCACCACTGCCACCTCAAAGCAAACCTGCTGATAAAACTTCCGATACTCAGTCATGCTCCTCCCGCTGCCCAACCCGGCTTCCGCTGTTTCGCTGTAATGAAACAAGGTTCCATGAATTTTCACTGTCTTAATTGGAGATGAACCGGTATCAATCGAATTGCAATCCGTCTCCGTCTTGAGGTCGCGAAGTACATTCACTGAAATACCCACCTCTCCAGTGGCCGTTTCGTCGAATGCATTGCCGTTGTATTGAAAACACGCTACTGTCGTGTCATCGCAAATCGGAAACATAGATCGTTCGGGTGCTTGAACCGGGTGGCCAGGAAAGAAATCCATGCTTGCAGGGTAGGCGATTGTAAAGCCGTAATCAGGGCTTCGATATGTCTTCCATCCTGTGGCTACCTCGGCCTTAGAACCCACGCACCCAAACGCAACCACAGCGCAAAAGAGCGCCAACAGAATTGCTCGCATCGTTCCTACGTTCATGGCATCCTCCATCCTTCACAGTGCGCCCTGCGCCAAGGCTTAACGCAGTGCCTGGACACAGGGCGGCGATCTATCTGCTCGTCCAATGATTAAGATCAATGCCCCGGTTGCGGCGTGGGTTCCTGCTCGCTGTCCATCTCCTGCTTGATGACCGAGTTATTGGCCGCGCCTTTGAAGACGTCGTTGGCGAAGAAGAATTTTCCGTCAGACGGCACCATCAGCACCTGAATCTTGTCGGAGAGGCGCTCGGCGATGATCTTGTTGATCAAAAGCGGCGAGCGGTTGAGCAGATCGGCTTCGCTGGTCATGCGCTCGGCGTTGGCCTTGGCCATGAGTCGCACGCGGCTGGCTTCGGCATCGGCCAGCAGGTTACGCCGCTCCAGCTCGGCCTTGCTGTCAATCACTTTGGCCTGGGCTTCGGCCTCGGCGTTCTGGATGGTGGCTTCCTTGCGCGCCTCGGCTTCAAGCTTGCTTTGCTCAATCTGCTTTTCTTTGAGCGGCAGCGTGTATTGCATCGCGTCGGCCTCTCCTTTAGCCTCGACAACTTTGGATTGCGCTTCACCTTCGGCCTCCTTGACCTTGCCGGCAGCTTCGGCCTCGGCTTGCAGCTCAGAGATGCGCACCTGCTTCTGTTGAATGTCGGTCACTACGCCGAGCTGATCGTCTTCCTGCTCTTTGAGCAAGAGGCCTTCGAGTCCCTTTGCGTATTCAGCGGGGAGTTGAATGTCGGAGAGCATGACTTCCTCGACGATAATGCCGTCTGCGCCGAGTTTGCGGGTGATTACAGCGGCGGCCTTGCCGCGGACTTCTTCGCGTTTGGTGCTGAATATTTCGCTCACGGTGTATTCGGGGCGCAAGTTCGCGCCACGCGCTGGAGACAACGGGCGGGACCAGCTCCTTATCAACAGGCTGGGGCATGTGCGCCTGTACAGTAGTCGAGCTTGTTGGGATCGAGGCGATAGCGTACGGTGACTGCGAGGCCAATGTTGAGCCCTTCGCGCGATTGAACGCTGAGGCCGTTCTTCGGCTCGGCGGGCTTTGCTCCCTCCTCGGCAACGCCGGTGGTGAAGAGATGATCGCGGAGATCGAAGACTTCTACGTTCTCGACCAGCGGAGTAATGAAGTGGACGCCAGGGTAGAGCGTGCCGGGTTGTGTACCGCCGACTTGGCTGACGCGCACTCCGCCCATGCCACTGGGCACGACAACAATGCTTGCGGAGATGAGCAGAGGCAGGCAGGCCACGAGGACCAGTGCTACCGAGGTGCGCCAGGGGATCTCCGGCGCAGGGAGTTCGGGCTGAGCCGGTGTCACCCGCCTTTCGCAGCGCGATGCGGATGCGAGCCACAAGTGAATAGAGTGGAATTGCCAACGCGACAGCCAGCAAAAGCGCTCCCGCGACCGTTAACAGCAGCTTCAATGCGATCATTTTCCTGCTCCTTTTTGGATTGTGTTGTGGTTGGTGGACTCAAGATATCTGTCTGGACCCGGCGCTTGAGCCATCAGCAGCCGGGCCAGTCCTCCAAAGGTCAACTCTTCAAAGAGCAGTGTCATCACCATCGGCAACAGCACTGCTCCAAGGCCATTCATCGCTTCCATCAACAGATTCATCGAGGGCCTCCTTAGCGTGAAGCCACAAGGACGGCGGTGGTTTGTTGTGCTGCAGTAGCCGTGATGGTGGGCTGCGGCGTGGGAACAGGATTCTCGCTGTTGCCAAAGAGCCGCGCGGTCTGCTCATTGCGTTGGCCGATCAACTCAACGGTGTCGCCGACGGAGACCAGGTCGTAAAACTCTTCGAGATCGGTCCGCGCCATGCGGATGCATCCATGCGAGACGGCTTTGCCGATGGAGTTGGGTTCGTTGGTGCCGTGGATTCCGTAGCCCTGAATGCTGAGGCCCATCCAGCGCGTGCCCACCGGGTTCTTCGGCCCTGGCAGAACGGTTTTGCCGTTGTGGTGATAGGTAGGATTGGCCGCACGGCGCTCGATGGTGAAGGTGCCGACCGGGCTGGGCGTCGATGGCTTGCCGACGGCTACGGTGTAGACCTTCTTTACCTGGCCGTCTTCGACGAGCGCGAGCTTGCGGTCTTCAAGGCTGACGACGATGAGGCGTTGCTGTGCCGGCGGAACGGCGGGCTGCGGCTGAACTTGATTTACTGCTGAGGCTGCCGCCGCGTCCAGTTGCTGCGGAGCGGCCTTTGCCGCATCCTGTGCCATTGCCTGCGCTGAAAAAATTCCCGTTGCCAGTGCCGCTGCCGCCATCCAGTTGAGCTTTTGAATCTTCATCGTCTCCCCCTTCGATAAATCGCTTGTGCCTTGGGAAAGTGCAAGCGGGGAGCCAATCACCGATGATTGAAAATAAAGAAGTTATCTATAGATAAGAGGGGCCGGAACGTGTCTGCACAGACACGTTGTGTGTGCGCTGACACGAAGCGGAATCGGACATACCGTTGCCTGGATTGGCGGAATTAATTTCGTGTGCTGAGAGCGGGAGGGGCGCAGCAAATGGAGCACAACTCGGAACGAGTGCGGCGGGCGCGGCCCTGGGTAGGCGGGGCGCTGGACTCGCGCATTATCAGCTCCGGTTTGATGAGAACGGCGTCGGTGGAATCAACGTGGCCGCGAATCCGCTGAAGAAGGATACGCGCCGCCTCGATGCCCATTTGTTGCAAGGGCTGACGGATGGTGGTGAGGCTGGGATTGTAGAAGGATGCGCTCTGAATGTCGTCGAAGCCAACAACGGAGATATCCTGCGGCACGCGCAGTCCGTGGTCGCTCAGCGCGCGAATGGCTCCGAAGGCGGAGACATCGTTATAGCAAATGATGGCAGTAAACTCAGCCCCGCTATGAAGTAACTGATTGACCGGATCAAAGCCCATCTCCGGAGTGGAGTCGCGCATTTGAATGACGACCGTCAACTCCGGACGGACTTCGAGCGCGAGTTCGGCGGCGATCTCCATGAGGAACTCCCAGCGGCTGTCGGCATCGGAGCTGTGGCTGCCCCCGCGCATAAAGGCAATCTTGCGATGTCCGAGGCCGTGAAGATGGCGGAGGGCAAGGACCGCGGCCTGGCGCTGATCGAGCACGACATTGGTGACGCCGTGAATCTCGCGATGGCCGGCGACCGCGACGACGGGAAGATTCCAACTATGTTCGAGCGTGGTATCGATGAGGATAAAGCCCTCGACGCAACGATCCATCAGTAGCCGCGGATACTCCTCGGTAAGCTGGGCATTGCGCAGGTGACTGGCGGTGAGGTAAAAGTAGCCCTCGTCGATAAGATGCTCTTCTGCGCCGGCCAACACCTGCGCGACGTAGTGGTCGTTCAGGTCAGGCACCAGCACTCCGACCGTGAAGGAAGACTGGCGCTTGCGCAGCGAACGAGCGTAGAAGCTGGGGCGATAATCGAATTTAGCAGCTGCTTCAAGGACACGATCGCGCGTCTCCTGGGGGATGGAGGCGACACCGGGAGCATTGTTGAGCACCAGGGACACCGTAGTCGTGGACAGGTTGAGATACCGGCCCAGAGTTCGCAGGCTCATGGGCTGCGTGGTATCGACTCCATTCTCGATTTTTATACGCTTGGCCATCGGCTAACTCAGGACCTCAGAACAACATGTGAGCGCTTTTACGACCCCGCGCTTATTTCTTCTTTTCCTTTTTCAACGTGCTTTTCGCCGTGCTGCGCTTCCCGGCAGATTTCACCTTTGCAAGCACGGCCAGATTCTTCTCTATGAGCGCATAGCGCTGCTCGACGCAGGCATGGCTGCGCAACGGATCGGCGGGCGTGTTCAGCACATAATCCAGCAGTCGGGCAACGGTGCTGGTAGCCACGTGCAGGCGCGTATCCGAAGAAGCGTAGTAGATGAATACGTCGCCATTCTTGCGCTCGATCCAGCCATTGCTGAAGACGACATTCGAAACATCGCCGACGCGCTCTGCGCCTTCAGGAGCGATAAAATACCCGGCGGGCTTGTGAGTAACGACCCAGGGACGCTCCAGCTCAGTCAACAAAAGATAAAGTACGTAACGCAGCCCTGCGGCGGTATTGCGCACGCCGTGGGCGAGATGCAGCCAGCCTTTTGCCGTCTTGATCGGCGCGGGGCCAAGTCCGTTCTTGACCTCCTGAATGGTGTGGTACTCGCGATTGTCGAGGATGATCTCGTTGTCGATGACGGCGTTTTCAATGCTCGCGGAGAGTCCCCAGCCGATGCCGCCGCCCTTGCCTGCCTGGATGAAATCGTCCTGCGGGCGGGTGTAAAAGGCGTACTTGCCGTCGACGAACTCGGGATGCAGAACGACGTTGCGCTGCTGCGGAGATTTGGATTTGAGGTCGGCAAGGCGCTCCCAGGTCTTCAGATCTTTGGTGCGCACGATGCCGCATTGCGCGACTGCGGAGGAGGTATCCCACTGCCGGGGTCTTGGGGTCTTTGCGCTCGGTGCAGAAGAGGCCGTAGATCCAGCCGTCCTGGTGCTTGACCAGGCGCATGTCGTAGACATTGGTGTCCGGGTCGGCGGTCTCGGGCATCAGGATCGGGTAATCCCAGAAGCGAAAGTTATCGATGCCGTTGGGGCTCTCGGCAACGGCGAAAAAAGATTTGCGATCCGCGCCCTCGACACGCGCGACGACCAGATATTTTCCTTCGTGCAGAATTGCGCCGGCGTTGAAGGCGGCGTTGACGCCAATGCGCTCCATCAGAAAGGGATTGGTCTTCTGATCGAGGTCGTAGCGCCAATGAATGGGCGCATGCGCGGCGGTCAAAACCGGAAAGCTCATAGCGGTCAAAGATGCCATTGCCGCCGCCAGACTTGCGATTGCGCTGAGAAAGCAGCTTTTCCTGCTGCTTGAAGAGGTTCTGAACGTTTTTTTTGAACTCTACCTGGTTCATCTTTTCTCTCCGTTGAACTCGCACTCTTACTTGACAACCGATTCACAGTCCGGCTTGTCTTCGGGGATAATTACCGCGTCGAGCCGCTCCATCACTTCAAAGCAGGTGCGCGCGTTGTGGTATGGGCACTTCCACGGACCCACCTTATCTTCAGTAGTGTTTGGGACACCATCTTCTGAGACGCGCCAGAACCATTCGCCGTGCTCACGATCGACGATGTGCTGCTCAATGAATCCCCAGCTTCTTTGAGCGGCGAGCGCAAAGTGCGCTCGGCCGGTAAGCGCGTTGGCGTTGAGGAAGCCGACGACGGCCTCGGCCTGCGGCCACCAATGCTTGTCGGTATCGATGAGGCCGGACGGCTCTGCCTCGTAAAGCAGTCCGCCGTCAGTGTCGAGTCCCTGCTCGTAGACTGCCTGCGCCATCTCAACCGCAACAACGCGCATCCGCGTCGAGGATATCCTCATCGCCCAGAATCTCCGCCGCCTCGCACAGCAGCCAACTTCCTTCGATGTCATGGCCGAAGGAAATTTTTTCAGAGCGCGGATGTCCAGTTCTCATCGAAGAAGAGGATGAAGTGGTGCGTCGCCGGATCAATGATGTGATTGAGGAAAATTTCGATCAGCTCGCGCAGGCGCAGCCGGACGATTGGATCTTCGGGTGCGGCGCAGCAACGCGGCATAAGCCTCCATCATGTGAAGGTGAGTGTTCATGGACTTTTTTTCGTCCATGTCCACTTCGCTCAGGCGCTGGTCCTCAGCGAGGGTCCAGTCGCGCTCGTAGGTCTCAAAGTAGCCGCCGTGCACATCATCGTGGCCTGTACGCCTCGATGCACTCACCAGCCGCATGGCCTTGCCAGCGCCTCGGGTTCATCGCTGGCCTGGTAGTACTCGGCCAGAGCGTAGATGGTAAATGCCTGCCCGTAGATGCGCTTCTTGGTATCGAGTGGATTGCCGAGATGATCGAGCATCCAGTAAACACCGCCGAACTCGTGATCCCAGAAGTAGCGCGTGAGGTACTCGTAAGCGCGGCGAGCAGTGGCCAGATACAGCGGATCGCCATAGAAGCTGATACGCTTTGGAGAAGGTCCATAGTATGCGCGCGTTGAGGATGAGTCCCTTGGCGCGCGTGGGGATCGATAGTCAGATCGTTGGCGATCTGGCCGCGGAAGCCGCCGAATTCGTTGTCGATAGTATGGTTGAGCCAGAAGGGCAGGATGTCGGAGAGCAGCTCCGTCTCCACCTTCTGTCGCATCAGTTGCACGAGAGTACCTCCTTGAGGAACGTACCAGCCGGTTATGCATCAAGATAACTCCGAATCAGCCAGCCAGATTCAGAATTGCATCGATATCGGAGAGTTCGTGTGTTGCGAAACCAAGATTGGCGAGCGCGGCAACATTCTGCTCGATCTGCTCAACGCGGCTGGCCCCAATCAACGCGGAAGTCATGCGGCTGTCGCGCAGCACCCAGGCCAAAGCCATCTGTGCCAGCGACTGGCCGCGCGCGGCAGCCACTTCATTCAATGCCGCGAATCTGCGCCAGACGGTGCTCGTGAATATCGTTCTTCTTTAAGAATCCATGCGGCTTGGATGCGCGCGAACCTATCGGGAATCCCCTGCAAATAACGATCAGTTAAAAGCCCCTGAGCCAGCGGGCAAAAAGCGATGCCGCCGACGCCTTCCTTGCCCAGCACATCCAGCAGGCCGTTTTCAACCCACGCTCAAACATCGAGTACTTGGGCTGATGAATAAGGCAGGGCGTTCCGAGTTCGCGAAGAATCTTTACCGCGGCGGCGGTTTGGGCCGCGTTGTAGCTGGAGATGCCGGCGTAGAGCGCCTTGCCGGAGCGCACGGCCTGATCGAGCGCGCCCATGGTCTCTTCGATCGGCGTTTCGGGATCGGGACGATGCGAGTAGAAGATGTCGACGTATTCCAGGCCCATGCGCTTGAGGCTCTGGTCGAGGCTGGCGAGAAGATATTTGCGCGAACCCCAGTTGCCGTAGGGGCCGGGCCACATATCCCAGCCGGCCTTGGTGCTGATGATCAGCTCATCGCGATGGGGCTTGAGATCGAGGCGCAGAATCTCGCCGAAGTTGCTCTCGGCGCTGCCCGGCGGCGGGCCGTAGTTGTTGGCCAGATCGAAGTGCGTGATGCCCAGATCGAAGGCCCGCCGCACCATGGCGCGGCTGTTCTCAAAGACATCGACGCCGCCGAAGTTGTGCCACAGGCCCGAGGGAGATGGCCGGCAGGCGCAGGCCGCTCTTGCCGCAGCGGCGGTATTGCATGGTGTCGTAGCGCTGTTCATTCGCGATGATACAAGTTACTTCTCCCACCTGAAAATCAGGGGCCCAGTAAAGCAGGGCGTGGATTACCACGCCCTTTTCTAACTCAGTATTCCTTTGACGGTAACTTCTTTCGTCCCGTCCGCTGGAAGAGGCACGATGTTTCCTTCGATCGGCTTGCCATCCACGGTGAGAGCAATCTTGTTGCCTTCGCCCTTGCGCTCGATGGTGATGTTGTAAATCACGCCGCGAAAGACGCGGGTGGCGGTGAAGCCCGGCCAGCTCTTCGGAATCACCGGTGCAATCTCCAGGCCGTCGAGCGTGGTGCGGATGCCGAGAATCCACTGCACGATGGCGTAGTAATTCCACGCCGCCGTGCCGGTGAGCCAGGAGTTCTTGGCCTCGCCGAAGGTGGGCGCATCCTTGCCGGCGATCATCTGCGCGTAGACATAAGGCTCGCAGCGGTGCAGGTCGCTGATCTCTTCGCGCGCCGAGGGATTGATGCGGCTGTAGTAGTCGTGCGCCACATCGCCGTGGCCCAGGCGC
This sequence comes from uncultured Acidobacteriaceae bacterium, assembly GCA_963713645.1. Classification (GTDB taxonomy): domain Bacteria; phylum Acidobacteriota; class Terriglobia; order Terriglobales; family Acidobacteriaceae; genus Telmatobacter. The sequence continues at coordinate 219,913 of CAVQMQ010000032.1, read as the reverse complement.
GTTTCGCCGATCATGACCCAGGGATTGACGTGGCAGAAGATGCCGGCGTTCTCCTTGTATCCCGGCGGGTAAGAGGAGATTTCGCCGAGCTTCAGGTAGTACTGCGAGTAGGCCGGCTGCTGCACGACGATGCCGTGTTTGGTGGCCAGATGCTTGCGACGTGCGGCTCAAGCGCTTTGGCGGCCTTGCCGTCGTCGAGACCGATGCCGGCCAGCACGCAGAAGCCGTTGGACTCGATGAAGATCTTGCCTTCTTCGCACTCCTTGGAGCCGATCTTGCGCGCCGAAGTCGTCGTAGGCGCGCAGGAACCACTCGCCGTCCCAGCCGTGCTCGCAGAATGACCGACTCCATCTTCGCGACTTCGGCCAGATATGTTGTCGGCTTCCGCGCTCGAGCCCGCGGTGGTTGGCGATGGCGGCCAGTTCGCGGCCGGCATGGACGAACAGGCCGGCGATGAAGACCGACTCGGCCACCTTGCCGTCCTTGTTGGTGGTGGTCTGGAAGCTCTGGCCCGGCGTGTCGGAGAAGCAATTCAGGTTGAGGCAGTCGTTCCAGTCGGCGCGGCCGATCAGCGGCAGCCCATGCGGCCCAAGGCGCTCAAGCGTGTAGTTGAAGCTGCGCTGCAGGTGCTCGTAGAGCGGCTTCTCGGAGCCGGGCTCGTTGTCGTACTGGACCGGCTCGTCGAGAATGCTCCAGTCGCCGGTCTCCTTGAGATAGGCCGAGACGCCGATGATGAGCCAGTGCGGATCGTCGTTGAAGCCGCCGCCGATGTCGTTGTTGCCGCGCTTGGTGAGCGGCTGGTACTGGTGATACGCGCCGCCGGTGGGCAGTTGCGTGGCGGCCAGGTCGAGGATGCGCTCGCGGGCGCGCGCCGGCGCCATGTGCACAAAGCCGAGCAAGGTCCTGATTGGAGTCGCGGAAGCCGAGGCCGCGGCCGATGCCCGACTCATAGAACGACGCCGAGCGCGACATGTTGAAGGTGGCCATGCACTGATAGGCATTCCAGATATTGACCATGCGGTTGGTGTGAATGTCGGGCGTATTCACCTGGAAGATGCCGAGCAGGCTCTCCCAGTACTGCGCGCAGCTGCTCGAAGGCCGCGTCGGCCTTCTTCGCGTCGAGATACTTGGCGATCGCCGGCTTGACCGTCTTCTTGTTGATGGTCTGCGAGCCGGGCGGATCGAACTTTTCGTCGACGGGATTCTCGTGGTAGCCGAGCACGAAGACAATCTGCCGGGTTTCGCCGGGAGCGAGTTCGAGCTTGACCTGATGCGCGCCGATCGGCGACCAGCCGTGGGCGATGGAGTTGGTCAGCTGGCCGGCTTCGACGGTAGCGGGCTTGTCCCAGCCGCGATAGCGGCCCAGAAAGGCCTCGCGCTGGGTGTCGAAGCCCGCGCCCGGTTCGGAGCAGGCGAAGTAGGCAAAGTGGTTGCGGCGCTCGCGGTATTCGGTCTTGTGATAGATGACGCCGTCTTCCACTTCCACCTGGCCGGTATTGAAGTTGCGCTGGAAGTTGGTGGCGTCGTCCTGCGCATCCCACAGGCAGAACTCGATGCTGGAGAAGGCGGAGATCGTCGCCTTGGTGGCGCGCTTGTTGGTGACGGTGAGCTGCCAGATTTCAAGATTCTCGTCGAGCGGAACAAAGTAGCGGGTGTGCGCCTCGATGCCGCTGTACGTTGAGCCGATGACGGTGTAGCCCATGCCGTGGCGGCAGGTGTAGTCCTCCAGCTCGTGGCGCGTGGGCTGCCAGGAGGGAGACCAGAACTCTTTCGATTCATCGTCGCGCAGATAGATGTAGCGCCCGCCGAAGTCCATGGGCACATTGTTGTAGCGGTAGCGGGTGAGGCGGCGCAGGCGGGCGTCGCGATAGAACGAGTAGCCTCCGGCGGTGTTGGAGATGATGCCGAAATATGCCTGGCAACCGAGGTAATTGATCCAGGGCAGGGGTGTATCCGGTTGCGTGATTACATACTCGCGATTGTGATCGTCGAAATATCCGAACTTCATGCCTTGCTTGCTCCCTTAATAAATCGTGCGCCAAGTATAGCCCGCCAGACAATCAATGATCAAACGTTTTTCTAAATCCTTTCGCGAATCTTCGCATTCGCGAAATTTGCAATTGCGCGGTTCACGGTGAGTGTGAAAAGGTATCTGCGGATGTAAATCAACGGTATCCGGGGGCGCTGGCTGAGAACGTTGCCAATATTCCAGCGGACGTGCGACAATTCCTGTTTCTTACGACAGTGCAGGTAAATCGCAACAGAAAAAATCCGCGCCAATTTTTGGTTTCCATTTCAGCATCCATCTTTTGCGGTTCGTTTCAGGCAGCAGAGGGTTGTCTGTCTGCGGGGAGTAACCGTGGCTGGGCGTACCAATGATCACATGCCGGTGTCCGATGGGTGTGGTATAGCCGGAAACGAACGGCTTATGTACGTCTTTATTGATCTGCGGTGAGCGGAGGTTGAATTCCGCAAACAGAAAAGGAAGATTCAATGCAGCTTCATGTTTTAGATATCGTCATCATCGTGGCCTACCTGCTGAGCACGGTGCTTCATTGGCTACTGGGTCTCTAAACGCGCCTCGCAGAGCATGCAGAACTACTTTCTGGGCGGCAATTCCATGCCCTGGTATATGCTGGGCATCTCCAACGCATCGGGCATGTTCGACATCAGCGGCACCATGCTGCTGGTCTACGTGGATGTTTGTCTACGGCTTGAAGAGCGTATGGATTCCCTGGCTCTGGCCGACCTTCAACCAGATCTTCCTGATGGTCTATCTCTCCGTCGTGGCTGCGCCGCTCGAATGTGATGACCGGCGCGGAGTGGATCAAGACCCGCTTCGGCACCGGCCGCGGCGCGCAGTTGTCGCACATCATCGTGGTCATCTACGCCTTTGTCAGCATCATCGGATTCTTCACCTATGGCTTCAAGGGCATCGGCAAGTTTGCCGCCGACCTATCTGCCCTGGCATCTTTCGGCCAATGAATACGCACTGATCCTGATTGCCATTACCGCCATCTATGTGATCAAGGGCGGCATGATCAGCGTGGTCATCACCGAGGTCGTTCAGTTCTTCATTCTGGCCATCGCGTCATTTGCCGTGGGCATTATCGCCATGAGCAAGGTTGCGCCGGAGATGCTGCACCGGGTGGTTCCCGCCGGCTGGGACAACATCTTCTTCGGCTGGCATCTGGGCCTGGACTGGACAACACTGCTTGCCGGCGGCCACGGCAGAAGATCGCCGAAGACAAGTACGAACTCTTCGGCTTCTTTGTGATGATGCTGCTCTTCAAGGGCATTCCGATCTCGGCGGCCGGACCCGCGCCCAACTACGATATGCAGCGCGTGCTCTCCGCCAAGAACCCGCGCGAGGCCTCGATGATGAGCGCCTGGGTCAACATCGTGCTCACCCCGCCCCGCTACTTCCTTATCATTGGCCTGACGGTGCTGGCGGCGGCCTTCTTCGGTCCCGACCTGCGCGCCATGGGCACGCATCTGGACTTTGAACTGGTGCTGCCGATGGCGCTGGGCCGCTTTGTTCCCGTCGGCCTGCTGGGCTTTCTGATCGCCGGCCTGCTGGCTGCCTTCATGTCCAACTTTGCGGCCACGGTCAACGCGGCGCCGCCCTACTTCGTCAATGACATCTACAAGCGCTACATCAATCCCAATGCCTCGCCCAAGACCTATGTGCGCCTCAGCTATCTAGCTTCGTTCAGTCGTGATCGTGATCGGCGTGATCTGATCGGCTGGAATGTCACTTCGGTCAACGAAGTCGTGGTGTGGATCGTCTCCGGACTGTGGGGCGGCTACACGGCGTCCAATGTCCTGAAGTGGTACTGGTGGCGCTTCAACGGCTGGGGCTACTTCTGGGGCATGATCACCGGCATTGGCTCCGCGCTGCTTGCTCCCAAGATCGTTCCCCTGTTGCCCTTCGTACAGGATCTGCTCTGCCCGCTTCAGCATCAACATGGAAGTAGTCGTCATCTTCCCGCTCGTGCTCGGAATCTCGCTGATCGGCTGCCTGCTCGGCACGCTGCTCACCAAGCCGGAAGACGACGAAGTGCTGATGGACTTCTATCGCCGCGTGCGGCCGTGGGGCTTCTGGGGCCCGGTGCTGAAGAAGGTGCTGGCCGAAGATCCCGCGTTCAAAAGCAACAAGGACTTCTTCCGCGATATGTTCAACATCGCTATCGGCATTGTCTGGCAGGTTTCGCTCGTGGCGCTGCCCTTGTACATCGTGATTCAGGAATGGACGCGTGTGGCCCTGGCCGCAGCCTCAATCGCCGTTACTTCGCTGATTCTCAAGTTCACCTGGTACGATCACCTGACCGAGCGTGAAGTGGAGACCGGCAAAGAGGCAGTCGCATACAAATAGCCCTGTTGCACAGTGGACTGGATCGCATTCATGGAAATCCAGCCGGCCGAGCAGATTGAAATTTGGACAGGAAAAGGCCTCCGGCATCGCCGGGGGCTTTCATTTGCGCACGATGAGTAAAAGTCGCCGGGGCAATTGCAGCCCCGGCGTTTGCGCGTGCAACGCAAAAAACTTCGTGCGCCGCGCTTCGATTGCTAAGTGCGGCGAGGCTACAGCATTTTCGATTCAGCTCTTTACAGAAACCGAGATGCTAAGTGGCTTTTTTCTCAAGAAAAAGCCACCTTGCACGATCTCCAAACGTCAACATGTGAATCGAAAATGCTCTAAGCAACTCCATCCCTGACTTCCAGGGCAGCGAGATTGCCGTGTTACCCCTCAGGCGGCGTTGTTGCCGCGGGCCTGAGAGGGGGTATTCAACTGCTGGCGCAGGTTGCCGGCCAGGTCCGCCACCATGCGCAGCTTGTCGGCAATCGGCCCTGGAACCTCCGGACCACTGAGCGCCAGTTGCGAGTGCAGCAGCAGGCCGGCAACGGTGGTCTTCAGCTCTGTCTCGATAGCAGCAGCAGCGGCGCGCCGAGCCAGGGTCTGTTCCCGTTCCCGGCGATGAAGCGCGGAGCGAATCTCCCGAACAAGACGGGCTGCGCCGGAAAGCGCAAAGTTGATCTGCATGGGGATGGCCAAGCCGGCATGCTCCCAGATTGCCTCGGCAGAGGCCGGATCGCACTCGACCATCGTCTCATCCACAACAACTACCGAAAACTCCCTGCGGCGCAAGGCATTCAAAGCAGCCTTTCGTCCTTCGGCAACCTCAACGTCCATGCCCAGTTGCGCGCCGGCAACAGCCGCGCAATTCCGGGCGCCTTCAATTCCTGTCACAATCAGTACGCTCATCCCCAGCTCCTCAATGATCGCCCGGCCTGCCTCTCTCCGCCGGGGTTCAGTAGTCTACTTCCCGCTTCTGTGGATTGCGCGGGAAAATCTTTGGGTGCTTTGTTGCACTCCATATCGGCGGAATCCCGAATCGCACCAGCGAAAAATGCAGCCGATGTGGGCCAATTTTTCTGATTTCGATTCCAATTTGGGAAATTGTCTGGCCGAAGCCGGCGCACCACTGCTTGACTCGTGCGCTACTGCTCCTCGTCCTGCAAAGGATCGACAATGCCGTATTCCTTGAGCTTGCGGTAGAGGGTGGTCTTGCCAATGCCCAACAGCTTGGCCGCCTGCAGCTTGTCGCCGTTCAGAGTGCGAATTGCGCCCAGAATGGCCTGCTTTTCGAGATCCGCCAGCGGCATGACCTCGGGTGCTTGCCCTGTCGCCTCAGATTCGCCGGCGGCGGCTGTCGTCCGGCGGGCATCCAGACCCTGCTGCTGCAACTGCGTCGGCAGGTCGCCCAGGTGCAGAATGGGGCCGGACGAAAGAGCGCAGGCCCGCTCGATTGAGTTCTCCAGCTCCCGCACATTGCCCGGCCAGTCGTGGCGCATCATCGTGCGCAGCGCTTCGTCGCTCAGCGTGAACTTGGTGCCGTGTTCGCGGCTGATGCGGTCCAGGAAGTGAGCGGCCAGCAGAGGGATGTCCTCGCGGCGGTCGCGCAGTGACGGAAGCCGCAGATTGACCACGTTGAGGCGGTAGAAGAGATCCTTGCGGAAGGTGCCGTGTTCGACCATCACCGCCAGGTCGCGGTTGGTGGCGGCGACGATGCGCGCCTTGATCGGCACGCGATGCGTCGCTCCGACCGGGCGAACCTCTTTCTCTTGCAGCGAGCGCAGCAGCTTGGCCTGCAAATCGAGAGTCAGTTCGCCAATCTCGTCAAGAAAGACCGTTCCCCCTTCTGCCGAGACCAGCAATCCGTCTTTCGAGCGATTCGCTCCGGTAAAGGCGCCTTTAACGTAGCCAAAGAGCTCGCTTTCGATCAGCGTCGGGACCAGAGAGCCGCAATCGACCGGCAGAAAGGGCTTCTGCGAGTTCGGCCCGTAGGCATGGATCGTCCGCGCCACCAGTTCCTTGCCGGTGCCGCTCTCGCCCAACACCAGGACCGGGTGCGAGCTCTGGGCGACTTTGGAGAGGATGCGGTAGAGCTTCTCCATCTCCGCCGAGCGGCCGATCATCGCGCCCAGCCCCTCGCTTAAGCGCAACCTCTCGCGCAACTGGCGGCTGGCCATGTCGTTCGCCTGAGTGCTGGCGGCGCGGTCGAGCACCGTGGAAAGCTCGTCCATCGCAAAGGGCTTGGTCAGGTAATCGGAGGCGCCGCAGCGCATCGCCTCGACCGCGGTATTCACCGAGCCGGAGGCGGTCATTGCGATCACCGCTGTCTGCGGATAGAGCGTCTTGACCTCGGAGACCAGCTCCAGGCCCAGGTTGCCGCCCGAGGGCAGGTTGACAAGCAGGATGTCTGCGGCGCGTCCCCGCAAAAGACTGCGCGCCTGGCTCAGGTCGGCGGTGGTCTGAACCGCATAGCCCAGGCTCGACGCAATCTCCGCGCAGGCCGAGCGCATTGCCGCGTCCGCATCCACGACCAGCAGGTGCAGGCGGGCAGGCGTTTCAGCGATTTGTGGCACAAACTCCATCACAGTGGTCTTCAGAACAGTTTCGAGCATTGTATTCGCCTCGCGCATCAATTGGTTGAGATGTTTTACTGTTTTTTCTTCTGACCCCGCCGCCACCTCCAGAATTGCTGCCGGCGGCTGAATCAATGCTTCTCTCGGTGACCGGACTGCGCCCGGTTTCTTCCTGGTTTCTGGTTCCGCACCGCTTCCTTCAGCGGCTATGGGACGGTAGTTCGATCTCGATCCGCGCCCCGCCGGCAGCCCCTTCCGCGGCATGAATCCGGCCGCCTGCCGCTTCGACAATCGAGCGGGTAATCGCCAGCCCCAATCCACGGTGCGAGACCGGCCTTCCGCCATGGGATGCAACTCCCTTAGCATGGGTGGTGTATCCGGACTCAAAGACCCACTCCCGCGCCTCGGCGGGTATGCCGGGGCCGCTGTCTTCAATCGAGAGCAGCAGCGGGAAGACAGTGGCAGAGATCGCTGGGCGCTCTTCAAGCCTGATCTGGACCGTGCCCGCCCCGGAGATCGCCTCGGTCGCGTTCTTCACCAGGTTGACCAGCAGCCGGGTCAGGTCCTCACTGCTTAGCCGAACCGCCTGCGCACCGCCCGCCGTCTCCACGGTCAGCGCAATCGCAGGACCGGCCAGCGCCGAAAGGAGATTGCGGTTGGCCGTTAGCTCCTCGGCCAGGTTGACGATCGGCGCTACCGGTAGAGCCTCCCAGTTCTGCCGTGGCGCTACCCGATTGCTCGGCGCACCCGAAACCCAATTGCGCGCGGACTCGGTGCTCAATCTGCGCCGCAGGCTGGAGAGCGCTGCTGAGACGGCTTCCCCTTCGCTACCGGGCTGTGAACTCTTCTCCGCGTCGAGCTTTGTGTCCAGCGCCAGTATCTTCTCCACCAGCCGCCTGCTGGCCGCAGCCAGCAGACGCAGTTCGCCTCCGTAATGCCGGTAAGCCGCTCCCAGAACCCCCGGCTCATCGAGCAGATCGCAGTAGAGCGCCAGCGCGGTCACCATATTGCGTGCATCGTGCGCCAACCCGGCCAGGCTCTCACTCTCGCGATGCAGGCTGGCCAGCGTCTGGACCACCGCCTCAATCCGTTTGCGTTTGGCGGGCGCCGCGCCGGCCTGTGGACCCAGCAGCATCGCCCGCTCACTCTGTTCAGCCCGCTGGTTCTGGGCCGCCCCTGTCCCCGTCCCTGTATCCTGTCCCGGCTGCTGCATCTTCCGCTCGCTTTCTCTGCCGGCTGCCCCATTGACCGGCTTGGTTCTGTTGCTCTGGTCCTGCGCGGACCCGGCTCTTTTAGCAACTCGCGCTTGCCGACCTGCCGTTGGTCCCTCGGCGAGTTGCTTCGCCCCTGCTTTGCCGCTTGCCACGCTTCCCGTTCCTGCACCTTAATCTGGGTTTTGTCTCTTCTATATACACGTCGAGTGCCAAACTCGAACTGAAATGCTAAGTCCCTGATAAGGAATGGAATCGGACAGAAATTCCCGAACCATACACTGGCCTGACTTTGTACAGATTGTCCCGAAACAGGACATTACTTGCGGGATCTTTCCTCTATCTCTTTGTATTTAAGCCAGTTAAGAGACTAATCCTGTTTTGGGGCATCGAAATCGCCAATTCCCGTTACGGGACTGCCCCATTCCAAGGTCACTCACCCCCGGAAAATGCCCTCTCTCCCGTACAATTCCCCTATGTCCGTTCAGCCCAACATCTTTCGTCCCGGCGGGCGCTCTGCCACAGAACTCCGCCCGCTCACCCTCACCCCCGGCTTCGTCCAGACCGCCGAAGGTTCGGTGCTGGTCTCCTTTGGCAACACCCGCGTACTGACTAACGCCACCATTGAACAAGGTGTCCCCGGCTGGCTGCGCAACTCGGGCCGAGGCTGGGTGACGGCGGAGTACTCAATGCTGCCCCGGTCGACAGTGACTCGGACCCCGCGTGAGAGTGAACGCGGCAAGATCGGCGGACGCACCCACGAGATTCAGCGGCTGATCGGACGGAGCCTGCGCTCGGTCGTGGATATGCAGGCCCTGGGCGAGCGGACCGTGATTCTCGATTGCGATGTGATTCAGGCCGACGGCGGCACACGCACAGCTGCCATCACCGGCGCGGCAGTAGCGCTGGCGCTGGCGCTCAACGCGCTGGTCGAGGCCGGTACGCTGAAACACTCCCCGCTCAAGCAACTGGTCGCCGCAACCTCCGTTGGGATAGTAGGCCGAGCGCAGCTCCTTGATCTCTGCTACGAAGAGGATTCCCAGGCCGAGGTGGACATGAATGTGGTGATGACCGCCGACGGCGGGCTGATCGAAGCCCAGGCGACGGCGGAAAAGGGCAGCTTTTCGCGCAAGCAGCTGAACGAACTCGTCGACCTCGCCGAGGTGGGATTGAAGGAGATCTTTGCCGCGCAACGGGCGGTGCTGGGACAATAACTGTTTTGCAGTGCAATGACACCGTAAAGAATGATAAAAAGTTGCCATGCATCTGGACCAGTTCCGCGCGTCTCTTCATCATGAAACACCGCCGCAACCGCTCACTGCGCCACTAGCCGCGCTCTGGTGGGATGCAAAAGGGGATTGGGCGCGCGCTCATGCGCTGGTGGATGAGTTAGAGACCACGGACGGCATGGCTGTCCACGCTTACCTGCACCGCAAGGAGGGCGCAGCCTCCAACGCTGACTATTGGTACAGACGCGCCGGAAGGAACTTCCATCGGTCATCCCTCGAAGACGAGTGGGAGGCGCTGGTGGAGGGGTTGTAGGTGCAGCAGTGGACTCAGCTGGTCTGTTAATCTCAACACTACTGTTAATTGTCAGAGTATGGGGCGGGTCTGCATGCAACCTTTGAATAATAGCCTTCTCTATGGGGACAACCTTCCGATTATGCGAGAGAAGATCGCCGACGAATCGGTCGATCTGGTCTATCTCGACCCGCCGTTCAATTCCGATCTCAATTACAATGTTTTATTCAAAGCCGACGGTCTACGCTCCGATGAGGCTCAGCTTACGGCTTTCAAGGATACGTGGAGTTGGGACGCCGCAGCACAAGCGGCCTTCGACGATCTACAGAATGCTCGCAATCCGACTCTTGTCAATTTTGTGAATGCGCTGCACGGCAGTTTGGCAAGAAGCCCGATGCTTGCGTATCTAGTCAACATGGCTCTTCGGATTGTCGAGATTCACCGGGTTTTGAAACCCACCGGATCTGCGTATTTGCATTGCGATCCAACGGCAAGCCATTATTTGAAAATGCTGCTTGACGCTGTTTTTTTACCCACAAATTTTCGCAGCGAAATTATCTGGCGCAGGACAGGCTCACATAACAAGGCAAAACGTTGGGCGCCCATTCACGATGTGATTTTGTTCTATACCAAGAGCAACGATTACACATGGAATCACCCGCGCAGGCCTTACATGCTTGGGCATGTCAAGGATAATTTTGTTGAGGCATCGAAGGGGGTATACAAGACTGACTACTACGGCAACGTTTTAACAGGATCAGGAACCCGTGGAGGAGAATCTGGCAAGCCTTGGCGCGGCTTTGACCCGACGGCCAAGGGCAGACATTGGGCTGTTCCCGGAAAGATATGGGAAGAAGTTGGCATCGAACCAGCTGGCCTGACTCAACACCAAAAACTCGACTTGCTATTTGAAAAGGGCTTCATCACCATCACCGAGGGTGATGCCTGGCCGATGTACGAGCGGACAATCACGGCAAATGATGGGCCTTCGGCTCCTGACATTTGGGCTTTTCAGCCGTATACCGAAGGTACTGTATTTGGCACTACAGAAGGGATTGATGCAGATGTGCGTTGGCTGAGTCCGCAAGACGCTGAACGGCTCGGTTATCCTACTCAGAAGCCGCTCGGAATATTGAAGCATATACTGAGTGCATCAAGCCGGCCCGGTGATCTGGTAATGGACCCTTTTTGTGGCTGTGGCACAACCATCGCGGCCGCGCAGATTCTCGCACGGCGTTGGATTGGCATCGACATTTCCCCTTTCGCAATCGAACTGATCCGCAAGCAACGGCTTGAGGGAGCCTTCCCCCATCTGAGAGTCGGCGTGGATTACGAAATCAAGGGCCTTCCCACCACACTTGAAGGCGCGAGGATGATGGCGGAGCAGGATAAAGACAAAAAGGCATTCGAGATTTGGGCTGTTTCTAAGGTTGATGGAATACCCAATGACAAAAAGGGCGCTGACAAGGGAATTGATGGGCGGATTCCATTCAGGCCCGATGGAAAAGCCACAAAGTTTGCGGTTGTCTCCGTGAAGAGCGGGAAGTTGAAGCCGGATGATGTACGCGCTCTCATCAGTGTTGCAAAACGTGAAGAGGCGACGTCACTGGGATTTGGCGTCTTGGTTTCATTGAATGAACCCACATCTGGCATGAAAGCTGATGCTGCCTCAGCCGGAACAGTTGAATTGCACGGGAACAGATATCCTCTCGTTCAGTTTCTCACCGTCGAGGAAATCCTCAAGGGGAAGAAACCGCATTTACCTTTGGTCGATCCGAGTGTTGGATACGGTAAGAAAGCAACCCTTGCTGATCTTCAAGGATCGCTCTTGTAGTTTTGCCGGGGCGGTTTCCAGCTTTTAAAATTACGAAAGATTCCCATCCCAATTCCTTTCTACCCTGACGACTATTAATTCCGCATTGCGATACCGCTTTTTCGCCCTGTGTCTCGCATCACAGCCCCTCTAGCCAGTCAGGAAGAGACTTTAAGTGCGGTTGTGTTGCGCCCGGCCGCCTTATGAGGCACAAAAAAATGAGTGATGCAAAGATGGTGATTCTCGATGGCAATGAGGCTGCGGCTTCGGTTGCCTATCGTCTTTCCGAAGTGGTCGCAATCTATCCGATCACCCCCTCGTCGCCGATGGCCGAGTGGGCCGATCAGTGGCTATCGGAGGGCAAGAAGAATATCTGGGGCGGGTTGCCCATTGTGGAAGAGTTGCAGAGCGAGGGCGGCGCGGCGGGCGCGTTGCACGGCGCATTGCAGGCCGGAGCCTTTGGTACTACGTTTACTGCCTCGCAGGGCCTCCTGCTGATGATTCCCAACATGTTCAAGATTGCCGGCGAGTTGACCCCGGCAACGATGCATGTGACGGCGCGCACGCTGGCCACTCATGCGCTCTCCATCTTCGGCGACCACTCCGATGTAATGGCCTGCCGCGCGACCGGCTGGGCGATGCTCTGCTCAAATTCCGTGCAGGAAGTGGCCGACATGGCTCTTGTTGCGCAGATTGCCACGCTTGAATCCCGCATTCCTTTCATTCATTTCTTTGACGGCTTCCGCACCTCGCATGAAGTGGGCAAGATTCTGCCCATCTCGGATGAGACGATCCGCGCGTTGCTCGATGACAAGTACATCATTCAGTACCGGCAGAACGCGCTCAGCCCTGATCGTCCCATCATTCGCGGCACGGCGCAGAATCCCGATGTCTTCTTCCAGGCTCGCGAGGCCTGCAACCCCTTCCATGCGGCGGTTCCGGGCATCGTGCAATCGGTAATGGACCGCTTCGCCAAGCAGACAGGCCGCGCCTATCGTCTCTTCGACTACACCGGCGCGCCGGATGCCGAGCGCGTGATAGTGATGATGGGTTCGGGTGCTGAGGCTGCTGAAGAAGCTATCGACGTATTGGCCAAGCAGGGCGAAAAGATCGGCCTCGTCAAAGTACGGCTTTATCGTCCCTTCGACGTGAAGGCATTTATCGCTGCGCTGCCAACGACCGTCAAGTCGATTGCAGTTCTCGACCGCTGCAAGGAGCCGGGCTCAACCGGCGAACCGTTGTATCAGGACATCGTTACCGTGCTCTCCGAATACGCCGCTTCCCTACCCTTCGCCAAGCCAACGATTACCGGTGGGCGCTACGGGTTGTCCTCGAAGGAATTTACTCCCGCGATGGTCAAGGGTATCTTCGACGAGTTAAAAAAGCCCTCCCCGAAAAATCACTTCACGATCGGCATCGACGACGATGTAACTCACACCAGTTTGAGTTATGATCCGAGCTTCTCAACCGAAGATCCGAAGACCGTGCGTGCGCTCTTCTACGGACTGGGCTCCGATGGAACAGTGGGCGCAAACAAGAACTCGATCAAGATCATCGGCAGCGAGACGCCGAATTACGCGCAGGGCTACTTTGTTTATGACTCCAAGAAGTCCGGCTCAATGACCACATCGCACCTGCGCTTTGGGCCGAACCCCATCAAGTCGAGTTATCTGATTACCCGCGCCAGCTTTGTGGCCTGCCATAACTTCAGCTTCCTCGAAAAGATGAACGTACTGGAAGCAGCAATGCCGGGAGCGGTTTTCCTGCTCAATTCGCCTTACTCTGCGGCGGAGGTCTGGGATAAGCTGCCCAAGACCACGCAGCAGGAGATGCTGGCCAAGAAGATTGAGTTCTATGTGATCGATGGCTACAAGGTGGCGCGCGAAGCAGGCATGGGCACGCGCATCAACACCATCATGCAGACCTGCTTCTTCGCCATCAGCGGCGTGCTGCCCCGCGAAGACGCGATTGCGCAGATCAAGAAGGCCATCTACAAGACCTATGGCAAGCGCGGCGAGGCCGTCGTGCAAAAGAACTATGCCGCCGTCGATCACGCGCTGGCGCATCTGGAAAAAGTCGAATTGCCTACGGCAGTTTCATCGGACTTCGATCTGATTCCTTCGATCTCAAGCAGCGCGCCGGAGTTTGTGCGCGGCGTGCTCGGCCAGATTGCAGCCGGTCACGGCGACCTGCTACCGGTCAGCGCGATTCCCGCTGGCGGCGCATTCCCAACCGGCACGGCCCAATACGAGAAGCGCAACATCGCGCAGTTCATCCCCGCATGGGACAAGGATCTCTGCATTCAGTGCGGCAAGTGCGTAATGGTTTGCCCGCACGCGGTGATTCGCGCCAAGGTTTACTCACCTGATCTTGGGGATAAGTCGCCCACAACCTTCCAGTGGGCCAAGCCCAAGTGGAAGGGCATGGAGCAGGATCGCTACACGCTGCAGGTTGCTCCTGAAGATTGCACCGGCTGCGGCGTTTGTGTTGAGGTTTGCCCGGCCAAGAGCAAGAGCGACGCCAGCAAGAAGGCCATCAACATGGTTCCGCAAGAGCCATTGCGCGCGGCCGAGCGCGATAACTGGGATTTCTTCCTCGGCTTGCCGGAAGTGGACCGCTCAAAGCTCTCGCACACGCAAGTCAAGGATCTGCAACTGCTGCAACCGCTCTTTGAGTTCAGTGGCGCGTGCGCCGGCTGCGGCGAGACAGCTTATGTAAAACTACTAACACAACTCTTCGGCGACCGGCTCTACGTGGCCAACGCGACCGGCTGCTCGTCGATCTACGGCGGCAACCTGCCCACCACGCCTTACAGCAGTAACGCGCAAGGCCGCGGACCGACATGGGCCAACTCGCTCTTCGAAGACAATGCCGAGTTCGGCTTCGGCATGAGAATCGCGCTCGACCAGCAGAAGGCCTTTGCGGAGATGCTGCTCAACCGGCTGAGTCCAGCAGTCGGCGTGGAACTGGTCGCGGAGATTCTCCATGCCTCGCAGAAGACAGAGACCGAGATCAACCAGCAGCGTGAACGCGTGCAGGCATTGCGCGGCAAGCTGGCTGCCACTGATTCATCCGACGCCCGTAACCTGCTGGCGATTGTCGACTCTCTGGTGCGCAAGAGCGTCTGGATTCTCGGTGGCGACGGCTGGGCCTTCGACATCGGCTTCGGCGGACTCGACCATGTGCTCGGCTCCGGCAAGAATGTCAATGTGCTGGTGCTCGATACCGAAGTCTACTCCAACACTGGCGGGCAAATGTCCAAAGCCACGCCGCGCGGCGCGGTAGCCAAATTTGCCGCCAGCGGAAAATCCAACAGCCGCAAGGACCTGGCGATGGAAGCCGTCAGCTATGGATCGGTTTATGTGGCGCAGGTGGCTCTGGGAGCCAACGATACGCATGTCGTCAAGGCCTTCCAGGAGGCTGAGGCGCACGAAGGCCCGTCCATCATCATCGCTTACTCCAGCTGCATTGCACATGGCTACGATCTGGTCCATGGACTGGAACAACAAAAGCTCGCAGTCCAATCCGGCTACTGGCCGCTGATGCGCTATAACCCGGCGCTGCGCGAGGAGGGTAAAAATCCCTTCCAGCTTGATTCACGAGCTCCTTCAATCCGGCTCAAAGAGTACACCTATCGCGAGGCCCGTTACACCATGTTGGCGCGCAGCAATCCGGAGCTGGCCGCCTCGCTGCTCAAGGAAGCGCAGGACGATGTTGAGCGCCAATGGCGCGTCTACTCAGGCCGCGCGGCAATGGCAGGCCGCGGAGAGACTCCCAACATTGCGCCGCCTGAGAAAACCGAAGACAACGTGCTGGCAACCGCGGTTGCCGGAGGTGCGGAATGATTGAATTTTCCACGAACTACCTGGGACTGAAGTTGAGCGGGCCGATTGTCGTTTCCTCCACGCCGCTCTCTGAATCACTGGACAACCTGCGCCGCATGGAAGATGCCGGCGCGGCGGCTGTGGTGCTGCCTTCGCTTTTCGAAGAGCAGTTGGCTCTGGAATCCGGCGCGCTGGACGAAGACCTCTCCCGCGGCACGGATTCCTTTGCCGAGTCGCTCGACTATCTGCCCGACATCTACGACTACCGCATGAGCCACGAGTATTATCTCGATCACATTCAGCAGGCGCGGGCAGCGGTCAAGATTCCCATCCTCGGCAGCCTCAACGGCGCCACGCCCGGAGGCTGGGTGCGATTTGCCACGGAGATGGAGCAGGCCGGCGCAAGCGCGATTGAGCTGAATACCTACGCGCTGGCCACGGACAAATCGCAGACCTCGGCAGAGATTGAAGCGCAGATGATCGATCTGGTCTCCAGCGTATGCAACGCCGTGCATCTACCGGTCTCGGTCAAGCTCTCGCGCTCTTTTACCAGCATTCCGCACCTGGTGGCGCGGCTCGAGGGAGCAGGCGCGCGCGGCGTCTCCCTCTTCAACCGCTTCTATCAGCCGGATTTTGATATTGAAGCCCTCGAAGTTCGCCCCACACTGCACTTCTCTACCCCGTCGGAACTGCTCTCACGGCTGCACTGGGCGGCGATTCTCTACGGCAATACCAAGGCGGATATCGCGCTGACCGGCGGCGTCCACTCGGCGGAAGATGTGCTGAAGAGCATCATGGCTGGCGCAGGCGTGGCGATGATGGCCTCGGCCCTGCATATCCACGGCATCGAGCACATTGGCCGCGTGCTCAGCGACATGCGTTACTGGCTGGAGAAGCGCGAATATACGTCGCTCTGGGAGACGCGGGGATGCTTGAGCCGCCGCTCTGTTCCTGACAAGTCTCCGTATGATCGCGGCAACTACATCAAAACTCTCAGCAGCTATAGCCTGCGGCAAACAGTGGCTGCGTTCTGAAATGCGGCGCTTATAGCCAACTGCGTTGACCTGAAAATCAGGTCAACGCAGTTGGCTATTCTTTTGTTGCATTCTTAAGCGCAAAAATCGCTCCAGCCGCAGCCGTCGAGGCGCTTGCGTACGGCGTGCCTGAGTTCATCATGCCATCTGCCTCTGTATACTTCCCCGCATTGATGACGGTCGCCACCTTGCCTGCCTCCAGATGAAAAGCAGTATGACTAGAGATGCATTCGCGATAGGCTGGCAGTGTCCCATAAAGCTGTTTGGCCGGACCATAGAGCCACTGCCCCAGTTCGCACTGATTATCTTTGCCGATAGCCGCAGCATCGAGCTTCTCCTGCTTCGAGATTGCCATGCGGAATTTCATCTTCCACTCCGCATGTTTCTGAATTGCATGGTCCAGATCCATTGTTTGACCTCGCTGAGAATCGTTGGAACAGAATCCTGGAGTTTGCAGCTCCGGCCTCGCCCACTGTTTCAGTGAAAGGCAAGCGAGGCAATGAAGGCAAGGGGGGACGAGTGTTGGATAAACCGCGCCTCTCCCGTTTTGAAGCGCTTCCAGTTTCGGACTGGGCGCGCGGCGCGAAGAGGAACTGCGGAGAACCCGTTCATTTCACAGGCAATCTGCACCCCGGCCCTGCTACCCTGAAGCTACCCTCATGGCGCTCTTTTCGCGCAGTTCGAGTTTTTCGCAAGTCACGGCGCTGGCCGCGCTGCGCAACGTTCACGCGGCCTTCGCCTGGTTGCATCGGAATCCTAAGACCATCATGGACTGGCAGCGGGAGCTGGTCGCGATTCCCGCGCCTCCCTTTGGCGAACATGCGCGCAGTGAGTGGATGGCGGCGCGCTTCAATGAGGCTGGACTCAGCGAGATAGAAGCCGATGCTGTCGGCAATGTAATTGGCGTAATTCCTGCCACCGGTCTGCCTCCGGAAAGCAGCGGCCCGGTGGTGGTTCTCTCCGCGCATCTGGACACCGTTTTCCCCGCTGGCACGCCTCTCAACCCGGTCGTATTGCTTGAAGACGACGCAGAGCGTTTGATCGCTCCGGGAGCCTGCGACAACGCGGCCGGCGTGGTCGGCATGTTGGCCATCGCCCATGCCCTCACTCAATCCAGAGTCGAACTTCCCGCTCCTCTGGTATTTCTCGGCAATGTAGGCGAAGAGGGCGAAGGCGACCTGCGCGGTGTGCGACATTTTTACAGCCACAATGCCCTCAGCAGCCGCGTCGCCGCGCACATTGTTCTCGATGGCGCAGGGGCGGATACAGCGGTGACGCAGGCACTGGGTTCGCGGCGGTATCTGGTGCGGATTACCGGTCCGGGGGGGCATAGCTTTTCAGATGCGGGAACGCCGAATCCGATTGCCGCTCTGGTTACCGCGCTGGCGGCGCTGGAGCAGACGAAACTGCCCGACGATCCGCGCACCACGCTGAACCTGGGAACGATTCACGGTGGTACAAGCGTAAATTCGATCCCCGAGAGCGCGCAGGCCTCGATTGATTTTAGGTCTACCAGTTCGGACCAGCTGGTCCGGCTGGAAGTAACTCTGCATCGCGCGGTGGAGGATGCGGTCCAGGCAACAAATGCGCGGGCTGCCCGCCCGCGTGGCCCGCTGCAATTCGAGATTATAAAAATCGGCGACCGTCCGGCCGCGCATCTGCCGAGCGAGTCACCGCTGATGGAAACTCTGCGCGCCGTTGACCGCCACCTTGCGATAAAGACGAATCAGCGCCTTGGCTCCACCGATGCGAACTGGCCATTGTCTCTGGGAGTGCAGGCTGTCTCACTGGGCGCGGGCGGCGAGGGCGGCGGCGCGCACACGTTGGCTGAATGGTACTCGTCCCGCGACCGCGAGGCCGGGTTGCGCCGCGTGCTGCTGCTGACATTGGCAATGACCGAGTGGGCTGCCGAGCAATAACGAGCAATAACTTGATACACTGCGCCCATGCGCGTTATATCCCTACTGCTCACAGCCTGCATTGCTTCCGCTTCCTTTTCCGCCGCACAAACCGCCCCGGCTCACCGCCCCGTCGCGACGAAAGCAGCGCCTCCAGCCAAGCTCTCTACTCCGCCGGAGATTATCTTCTTCGATGGCGTGATTTATACCGGCGAAGGGCTGGCGCAGGACAAACCCGTTAGAGTATCCGCGATGGCCATTGGCGGCGGCAAGGTACTGGCCGTCGGCACGGATAAAGAGATTACCCGTCTGGCCGGGCCGAACACAAAGCTACGCGATATTGACTCTTCAAGCACCAGCACCTTTATCTTTCCAGGATTCAATGATGCCCATGTGCATCTGGGCGAGGCCGGGCGAGTGAAGTTGAATCTCGATCTGACCGGGGTCAAGTCCCTCGCCGAGATGCAGGCCAAGATCAAAGACTTTGCCAAAGCCGCACCCGCAGGCCACTGGCTCACCGGCGGCAACTGGGACCACACGCTCTGGGCCAAACAGACGCTGCCCACCCGCCAGGATCTGGATAAAGTCACCGGCGGCCATCCCGCATTTCTCGACCGCATTGACGGGCATATCGCCATCGCCAACTCCGCCGCGCTGGCTGCCGCCGGAATCACCGGCAAAACCGCGCCTCCACAGGGCGGAGCCATTGATCTGGACGCAAACGGCGAGCCGACGGGAATACTGCGCGAGTCGGCGCAGGCTCTGGTCAGGAACGTGATTCCGCCGCCAAGCGATGAGGAGCGGCGCAAGCGGCGACGCGCTAGCGATTTCCGACGCCCTCGCGCACGGCGTAACCAGCGTGCAGGACTTCAGCGACTGGCAGGATTTTCTGGTCTACGAGCAGATGGAAAAAGAAGGCAAACTGCATCTGCGCATCACCGAGTGGCTGCCCTTCAAGGCTCCACTGCCCGATCTGATCAGAATGCGCACTCACCACGACCTCAACGACCCCATGCTCCACACCGGCTTCCTCAAAGGCTTCATGGATGGCTCGCTCGGCTCGCGGACCGCGGCGATGAAAGCTCCCTACTCCGACGATCCGGGCAACACCGGCCTGCCGCAGTACACGCAGGCACAGCTCAACACGATGGCCGTCGAGCGCGCGCAGGCAGGCTTCCAGCTAGGCTTTCATGCCATCGGCGACAAGGCGGCAGCAATGGCGTTGGATGCGTATGCGCAGGCCGGCATCTCAACGACCGCCCGCAACCGCATCGAACACGCCCAGGTCGTCGATCCCGCCGACATTCCCCGCTTCGCCAAGCTGGGCGTCATTGCCTCGATGCAGCCCTGCCATCTCTTGACAGACATGAACTGGGCCGAAGACCGGCTCGGCCCCAAGCGCGCGGCCTATTCCTATGCGTGGAAGGCCTTTCTGAATGCAGGCGTACCGCTTGCCTTTGGCACCGATTATCCCGTCGAGCCAATCACGCCCTTTCGCGGACTGTATGCGGCAGTAACCCGCAAGAACGAGGCAGGAACCAAGGAGTACTTCCCAGAGAACATGCTCACGCGCGGCCAGGCACTCTATGCCTACACGCAAGGCTCGGCCTATGCGGAGTTCGCCGAGAGGCACAAAGGCAAGCTGCTGCCGGGCTACGATGCCGACTTCATTCTGGTGGACCGCGAGTTGTACAAGATCGGCGCTCCGGCGATTCTCTATTCCAATGTGATCGGAACCTATGTGGGCGGAGTTGAAGCCTATCCTGCTCCTGCGGAGTAAGGCAGTACGAAAACGATCAGGAATCAGAGATCAGGGATAGGGCAATCGCATGAAAATGAATTACGGACTCAGTTCCGCCTTGCGTCCCGGAGGGACGTACCGAGAGTAGCCCAGGATGGAGCGAAGCGCAATCCTGGGTTATGCTCCCGCGCCCCGGAGGGGCGCTCGAAACCAGACGCGATCTGATTGCCCGTTCATGCAATTGCCCTGAGATCAGAGATCAGGCTGGCATAATGCAAACAGATGAAGCTGCGCGCCTACCTGCTGATGACCGTTGTAGTCGCCATCTGGGGATCGAACTTTGTCGTCGTCAAAGGCGCGCTGGCCGATGCCACGCCAGCGGCCTTCAACCTGACACGCATGACTCTCGCCACTCTGGTGCTGGCTGTGGGTTATCGCAAGTCCTGGCGCAGGATTCGACGCGGTCAGTTGGCAGCCGGGGCTCTGGTAGGTTTGTGCCTGGCTGTCGGATACCAGTTCCAGACGACGGGACTCGTCCGCACCACTCCATCCAAATGCGCCTTCATCACTGGACTCGTCGTAGTGCTGGTGCCGCTTTTCTCCTCGATCCCAGGGCTTCGTCCGCCGGGCGCGCAGCCCCCGCGCTGGAATGTCTTTGCCGGAGCTGGACTCGCGTTTGTCGGGATTGTTCTGCTGACCGCGCCTGCTGAAATCGCAGCGCATAGCGACGGCTCAGTGATGAGCAGCATCGCCGCCTTGATGCCGGACTTCTCTTCGATCAATCTCGGCGACGTGCTGACGCTGGGCTGCGCGATTGGGTTTACATTTCACTGCATGGCGCTGGGACGCGTCTCGCCAAAGATTGATTTCCGCGTGCTGGCAATCTTGCAGGTGGGCTTTTGTGCAGTCTTCATGGCGTTGAGTTTGCCGCTGATCGAGCATCCGCATATTATGTGGACCCCGCGGCTGGCTCTCGCTCTTGCGATTGCCGCAGTGCTGGCGACGGCTGCTGCGTTTTCCATTCAGAGCTGGGCGCAGTCGATTCTGCCAGCCACGCACATGGCGCTGTTGCTGACGCTTGAGCCGGTCTTCGCGTGGATCACTTCCTTCGCGGTGATGGGCGACCGGCTGGGGCTGCGGGCTGCGTCCGGCGCGTTGCTGATTTTGGCGGCGATTGCGCTCACTGAACTGGTTCCGCAGCCGCATGTGCCAACAGCGCATGAAGGGTGAGCAGAGATCAGGGGGCAGAATGTCGTGCAACTGACACTAGTGTCCTGAGTCTAAAATTCGTTCAACAACAAACGCTGTCATCCTGAGCGAAGTTTGGCGCGTTTTTCGCGACAAACGGAGTCGAAGGACCTGCATTTTGCCGCCTATTCTTCGACGAACTTCTGACTCAGACACAAGCGATAGAATTGCCTATCGATCTTGATGCTCCTATGAAACATTCGCCTGAAGCCGTCCAGCTCGTTTCCAATATCCGATCCCGTCTGGCAGAACTTCCACTTGCCAACACGCCGTCCGTCCGCGGCATTCGCCGGGATTTCTCGCGCCAGATAAAGGCATGCACGCCAGCCTTGGTCATGGAGACCGCATTGCTACTCAAAGGAGAGTCCGGCACGCTGCGTTTCTTTGCCTACGAACTCGTCAGCAATCACAAGCAAAGCTTTGAGAACCTTTCTGTCGCGGATCTGCTGAAGCTGGGCGCGGGGATCGATAGCTGGGGGTCGGTCGATTGCTTCGGAATGATTCTTTCAGGCCCCAGTTGGCGCGCGGGCCGGATTCCCGATCAGACGATCCGTAGCTGGGCCGCGAGCGACGATCTGTGGTGGAGACGCGCCGCACTGGTCAGCACCGTTGCCCTGAGTCGGCGCGGGCTGGCTCAAGATGTAAGCAAAGTTATAGAAATCTGCACGCGACTAGCGACAGATTACGAGGACATGGTGGTCAAAGCTCTGTCCTGGGCGTTAAGGGAGCTATCTAAAAAACATCCAAAGCCGGTGCGAGAGTTTCTTGCCCAACACAATACCATTCTCGCCGCACGCGTGATCCGCGAAGTGGAAAATAAGCTGCGAACCGGCCTGAAGACACCGCGCAGATGAATTTCCAGCGATTTGGGAAATCGCAATCTCTAGTACAAATGAGTGATTCCGCGACCGGCCAACGGGCTAATCTTTTTGTCATGAACGATTAACCCTGTTGGGCCGTGAGTCGCTATTGCAAAGGCTACTGGGGTTCGACACCCCATACCAGTACACCGTTCAGATACAGGGTTACAGTCGTCGTGTCTTTGTATACAAAGCTATCGTCAGAGATGAACGAATAGGTTTGTTCGGTGAGGAAGTTTGAGTAATTCTCGTGGTGAATACGGGTTTGAATCTCGCCGCTATTCTGGCCCGGTTGGATTGAGCCGGCGGCAGCCGTGAAGTCGAGTTCCAGATAGGTAGTGGCCAGCGCAGCCGGTGTGGTCAAGGTGACGAATTTACTGGTTATGTTGGCACAACTTATCTGCGCATAGTCGCAGGAGAAAACCAGCGGATCCGAGGGGGTTTCATTTGTGAACCAATAACGCATGGTTAGGGTGCTGAGCGGCACCGCGGTGGGCACGGTTCCGGTCCCAGTGTTGTCGATTTCGTAATCTGCGTACAGTTGATTATCGACATCGTCATTGTCATGGGAGCGATCTTGCACCTTTAGTCCGGAAACGCTTTGCGCATGCAGTAGGGCGCTCCCGGCAGCCAGGCTAAACAGCAAACCGGTGCTAATAACCACCAGTCTCTTTACGGCGGCAATCGCCGTATTCCGCGTGATTCTACCTAAATGCTTTGGGGGAAGCATATTCGGCTCCTTGAGTGAGTTTTTTCTCAACTATCGGAGAAGTGAGGACTGTACTGAAAATAATCTTTCGTTGTCAATGCAAATGAAGCGGTCAACAAACAAGTTACAAAGCAGAGACAAAGCCACATCCCGCTGGTGTGGCCCTAATCTTCCAGGAGTCAGTTGTTTCTAACAGTACAAGGCACTTATTGAGGATGACAATCTCTCCGGGAATCATGTAGCCCGATGGCGAAGTCTTCAGCACCACCATGAAAAAGAGTCGATCCGAATGAATTGAGAAGGGAGCCGAATGGCAACCACCTGCCGCAGGGTTGACTTGCTTTGCCGGGTGCCCATCCTTGCGCTTTTTCTTGCGCAAAGGTGGGATTAGCATAGGCTGGCCAGCCGTCTTTCATTCCAGCTCACGCCGCCGCGCAGTCATGCCGACAGCAGCGGACTTTGTTCGCGCAGTTCAGAGCTGTAACACCGCCAGCCGTTTCCTCCACGCCGCTTGACCTCATACAGAGCCAGGTCTGCAGATTTATAAAGGGTCTCGGAGTTATTGCCGTCCTGCGGGTAAACAGCTACGCCGATGCTGACACCCGCCAACATGCTCGTGCCTTTGAATTCCACCGGCACGGTAAAGCTCTGCACAATCCTGTTACAGGCCTTTCCAATCCCGGCTTCCTCATGGTCTCCGGTCAATAGGATTGCAAATTCATCTCCGCCCAGCCGCGCCAAGTGGTCCGTCGCCCGCACCGCGGTCTCCAACCTGCGCGACGCCTCAATCAGAAACGCATCGCCGGCATCATGACCCAGCGTGTCATTGATTCTCTTGAAGTTGTCGCAGTCAATCAGCAGCAGCACGAATTTTCCGTTCTGAGCCTCTTCGCACATCCTGCCAAAGTCATTGGTAAACATGCGCCGGTTCGGCAATGCGGTCAGCGTATCAAAGTGCGCCAACTGCTCTAGTTCGCGCTGGCTTCTTACCAGTTCAGCGGTCCGGTTCTCCACCAGCCGCGTCAGTTCCTCCGCGCGGTTGCGTATCACCCGCGTGCTGATCCGGTTGGCGGCCAGCGCAGCCAACAGCAGAAGGAGAATACACGCGGCAAAAAACGCCCAGCTCTGGTAGAAACGCGGCTCCAACTCCAGTTTCACCGCCGCCCCCTGCTGGTTCCACACACCGTCGTCGTTGGCCGCGATGACCCGAAAGCTGTACTGGCCCGGCGGAAGGTTCGTGTAGTAGGCCACGCGCCGCGCACCCGCATCCACCCACTCATGGTCGTAGCCCTGTAGTTGATATTTGAATTGCACCCGCTCCGGAATTCGCATGCTCAGCGCGGTGTAATGGATCTCCAGGCTCTTCAGCCCCGGAGCAATCCGCAGGTCCCCGGCAGGCTGCGCCACTCCGTTTGCCACCACCGACTCGACGATCACTGGCGGAATCAGATCGTTGTGCCGCAGATGCAGCGGGTCCACCATCACAATCCCTTTCTTGGTTGTGAACCACAGCTTGCCGTCTGGCGTCCGTGCGCCTCCCGGCTGCGAGGCTGGATCAGAGGCCTCGGTGGTCTTCATCCCATCCGCTAGCCCGTAGCGCGTCGATGCTACAAAGGTCGCCTTCCCGTCGGCAAAATCATCCAGGTCCTTCAGGCTGGCCGAGTAAATGCCATCCTCTGTGCTGATCCATAGTTTCCCGTCCCCGCCCTCCTCAATATGCGAGGCAAAGCCATCAAACAGCCCGTCTTTCTTGATATAGTGCGTCACACGCCCATCGCTGCGGCGAAATTGCACAATCCCCGCCGTGCGCCCGCCCAGCCACAGATTCCCCTGCCCGTCATCGTAGATCAAGGTCACCTCGAAGTTGGCTGTTGGTTGCAGATACCCTTCCGGGTGCTTCTTGTCCGGCGCCTCAAACAGCCCGCCGGTCGTCCCAAACCACAGCACCCCTTGCCGGTCGCGATAGATTGTAAACGTGTAAATGTCAGAATAGGTGAGCGGCGTTGCCTGTCCGCGCACTGTGTACGGCAGAACCTTGCCGTCAGTGAACCTGTAATTCCGCGGCTCCCCATTGGTGACGATCAGACCTTCGTCGTCTTCCGAGATCGCCGAGATGTACTGCTTGGAAAAGTGCCCGTCTCCCGCGTAGACCGTTACCTTCCTATCCTTGATCCGGCTCAACCCTTTATAGGTTCCGACCCACAGGCTCCCATCCTGGCTCTCGTACATCGCTGAGCCAAAGAGAGACGCCAGGCGCGCTAAAATCTCATTCTGCGCAAACGGCGTTATTGTACCGTTCTTGATCGACACCAGCCCGCCGTTGGCCGAGAATACATTGAGCTTTCCATCCCGCGTCGCCATCGCCGATCTTGCATCGTTCGACAGTATCCCCTCCCGCTGGGTATACGTTGTCAACTTGGCGTCCTGCAGCTGATCCAGCCCGCTCGCCGTGCCAACCCACAGTGTGCCCTCCCGGTCCTCCAGCAAAGAAAGAACGTGGTCATCGGTCAGCCCGGCATCGAACCCCAGCACAGAGTACCCCTGGGTCGATCCATCTTCCATGACTCGGGCAACTCCCCGCTTTTCCGTCCCTGTCCAGAAATTCCCCTGCGCATCTTGAATGAATGCTGTCATCAGATTCAGGCCGGGCCGGCGCCATGCTTCCAGGCTCCGTTCCTCAGGATGGAACCGATACAAGCCATCCCACGTCGCCGCCCAAATTCGGTGCTGCCGGTCCTCAATGAGACCATACACACCGTACGGACTGGCCTTGCTGTCCAGTGCCTCGGTCAGCGTATTGTTCGCGTATAAATAAATGCTAGGCGAGCCGGCGATCCAGATCTTTCCCGTATGGTCTTCGAGAAAGGTATTGATCCATCCCACATGCTTGCGTAGCATCGTGGCGCTGCCGTTCTTCTCCAGCCGGTAGATGAAATCATCTGACCCGATGAAGACCACGTGCTCCCGGCTCTCAAAAATCACCCGAATGGCGCCATCGGGCAAGCGAGCCGGGGGCAGGTAATCCGCAAACCGCCCGTCTTTGTAAATTACCGTGCGCGATACCGTCCGAATCAACAGGTCGCCGTCTGCTCCCATGCAGATGGCCTTAACTGATTCGCGTCCGATTACCGCATCCATCGAAACAAAGCGCACTCCGTCAAAGCGCGCCAGTCCCGCTCCGGTCCTGATCCACAAATACCCGTCTTTGCTCTGCAGAATCTGATAGACCGCCTCGCCCGGCAAGCCGCGCTCTGAGGTCCATCGCACGTGCATATACTGGCCGATCTGCTTTTGCGGATCGAGCGCCCGCACTCCGATCGAGGCAAACAGCACAACCATTGCGGCAACCAGAATCGCCCGCACCCCGCCCGCACCACTCCAGGCAGGACCGGCTCTTAAGAAATTTCTAAATAAAAATCGATCCGCCCCCGCTCCGCGCATCCTTCCCGCAGAGAGACACGGCCAATTCACATACGAATTGCGGGCTTTTCTCAAATCCATTTCCAGGGTTCAATTGAATTCTATCGGCTGAACTCCGGCATTCCTTCACCATCTTTCGGCGGAATCCGCCTCGCGGCAGTGTACCACGCCCTTAACGCGTTCTTGGCGTTCTTGGCGACAAGGCATGGGATCGCGCGAAGCCAGACCAGCCACACCGAAGGTAGTTGGCCCCACCGCAGGTGGTGGGTGGTGGTAGATTGAGAAGCGGGGTGCCCAGCAGCGGCATTGACTACAGTTCAGCTAGAAACAACGCCTCCCACTCGCGGCCTATCCGCGACCACGCGTAGTCAGGCCTCGTCGCATTCCGATAGGCCGCTTCCGCCATCTGCTCGTAAAGGCCGGCGTTGCTGTAGAGGCGTTCCAAGGCATCCGCGAGAGCCTCTGCTGTGACCAGATATTCGTCTGCCCAGCCATCCACCGCGGTGACGGTCGTCGCTGGCTCCAAAAGGACAGCGCTATCCTTCCAGATTTCACCAAAGCCGGAATGCCGGGGCCCAATTTGCGGCGCTCCGGTTGCCGCATGTTCGAAATTCACCAGCCCCCAACCCTCCGCCACCGACGTGTTCAAGCCCACGGAGGCCGCGTTGTATATCGCGTTGAGCTGAGCGGTCTCGACCGAGGGCAGGCTGCTGGCCATGGATGTCAGGATAAGACGGTCGTTAATCCCATGGCGATCGGCCAACTTCACGATATCCCAGCCTTCATCTGTGATTCCCATATGGAGATGAAGCTGTACGTTCTCCGGCTTTTGCTGGGCGAAAAGAGCGAAGCCTCTGACCGTGATGTCAACGCGTTTCCTCAGAATATTTCGATTTCCGTTCAGAACAATAAACGCATCCTCAAGATCATGGTCTGGTCCAAACAGCAGCTTCCGCGCCTGGCTGCGGGAGGCATTCAGAGGGGTCGGCTCGAACGTGCCGCTCAGGGGATAAAAAATCTCTTGGTCGACGCCGTGGGCAAGCACCATAACCCGAGGAACCCGCACTCCCTCCACGCGGTTCATGGCGCAGGTTAGAACCCTCATTGCGTAGGCCGTATAAACAACAATCACGTCCGCACCGCATATCTGCGAAACTGCGTTCGGAGGGAGAGGCCCGCTTTCTATCGGCATATAAAGGATAATTTTTGGGCGGTGCTTGCAGCTTTGAAGCCGCTCCATCCACCGGATTTGCATCCATAGATCGCCTACCGCCCAAAGAATGTCAGGGCGCAGAGTCGAAACCATCTCGGGCAGTTGGCTTTCTCCCAACCTGTCCGTGTCGCTGGTGGCGGTTACCGGCCAGTTCAACTCATGGGGTTGACCACGGTAGTTCACCCCGATCTGGTGAATCTCATGACGCTCTGCTAATACCTGTAGCACCGACCGGGTAACCCGGGAGAAACCAGTCGCAACATGAGCATCGCCGAGCGCAAGCACTTTCATAACATGCAGTCCGTTGCCCTGCGGGGTCCGTCTATATATCGTCGCTGCTGGCTTCGATGGCGCTTTCTCAGCCTATTCCGATTCCGAAGCGGCGTCCCCAACGGTCGCAACAAAGGTGATCGTTGAATTGTCTGGCAACCATGCACCCCTTAATACAAAAGAGTAGCCTGGGTCCACCTTTTTGAGATCGAGTTCTGTCGTGTCTCCTGCTTTGATGTTGCCCTCAGACGCAGGGGTTCCACTGCTTGGGGCCACTCTATAATTCAAAACATAGGAGCTTTTGTTAATGATCTTCACTGGCTACCCTTCTTTTCGATGTCAATGAAATTGGCTTGCAAAAGCGGAGTCAAGCGTAGCACAGAGATTGCCGCTTTAGTGGGATATTTTTGGCTTTCGTGGAAAGCGGCGTCGCTGTATTCGAATCGAGGTAGATTACAAGCAGCAAACACAAACAGCCGGGTACCCCATCTCCGGCATCCCCACGTACAGGTCATCGTCCGTGAGGTGGATGTCCTTAGCTTTTGGGGACATGGCGGGTGGCCAAAATCTGATCAGCCATAAATCTGGGTGGCCCACATCTCGCCTTTGAGATGTGGGAACCTCAGTGTCATTCATAGCTCACCCCCTGCCCTGTTCTGGCTTGATGAGGCAAGTATATTTTTGCCACATTAAATTGAACGAGGCGTTATGCTGATCGTCCCCCTCCGTCTCAGGCAGGCGCCTTTGCTCCGTGATGCCGTTTCCCCGCCACAGCAAAAATGAGAGCGGTGAATTGGCGCAGTTGATTACGGCGGAGTCTCATGTAGCCTCCTGTTTGGCTTCGGATGAATGGTATGACCGGAATTGGCAGGAAGGGGGATCGTCTCTTTCAGCAGCCAGAGATATCTGAGAAATTCATGTTCTCAGTTGCCAGATCGCAACCCTCCACGGCGGGGCAGCGTGTTTATCCCCCTGAAAGCGCCCTTCAGGAGATCTGCCCCGGAACCATCCGTTTGTATATGATAACGTCCTTGATTGTTCACAACCTCGGTGTATGTTGAATGCAATCAATTCAGCCAACCGCGATAATTGTTCAATGCTGCCACCCGATACACGTTTCCAATAGCGGCGATACCTCGCGACGCGCTCTGGCGATTTGGCACTCACCGAAGGCACCTATCGAGAGTAATCTCCGAATGAGCGGCAATACGACCAGAACCCACAAGACCGGGCCGAGCCGGGGCTGGGAACGTGCTTTGGCCTGTTAACGTCAGCTGACGTTGTTGCACAGGAAGGCAACTGGCACTATTCATCATTAACTTGAGACCTGGGGTTCCTGCGAACATGACTGCGGCGGAAGAGAAGTGAAGACACCGGGCGTCTGAGCCGTGGCCCGTCCGGGAACCCGTTCGCGGCCTCGCCAGCAAACCACCTGGAACCGTGCTCAGCTTCCTTGAAATATTCGTAAGAAACAGCTCGCAACCCGGAATTGACAAAATTATTACAATTGACCGCGATGACAGAACGGCGAGTCAGGGCTGGCATATTCTGAATGGATGTGGGAACGCAGGGCCGACTCGGCTTGACACCTATATCCCTGAGGACTTACCTGCCATCTGCATGATCTGAAAGTAGATCGGTATGTTGTCAAGGGCAACATCGGAAGGCAGAGACCCAGAATTAACCCGCATAGCCCCGGCTGTCTCAATCGAAATTATGTTGAAGGGGGATCTCGCTTGGGCATGCCCTCCAACATTATCTTGCATCTCCGTCCTCGATGGCCCAGCGGTGCCCGGAACCAACCAAAGATAAGCTTGCAAATTGATTTTGGATTTTGCGACAATTGCTAGCCGGTGCGCGTGAGTTCTCCCACGTCTCCTTTCAGATCTGGGTAATTGGTGCCGTCAGGCTCCCGAGGCAGTGGCCCTAAGGCTTCCCGAAACGACCTCCCATTACCTCGCTGGCGCCTAGTCCCATTCACTTGTCCACACCCTGGGGAATCGTCGTAAGTGTAAGCCAGTCCGTAGCGCGGATTCGAGGATTGCCCCGTAGGACACACGTGCGGTAGTACGGGTGACTTGAGGGTTCACGAATTCCGCTTGGACAACAGCAGGTAGGAAGGGGTTTTCACAATGAACTTTCCTCTTCGTTGTCTCGTCGTATTTGCGGCAGGCCTTTTTTACCTCGGAACTTGTTTCGCTGCGAGCGCTGACAAACCGCCGCAAACGAGCATTCCCCGTCTCTCCCCGCAGGAAGAGACTCCAGCGGGCGCTTTGTCGCCATCCACGTCCGCGGATGAGGTTGAGATTCCGGGTCCCCTCCGACCCTTCCTACGCATGACCGGCATCAGCCAGGAGGTTTCTCCCGCTGAAGTGCTGCCGTTGCTGGCTCGCAATGTTTCTCTTTTGGGTTACGAGCGTGACAGACCAACTGAATTCCTTGTGCTGATTGATCGGTATGTGAAGCTCGCCCGAGAGCTTCAGTCCCTGGCTGGCGCTGACGGTACTATCCGGGTTGCAGGTTGCGACGATGCGACGCAGCTAATTCAGATTCTTGGATACCGGTTTCAGGAGGGTTGTGGCCCGAATGGTGCTTTCCTGGTGACTGAAAATCCGAGGCGCGCTTTTATCACCATCGACTCTGGCTTCCCCCTCACGGCGCTTGAAGAGGCTCTCCAGAAAGGAACTCCCTTTACCTATGCGTTTCCTGCGACCAAGGTTCCGGTCCTATTCTCCGAAAAGACCTGGATTGCGCTCTCGACAGGAAAAAATGGGGATCGGACAGATATCCTCGACGTACTGCTGCACGACCGGGGTGTGGACCGCCTCTATTCCGCTCTCGCCGGAAACGATCAGCAGACAAGGATTGCCCTTGCGCGGTCGCCTGGGCTGAGGAAACTGCTTCCCTTCGCCCCTTTGCTTGATTTCTATGGAACCCGGATACGCATTCGCTCCGGTCAAGTTTCTGTGCCCGCCGGAGCGAGCGCCGAGCAAGCCTGGAAGGAACTGGTGGGAGCAAGTCCAAGCTCGTCTGGAGAGTTCGTTACCCATCTGTTTGCAAAGGATCATGGCTGGCTGGCGGCATATTTTGACGCCCTGTCGCGTATTGACCCAACGCAGCAGACCCACTTCACTGAAGGCAACCGCCTCAGGAGCCTCTACGATGCCTATCGGTCGGCTCCCCGCGACTCTAGCATCACCGATGCGGCTGCAGGTGTCTTCCCAAGGAACGCCGGGCTCATCGTGCTCTTCACTCGTCTGCAATGGCAGGCGGGAGGCGAGCCGCAGATTCCAGGGAAGCTGCAAATCTGGAAGGAAATCCTCACGAGCAAGTCCAAGTTGAACGGTATTCGCGAATGGACAACAAGCAGCCACTCTTGGGATAACCCCGAGAAGTTACTCGAAGCGTTGGTAGCTTCTTCGGCTGTTGAAGCCACCGCGGACCCAATGCAGATTTATCTGATTCTTAATGCAATCGACAGCGGAAGGCCTCCGGGAAACCGGTTGTCTGATGGAACCGTGAGGATGCTTGCCGGCAGGTTTTCTGAATTCAGTGACTGGTACCCTATCTTCGCCGAGTTCCCGGCTTTGGACGATGCCTCCATCGCTCTTTTTGTCGAAGCGGCGCAACGCGTCGACAAGGTCTCAAACCCCACTCTGCGCTCTAATGCATTGGGTGCCTTCCAGGCCGACATCGGGCTCTGGCAGATCTTTGCCCGCCAGGGGCAGATTCCAGGAGATGTCCTGAATCGATCGTGGCAGAGCGCGGTTCAGCCCTTTTCCGTAATCTCTTCTTCAGTCCAGCTTTTTGACGCAGCCCGCTCCTCGCTACAATCGACCCTGCTTGCAGCCGCTGGCAGCGAGCAGGGCTACCAGAATCAGGTCGTCGATCTGCTGGCTGGTCCCCCGCAGAACAGTCAGGACGGCCAGCGTGTCCATCAGGAACTTGCTCGGAGAGTTCGTGCCGTAATGGATGACCAGCGTTTGGTTTCGCTCGACACGCTCTTCGAACTCTACGATGGCTTGGATCAGATGGCTCACGGAGAGGCAGTCGGCGACAGCTTGCTTCCACTTGCGGCGGACCTGCACGAATTCGAGATGCCCCGCCCGGTCTTCACGGGAACCGAAAAGGCGGCCTGGGCTCCGATCGTATACACCGCCCGTCACGCGGAATTGCAGGTACGAACCGACCTGACCAAGATCATTCGCTCTTCTGGCTCGCCTGCCCAGCTCGAAGACGCGCGTGGCTTGCTCACCCCTTTTCTCAGAGACACGCTGGTTGGCTTGAATTACGCCTACTATGAGCCCCCTGGCGCTCAGGTTTTGCACAACAATCCGCTCTTCGTCCGCTCCCATGACTTCTCGGCATCGTCGGTGCAGGGCGTCGAACACGTCTGGGGTTCTCCGGAGCTGATTGGGATCGGCGTTACCGCGGGCGGTGGCGCTTATCTGCTGGGGTCACTCGCCGATCTGCCCTATGCGCTGGCTTCGATGGAGCAGGACTTCATTGCTCCGGAGAAAGTCCAGGCATTGATCTGGAGAGAGGTGGTACCCGAGCTCTTGGTCGTCGCCGTCATGCCACGATGGTGGGCCGTCGGCCAGGACGAAATGCATGCCGCCGCTCTATATCAGCGCTTCGGCGAAGAGCTCTTGATCGCTTCGGCATCGAACCCACAACTCAGAGAGGAAGTATTGGGCATCCTCTCCGATCGCTTAACACCAGTGCGATTGGAACAGACGGAAGTGGCCCTGCGGAATCCGGAAAGCGCCGCTGCGCTTGTTCCTCAAATGCTGCCGACAGACACTTTCTTTTTAGCTGCCGAATTTCGCAGCAGGTTTCCAGGAGAAGCGACTCTTTGGGGAAATGCAGGCCGGGATTTGCAAGGTCTCATCCAAAAAAACTCCTCTCGTGTCAGTCCGGAACGTCTCTCGAAAGACTTTGGCACACCGCATCCGGCAATGGCGCAAAGCAACGCCAATACCATGCTTGACACGGGGATACTCCCCGTCTCTGGAGCGTTTGATGGCCGGCTCTTTGGCGAATCCTGGGAGTCCAGCAACCTTTACTGGGCGCGCCTCGCCGATGAAATGGGATACTCCCCGGTGATGCTCAACGTTCTGGTCCCTGATCTGACTCGGCATATGGTCGCGAACATCTTCGCCACAGACATGGACGATTGGCATGCTTTGTTACGCGCCATGGAGGAAACAGGTGATCAATTCCGGCAGGGGAAGATTAGCCTGCATGCGCCGGCGATGACAGGGCAAATTGATAGTTTTCCCATCGCCGTGGCTGCAAACCGCAACCACTGAGTGGCTTTTGCCTATATGCCCTCACGGAGATTCCGGGCACCATCGAGTGATCTTCGCTAGCGGTGAGCGAGAGGAGTCTTCAGACCTTGGGTTGGAGGGAACAGCAGCTCGCCTCGCGGCGCAGGTAACAGAACATAATTTGGAGAAAAGCTATATGGCATTTTCAGAAAGATTTTACCCCGGAACCGCAGCCCTTAAGTCGGTGCAGCTAAGATGGAGCGGCCACCTTAAAGGAACCCAATAGGGCATAGCGATCCGCGAACTGCTGCAATAACGCAGCCAATGGGAGCACAAACCGGATGATTCGTTCAAACAGAATTTTCGCTTGCTTCGAGCTATGCTCGGGCCTTTTTCTCCTACTAGCCGCCTCGCCGCGTCCTGCGGCCCAGAACGAGCCATCGCATTTCCGCGTCAACGTGGTTCTCGTGCAGCTCAACGTTGCCGTCACGGATAGCAAAGGTAACTATGTCTCGGGCCTTCGCCCGGAAGACTTCGCGATTAAAGAAGACAACATTTCAGAGAAACTTTCCACCTTTGAAGAAGGCAACGAATCCGCCCGCAAACTGACTGTGGCCGCTCCGTCCGGTAAGCTCGACGGGGTGCCAAGCGCAGCCAAAGAACCCGAACCTAACCACCCTGAGCCGGAGCATACCCTCGCCGGTGCCACCATTCCTGGGCTGGCCGGGGCCAACGTCTTTATTCTCTTCGACACCAGCAACTATATGTACCGTAGTTTTGTCTTCGCCCAGGATGCCATCATTGCTTTTGTGCGGTCTATACCCGACGCCAACAGGATTGCGTTTTATTCCTACAGCCGCGATCTCTCCCGCGCCGCCTCGCTCACCCCGGACCGTTTCCGCGTCGTCAGCGGCGTGCGCAGTACCGTCGCCGGTGACAATGCCGCGCTCTATAACTCCCTCTTATTGACCGTCAAGGATGCGGCACCGCTCCGCGGACGAAAGGCGATCGTGGTCTTCTCCAACGGTCCTGACAATGCCAGCTCAATTCCTCCCGAGGATGTCGCCGAGTTGGCCCAGTCGACGGGAACCATCATCTACATTGTCAGCACACGCGAGGCTAAGTCGGAGCCAATCTCCTCCGCCGCTTTTGAACGCATGAGCAAGGCAACCGGCGGCAAAGCCTATTTTGCAAGCAATTGGCGACAGGAAGAGGAAGCCTTCTCCTCGATTAAGGATGACCTCACTCACCTCTATACCCTCAGTTACTACCCTCAGGCCAATCCCAATCGCGGCTGGCGCTCGATCAAGGTGCAGTTGGTAGGCAAGAGCCTCGAGAAGTATCGCCTGCGCACGAGAGATGGATACAGTCTTCAGCAGCAGGCGGCGGTAACAACCGAGACCGACTCCGCGTCCACATCGGGCCCCGATCCGCAGTAGCCACTCCTCAAGAAAAATCCCCCGCTGCGGACGAAATCGGGGACCCAATAAAGCTACGTCTCGCCAAAATACCATCCCCGTACAAGAGCTAACCGATTCTCTTGAACCGAGCAAACGATATCAAAAACGCGTCACTCCTGTTAGTGCTCGATGCAGTTAATGCAGGTGATCCACCGGGTACATTGATGCCTTGCAGGGACAAAGAGGTAGAGACTCCGCACAGTAACCGAAATCCATCGGCCGGACCACGCAGTTATGGCCACCGTGGATGCAGCTCTGGGTAAACTGATTGAAACAGCATTCAAGATGATTTTTCTGTGGCAGCAGCGGATCGCTGACGCAATTGACGCAAACAGAGCCGAGGATCTATTTCGTCGTAAGCGCACGTTTCCATTATTGGATTATGTTGCCACTTGAGTGCCAAGCTTGTTCTGCGGGAGCCAGGTTCCTTTCCGCAACGCGAGACGCATCGAATCGACGATACCACCGGTTGGCCTTTGTGGGTTCCGGTTGGATCACCGGCAACTCTTCTCGAATGCGCTCTTGAGCCTTCCCTGGGATCTGGGTAGGCAATCGGAGAAGAGTTGCCGACAAACCGTCCGCAATCGAGTTGTGGGTCATCGACCATTATGCTTATAAGTATGAACAAGCCCACCTTCCCCTATCTCAGGCAACGCATACTCTCCGAGTTTGCGGTCGAGCACCAGTTGATAACAGCCGGCCTGCGTCATCTGTGGAGCCGAGGTCAGTTCGTCGAGAAACAGGATGCCTTTCCCTGATTTGGGAAGAAACTTGGGCGGTACCCATTCGGTCTGATCAGCCTTGATCCGCGGTAGCCCTCGCAGATCGACCGGATCTAGTTGCACGGCGCGAACGTCCAGGAAATCAATGTCGAGATCGTCCGCGACTTGAGCAACGATCTGCGATTTGCCAACGCCGCACGCGCCCCAAATATGCAGAGGCACACGTTCGCCGATCAGCGCATGAAGCGCCTCATAAAGCTTGGATGGTTTCATTTGGATTTACCTCAGGCGGAATACTGATTCAGGTGTGAAGAAAGGCAGGTCCACCCTCTATTTGGGAATGGGTTGTATTGCAGTGCTGGCCGCTGTGGGGCAGGGCAGCGACGACGATATAGACTGATTTCTGAATGAATTCGTCAAGGGATCAACAAATCAATCCACTTCAGGTCGTGCTGTGGGCGACTTGTGAGAACGAGAACCTGCGGAAGTAAATCTCCGCCGGGTTCTCAATTGATGCTGAACGGATGGATAAGTGGTTCAGCAACGAGAAACTCAGACGGCTCGAAGTCGAGCAGGTAGGTGCGCTTTTTTGCAGTTGCGGCGGAACCTTGCGATTTGGCGTAACCAGTGCGCAGTGAGACGATCGAAGCGAAAGACAGAATCGGAGAGACGGCATGAACGAAGCGGAAATGAAGGCCGAGTTGGAGCGCCTGCGAACAGAAAACGCAAAGCTCAAGAGCAAAGATTCAGCAGGGTTGACTCTCAAGGTCAGCGTGAAAGGCGCTGTATCCCTCTACGGAATGGGACGTTTTCCCGTTACCCTCTACAAGGAACAGTGGCTCCGCATTCTTGCTAGCGCTCCTGTGATCGAGGCATTTATCCAGGAAAACGACAGCAAACTCAAGACCAAGGAGTAGCGATGCCCGCGACATCCTTCTGGGACGCACACCGAGTGGTAAGGGGATTTGGCATCATCCAAAAGCCTTCCAGCTGACTTATGAGTTTCTCGGAACTGATCTCCGATGTTGGCTTGTTATTCGTCGGTATCCGTGTCAGTGTTGAAGCAAGAGAATAAAGGCTAGACATGAAGACTTATTCCCTGTTGATGGTGTTGTTCCTATGCGCTTTCCCATGCTCCGCGCAGCGCAGTGCTGCCGAGAAGCACGCCGCCGCGGTCCACGACAAGGCCGAAAAAGCTGACGTGGTCTACGTCAAGGCAATCGATGTCAAGACGTTGGATCCCTCACTGCCCTCACGAGGTTTGGAAGACTGGTTACAGTCCGGGCCGCCCCATATCGACAAGATGAAGTGGATGCCTGACGAGACTTGCGATCTCATGCCGGACTGGCATACGGATACCGACTACCCGCGCTGTGTGCGCATGGATTTCGAACGGAGCGGACAATCCGGATGGATTCTTATCCTGATCGGGACTCTGAAAAAGGGAATCATCGGCCCCCCTCGGCTTTACGAGCCGATTGGCGTCTTTCAAGAACCGTTCGTAAATACTGGCGGCACCGAACGCCTCTCCGGTCTTCCGGGTCTCCTCGACCAACCTGTTGTCACCAGTGTCGTAGACGATCTCTTCCAGAAAATTGTGGTGCGACACCCGATCGGCATACCGACGGGCGAGGACAAAGCGGCTTTATGGCCCTCGCTCAGCAAGCGATTAACGAAGCAACTGGAGACCGCGCAAGGCTGCCAGGATGACTACTTTCTCCGGCATTCAAATGCGGACGCCGGCCCGAAGCCCGCATGGCTCGACAAGGGCATTTTCACCGGCATCAGCAAACGTGCATTGCCACTGTC
Organism: uncultured Acidobacteriaceae bacterium; assembly: GCA_963713645.1. Classification (GTDB taxonomy): domain Bacteria; phylum Acidobacteriota; class Terriglobia; order Terriglobales; family Acidobacteriaceae; genus Telmatobacter. The sequence goes on along the minus strand of CAVQMQ010000032.1, from coordinate 182,960 downwards.
TGCGTTCGCGACTCATAAAGAGTCCCAGAAGGACGGGTCTTTCGCGGTATCCGTCCAACTCACCTACGTGAAGCTTCCCGGCTTTGTACCCGACGAGGCGAACTGGGGGGTCATCGCCACAGTCATCCCGGAGGACAATCGCTTTGTCGTTGATGACGTTCGCCTCTTTGACGGAACCCGCGCCGACGGCCCATCCCACCTGCTCAGTGAATCCTTCGCTGGCTGCGACGGTACCCACTGGACCGGTGAACATGTTGATGACAAGCCGCCTGCCCCCCTGCCTGGCCCTCATTACACGGATTGGGACGCGGTGAACGCCCTGCGAGGCGCCGCCTATGACGAGGAGGTGGCTTTCGCCAAGGCCCTCGACGTACACCGGCTCGACCCCTCGCTGCCTTCCCAGCGTCTGGAAGATTGGCTGAAGTCCGGTCCCCTGCATGTCAACCACATCAAATGGGATGCTCTCAAGTGCAATATCAAAGAAGGTCCGGACGGGGCCACGCGCGAGCCGGCCGGACACCTTTGTGCCAGTGTTTGGTTTCAGCGGGGCAACGCCCGTGCTCGCATCAACGTCAGTACGCTCGTCAAGGGTCAGTCTGCGCCGCCGAAGGTAACATACATCGGTGTCGCGGATCGCGACGATGGTCTTCTGACACCCTGGTCCACTGATGGCAACATGGAAAAGCTCCCCGACTCTGACCGGCTCTCCGATCTACCTCGCCTTCTGGACGAAGAAGCTGTCATCGATGTAACGCGGAATCTCTACGATGCGGTCGTTGCGCACCACCCACTCGGTATCCCACATGGCCAAGACAAGGTCGGGATCAGTCCCTTGCTGAGTAAACGCCTGCGTGAACAGCTTGAGACCGCGCAGGCCTGTCAGGCGGATTACCTCCGCCAACATCCTGATCCAGCCAAAATGCCGAAACCTGAATGGTTCACTACTGGACTCTTCTCTGGTGGCGGCGCGCTGGCGTTGCCAGGGGCCGATTTTGTGGACCACAAAGAGCGACAGCAGGGCGGCTCGTTTCAGGTCTTTGTCTGGCTTTCACACGAAAACTCCGCTGTACCAGATGCCGTTCCGCCCGCATCCCGGTGGAGAACCTGGCATGTCTCCGCCCTTGTGAAGTCAGAGGACGGCAGATTCGTGGTTGACGACGTCCGATTATTCGGAGATGACTCCATTGATGGTCCATCACGACTCGTATCCGACTCATTTGCCAGTTGCGACGGTCAGCGTTGGGTCGGCATCGATAGCACTATCAGATAGGTCGCTCGCGTATAGATCTTTGTAAAACGGCCCCTTCTTTACTTGACCGCTCCTCTGCCAGGATGGGTAGTGGGAGGTCGGCAAGGGAACTGGAATCTCGTACTCTCTCGCCGGGCTCGGGTCTGAAGAGGCTAGAGGAGCCTGCGGCGTTTTCCGGGAGTAATCGTAAGAAATGCGTGCAGCGACGCTAAATAAGTGATTCGGCCTGCTGGCAACACTTGACAGTTCACTATGAGGAGTATCCCTGCATACTGACCGGCTTATCAGGATTCATCTTCGATTGTGCTGCGCAGACCTTTGGCAAGGAGCGCTCACAGGTACTACTATGAACTTGATCTCCCTGTATCCGGATCGAACGGCCGTGAGTCAATTGACAACTTCAGCAAGATTCGCTTTCTGCATCCACTCTCCGTTGTACGTGACCTGCTCGAAGCGAAAAACAGAGCCGAAATCCCTTCGCGACGAAAACGTGTGTGAGGCGAATCCAGCGGCGATAACTGCTGCCAAGTTGAGGGGCTCATTCTGAGAATGGAACTCGCAGTAATCTGGAGACCGAGCAGACTAGGACCAATTTGCTCGACCGTCCTATTTGGCCATTTGACCCTTACCCAGGCCGTCGAGCATTAGAGAGTCCATTGGGCGTCCGATCTGGCAACAAGGCCTCGATAACACGTCTCAAGTTAGACCGTTCTATCTCATTCATTTTAGCCATACCCAACAGGCCAAACAAGTAGCCAGCCACCTCATCGTAGAACCGACGCTCGCCCGAATGTCGCCAGTCGTCATGCAGCTTCCAGCTCTCATGAACTTCCGTGGGGTCGATTCTTCGCATGCTTCCAATTGCCTGGGCCAAGACAGCAGCGTAGAGGCGTGCCATCATAGGTGCAGAAAGACCGAATAGTTCTCTATTCTGCGCACTTTTTAAAAGAGTGATCCACTTCGGATCGTCTTTTACAGCGATGCTGAGCGGATACCTTGGATAGATATCCGGCGCATTCCTAAGCTGCGTTACCCGTTCATCAAGATCTTTGACATGATCTAAAACTTCACGACATGTGTGCTCGTCGGACACGAGAACCACCGGAGATGATGGCCATTCTGCGACGGTTTTTCGAAATAGCTCCGCTAACTTCATCACACTGTATTGGGGACATGAAACTACTTGTTCGCGACTGTATCGCAGAGTGCCAATCAGATAGTCAGTCTCTGGTCCGTCGACAGCGACGACGACACACTCTTGTTGCACAAGGGGGTTGAGAAGTGTCGGCCAAGACAACGGATTTGTCATTCCTCGCCTGACTACACAGACCCGCTAAGAGGCACTCGCCATCCAGGGATGTCGATAAAACTAATACCTTTTCGGGAACGGGCACTCGTTGCCCACATTCCAACAACCATATGAATCTCATCGGCCAATATCGAAGCAATCAGATTCGGAAGATCGGTGCTCTTAATCAGGTCAATGCGCCACTCGCGATCAATCGAGCCTACCAGACGGTCGGCGTAGATCGCATTGAAACTGTGGTCACGACCCATCGTCGAGTGTCCTGTGCCCAGGTTTGTCGAGAACGGATCATAGGGAATGATTGCAACTTTGACTGGGTAGGCGTCGCCTGCGGTGTGACGGGCAATGATGTCATCTACGGGGCTGTCGTAAGACTTATTTTGTTTGACGGCCTGATCGGTTTGTTTCGCTCCACGTTCCGCTAGACTAGCAACCTCTTCCCATCGAAATCCAGCTGCTTCTACCCACTCCTTGACGGGACGGCCAAAGCAAGTGGCTAGGCGAGCAATAGTGGATACCCAACCCGCCCTCTTCTTCTTGTTTTGCAAGGCGCTCTTTAGTTCTGATTTATGAAAACCATCACGAATCTTGGCGACCGTCCGTACCGATATGTGTGCGGCAGCAGCAAATTCCACCAGCGTCTGTCGGCCCAGCTTCCTGCGCACCAAGCCTTGAAGTTCATCTGCAAATTCAATCTGACGGCGATACGCCATGGATGTAAGACTCCTGCCCACTCTGCAAGGTCAGCCACCGGACCTGCGGCCCTTCATAAAGCCTTTCACAGGATGAGCCACTACGATGATGAGCAGGTTGTCAAGGCAGCTTCTTTCGAAGTCTAGCATATTGCTAGCAATGTCATTGCTAGCAATATCCGAGACATCAGACGCTTGACGGCGATATAGGCCCGCTCTACGTTGAAATTGCGGGGTTGAAATTACGGGGGGGAGGAAACGATATGAACTGCATGAGACATCATTTTTCCGCCGAGGTGAATCGAGAGATAAAGGCACTTCATCGATTAGACAACTGGCACGCGGCCGCTGCTGTAGGTGAGGATTTCGCGGTGATTGCGTTTGCGGTTTCCTTGCCATACTTGCTAAGGTCCTTTGTTCCGTGGTGGATTTCGTACTCGTTCCTCTCGGTGCCATTGATCGGCTGTCGGCAGCGGGCATTGGCAACACTGCTTCATGAGTCGGCCCATAAGACGCTGGCTCTGAATCCGATTTGGAACTTCGTAGCAGGGTCGTTCTTGTCTGGGTATCTTGTGTTTCAGAGCTGGCATGCTTACCACTGGAGTCACGTAATCAATCATCATGGCCATTTCAATGATTCAGAACGCGATCCCGACCTAAAGTATCTCGTGGAGCAGGGCGTCTACAGCACTCAAAATCGCACGACGTTTGTTTTGCGTTATCTTGTCGCGCCGATCTTCCTGTTCAGAACCCCTGGGAAGCTTCTCGACTTGATTCGTTATCGTTTCGCGTCGTCTCATGAGCCCACTTGGGAACGCGTTGTAAAAGTCATCTACATTGCTTTCCTCGCCACTGCGTTCTCTTTCAGCGGCTTCGCCAAGGAGGCTGCTTTGTTCTGGTTGGTTCCTTATCTCACAGCTTTCCCGGTTATAAATTGGTATATTGAACTCAGCGAACACTACCCGCTGATGGGGGATGCCAAATCCGATCTGTATATGTCGCGGAATCGGTGGACCGGACCCATTACGAAGTTCTTTTTGGGCATTCACAATGAGAACTATCACCTGACCCATCACCTAGCGGCCTACGTACCATTTTGGAAGATGCCTGAGGCTCATCGAGCTATGCTGGCGGATGACCAGTACCGATCTGTCCAGACAAGGGAACTGGGTTGGTTCATTCCAATCCTGCGTGGCGTGCCGTCCGTCGTAGGCGCACTCAGCATGGGCCTTGCGAATTCTAGCAGGATGCCACCGGCCCAGCGTGGAGCCAAATGACATATGGCGCGCCCTCTATAGATTCGGCAAGTAAATACTGATACTTTATGTCGATAACTTCATCTAATGGAGTATGGACCGAGCGGATGCACGCAAGTTATCTCCAGAGGCACAGCATGAACGGCGCCGACAGGTCGTTCGCGCCTTCAATCGTGGCGTGAATCGTCGTCAGGTGGCTCGCGATCTCGGCTTGAGCTATTCATCGGTGCGCATGATTGTCAACCGCTTCAAGCAAGATGGCCTGCGCGGCATCGATTCTGGCCGTCGCGGTCGTCCGGCAGGAAGTTGCCGCACGCTCACAGCCGAGCAGGAAGAACTGATTCAGCGTCTCATCTGTGACAAGCGCCCGGAGCAATTCAAACTCGACTTCGCGCTGTGGACGCGCGCCGCCGTCATGTTGCTGATTGAGCGCGAGAGCGGCGTTCGTCTTCCCGTACGCAGCGTGGGCGAGTATCTCAAACGCTGGGGATTCACGCCGCAAAGGCCCATCCGCCGCGCCTATGAGAAGTCACCTGTGGCGGTGCAGAAGTGGCTCGATGAAACCTATCCCGAGATTAAGCAACGCGCCCAAGAAGAAGAGGCGGAGATCCATTGGGGCGATGAGACCGCAGTGATCAACACCGACGTTCGCGGTCGCGGCTACGTGCCCAAGGGAGAGACTCCGGTGGCGTATGTGGTTGGCGGCACGCGGCAGAAGTTATCGATGATTTCAACTGTAACCAATCAGGGAAAAACCAGTTGGATGATCATCGACGGCAACTTCAACCATCTGCGACTGATCGAGTTCTTCGAGGCGCTCATCAAGCAGACAGGGCGCAAGGTCTTTCTGGTGCTCGATAACTTGGGTGTGCATCACTGTAAGCCGGTCAAGGAGTGGTTGGCAGCGCACGTCAAGCAAATCGAAGTCTTCAGTTCTGCCCAGTTACTCGCCAGAACTGAATCCAGACGAACGGCTCAATGGAGACTTGAAACAAGTTATCGAGACGCGCGTGCCATGCCGGACAAAAGACAAGTTGCGCAATGCGGCGACGGATCACATGACGGCAATCGAAAAGAATCCCGACAGAATCAAATCCTTCTTCAAAGACCCAATCACCGCCTATGCCGCGTGACAGTATTTTGTTGCCGAATCAATAGTTACAACTGTAGTTATGAGGCGGAAATCTGGAGTTGCAATCCTCTCAGGGCTGTGGCACAATTCTCACCGTCGCCATTTCCCTCTTCGAAAACGACCCTAGCGGAAAAAACCAGAGTCCTGCTTGCCGATGACTATCCAGTTTTCCTGACTGGCCTCCATTTTTAGCATTGAAATCGGAATGCCCAGGCTGAATGGCCTTGAAGTAGCGCGGAGAATCGCTCACCTGCACTTGAACAACTGCGTCATGTTCCTCGGATTCAATCAAAGATAAGCAAAGGAGACTTGCATGATAGGCAAAGGTTATCGATCCCTTCTGACTGCTCTCGCCGTTACGACGATCTTATTCCTGGGGTCTGTGATCACTACTTCAGTTCGATCGCAGAGCTTCAGCATGACGCCATTCGGTTCTGCTGTAACTCCGGGCCAGACGCTGAGCGTCGCGAACATGACCAACACCACCCCCCTTATTCCCAACGACATCTATCGCTCCCCAACCGCCCCTACGGAGCAGGATCTTGCGACCTATGCCTGGCTCGAGTTCATCTCCGCCGTTTCACCGGTCAGCTCAAGCCTGAGGGGAGCTCCCGGTGGAAGCTTTCAGCAATCCGGATCCAGCACGACTCCCCTTAATCTGGTATGGGAGACCTACCAGCACAAGACTGAGTTATTCCCGTGCAGCTTTATGGGCGGCAAGACCCAGGCGGTAGCTCCTCAGCCATGGAATGCCGCACCGAAATACATTTCCGCCATACAGAATTCAACAACGGGCCAAACCATTGGTTGCATTAAACCTGTAACACTACCGAATTACAACAACCTGGACGAGGGGACGCAGATCGGGCAAAACTACATCTTTTTCCCGCAGACTCCCGGCAATCCGCAGCCCGGCACCGATGCCCAGGTACTTTTTGAAGCCCGCGTCAACCAATATGAATGGAATTTTGTCAACACAAACTATCAGAATCTCCAATTCGGCCTGAGCTTCACCCTGCCGGACGGCACAGTCGAAGTGAAAGCGGCCTGGCGACCGCTCTCCTCAATTCCCGCGAATTTGCGATATCGCTACCATACCGCAAGCGTGATCACTTACTCCGGAACGGACAACAACCCCGTTCCGCAGGTTAGCACCTACGCTCTTATCGCCCTGCACATTATTCACAAATCTCCCAATTACCCTTCGTTCATCTTTGCCACCTTTGAACAGGTCGACAACCTGAGCCAACAGGGATTGCAAACTGGCATCGATACGCCTAGCGGCGTCTATTATGTGCCCACCTATGGGAATATCGCCTATTCGGTGCCCCCTTCGACTCAGATACTGGTCAAAGCGCGGCATGGAAAGAATCCGCCAGTCTATAAGCAAGTACCGAATCCGCAGATCACGCTCTCCAATGGGCCATTCAATCCCCAAACCCCGTTCGCTGCCCCGAACGGCAATTTGACGGCCTTGCCGCTTGGTCCGGTGACAAGCATTTCCGGGGCGAAAACCGTAAAAGTGAACGGGAACTCTTTTGTGGCAATTCCCGTCACGCAGCCAGTCCAGCAGACCTCTGGCGTTCAGGCGGTCAACCAGCTCGCGCTTTCTCTGATGCGGCAACTTCCCAAATACAACCAGAGTTTCATCTGGCAGTACTACCAGCTTGCCGGAGTCCAGGCAGTGCCAACCAGCAATGAAACAAGCAACAATTTCTACCTGGCCAACAATGTCGTCGAGAGCAGCCAGCCCGGCATCCAGTTGTTCCGTGGAGTTCCCGGCATCAACGGAACCCTGCTGACCAATACTCGGAACCAGGTGAATATCGTCGACACCTATAAGGGAACGAACTACTACCAGGGCGGAGGCTGTCAGGGCTGCCACGGTGTCGCCCAAACGCTGGGGGGCTTTGGTTTCAGTTTCCTTTACGGCGGAGCCAACGGGAATGGCTTCGGTACGGAAACCGCCGGTTTGACGACAGCACAAACAAACGCCGCACGGCTGCTGCTGCGTAACTTTACTAAGGGTTATTTCCGCAGATAATCGACCGTCCAGGTGTTTGTACAAGTGGCCCATGCCTAACCAGCAAGGGCCACCTAGCTCCTCAGACAGCGGTACTGACTTCTGTGGTGGATTCGGTATGTGCCGGCGTTCGTCTGGCAGTGGTCCCGCAGATAGAGTCGGAGACGACCCATGCCGCGCCGACAATGGCGGTACTGATGGCGTTGCCCGCCCAGTTGACGTGATTTTTCGGCCCTGCGGAGAGATTCGGAATCCAGAACAGCAACTCGAAGATCACGATCTCTGCGGTAAGCAGGCGCGACGCAAGCGGAGCCAGGATGCCGGTGAGGATGGCCACCGCGGCACAGAAAAAGCCCAATGTGGTGGCGTAGGCCCAGAACATCCTGGCGGGTGGCAGCCAGCCCGGGATCGCGCCCAGCAGGCCGGGCATGTCCACGATGTGGACGATGCCAAAGGAGATGGGGCAAATACCGAAGAGGAGCACGAAGAAGGGCTGGCGGCGCGCAAAGTATGAATCGGCAGGCGAGAAAATCGCGCAGAGGACCAGACCAGCGGCGACCAGGGAGAGCTCCTCAAAGACATTACCAGTGGGATCGAAATTGCCGAGATTCTCAAAGGCCTTGGGCACCCACAAGAGCGTGAAAACGGAGTACAGGACTGTGAGCGTCTGGGCGCCGGCGCGAGCAGTGCGACGCCACAGCAACGCAACTCCGGCAGCGAGTTCGATGACGGCGGTGAGATAGGCGAGCGGCACGCGCAAGGGTACGTTCGGTCCGACGTGCTGCCATGAGGTCGCGAAGTCGCCCGAAGCCAGGCCGAGAAGGCCGAGAAAGATGGCTCCGGCGGCGTAGACGTAAATTCCGAGATTGGATGCGAGGCTGCGGTTCTGCATGGTTCCCTGGCTCCGTTTCTGGTGAGAAGGGATTGCAAACACATCCATAGTAGCGTGATTTCGCCGAAGCCGCGTACCCCATATTCCGCTTCTGCGGTGAGCGATAGCGCAACCCCAGTCAACCGGCATTCCCGGTCCCTTAGTCCCAAGTTCCTCAGTCCCTATCCTTCCCCCCACGGATTCACCACGGACAAAGCAATATCTTCAAAGTGCTTGACGTTGCGCGTGGCCAGCTTCGCATGAGAGGCAAGCACGATTCCGGCGATCATCGTGTCGCGTGGCTCTGCAGGACGACCACTCGCTTTCCGCGCAGCGGCCAGATTCGCCGCCTCGCACACAGCCGAATCATCAAAGCTCACTATACGGTGCAGGATGACCTCGGCTAGCCAACGCTCGAAAAAAACTATGAGAGTTGACTGCCTCCGCCCCACAGGCATCGATTGCAAACCTGATCGGATCTCGAAAATGTTGACGGAAGTCGTCCAAATCGAAGAACCCGGCTGCTCATCCAGCCAGCGGAGCACCGCAGAATCCGGCTTCGGACGCATGATCTCCGAAATCACGTTCGTATCGAGAACAATCATTCCCCGAAGTCCGGAATTTCCATGCGAAAGTCACGAATTTCTTCAATCGGCTTATCAAGTGTAATTCCCTGCCCGCTGAAAAGAGCAACAGAAGCAGTGCCAAATCCGGCCCCCGGCTTTACCTTCTCCCGCACCGAGCTGCGCAGAATCTCCCGCGCCTCCTCTTCCATGCTCCGTCCATTCCGCTTGGCGCGGCGCTGGAGACGCGCCTTGGTCTGCTCTTCGAGGTTACGAACCAGAATCTGCGCCATACTGCCTCCAAAACGGCAATGCTATCATGATAGCATCATATCCGTCCGAATCTCCATGCACGAGCCACGCTTACAAACCTCCCGCAGGATACGCAATATGCCGCTTCTGGGAGGATGGGAAAGCACAAACCTAAACCAACCGGCTTTCCTGGTCCCTGATCCCAAGTCGCCCCCTCGAGTGGAACCCTGCTAACGCACCTTTCAGCGTGAAATGCAATCATCTCGATCAACCTTTCGCTCTCGAATTGCAAGCGGGAATCTCTCTCACCATAGCTCCGGATATTTTGTTATACTCGTAAAGTTCACCTCAGTGCGGAGGTGGTGAAATTGGCAGACACACCAGCTTGAGGTGCTGACGCCGCGAGGCATAGGGGTTCAAGTCCCCTCCTCCGCACCAAAATCTCTCTCGTCCGGTGATCCGGATTGACACGGAAAGCAGCTCTTTAGATGGAACACCTTCTCTTTTATGTAGTTATCACCGTGCATGTGATCGTCTCGTTGTTTTTGACCGGCGTGGTTCTCTTGCAGCAGGGCCGCTCGGCTGATCTGGCCGGCGCATTCGGCGGGCAAGGTTCGCAAACCGCCTTTGGCCCCCGCGCAGCCGCCAACGTCCTGACGCGTTTGACCACCTGGTCCGCGGTAATCTTCATGATCACCTCGCTGACCCTGACGGTCCTTTATGTCCGCTCCGGCGGCAACAGCCACTCGGTGCTGGATAGCACGAAGTCGGCTCCAGTCTCCACTCCGGCAAAGCCTAACAAGTAATCTTTCAACACTTTAAGTACCCAAAGCGGTAGGCCAAGTGGTCTGCCGCTTTTTGCTGTGCGGAGTTCTAAGATGCTCAAATCATCAATAGGCTCGTATTTTTGTTGACATTAGTATCTATTAGATATATCTTTAAGATATATGAAGCTGAATCAAACCGCTTACGTCTTGCTGGGCATGTTGTCGATTGAAGACAATCAATCCGGCTATGACCTGCGCAAAGCCGTCCAGCAGAGCGTTGGCTACTTCTGGGGCGAGAGCTACGGGCAAATCTATCCGACCCTCAAAAAGCTGGCGGCAGATGATCTCATTGCTCCGGTCAAGACCTCAAAAGGTGCGAAACTCCGGCGTCAGGAGTATTCGCTCACCGATGCCGGACGCGCCTGCCTCCGAGAGTGGCTCGCATTGCCCTTTCAAAACGATCCGCCGCGCAATGAATTCCTGCTCAAGCTGTTTTTTGGGCGAGAAGCGGCTCCGGCGATTTCGATCCAGCATATTCGAGAACTGAATCGGAGAAACCAGGCGATGCTTGCGACGCTGCTGGAGATTGAGAAGTACGCGCAGGCCAACCCAACACAGAGCCCGCATCAGCCTTACTGGATGCTGACTTTGAGCCTGGGCATCGCGCTCACCCGCACTGCGCTGGAGTGGGGCGAATCAGCGCTTTCCGAGTTGACCGCCCATGCCGCAGAACTGCAGTGAGGTCCGTTCTCGCGGTCGAAAGCCTGCTTTCCACTGGGCGAAGAGGGCTTTCGATACTACATTCCATCGCCCGGCCAGCAAGCTGTACTGAAGGAGAATGCGATGTCTGAAGAGATGAGAGCAATGCGATGGAAGCAGATTGCGGCCTGGGTTGCCGCTGGTCTTTTTGTGACAGGATTCTTCTCTTCCGTGGTTGGAGCGTGGACCGGCCCGATTCTAGGCGTGTGGTTTGTGGGAACGCAGAAGCCGTTGCGCGGATTTCTATGGTTGACGGCCTTCGCCTTCGTTCCCCATCTGCTTGCGGACTGGCGTCTTTTCGCGGATACTCCATATTCACGCGCGCTTGAATATCTTGCCTGGATTCTGCTCGCATCAATTATTGATGTGTTACCCCTGCTATTTCACCGGCTGACCAGCCCGCGCCTGCCAGGATTGGTTTCCACTCTTCCCTTCCCGTTCGCGGCGGCCGCGGTGCAAATACTCTCTTTGTTTTGCCTGCCAACCGCAGCCTATCAATTTCTCACCGACGACCACGCGTCAAAGCTGCCGTTGTTGCATGTGATCAAAGGTATCGGCGGGGGGCCAATTCTATCGTTTATTCTCGTTGTCATCTTCCTCGCCAGTTGGCTTGCGGCAGTGGTGGTTTGGATGTGGAACCATGAATTCCGCGCCTCGAAAATCCGCGCGGGGGCCATCCCATTCGCCTTGTTCTTCCTTGCCATCTGTGGATACAGGTACCTCCGCTTTGTGAATGATCGCCTATCAAGTGCATATTTAGGTGGCGCCATTATTGTTTTCTGGTTTTTGCTTGGTGGAGTTCCAGTTTTAAGCGCCTGGGCTATTCTCAACCGGAACAAACGCAAATGCTGGGCCGACCGGCCGGAGGTTGTTGCAATGCTGCGAAGCCCGGATACGGGCAATGCGCTGCACGTTCGTCAGGAAGGCCGCAACGAAGCACTGCTCAGCGACTCCGGCGAGCGATTCCCGATCTGCGACGGCATTCCGGACTTTCTCAAGCCAGAGGATCTGACCGGTGACAATGGTAAATACAACCATCTCTATCAAACGATTGGAGGCTTCTACGACGATATTCAACGCATCTTCTTGGCGCTGAAGGGATTCGACCGTGATGCTTATTTCCGCGCCTATATGGGTCTGCTTGAAGTGAAAGCCGGAGATTCAGTTCTCGAAACCTCGGTTGGAACCGGACTCAACTACAAATACCTGCCAGAGGGATTGAAACTCTCCGGCCTAGATCTCTCTTCCGCAATGCTGGTTAATTGCCAGACCAACCTGCGCCGCTGGGGGATGGATGCCGATCTCTATCGTGGCAATGCAGAGAGCCTTCCTTTTTCCGACAATAGTTTCGATGTTGTGTTTCATGTGGGCGGCATCAACTTTTTCAATGAACGCGCAAAGGCGATCCACGAAATGATCCGCGTCGCCCGGCCGGGCAGCGTACTGCTGATTGCCGATGAGACCGAGAAGCATGTCAAAGAAATCTATGAAAAACAACCCGGCGGCATGTTCAAGAACCGCAAAGAGCCTGTCAGCGCTCCCATTGATCTGGTGCCCGCGGAGATGCAGGAGGTCCACCTGGAAGAACTGCGGGACGGCCAGTTTTATGCACTCACCTTCCGCAAACCCGCAAAGGCATAAATCAGGCTCAATGACAGTGACTAAAGTCTCTTCCAAAAATCGCCGCATTAGGATACTCTCGGCTGGGTTCAGGTCCAGACCTGTGGAACTGTGCCTAAATCACTTCCTCTGGGGTCCCGGATGTCCTTTCGCTCGGTGTTTATCGCTGTCACAATTGCATTTTCGCTGATTTTGGCTGCCTTTCTAGTCAATCGCGCCCGGCCCAAAGTGGAGACCGAGCAACCGACGGCCGACTTTGTCCGCGCCAGCGGCAAATGCGCCGAGTGCCATGCACGGCTGCAATACTCGGTGGTGCACGAATACGAGATGAGCGCCCACGCCAAGAAGGGCGTGAACTGCCTGGACTGCCATCAGCCGGCCGAGGGACAGCAGAAGCAGGACCACCACGGTTTTGTAATCAGCGCCAAGCTCACCGCCGGCAACTGCCGCAGTTGCCACGAGGGCATCTATCAGGAGTTTCTGCACAGCCGCCATGCCGCGCCGAGCTGGGGTGCAATCTATGGAGAAAAGGGGTTGACTCCGCAGCAGGTTGCTTTCAGCGAACAGTATCAGCCAGGTGGAACCAAGCGTCCGCCCCATCCCTTTGTGTCCGCCGAAGGGGGCGCGGCGATGACCTCCGGCTGCGAACAGTGCCATGCAATCGGCAAGCCCAACGACGACGGCACCATCGGTACCTGCACCGCCTGCCACTCGCGGCATACCAGTTCGGTGGCGCTGGCGCGGCTGCCCTCGACCTGCGCCCAGTGCCACATGGGTCCTGACCACTCGCAGATTGAGATCTATGACGAGTCAAAGCACGGCGTGATGTTTGCCGCGCAGCACGCGTTGATGAAGCTCGACGCCGATCCCAAAACGCTGACAACGCGCGATATGTTTGTGCCCACCTGCGCCACCTGCCACATGAGCGGCATCAACGGCCTCAAGGTCACTCACGATCCCTCGGACCGGCTGGGCTGGTACCTGGCAAATGCAGTGAGCGAAAAGCGGCCCAACTACCTGCGCGCGCAAACAAATATGAAGCAGGTTTGCGCGCAGTGCCATACACAGGCGCTTGTTGACCGTGTTTACGCCCAGGCCGAGCAAGTCGTCGCCAGCACCAACACCAAGGTTCTGGCTGCCAAAAACATCGTGGACGGGCTGCACAAGGATGGTTCGCTCACCGGCCCTCCCTTCTCCAACCCCATCGACTTCACCTACTTCGATCTGTGGCATTATGACGGCCGCACCAGCAAGCATGGAGCCTTTATGGGCGGCGCTGACTTTGTGCAATGGCACGGCAACTACGGACTGTTGCAAAAAACCATTCAGTTGAAGCATGACGCAGCGGAACTGCGCGCGGCGCACGCAGGAGGCAGCCATGCGGCGCATTGATCAGCTGCTGCGCTCGCCGCTGGTGGCCTGGGTCTTCGATCTGCAGCTGCTGCTGGAGCTGTTTGTGGCTTCGAACCTGGCCGTGCTGGCCGCGGATATTGTGCTTGCTCACTCGGTGAACCAGTTCCGCAAGCCGGCTGAGTTTATTCCCTTTTACTTCTCTGCCGTTGCCCCGCTGCTGCTGCTTGCCGGAGTGCTGGCAAAATGGCGTGGAGGCTTTGTTGCGGCGTGGCGCGATCTGGGGCTGCTGGTTGGCTCTCTCTCCATCGCAGTCGGACTTGCGGGCGTGATCTATCACCTGCAAAGCAGCTTCTTTGCCGAGCGTACGCTGCAATCGCTCACCTATGCCGCGCCATTTGTAGCTCCGCTAGCCTACACAGGGCTTGGCTTTTTATTGCTGATGAACCGCCTGGTTGCAACCCGTACCGTCGAATGGGCGCGCTGGGTGGTTCTGCTGGCAACAGGCGGATTTTTCGGCAACTTCGTTCTCTGCCTCACCGACCACGCCACCAATGGATTCTTTCTCAGAACCGAGTGGATTCCAGTGATCTCGAGCGGTCTCGCGACAGGCTTTCTCATTGTTCCGGTGATGATGACCGTGACCCGGCGTTATTTGGACTTGTGCCTAGCCATGCTCGCCCTACAGGCTTTGGTCGGAGTCATTGGCTTCTGGTTCCACATGCGCATGAACTTCTACACGCCCGGCGTGAATCTCTTTGAAAAGTCGGTCTACGGAGCGCCGCCGATGGCTCCGCTGCTCTTTCCAAATCTGGTCGGCCTCGCACTGATTGGGCTGTGGGAGCTGGCGATTCATCTGCCCAAGGAGTTCGCTGCACAGCCGAGCTTCTTCAGCCGCGCACTGGAGTTCGCAGCAGTTTCTCTCTCAGACACTGCGGAATGAGCCTCCTTCACCATAGAATAAAAGGATGATTCTGGAGACCTTTCCCGTTGGGCCGCTGGCCTGCAACTGTACGATTCTTGGCGATGAGGAATCTGGCGAGGCCATCGTTATCGATCCTGGCTACGAAGTCCAGCGGATTCATCGCCGGCTGGTCGATCTGGGACTCAAACTCAAGCAGATTCTGATCACTCACGGGCATATTGACCATGTAGGCGGAGCGCTCAAACTGAAAAAGCTCACCGGCGCGCCGATCCTGATGAATGAAAATGATCTGCCGCAACTCAAAATGATGGAAATGCAGGCTTCGTGGCTCGGCATGGATACGCCGGAGACTGCGCCGCCAGACGAGAACCTGACGGACGGACTGGCGGTGGGTCTGAGCCGCTTTCCGGCAGTCGCGATTCACACGCCCGGCCACACGCAGGGCTCCGTCTGCCTGCATTTTGCACCGCTCAAGCTGCTGGTTGCCGGGGACACACTCTTTGCCAGCAGCATTGGCCGCACCGATCTGCCCGGCGGAAATTCCGCGCAGATTATCGAGTCCATCCACTCCCGCTTGCTGGTTTTGCCGGATGAAACCTCGGTTCTGCCAGGTCATGGAGAAGCCACAACCATCGGTGCAGAACGCAAAGGTAACCAATTTCTGCAAAGTTTTCAGGGCGGCAACATAATTTCTGCAAAATAGGGTAACTCTTTATTTAACAATCTGATAAATTAGTTATCTCGACTTACGCTTGAACTTAACTCGCAGTACTGTTACCAAAAGTATTCTTAACTAAGTAGTTACTAAGGAGGGTTACTCCAGCGCGAAACTCTTCTTCCGGGGCTAGAAGGCTCACCACCAGCCATCCCGATGCGGCCATTCCGAAAAAGTAACCAGGATGAACCCACACGCCTTCGTTGAGAAGCGCCAGAACTGTCTCTTCGTCTGGCCGGAGGGCGGGAATCCGCAGGACAGCATACCAGCCTCCTTCGACCTTGAGCCGATTCACATGGGCCAGGCTCATCAGTTGCCTGTCGAGTTCCGCTAGATTGGCGCAGACCCGCTGTTGAATCTGCCGCTGGCTGCCTGCGCGCCCTGCAAGCCATTGCGGCAGCGCGTGTTGCACTGGAGCATTCATCGAGAGGAAGGTGTCGGCGATGACTTCCAGCCGTTCCAGAGATTCAGCCGCCTCGGGTCCGGTGGCAACAATCCAGGCAGCTTTCATCTGCGGCAGGCCGGCTATCTTGCTCAATCCGCTGACTACAAAAACTGGAACGTCTTCCAGCCCGGCGGCAAAGCTCTTCCCTGCTTCGGCGAAGCTGTAGTCCAGAAAAACCTCATCGACGATCAGAGAGAGGTCGAATTCGCGGCAGAGCTGCGCCAGCGCATCCGCTTCACACTGCTTGGAAAAGTGGCCGGTTGGGTTATTCAGATGGACGAGGACAATGGCCCGGGTTTGCGGCGTAATCGTCCGGCGAAACCCCTCCAGATCAATCTGCCAGCCATGATCGTAAAGGAACTCCGTTCCCTTGATCTTGACGTCATCGAGAGTTGCCAAAAAATCAAAGAGCGGGTAGCTAGGCTGGGGAACCAGAATCTCGCTCCCCGGATCGCAGAGCAGACGAAACAAAAAGCTGTACGCCTCGCTGGTGCTGGTGGTGAGGATGATCTGGCTGGGGTCGAGAGCTATGCTGTGATCGGCGTAATAAGCGCAAACCGCCTGCCGCGCGCTCAGCAGGCCACGGGGCTGAGGATCGTAATCTAGAGCCTGCGGGTTGCTGAGTGCCGCAAGGAGTTCGGGATCAAATTCAAATCCGCAGCGAGTTGGGTTGGAGGCTGTCAGGTCAGCAATAGGCAGGCCGGATTGCATGTGCAAGCGATGTGCCCGCGCAAGGTCGCTTTCTTCGGTATTCCAGTTTGTCCGGAGTGAGAAACGCATCCTGATTCGTCCCAACTCAACGTCGCTCCCCGTGCGATGGCACAATGGAAGCAGGCGCCCTACTCAACTTTACATGGCGACCTTGGAGGAAGATTGGCTCTGCGTGCGGTTGTCTTCGATTATGGAATGGTATTGACTGGCCCCCAGGACCCGGCGGCCTACGCAGCTCTGTTGCGAATTACTGGGCTGGAGCGGGAGCGATTTGAGAGCTTCTACTGGGCCGACCGCCACGCGTACGATGAGGGCAAGCTGACCGGACTTGAGTTCTGGAGGAAACTGCTGAGGGATGCAGGGCTAGAGTTGGGAAACGAAGCTGTTGAGGAGCTGAACCGCTGGGATGTGCGTATGTGGAGCACGGTGAACCCACCCATGGTGGCCTGGCAGCAGCGGCTCAAGGAGCGAGGAGTTAAGACTGCGATTCTCTCCAACATGGGCGACGCTGTACTTGAGAGCATCTTGCGGGAGTTTGATTGGATTCAGAACTTCGATGTGTTGGTTTGGAGTTATCAGCTGCATGTCGCCAAGCCGGATGCCGCGATTTACCTGCATACGCTGGAGAGACTTGGCACGCGCCCTGAAGAGACACTTTTCATCGATGACAAGCTCGTCAACATAGAAGCGGCTCAAGCGCTGGGGATCAAGGCCTTTGAGTTCTCAACGGCAGCGCAACTGCGCGCCGATCTGATCGCAGCTGGATTCGATAAAAACCTGCCGCTGCCCTGAGTTATTTGCCAAGTTTATAACTCAGCCCGGCATTGATATACATGAAGTCGATACCCGGATTTTTGGCAACGATATCGCCATTCGAGAAATGAAAGTCGCTATAGCCAAGGCGCAGGTTCAGCCGCGGCGAGACCGACATTTCAACACCGCCGCCGAACTGGGCGCTGAAATTCATGCGCGTGGCCAGCGGCGAGAGCACGCGATTCTCATAATAGAGAACACCGCCTTTGCCGATGAGATAGGGCTGCCACGAGTGGTACTGCCTCCATCGCAGGCGCACGCCTATGGGCGAGATTCCCGCGCCATATTGCTCCTGACGGCCTGTGGTGCCGGGCAGCGGACGGCTATCCGCTCCGTAGCTGGCCGGCTCATTCAGTAGAACGACCGGCAGAAGCTCACCCACATAGTCCACGCGTGCGTTGAGGAATTTTCCCCAGGAGTTGCGGTCGTACTCGAAGCCGATGGTGTTGATACGGCGATCACCTGCGTACGCGAAGACGTGAATCGCTCCAAAGGAACCGCCGCTGACAAGTGCAATCTCGCTCTCAACGGGCCGCTTGGTTGCAGGAGACGGAGCTTGCGCCGAGGCAAATGGCGTGTAAAACAAAAATGCAGAGGCTAGAATCGTCAGAAAAAAAAACGAACCAAATCTCTCACACAGCGAATGGTCGCGGCGCAATGGAATGCTAAAGCTCAGATGCAGAAATCTCAGCACGCAGGAACCCCGTCGGTTGAAGTTGGAGAATAGCCTTCGCAAATCAGGAGGGTAGCGCTTGCAAATCTTCAGTCAAACGCAATTACATTCCTGCATCTTTGATATCAGTTTTTGGGGTTCCAGATGCGGAAGTTTCCCGAGACGTGCAACAGGCTCAGTATATACAACATTCCGTCGTAATACCGTTCATGGCCGGTAGGAATGGGTGCGCGCCATAGGGCATCAACAAACTTTGCTCTGACCGGCTCAGTCGCGGCCAAGCTGGCGACCGCGCTGGTAGCAACCAGTCCCGTTGCATGGAGCGAGGAGAGCGGCTTGCCATCCAGGGTGAACTGGTCAGGGAATTTGTCGATGCCTTGCGATGCAAAGAAGGCCTGGGTGCGATTGCTGAGCGTGTGCTCGCGAGGGTCCTTGGCCCACCAGTTCCAATCGACTGACCAGTTACTCTGCGTGCGAAACGAGTCGAAGGAAAAGTCTCCGGAGAATTTGTTCCACGGAGTTGGATGTGGCGAGCCATCGTAGTTGGCGTAGTCAGGCGAGAGTCCCGTGACAGGATTGGTCGTCTTCTGAAAGAACTCACGACTGATTTCAGCGGCCTGCGCCCAGAATGCGCGGTCGGCAACCGGACCCCAACGCGCCCATAACTCATAAAACGCCGGCAGATGATAGCTGGGATCGGTGAAATCCGTGTTAGGAGTAAAGCGAATCATCTTTGCTGCTTCGCTTACCTCCGGCCCTACAGTGCGCACGCCAAATTTTGTCGGGCCTGAGCGGAGTTCATGGTGGAGCATCGTCGATAGAAGCTCATCGCCCTGCGCTTTGTAGTTGTAGATGCCCACGCCATTGCCCCAGCGATTGGCGGCAAAGTAGAGCGCCATCACGAAATACTCTTCGCCGTCGGGCGCGGCGGTTTCTTCATTCGGTTCGCCGGTCAGCTTGCAGGACCAGGAGAAATATCCCTGCGAGGGATGTGTGGGCGAACTGATGTACATGTAGGTTTTGGCCCAGTTCCAGATCGCGTCGAACTCCGGCTTGTGATCGAGTTGGACGGCGATCATCATGCCGTACGACATGCCCTCGGTGCGGACATCGTGGTTGCCGATGTCAGTGATGTACGCCAGCGGCCCGTTGGCATTTGAGCCTGCGGAGTAATAAACTGTCTCGGTCTCCGGGTTGCCGTGGAAGAGCTGTTGGAATGCTGCATTGATCTTGGCCTGAATCTGAACTTGCGAGTGGTTCTGTTCGGCAAAGAGATCGCGATAATTGTGCGTGGCGTACGCACCGTGGCCGTCATCCGAAGGCGCTGCGGGCGGCGGAGCGATCTGCCCGGTTGCGGCCGTCGTGAAGAGGGTGGCGGCAAACAAAACCATAGGCAGGTATCGACACTTTGGTTGTACATTCATATCCGTAGAAAGTACGCTCATTGGGACTTAACCGCGAAAACGTACTCCACGCTGAAGTCGCTACTTCCTGTGGGTTCGTCAGTCATTATGACCCTGTAGTTTTCCCCGATTGATTGAATACCGCAGTAACTTCCGCCAGCCGACACGATGTCGCTGCGGATGAGCCTATATTTCTCTGTATTATTTCCCTTCATCAACGCAAAGCGTAGATCGTATCGTGAGGTGCTGGCGTTGGTGGCGTAGACAACGAGCAAATAACTTTCGCCGAGACTCTCCGTGGCCTTCATCCTCGAACCCTTAGGAAGAAGCGACCCGACCCCGCTGTCCATCGTCTTCCAAACATCTACTTGATTTAGCGGATCACAGAACGCAAATTCGTGCGCGGCAGCGAGCGGTATGGTGTCCGGCACTCGCTTCATAACTCCCTCCTTAAAGCCGAACGATACATTTCCAGTGTTGTCGATGAATTTCCATTTTGGATCCGATCCATACTGAACGCGAACCGTTTGATCTGAATAGACAGTGATCAATCCGTCTTGGGAGGCGAATACGCCATTTTCCCCCGCGATTCCGCCGACTTTGGTGAGGCTGTAAGACGCAATAGCCTGCGCGCCTACAAGCGGCGCTATCAGCACGATCGCAACTAAGGTCGCCCATCTTTTCATTGATTACACCTGCGGGCAATCTTATCAAATCCCTGCAACACAGCAGGAACTCTCGCCGCTCGCCTTATACACTGCTCTCATGGCTCTACGCATTTATGCCGCCACCACCAGCCAGGGCAAGCTACGCGATTTCCGCACAGCAGCACTGGCTCACAATCTGGAAATTGAAAGCCTTCCCGGTCTGAGAGATATTCTCGCGCCCGAAGAAACCGGGCTGACCTTTGCCGAGAACGCGACTCTGAAGGCCGTTTATTATTCGCGATTTGCGCCGGGAGATCTGGTATTGGCCGACGACTCTGGCCTCGAAGTTGATGCTCTGGACGGCGGGCCGGGAGTGCGCTCCGCGCGGTATGCCGCCGATGCCGGCCTGGTGGACTCACCCGACGCCAACGACAACACCGATGTGTGGAACAACATGGTTCTGCTGCAACGGCTGGCAGCGCTTCCCGATGCCAAACCGCCGCTCGGCCAGCCCGCGCCCCGGCGCACAGCCCGCTACCGCTGCGTACTGGTTGTGGCCAAGGACGGAGTTGCGCTCCATACCGCCGAGGGCACCGTGGAAGGGCTGATTCTGGATGCGCCGCGAGGCACCGGCGGATTCGGCTATGATCCGCTGTTTTACCTGCCGGAGCCAGACCGGACGATGGCAGAAATTGACCTCGAAACCAAGCACCGATTGAGCCATCGGGGCCGTGCCATTGCGGCACTGCTGCCCATGTTGAGTCGTTAGTTGTGCCACTTCTACGCCGCAAAAGATCAAGCCCCACGGAGTGGGTTGACGGGGACAGTGCAAGGCTTTGATAATGCTCGGGTAAGAATCCAGATTTTTCTGTCTCTGCATCTGAAACTACCCAACCGGTCGCTGGCCCCTGAGGAGCTGACACACATGGCAACTGCACAACACCCGGCCACGCCAACTGTCCGTCGTGGCGTTCCCCCTCTGCGGGCTGCTCAGGGAAACACCTTTCTGCTGCGCAAGTTGCACTCGCTGCTGGGGGTCGTTCCCATCGGCGCATTTCTGATTGAGCATCTGCTCTCGAACTTTGAGGCGCTCAAGGGACCGATTGCCTACGGCGAGCAGGTTCGCTTCCTCAATCATCTGCCGCTGGTGCGGGTGCTGGAGTGGGCTTTCATCTTTCTGCCCATCCTCTACCACGCGATCTACGGCGTGTATATCTGGCTGCGCGGCAAGTCCAATGTGGTCTATTACCCGTGGGCAGGCAACTGGATGTACGTGGCCCAGCGCTGGACGGGATTGATTGCCTTTCTCTATATCGGGCAGCATGTTTTGCGGCAGCGGTTCATGGGCGTGAGTTTGCCGGAGAATCCCGGCGCGGCTTTTCATAAGGTACAAATCGAGTTGCTCAATCCCTGGATGCTGGCCGTCTATATCATTGCGATGATCGCCATCTGCTGGCACTTCTCCTATGGCATCTGGCTCTTCGCGGCCAAGTGGGGCATCACGCCTGGCGAAACAGCGCGCAAGCGTTTTGGCTATGCCTGCCTGGCGCTGGGCATCGTGCTGGCAGGAATAGGACTGGCCAGTATCTGGGCCTTTGTCAGCCCGCAGTACAAGAACGCACCGGAGAATGCGCTGCCGGGAGTGTCTATAAGAATCGTTCCGGCTACGGACAGAGTTATTCAGGCATGAAGAGTCTCTTTGACAAAGCGGCGGCAGAGGAATTGAAGCAGCGCATGGCGCAACTCAGCCCGGAGACTCCTCGGCTGTGGGGAAAGATGAGTCCCGCGCAGATGATGGCGCACTGCTCTGTGGGGATGGAGGTCTCGCTGGGAGATCGGATCATGCGGCAGGTTTGGCTGGGCAAGCTTATTGGAAAGCGCGCCAAGGCTGGCATATTGAGCGGCGCGCCAATCAGAAAGGGTATGCCGACTGACAAGGCATACGTCGTAAAGGATGATCGCGATCTTCAATTGGAAAGGCGACGGCTGGAACGTCTGATTGACCGATTTCAGGCAGGCGGGTCAGATGGATGCACGAAGGGTCCACATAGCTTCTTTGGGAAGATGACACCCGACGAGTGGGCGGCATTGAATTATGTTCACCTCGACCATCATCTGAAGCAGTTTGGGGTTTGAGGCGCGCCCAGAATTCTAGCGGAGAATTCTGGCGGAAAGGGACAAGGAATACTGATGGCGGCACCTAGAATCATCGTGGTTGGCGGAGGGTTGGCGGGCCTCGCGGCAGTGATCAAAATCGCCGAAGCCGGCGGCTCGGTGGACCTCTTCTCCATTGTTCCGGTCAAGCGCTCGCACTCGGTCTGCGCGCAGGGCGGCATTAACGCGGCCAAAAACCTCAAGGGCGAGGGCGACACGCCGGCGCTGCACTTTGACGACACCATCTACGGCGGCGACTTTCTTGCGAACCAGACGCCGGTGAAGGCGATGTGCGAGGCCGCGCCAGGGATTATTGATCTGCTCGACCGGATGGGTGTACCCTTCAACCGTACCCCTGAGGGTTTGCTCGATTTCCGCCGCTTCGGCGGCACACTCTTCAATCGGACTGCATTCGCCGGCGCAACCACTGGCCAGCAGTTGCTTTATGCGCTCGACGAACAGGTGCGCCGTTACGAGTCCGAAGGCAAGGTCAAAAAGTACGAGGGCTGGGAGTTTCTTTCCGCGGTTATTGACTCCAAAGGCGTAGCTCGCGGCATCGTCGCGCTCGACCTGCGCTCCATGGATCTGCGTTCCTTCCCCGCCGACGCAATCATTCTGGCCACCGGCGGCAACGGAGCCATCTTCGGCAAAAGCACCAACTCCGTCGTTTGCACCGGCTCGGCTCAATCGGCAGTCTTCCAGCAGGGCGCATACTACGGCAATGGCGAGTTCATCCAGGTGCACCCAACCTGCATCCCCGGCGAAGACAAGCTGCGCTTGATGTCCGAGTCAGCGCGGGGCGAGGGCGGACGCGTCTGGGTGCCGCGCACGGCCGGCGAAAAGCGCCCCATCAAGCAGATTCCCGAGTCTGACCGCTGGTACTTCCTCGAAGAGTGGTATCCGAAATACGGCAACCTCGTCCCGCGCGATGTGGCCACGCGCGCCATTCACAAGGTGGTCTACGAGCATGGCCTGGGCATTGACGGCCAGCCGATGGTCTATCTCGACCTGACCCACATCGACCGGGCTACATTGAATCGCAAGCTCGAAGGCATCCTCGAAATCTACGAAAAATTTGTCGGTGACGACCCGCGCGATGTGCCTATGAAGATTTTCCCCGGCATGCACTACACCATGGGCGGTCTCTGGGTGGACTTCAACCAGATGACCAACATCCCCGGCATCTTTGCCGCCGGCGAGGCCGAGTATCAGTACCACGGCGCCAACCGTCTGGGCGCGAATTCACTGGTCAGTTGCATCTATGGCGGCTTCCAATCCGGTCCCAATGCGCTCAAGTACGCGAAGAGCCTTGAAGCCCAAGAGGGTGACGGCGGCGCTGCGGCAGAGGTTGCGCGCCAATCGGAGATCAACAAAAAACTCCTCAACAATGCCCGCACCGAGAACCCCTTCAAGCTCTGGCGCGAGCTGGGCCAGACAATGACCGAGCACGCCACCGTGATCCGCTACAACAAGGGATTGAAGCAGGCCGATGAAAAAATCGTCGAACTGCTCGACCGCTACAAGAACGTGAACCTCAGCGACAAGAGCCAGTGGGCCAACACCAGCTTCGCCTTCGCCCGCCAGTTGAAGAATATGCTGGAGCTTTCGCGTGTGATTGCGCAGGGCGCTCTGCTGCGCGATGAGTCGCGCGGCGCGCACTACAAGCCGGACTTCCCGGATCGCAATGACGAGAGGTTTTTGAAAACCACGAAGGCCAGCTTTACTGGCGCGCCGGAAGGCCCTCGCTTCGAGTACGAAGACGTAGACACGCAATTCATCAAGCCGCGCCCGCGCCGTTACGACGCCGCGAAATAAGGGAGACGAGCCAATGGCAGAGAAAACCGTACAACTCGAAATCAAGCGCCAGGCCAGCCCCGATTCACCCGCCGTGTGGGAGAACTTTGAGCTGGAGTGGCGCCCCGGCATGAACGTCATCTCCGCGATGATGGAGATTGCCGCCAACCCCAAGACCGCCGATGGCCGCGAGACCACGCCCATCACCTACGACTCCAATTGTCTGGAAGAAATCTGCGGCTCCTGCGCGATGCGCATCAACGGCAAAGCGCGCATGGCCTGCTCGTCTCTAATTGATAACTTGGAGCAGCCGATCAAGATTGAGCCGCTCTCGAAGTTCCCTCTCGTCCGCGATCTTCAGGTGGATCGTTCCGTCCTGTTTGAAAACCTCAAGGCCGTCAAGGCCTGGGTTCCCGTGGATGGGACCTACGATCTCGGCGCAGGCCCGCGCGTCTTTCCGCAGGTGCAGGAGGCCAATTACCCGCTCTCCAATTGCATCAGTTGCTGCTGCTGCATGGAGGTCTGCCCGCAGTTCAACGACGAAACCGGCTTCGTAGGCGCGGCGACAATTGCCCAAGTCAAGCTCTTCAACAACCACCCCACCGGCAAAGTCTTTGCCGAAGAGCGGCTGCGCGCGCTGGCCGGCGACGGCGGCGTGCAGGAGTGCGGCTTCGCACAAAATTGCGTCGAAGTCTGCCCCAAAGGCATTCCACTGACCAACGCAATCTCGGACGTAAGCCGCGATGTGCTCATCCAGAAAGCGAAAGACTTTCTGCGCGGATAAAGCGACTTCACGGATGACATGTAGTTTGGGTGCCCCACCCTCGCGACGTACTTGTATTTGTCGCTAGGGTGGGATCGCTGGATCTCGCAGTACAGGAATACTGAAAATTCCCTGATTTCAAAAGATAGAGAAACGCGAAAGGCCCACGCAATTCGCGCGGGCCTTTTTCATTGATAGGCAGAGGCTTTAGCAGCAGCCCCCGGCAATCGACGGAATCACCAGCACTTCATCCCCATCCTTGAAGGCATACGTCTCATTGCCCAAAAAGCGAATATCTTCTTCGTTCACATAGAAGTTGATGAAGCGGCGGATCTGGCCGTCTTCTCCGCGCAGATGCTGGCGCAGCGCGGGAAAGAGCCCTTCGAGTTCCGTCACAAGCGCGGGCAGATTGGCGGCGGCGCTGGAGATTTCACGGACGTTGTTGGTGTGCTTCTGAAATGCATTCGGCAATAGAACTTTAACGGACATCTGCGGCTCCTGCCAGGACTGGCTCCTGGGCGTTTTCATTGCGTTCCTGTACAAAAGCCTCAAAGTCGCTCAAGCGCGGACGAATGGCTTCATTCTGTTTATAAAGGCCAGTCAGACAATCGGTGGTTTTGAGGCCGTTGCCGGTGATGCAACTGACGGTGAGTTCATCGGGATGGATGCGGCCATGCGCGTAGAGCCGCGCTGTGACAGCCGTAGTGACACCGCCGGCGGTCTCGGTAAAGACGCCTTCGGTTTCGGCCAGTTCCTGCATCGCGGCCACAATCTCCACATCCGACACATCCTCAGCCCATCCGCCCGTCGCGCGAATCACCCGCGAAGCATAGGGACCGTCCGCAGGATTGCCAATGGCTAGCGAACGAGCGATGGTGTTGGGCCGCTGCGGCTCAATGATCTCGGTATTGTTTCGGACCGCGGTCGAAATGGGCGAACAACCCGTCGCCTGCGCTCCGAAGAACTTCACCGGCTTGTCTTGGACCAAGCCCAGCTCAATCAGCTCATCAAATGCCTTGCGTATCTTGGTGATCAGCGAACCGCCGGCCATCGGCACAACCACGTTGTCCGGCAAGCGCCAGCCCAACTGCTCGGCAATCTCATAGCCAACAGTCTTCGACCCCTCCGCATAGTAGGGGCGCAGATTCACATTCACAAAGCCCCAGTTGTAACGGTCGGCAATCTGCGAGCAGAGCCGGTTGCAGTGGTCGTAGTTGCCATCAATGCGAACCAGCGTCGCGCCATAGACCTGCGTGTTTAGAATCTTCGCCGGCTCAAGATCAGACGGCACCAGAATGTAAGTCTTCAACCCCAACCGCGCCGCTCCAGCCGCAACCGCGTTCGCGAGGTTTCCTGTCGACGAGCAGCCAACGGTATCAAAGCCAAATGCCTGCGCATTAGCCAGAGCGACCGCAACAACACGATCCTTGAAGCTGAGCGTGGGCAGGCAGACAGCATCATTCTTGATATAGAGATTGCGCGCGCCGATGCGCTTCCCAAGGCGCGGCGCCTTCATCAACGGCGTAAACCCGGCGGGGGTCTGCGGCTCATAGCTGTCAGAGACGGGCAGCAGGGCGCGATAACGCCACATGTTCAGCGGTCCCTGAGAGATGGCTTCGCGGGTAAAGCGGGTACGGGCATATTCGAGGTCAAAAACAACCTCAAGGGGAGAAAAACACTCGTCACAGATGGAAAGCGGCTGAACCCCGTAGGATTTTCCGCATTCACGACATCGCAACTCGTAAGCAATCGTCACAGTTCCCTCGCTTCGGCGCGAGCGGCTGCGGAGATGCGAGCATGTGACCGGCTCAATAAAGAGCGAACGTGAAAGGACTCGAAGTACCTTGCGAGACGCCTCTTGAATGAGGATTGAAGCGCCCCCCGAATCTCATGTTCCCCGTTACCGGGCAAGAGTTGACACCATACTCCCGTTTTGCGCGGGCAGGTTGTCGTGGCGTCACAGGGCTCGTCCCTCAACCACTCTGCATGAAACCCAGGTTTGCCTTTGGGGCAAACTGGAATGATTCTTTTGTACCACGCCGACACTCGGAGCGCAAGCGGGATTGCAGTGAATGGGGTGCAATTCAGCCCCGATGGTCACTTCTGGGAATTGAATCGTAGACGGAGTCCGTTCACCCCTTCTGTCTCCAACTGATCAAGCGATAAAGAATAAAGCCGTTTGCCGTCCCGGAAATAACGTTGCATGTGAAGAATATAGCCAGGTGCGTCCCTAGAGACCCGCTTCCCCAAATTGGGAAATCCCAAATCCCCATCAAAAGCCAGCTCCAAGGCGTTGTAAGCGCTAAGAGCGGCAAAAAGCCCATCCCCTCTGAGTCAGCTTGATTCTCGATCACCCCGACCAGAAACAGTAGCAACAGTGCAAATATGTAGATCACCGTCCACTTGGCGGGCCTCCCGATTTCTCTGCTTACTTTGAAACCGACTCGCATTGACTCCCAATTCACCTACGTAAGAGCACCAACCTAGCAAATACCGGGATCGCAACTCGTTCTGCGCCAGTGATGTCGGCTAATTGGCGTAAATCCGCACGTAATCCACCAGCATCGACGAGGGGAAGACAGTGGTGTTATTTGGCGATCCCGGCCAGTCGCCGCCGACAGCAAGATTCAGGATCATAAACTGAGGCCCCTGATCGAAAGGCCAGGTTCCGCTCTGGGTGCTGGGCGTGAAGGTCTCGTAGATGTTCGCTGGATCGTCAACGTAATATTGTATCTGCCCTTTCGTCCAGATCATGCCGTAGGTGTGCCACGCCGCTGCCGAAAATCCGGTGGTGGTATACGGTGTGCCGCCAGTTAGGCTGGTGCCATGAATCGAGGATTGAGTCCAGTCGTATCCGGGACCGGTGCCTGTGCCGCCGCCGAAGGGCGTGTTGCTGCCGTCAATGTGCTCCATCACGTCGGCCTCGCCGCAGGCCGGCCAATTGATCGTTGATATGTTGCTGCCCAGCAGCCAGAAGGCCGGCCACATGCCTTGCGACTCAGGCAGCATCATCCGTGCCTCGATGCGGCCATATTGGAAGCTGAAGAGGCCCTGCGACTTCAAGCGTGCAGATGTGTAACCGCTGGCCGAGGGATTCTCGGCGACGACGTGCAGATAGCCGTCAGTGCCAACATATGCGTTCGGATTCACAGTCGTGCAGGGAGAGGCCGTCGAACCCCAGGCGCAATAGGTTTCCAGCTCATTGTTGCCGCAGCAGACGGACCCCAGCCCTGTATCGTATGTCCAGGTTGCCGGATTCGGCTGGGCATTGGCGCTTGATGAGTTTGAGAACTCATCGCTCCAGACCAGCGCGCCCGAGGCGATATTCGCGGCAAATTTCTGGTTTGCGACGCTGCTGTTCGTGTCTCCTGAAGCTGTCGCAATCGCGTTCACCGTCAAGTTTGAAGAGATCAGGAACGGAGCAATGTACTGAATGGAAGAAGTGGTCGGCGTCGAGCCATCGATGGTGTAATAAATCGTCGCTTCTGATGTTGATGATGTCAGCGTCACCACCACTGCGCCATTCTGAGCAGCGGTTGTGGAGACGGTTGGAGTAGCCGCAGTGGATTGCGTCGGACCGGTCATGGTCGATCCACCACCGCCGCATCCGGTAATAACAATATTTGCAAGAAAAGATGCTGCCAGCATCGCCCGGCCCAGAATCATGGTTCCCCCATACGGGCAGGCTCAATAAAAATCCGCGCCTGCTCCAACTCCCCATCACAACACCCGAAAGAGAGAATCGTCAACTGCGGCCGGCACATATGAAGCACGAATATCTTGTTGATGCAGCGAAATAAAACAATAGACCGCTTTAGGAAATTGATTGGACGAATGCGGCTTTGTGCTGCTGATAGACCACAAGTACTTTATCTGCTCGATGCGGGTCCGTCGACCAGGAGATAGAGACCTCGCGCACGAACTGTTCGCCACTCGTCGCGGCCAGCGCGCGGCCATAAGCCGGATAGGCCTTGGCTAGCCGGTGCAAGCGGTCCATGCGGGTGCGAAAGCTGGCCGCCCAATCGGGAAAGACCACCCAATCCGCGGTCACCGTGACCCACTCGCCATGCAAATATTCGCGCGTGGGCAACTCCAGCGTGCCCGTCCCTGCAAATGGTGGACGCGATTGTTTTTCTCCGAAGAGATTATTAGCCTTGACGGCCAGGCCGGACCGTCCCCAGCCCGACTCAAGCGCCGCCTCGCAGGCAGCATATTCCGGCCAGATGT
Source organism: uncultured Acidobacteriaceae bacterium (assembly GCA_963713645.1). Lineage (GTDB taxonomy): Bacteria > Acidobacteriota > Terriglobia > Terriglobales > Acidobacteriaceae > Telmatobacter. The sequence continues at coordinate 153,850 of CAVQMQ010000032.1, read as the reverse complement.
GGCCTGCCTGCCGGGCCAGCTCGCTGGCCTTCTTCAAAAATGCGTCCTGCATCGATTGCATCGTAAGCTCCAGTTGGCTAGGAAAGACTGACAAAAAAAGCAAAAGACGAACGGCCGGGAGTGCTCTGCGTAACAGAAGCACCCCGGCCGTTCGAGGAGGCCACAGATGACCTGTGATTGCCGTTTGATTTCTATGCTGGCACAACAGCGGATAATTCTATGCAAACTATCGAAGATCAGGCTCCGGCAGGAGTTCGCATCGTGTTGATAGCTGTAGTCAGATCCTCTGCCAGCGCACCCTGTTCTGCTTCAGTGAGCTTGAGACCCTGGTGGGTCACATAAAAGACGTCAATGGCAGTTTCGCCTTCGGTATCGATCAGCGCGACGGCGATATTGCACTGGTGGATGCTTAGCGACAGCGCGATCTGCCTCAGTAGCCCCGGCACGTCCAGCGCAACAACTTGAAGCAGCGTGGAATGCGTCGAGGATGTCGTATCGAACTCCAGCTTCGTGGCCACCTCCACCTTGGCATTGGCGGGGTAATTCAGATGGCGGCGAGCGCTGAGCAATTGCTCGACATCGAGTTTCTGCGCCACCACGTCATGCAGATTGGCCAGGAAGCGGTCAGTCTCTGAGGGGTTCAGTTCAAGGGTGCGGAAGACATCGGTAAAGTGAAAGCTATCGACAATGACGCCAGCCTCGTTGGAGAACGCTCCGGCCTTGACGATATTCATTCCCCAGGCAGCCAAGGTTCCGGCCACATCGGCAAATAGCCGCTTGCGGTCGCGGGTAATCACCGTCAAATCGAAGAGCTGGCGATTGGGACGCAGGTCAAGCTGCACCTTATCGTCATCGAGACGGCAGGCCATCAGAAAATGATTGCGAATCTGCTCCGGCAACCGCGTTTGCAGATAGCGTTGCGGCAAGCCTTCAAGAAAGTGCTTGAGGTCTTCGTACTGCGCGATCGGAACCAGCGAACGGATGCGGTTGAGCAGCGTCGGGTCAATCGCCGCGTGATAGCGCGCCTCATCCACGCTACGGTCCATGTAGTTCGAGGTTGACATGTAAAGCTGCCAGAGATTCTCGGCCTTCCACGGAGTCAGCGCCTCCGGATTGACCGCCTTGATGTCGGCAAAGGTCATCAGCGTCAGCATGCGCAGCAGTGTGGGGCTGCCCACTTTCTCTGCAAAGCCGCGAATATTTTCCTGGTCGAAGATGTCGCGGCGCAGCGCGCTGGACATATCGAGATGCAGGCGGATCAATTGCAGCACGGCCTCGCGTTCTTCGGCGTCAAAATCCAGCCGGGCGAGGAATGCGTCGGCCAACTCGACACTCGCCGCGGCGTGTTCGCCGGTGCGGCGGGCCTTGCCGGTGTCATGCAACAAGAGCGCCAGCAGGAAAAGATCAAGCCGGTCAATCTCTGGCAAGAGCTGGGCCAGCCGCTTCTCGTAGTCATGCGCAGGCTGGCGCAGGCTGTGCACGTTATCGATGGTGAGGAAGGTATGCTCATCCACCGTGTAACGGTGATAGCTGTCGCGAATTACCAGTGCATCAATGCCGTGGAATTCAGGGATCAGCATCTCCAGCACGCCGAGCGCATGCATGGTGCGGAGAGCGTGAGCGGCGTGCGGCCCAAGCAGCACTTCGCGCAGCGCATTCCACAGATACGGCCCCTCGGGGATGTGAATTGCCAGCACCGGCAGCGCGTCGGTGATGCGATCTTCAGCAGCCTGGGTCAGCGCGTATCCGTTGGTAGCCATCAGCGAGAAGACGCGCAGTATCGCGCTGGTGTCGTTGAATTGCGCGCCCGGAGAAACGTCAATGCGCCCCTGGTCGAGAACAAACTCGGTGCCCGCGATGGGAACCCGGCGGCGGCGGAACTGTTTATAGAAGCTGACTGGCGCCGGCAGGTGCTCCATCAACAACGCCGCGCGGCGATAGATCACGCGGGCGTGGCGATAATACGTTCGCATCCAATACGATGGATCGGCTGTACCGCGTGTCTCCAGGCCAATGGAGCGGGCAGCAGCCTCATCCTGTGCCTGCCAGTCCAGGGCGTTGTCGTCGCGGCCATGGCGGAAGTGCAGAAAACATCGCACGGCGGCGTGGAAATCGAAGGCTGCTTCGGCATCGCCGCGCGGACTCTGGAAGACGCCGCCGCGCTGGCGGGGCCACTCCTTGGTCTCCTTGAGATGAAAGAGCAGTGCGAACCAGACTGCCAAGTGGTAGTCGCGCAAGCCACCGGGGCAGTCTTTCAGATTCGGCTCAAGATGAAAGATGGTGTTGCCGTATTTGGCATGGCGGGCGCGGGCAATCTCGCCCAGCTTCTGGGCAATCGTATTCCACTCACTCAGCACCAGGCCGGGAAAGGTTGTGTTGTGGAGTTGCTGATAGAGGGGGAAATCGCCGGCAAGAAAACGGCGGTCGAGCGTGGCCAGTGTGAACTCCAGATTGTCCGGATCGAAGCGTCCGGCTTCTTTCACGGTGCGCGAACAGGGGCTGGCCCGCAGGCCGATGTCCCACATCCCCTGAATCATCGCCCGGACCGCGCCTTTCGTCTGCTCTTCGGCCTTTTCATCCGCAAAGGCAAAAAGAATGTCGATATCCGAGTAGGGGAAGAGATCCTTGCGCCCGTAGCCGCCCAGCGCCAGCAGGGAGACACTCTGCGCGGGACGGTCGCCCGAGACGCGTCGCCACATTTCAATCAGCAGCCGGTCTACCACGGCCGAACGGCGGCGAATGGCGGCCGTGCCGTCGCCGGTGCGATGACAGGTCTGGCGTACCAGCTCCATCTCTCGCAGATACTGCTCTCGTAGATCGTCTACCGCCAGAACGACTGGATTCATGAGTTTGGTATGGGTCTCACCTGAGCAAGAAAGGATTGTTAACAGCATAAGCGATCTTGGCGGGGATGGGGGAGGAATTGGAAGCGGCGCGGGTTGGAGAGGTGGAAAATGGAGTGCTCAAAATCGTGCGAGTTCAAACTTCAGCCCGCAAAAAAACGGAGAGAACCGGCGGATTGACTTCCCAACTTGACCGGCAATCCCCTGCTCTCGCCCAAATTCGGGAGGCCTTCCCACACGGCTGCCTCCCGATCACCGCATTTCGCCTGATTCATCCCTAAAATCCGAAATAGAAGATGAAAACGAGGAGGAAACCATCGGCGCACGGATGCGATTGGGCGATCTGCTGATCCGGGCTGGCCTGGTCAGCGTCGAGCAGGTTTCCGCAGCTCTGGAGCGGATGCTGGCCAGCGGCGGGCGTCTCGGGGACAACCTCGTCGCCCTCGGCGCAATCGAGCAGCAGACGCTGGAAACCTTTCTGCACCGGCTCCCAGCCGAGCCGGCTAACCTGGCGGCGACCGGCATCGATGAGGTCGAACTGTTGGAGCTGTTGCTCAAGCTCATCTACTCCGGGCGGCTGGAAAGCTGCCGCCAGTTCATTGACGCCATCAAATTACCCTTCCACATCGTCGCCGATCTGGCGCAGATGGCCGTTGACCGCCAGTTGCTGCGGGTTCTCGGAATGGGCGACGCGCACAGCCCGATCGACATGCGTTACGCCTTTACCGAGGAAGGCAAGCGCTTTACCATCGACGCTTTGGAGCGGCTGCGCTACGTGGGCCCCGCGCCAGTTCCGATCGAGGACTTCATTGAGCAGGTAAGCCGCCAGAAGCCGACCAACGAGCGCGTCACCTTCGAGCGAATCCGCAAGGCTCTCGGCGACCTGACCTTCAGTGACAGCATCATTGAGCAATGCGGACCGGCCCTGGCCTCAGGCCGCGCAATGCTCTTCTACGGCCCGCCCGGCAACGGCAAAACCTCTTTTGCCTTCTCGCTCGCAAGCGTTTTTAGCGACGTAATCTATATCCCCCACGCGATCAGCGTCGAAGGCCAGATCATCCGCTTCCATGATCCCAGCATTCATATCCCGGTCAAGCCCGCCGAGATGGAAGAGAGCGAAATCCTCTCCTTCATTCGCGCCGAAGACCACGATCTGCGCTGGGTTCCCTGCCGCCGGCCGTTTGTCGTCACCGGCGGTGAGTTGACGCTCGATATGCTCGACCTGCGCTATGACGAAGCCGGGCATTATTACGAAGCGCCGCTGCATCTGAAAGCGTTGGGCGGCTGCTTCGTCATCGACGACTTTGGCCGCCAGTTGGTCTCGCCCACCCACCTGCTCAACCGCTGGATTGTCCCCCTCGAAAGCCGCATCGATTACATGAAGCTGCACACTGGGAAAACCTTCAGCATCCCTTTTGAAGAGTTCGTGATTTTCTCCACCAACCTCGATCCGGAAGACCTGATGGACCCGGCCTTCCTCCGCCGCCTGCCCTACAAGATCGAGGTCGGCGCGCCTGATCTCGCCGGCTATCGCCGCATCTTTGAAACCGAGTGCGCGCGCCAAGGGCTGACGCTGCCGGCGGAGGTCTTTGACTCCATCGCCCACAAGCTGAAAAAAGATAAGGGGCTGGATTTTGCCGCCTACCAGCCCCGTTTCATCGTCGATCAGGTAACAGCCAGTTGCCGCTTTCTCGGCCAGCCACCGCACTTCGATCCGCGCTTCATCGACTATGCGCTGAACAATCTGAAGGTAAAACGCAATGCCCCCGCCGCGGCAACGGCCGAACCCGCCTCCCCCGCGCGCCAGCACGCGCAGTTCACCAAATCGAGGCCCTTCGACTAGAGCATTTTCGGAATACATGTAGACTTATTGACGGCAGTGAAAGGTGGCTTTTTCTTGAGGAAAAAGCCACTTGAGCCTGCGCTTTCGGACTACAGCAATTGCAAAAGATGAATATCAAGCTTGTTCAGGCGAATAAATAGCGATACTATATAGTTATGGCGAAAAGATCAGCGACGAAGCGGAGTCGGATGATGACGGTGCAACAGTTCAGGGCATCGTTCGGAGATGAGCAATAGTGCGGCGAGCAGCTAACCCTCCAGCGCTGGCCGGAGGGTTTCAAATGCCCTCGCTGCGGCGGGTCGAGCCGCGGGTATATGGCCGAGCGCCAGGTGCATGAGTGCGCGCTTTGCGCCTACCAGTGCTCGGTAACAGCGGGGACCATCTTCCACAAGACACGGACACCACTGTCGAGTTGGTTCTGGGCAATCTATCGCATGAGCCACGATAAAAAGGGCCTCTCCGCCATGCAGTTGGCCAAGGAGATCGGAGTCAGTTATCCGACCGCCTGGCTGATGCTGCATAAGATTCGCAAGGCGATGAGCGACCGCGATCAGCGCTACCGGCTCAGCGGGCTGGTGGAGGTCGATGAGGGCTACGTGGGTGGCGAGGAACACGGCCAAGGACGGCGGGGACGCGGCAAACGCGATCTCCGGACCAAGTCCGTGGTGGCCGTGGCGGTGGAGCGGCGCGGCCCAGCGAAGCCGGGGAAAAAACCAGTGCCGGGATTTGCCGTTCTGGAGGTGATTCCCGATGCGGCCACAGAGACACTGGAGAAGTTCCTTGCCGGCAAGGTCAAGCCCGGCAGCCGCATTCTTTCCGATGGCTGGCACGGCTATCGCCGCCTAAAGCAGAAGGGCTTTGAGCACACGGCAACGGCGATCTGGAAACAGGATCGACCAGCGCATGAGCTGTTCCCCTGGGTTCACATCACGCTGTCGAACCTGAAACGGTTTCTGCTCGGCACCCATCACAAGGTCGAGCAAAAGCACCTCAAACACTCTGTCGCCGAATTCAACTACAGGCTCAACCGCCGCACCATGGAACCGGACCTGATGGCTCGCCTGCTGCGCGCATGCCTGACTACGCAAACCATCACCTACAAACAGCTTGTCGACATGCCGGAGCTAGCTTGATATTCATCTACTCGAAATAGTGAATAGCGTTGTTTCAGGTAATCCACCACACTTAGATAGGCTAAAGAATCTAGCCTCTATAATTTGCGAAACATTACGTCAGAAGTGGGACAGCAATGCAGCGCTTTAACGAAAAGCGAGCTAGAGCAATACTATAAGCTGGCAGAAAAGACCCCAAAATTTGTGCCCTCACCTGACCTCTCCTCAACCTGGGACCGCGCATGGGAACCAGTTCGTGAAATTATTTACGACGAATCGGCGCGCGGATTTGGACCTCCCGACGAACTTACAGAATGGGCAGAGCTCTGCCAACTTATTCAGGAATGCGAGCCACGTTTTTTGAAGCGGGTTGGGTTTCCGGCGGTATCCACCGACATCGCACGAAGAATCGCAGCCACTGCAAAAAAGGATTGCGAAGACGACCAGAGCTATGATGATTCGGACGAGTACAGGGGCGAGGCAGAACGACTAAATGAAATCCATTCAGCCCAGGAATCCTTGCGAGACGCTTTTCCTGACTGCGCTGGCGAGATTGCAGACGCTCTAGATACCCTTGAATCGCAGTCGGCGCAGCTTGAAGAACAAGCATCGGAGATAGAGAAACCAGAACGCGACTGGGACGATGATGATCGTGGCCCTGGTATTGAGGTGTTCGATATCCATGAACTCTTTCGCGATCTCTAATAGCGACCGACGCGAAACTGACCGTTTCGCTCCCAACTTGTTTTATCCGCCCGTCCAGTTTATTTTCGACGGCGGTAAAGAACGAATCGTTCCGCAACGCATCCAAAATAATCCTATTGCGACCCCGCAGTCATAAGGAAACCGGCCCATGCCTGAGCTGGTGACGGTGGCATCTGTCGCACCTCGGTAAGAGATCAGGCTTTTGGGAGAGCCTGTGCGACGGCCTTGTGGATTGCTTTTTCAAGCACGCGCAGCGCTTGCGGGCGAGGGAAGCCGGGGCGGCTGGCCAGCCGGATCGTCCGCGAAGTGCCACGGGTCAGAGGCAGCAGGGTGATTCCCCGCTGCCCCAGGGAGTCAGCGGCAAGCGCCGGAATCAGCGTTGCTCCATACCCGGCAGCCACCAGATTCACCAGCGTCTCGAGATTCGCCGCCCGCATATTCCGCTGCAACCCGCTGCTGCCCGGTATCTCCGTCGCCTTACATGCCGAAAGAGCCTGGTTTGCCAAACAATGCCCGTCGGCCAGAACCAGCAACTCGTTGCTTAAAGCTTCCTCATCAACGTGGCTCTGCCCAGCCAGCCGATGATCGGGCGGCAGCGCAGCGAGCAGCGGCTCGGCAAAGAGCGCAATTTCGGTGACCTCGGGCGTCTCCGCATCGCTCGCAATCAGCGCCGCATCCAGCCTATGATTGCGCAGCCCATCGATCAGCGGGCGGGTCAGGTCCTCCCTCAGCTCGATCGTCAACCCAGGGTGCGAAATCTGCAACGGTTTCAGAATCAGCGGCATCAGGTAGGGAGCCAGCGTCGGAATGGCGCCCAGCTTCAACGGGCCAACCAGCGGGTCTCGCGCCGCGCGGGCCACGGCCTCGACCTGCGCCGCCTCGGACAAGGCACGCTGGGCGTGGACAAGAATCTGACTGCCAACCGAAGTCAGCGAAACACGCTTGTTGGTCCGCTCCAAGAGCGTAACGCCCAGCTCCTCTTCCAGCTTGCGAATCTGCCCGCTCAACGTCGGCTGGCTCACGTTGCAGGCCTCCGCCGCTTGTCCAAAATGCCGGTGCTCGGCTACAGCAACCAGATAACGCAATTCCTGGAGATTCATCTGTTTTCGGTTTCCCTTATCCAGCCATAGATTACAGCGATTGTAATCGTCGAAACAATCGATTTTACTTATCACAGGAGACAGGCTACCCTTACGGGGTGGGCGTATGCTTGCTCTGGAAATTGCGGAGCATTGCAAGCCGCATATAGAGGCCGGCCTCAAAGAAATAGAGCGCACTGCAACAAAGATCCGACAACCCGTCTGGACAACCATTCCGGTCGCCGGCCCTCCCAAGGAGAGAGAACAATGTCAATCGAAGGAAACTGCCCGTTTTCGAGTGGCGCTCGCAGTCATACACTCGCTGGAACCCCAACCAACGCCAACTGGTGGCCTGATCAACTGAACCTCAAAATCCTGCATCAGCACTCGCAACTGTCCAATCCTATGGGCGAGTCGTTCAATTACGCCAAAGAGTTCAAGAGCCTGGACTTGAATGCCGTGGTCAAGGATCTTCATGCCTTGATGACGGATTCGCAGGCTTGGTGGCCTGCTGATTACGGCCACTATGGGCCGTTCTTCATCCGCATGGCATGGCATAGCGCCGGCACCTATCGCATTGCCGATGGCCGCGGCGGCGGAGGCCGGGGTGCGCAGCGGTTTGCTCCACTGAATAGCTGGCCGGACAATGTGAGCCTGGACAAGGCGCGGCGGTTGCTTTGGCCGATCAAGCAGAAGTATGGCCGGAAGCTCTCCTGGGCCGACCTGATGATTCTCGCCGGCAACGTGGCGCTGGATTCGATGGGATTGAAGACCCACGGCTTCGGCGGCGGGCGCGTGGACATCTGGGAGCCGGAAGAGGACGTTTATTGGGGTCCTGAGACCAAGTGGCTGGGTGACGAACGGTACAAGGGCGACCGCCAGTTGGACAATCCTCTTGGCGCGGTTCAGATGGGCCTGATCTACGTGAATCCGGAAGGGCCGAATGGCAAGCCGGATCCGATTGCGGCGGCAATTGATATTCGCGAGACCTTCGCGCGCATGGCGATGAATGACGAGGAGACCGTTGCCCTGATCGCCGGCGGACATACGTTTGGCAAGGCGCATGGCGCGGCCGATCCGAACAAGTATGCGGGCCGCGAACCCGAGGGCGCGCCAATCGAAGAGCAGGGCCTGGGCTGGGCGAGCAGCTTTGGAAGCGGCAAGGGCGTCGATGCGATCAGCAGCGGCCTGGAAGGCGCATGGACCGACGAACCCGTGAAATGGGACAACGACTACCTGGAGAACCTGTTCAAGTATGAGTGGGAACTTACGAAGAGTCCCGCTGGCGCCCAGCAGTGGATACCTAAGGGCGGAGCCGCGGCGAATACCGTCCCCGACGCGCACGACCCTAAGAAAAAGCACGCGCCTATCATGTTTACGACTGACTTATCGTTGAGGGTAGACCCTATCTACGAGAATATCTCCCGTCACTTCCTCGCGCATCCGCAGGAGTTCGCAGATGCGTTTGCGAAGGCCTGGTTCAAGCTGACCCACCGCGACATGGGACCCGTCTCGCGCTATCTCGGCCCGCTGGTTCCGAAAGAACATCTGCTCTGGCAGGACCCGATTCCCGCAGTGGATCATGCACTGATCGGTGAGCCGGAGATTGCGGCGTTGAAGGCCAAGATTCTCGCCTCGGGACTGTCCATCTCCCAACTGGTGACGACGGCCTGGGCGTCGGCCTCAACCTTCCGTGGCAGCGACAAGCGCGGCGGAGCCAACGGAGCACGGATTCGCCTCGCTCCGCAAAAGGATTGGGAAGTGAATCAGCCTGCGGAACTGGCGAAGGTGGTTCAGAAGTTGGAAGTGATCCAGAAGGAGTTCAACTCGTCGAAGTCCGGAGGGAAGAAGGTCTCGCTGGCCGATCTGATCGTGCTGGGCGGTTCGGCAGCCGTCGAAGAAGCAGCAAAGAAGGCCGGTCAGGCCGTAAAGGTTCCGTTCTCGCCGGGACGCACGGATGCCAAGCAGGAGCAGACCGATGTGGCTTCCTTCGCGGTGCTTGAGCCAACTGCGGACGGCTTCCGCAACTACGTTCGCAAGGGGCAGGAGGCAGCAGCGGCTGAGCTGCTTATTGACAAGGCAAACCTGCTCACACTGACCGCTCCCGAACTGACGGTTCTGATCGGCGGCCTGCGCGTGCTCGGTGCAAACTACGGGCACTCCAAACACGGAGTCTTCACCAAGCGGCCCGAGACACTGACCAACGATTTCTTCGTGAATCTCCTTGACATGAATACCAAGTGGGAGAAGTCAGCGACCTCTGAAGGCGTGTTGGAAGGGAGGGACCGGGCGACCGGCGAATTCAAGCATGCGGGTACTATCGTCGATCTTGTCTTCGGATCGAACTCTCAGCTGCGCGCCCTCGCGGAAGTCTATGCCTCTGCCGACGCGCAGGAGTTGTTCGTCGATGACTTTGCGGCGGCCTGGATCAAGGTGATGAACCTTGACCGCTTCGACCTTGCCTGAACTCATCGGAAAGGTTTGAAGAGAAAATGTCTGAATAGAGAGAGGCTCTGACCACATTTCGGCCAGGAAGCGCTTGTGCCTCCTGGCCGAAATGCTTTCGATAATGCAACCAGCCTCCGCACTGTTATGATGAGAGGAGCCGCAAGGCTCGAGCCGCGATGTGGGCGGTTAGCTCAGTTGGTTAGAGCGCCTGCCTTACAAGCAGGATGTCGGGGGTTCAAGTCCCTCACTGCCCACCATAAGTCTATTTTAAGCCATCCTAAGACATCCAAGAGCAATCAAAAAACGACAGAAAACAAAAGGGATAGTGTGTTTTTTCGTCTAAAGGCGTACTATTGAAGCCAAGTCCTGTGGGGGGTACTTCGGGGGGTATTTTGTTTTCCATCGGGGGGTACTTTTCCAAATGGGGATATTTGGGGGGTAGATATGCCATTGACAGACACCGAAGTTCGCAAAGCCCGGCCATCTGAAAAACCATACCGATTGAGTGACGCTGGAAGCCTCTATCTCTGGGTTACTCCGGCTGGTGGCAAGCTCTGGCGGTGGGCATACAAGTTCGGGGGAACTGAGAAGCTGATGTCGTTCGGAAAGTACCCGGATGTCCCCCTTGCGCTGGCCAGAGAGCGCCACGCCGACGCACGAAAGCTGCTCACCCTCGGGCACGACCCGATGGCACAACGGAAGGTTGCCAAGACGGCTGAAAAGGTTGCAGCGGAAAATTCCTTCCGCACTATCGCGGGTTTATGGTTTGACCACTGGAAGGTTGAAAAGAGCGCCCAGCATGTAGACGCAACCATCAGACGCATGGATGCCGACATTCTCCCGTGCCTGGGAGCGCGTCCCGTTGCCGAGATCGAAGCGCCGGAACTGGTGGCCATGACCAAAGTGATCGAAGAGCGCGGCGCAAGGGATATTGCCAAACGTGCTCTGGAGACGGTTGGGCAGGTCTTCCGCTACAGCATCGCCCACGGATACTCGAAGCGCAATCCGGCAAGCGAGATTCGCCCCAGTGACATTCTCAAAATCACCCGCAAAGTGAACTACACCCGCGTAGACGCAAAGGAACTGCCAGCACTCTTGCGAGCAATCGAGGTCTACCAGGGAACGCACGTTACCCGGCTGGCAATGAAGCTCATGGCGCTTACCTTTGTCCGCACCAGTGAATTGATTGGAGCGAAATGGGCGGAGTTTGACCTGGAAGCCGCCCGCTGGAATATCCCCGCCGAACGGATGAAGATGCGCGATCCGCATATTGTCCCGCTGGCATCCCAGGCAATCGAGGTTCTGGAAATGCTGCGCACATTGACTGGTGGGAGTGAATGGCTCTTCCCCGGCGACCGCAGCGAGTCAAAGCCCATGAGCAACGTTACGATTTTGCAAGCGTTGAAACGTATGGGATACAAAGGCCAGATGACCGGCCACGGCTTCCGTGGGCTGACCATCGCCCGTTCGTAGTGATTTGTCAGCCCAGAAAGCCGTTCCACAAATTCCGCTAGCTCTTCCGGCTTTTCACGCAACTTCCATTCCGCTTCGTCCCGAATCGCGCACCAGCCTTTTTCACAACTCAGCGCGTGAATCTCAGTAAACTCCGCATCCATCTTGCTGCGCTCGTCATCCGGCAACAAAAGCCATGCGGCAAACTGTGGATCAATCTTAGTCTCCCGCATTGCCGCAATGTCCAGTTCTGCATACAAGCCGCGCTCCTGAAAGTAGCGAGCCAGAACCCGGTTGGGCATCTGCCGGAAGAAATCGCGTGTGGAATAGTTCCGCCCCATATCCCCTCGCAATCGAGTGCAAATATCCTACGCCATTAGACATAGTAGGATGGTGCTGTACATAACAATACCGCAAGTTTGCACCAGAGGGACTGCGCTCGAAGGGCAACAATGGCAACTTCACTGACTGAGAACACGTCTCACACGCTTCGCGCCTATCTGAGCGAGATAAAAAATACGTCAAGTGAAATTGGCAAGCGTGAACGATTCAGTTCGCTACTGGGGACACTCTTCCCAAACACACGGGAAGTGGGCATTTACGCCAAAGGGGCGGAGACATCTCTGCGCATCAATACGCCGCAAGGCGCTAAACGGGGTAGAGCGGACACGGTATATGGGTCGGCCATCATCGAATTTGAGAGAAGCCTGAAACAAACGCTATCTGAGGCTGAGCGCCAGCTCCGGGAGTATGTCACCGCGATTTGGCAATCAGAGCCGATACTGCGGAGAAACCTGGACGCCGTTGCAACTGATGGGGTCCAATGGAGAATCTATCGTGCTGTACTGCCAGAAGATGCAGAGCTAATTCCAGAGAATATCGTTCTCGATCTCCGCCGGGAGATTCTTCTCAAAGAGGACACCCTCGGCGATTTCTACCGCTGGCTGGACATCTTTCTTTTTCGTCCTAACCAGCTTGAGCCGACCTCTGAGGCGATCCGAGAAGACTTCGGCTCCGAAAGCCATTTATTCCGCGAGGGCTTGGCAACTTTGCGTCGTGCCTGGGTCGCCTCTCGCGGTGCTAGTGAAGCCAGGCTGGCCATCGACACATGGCAAAGCTATCTCACTGTCACATACGGCAAGCTGAGCGAGTCTGACCGCTTAAAGCGCGATAGGGAAACCGGGGAGGATGTATCTGAAGTTGACGAGTTGTTTCTTCGCCATACATGGCTCGTCAGTGTGTCACGTCTCATGGTTTGGTCCGCTCTTTCCGGCGGCGTAACCAGTGGATCGCTCAGGCAAGTAGCCCAAGACGTATTTTCTGGTCAGTATTTTCAGTCCAAGCATTTAGCCAACCTCGCAGATGAGGACTTCTTCCACTGGATTCGTACTCCACAAGCTGAAAAATTGCTGGCTCCTGTCTGGGAGCGCGTTCTCGATACGCTGCTCACATATAACCTGCTCCTAATCCGTGAAGACGTGCTGAAGGGGGTTTATCAGCAACTCATTGACCCGAAGGATCGCCATGATTTGGGGGAGTACTACACACCTGATTGGCTTTGTGAGCGCATCGTTGCCGAAATGCTGCCCGCTCAGGGTTATAAGAGTGTCCTTGATCCAAGTTGTGGCTCGGGAAGTTTTCTACGTGCTGCTATAAGCCATTTTCTCAAACACAATTCAGCAGGCACACCACACGACCGGCTCCGCGAGATTTTGGCAAATGTCAAAGGCATAGACATTCACCCCGTCGCTGTGACTATAGCCCGTGCAACCTATGTCCTTGCCTTGGGTAAGCTGGTTAATTCTGCCCGCCGTCCCGTTCAAATTCCCATCTACCTTGCCGACTCGCTCTTTTTACCGCGTGAAGTTGAAAGGAATTTGCTGGAGCAGTTGAGCGGAATTGAAATTACATTTGGTCCTCGCCGCAACGAGCGCAGCTTTGTACTGCCGGACATGATGGTCAATCAACCGGATAACTTTGATGATGCCATTGTTGCCGCAACCCGCATAGCGGAAGACCTCGCCAGCGGAAACAAAGAATCACGGGAATCTCTCGACAGGTATTTACAACAGGCAGTGTCCGGCCTCTCTCATGTTCTCCAACGGGATGAAATTGTAAACGCACTCTGGAAATTCGCCGTTGGGCTGAGTGAGTTAATTCAGCAAAAGCAGAATTCCATCTGGTCCTTTATTATTCGCAACAGCTACCGGCCCGCCATGTTGCGACAACAATTCGACATCATTCTAGGCAATCCTCCCTGGGTTGCCTATCGCTACGTCACAGACCCGGAGTATCAGAAGGAAATCAAACTCCGGGCTGTGGAGACATACAAAATTGCTCCCAAGTCGCAAAAGCTGTTTACCCAGATGGAACTGGCGACTGTCTTTCTCGCTCATTCCATGCAAACCTTTGCTCGTCCGGGCGGCAAGCTTGCCTTTGTCATGCCGCGAAGCGTACTCACCGCAGACCAGCACCAGAATCTGATCCAGCGCAAATACTCGGCAAGGTTCCGACTGTCGGGCTACTGGGACTTATGGGGTGTTACACCGCTTTTTAATGTGCCGTCGTGCGTCCTTTTCGCAGAGCAGTCCCTTCGTCCCGGCAGTTCTAAGGAACCTCTGCGCAGGTTTGTGATTTTGCAGCGTGGGGGCGACCGGCGATCATTTTTCTCCTTTTGCTGCGGTTTACAAGGGAATGCGGCGAGGTTCAGTTCGTCTCTTTGATCTCCGCAGGCGGTTTTTCCGGCCTCCAGAGACACTACGCCGCTTGTGAGGCCAGCCGGTTGCGGTGTTGGTACAGGTTCACCAGCGCAAAGGCCGCGCAAATCCATTGGTGGTTTTTGAAGATGCCCCGGTAGCGCAGCCGGGTAAATCCAAAGACGCGCTTCAGGATGCGGAAAGGGTGCTCGACTTTGGCTCTAACTCGCGACTTAGCCGTGTTCTTGCGTCTGGCTTCTTCATCCACATAATTCTTGTATTTTGTCCGCCGGCAAGTCATATCCTGCGCCCGCGGCGCGGCGGCGCGGATGGTTTCGCTCTGGCCCTGATAACCGCCATCGCCCCACACCTTGCGCTCCTCGCCGTGCAATAACTCGGGCAGCATATGTTTGTCGGCCACGCTGGCCGCGGTGGTCGCCACCGAATGCACCACCGTCTCCTTGCTATCCACGCCGATGTGCGCCTTGGCTCCGAAGTACCATTGGTTGCCTTTCCTGGTCTGATGCATCTCCGGATCGCGCTTGCCGCTGGAGTTCTTGGTCGACGAGGGCGCGCTGATAATGGTCGCGTCCACCATGGTGCCCGTCGTGATGCGGATGCCCTTCGACTCCAGATAGCGATTCACCGTGTCCAGCATCTGGCCGCATAACTCGTTGCGCTCAAGCAGGTGTCGGAAGCGAAGGATCGTGGTTTCATCCGGCGCCGCGGCCAGGCCCAGATCGACCCCGGCAAAACGGCGCAGCACGGGCGACTCGTAAAAGGCCTCTTCCATGCCGGGGTCGGAGAGGCTGAACCACTGCTGAAGAAAATATGTCCGCAGCATGATCCCCAGGCCCACAGGCTGACGACCGTTGCCCGCCCTGGGATAAGCGGGCTCGACCAACGCCTGTAACTCGGCCCACGGAACCACCTGGTTCATCTGGTCAAGAAACAGCTCCCGCTTGCTTTTGCGCCCATGCTTCTCAAAACTCGCCTGCGAGGCAAACGTCTGCTGAAAACGCGCCATCTGCTTCATGCCTATAGTTTATCCAAGAATCACGCGGCTTGCAGACTTGTGCAGAGCTTCCCTAAGGGCGCTATCCCTGCTCAGGTTTGGCAAGGCAAGCTGGCTGGGCGCGATTTGCCCTGGGATAAAGTTGCAGATGCATTCACTATCGAGAAAGCAACCGCTCATGTCATCTGGCTGGGAAATCGATGCGCTTTATCTACCGGAAAGGGAGCAAAATCCGAAACCCGGTCCAGCGCCTATGCCAAAGTATTCAAACAGGGCGCGACCATCGTACCACGCAATTTTTACTTTGTTACCGTAGATGGTCTAAATGGCAAGCGGGAGCCGGATCGGCTCTACTATGCGAAAACTAGCGAACACAGCGCAAAGGACTCCAAACCGCCCTATCAGGACGTGCGTTTGCAAGGAAATGTCGAAGGCCGCTTCCTGTTCGGTACAGCGATTTCCCGTCATGTCTTGCCCTTTGCTTTGCTTGAACTGTCTCCTATCGTATTGCCTTTGGAAGAATCGCAAAGTGAATACTTCACTCTGGATACCAACGCTCTGAGACGCAAAGGATACCGCGAGTTTGCCAAATGGATGGAGCAGGCTGAGGCTATCTGGAAGGAGAAGCGCGGCGCTAAATCTGCCCGCCAGTCCGCACTGCAACGAATTGATTATCAGCGCGGCCTTACATCTCAGACTCCAGCACATCGTCATTTGGTGCTTTACAACGCTGCCGGGACAAACGTCTCTGCAACATACTGTGACCGGCAAGCTCAAGATTTGCCTTTGCTGGTGGAGCACAAATTATATTGGGCTGCTTTCAACAACGCCGCTGAGGCGCATTTCGTAACAGCCGTCCTTAATTCAGCGAGTGTGAATGATGCGATTAAGCCCTTTCAATCAACTGGACTGCTAGGAGAACGCGACATAGAAAAGAAACTCCTTGACGTTCCGTTACCGTTGTTCAACTCTGAAAACGCATTGCACGTGAAACTGTCGGAATGTGGCTCTGAAGCTCATAGACGAGCCGTATCTGTCGTTCACGATCAAGATTTTCCATCCGGCTCCAGTCTGGCACGTCAACGCGCTTATGTCCGCACCGCGCTGACGGATGTGATGGCGGAAATCGACGGCCTGGTGCGAATTCTGCTGGGTCTCGGCAAGTGAGAGAGGTTCGGCTCTGCCCCTTGGCAGCGCATAGAATTGGGAGTGAGTTGCGAATTGAAAGCCGGAGGGAACGGATGAATGCAGAGGAGATGCAAGCGGAACTGGAGCGTCTGCGGGCGGAGAATGCCAAACTCAAAACCAAAGACAAGGGCGGCATCACTCTAAAGGTGAGTGAAAAGGGCGCTGTTTCTCTCTATGGCATGGGGCGCTTTCCAGTCACGCTCTACAAGGAGCAATGGTTGCGCCTGCTGGCCAGCGCTACAGAAATTGAAGAGTTCATCCGCGAAAACGACTCAAAGTTGAAAACGAAGGAATAATCCGCCGGTTCGCAGGGGGGCCAATGCGGTCTCAGCTTGCCCAGACACCCTTGCCCGGACAACTAACCCTCTCGGAAACCCTCCGCCTACCAGCCTCCTGAAATCACCCAAAAAGCCCCTAGCCCCGTTCTGCGGGGGGTACTTTTGGGGGTACTTTCAAAGATTCGATTTTCAAACTATTGATATTAAAATGCTTATTTTGCGATATGAATCCCACTCTCTTTCCCAGTCAATGCCGGTGTGTCCCAGTGTTTTGGTAACTGAACAACCCAGATCGCGCAGTCTGTGCCTGATGTTTCCGGTTAAGTCGGCATCGTAACTGTTTTCCGGTGCCTGGCACACCGAGGAATTGACAACCCGCCCGACACGCGATCATCTCGACTGGAATCCAGCCTGATACTGCGGCGTTTTTCGATACGAATCTGTCGACCACTCGCTCATTTGCAGAATCCGGTTGACCCTTGGGGATCTGGCCGGTGTTTGCCCCAGCCGCCCCCTCCAGGAGTTGCAATTCGGATGGTGTCTCCGGTATCGAGTTTCCGGCTGCATTTTCCGGGCAGTGGGGTCTCCACAGTGCTGCCAAACTTCGTAGTCCATGCACCACCGGCCGCACCTTCCTCGCCGCCCTCAAGCCCATAAGGCCGGAAGCGCCTACGGTCGGCAAGCAGCGTGAGCTTCGCGGAAGTGAGCAATTCTACTTCGCGGATGAGACCATCGCCTCCGCGGAACTGTCCAGCGCCGCCCGAACCATCGCGGTAGGCATAAAGACGTGCTCGGAATGGGTAGGCATATTCCAGGGCTTCGATGGGCGTGTTCAGAGAATTCGTCATGTGGGTCTGTACGCCGGAGATGCCGTCGATCCCCGGACGCGCTCCCATGCCGCCGGCCGCAGTCTCGTAGTAGGTGAAGGGCTCTCCAGTGCGCGGGTCAACTCCTCCGATGGTGAGGTTGCTCATGGTACCGGCGCTGGCAGCTGGGATGCGAGCCGGAACTGCTTCCGCCAAGGCGCGAAGCAGAACATCCACAATGCGCTGTGAGGTCTCGACATTGCCACCTGCTACCGCTGCAGAGGTTGAGGCGTCGACGATGCTCCCCGGCGGCGCACTCAGGCTCAGCGGTCGCAGAATCCCCTGCGTGGCGGGCGCATCCTCCTTGAGCAGGCAGCGCAACAAATAAAAGCACGCCGAAAGAGTGATGGCGCGGACGGCATTAACGCAGCCCGCAACCTGGGGCGAGGAGCCGGCAAAGTCCACGTGGATTGCGCCTGCCTCAGGGTCGAGTTGAATGCGCACTGCGATTCTGAGCGGGGTGTCGGTTACGCCATCATCGTCGAGCCAATCCTCGGCGCTGAACTCTCCAGCGGGCATGGTGCGCAGTTCCGCCCGCACAAGCCTCTCGGAGTAGTCGAGCAGCTCCTCAATGAGCTGGGTCAGCCGGGGTTCTCCATACTTCTCCGCTACTTCAAGAATGCGCCGCTCGCCCACGCGGCAGGCCCCGATCTGCGATTCGAGATCGCCCTTGCGTTCCCACGGAGTGCGAACGTTCAACAGGATCAGGTCCAGCATCTCGCGATCGATCTTTCCGTTGCGCACGATCCGCACCGGAGGAATGCGAATCCCCTCCTGAAAGATTTCTTCCGCAGGCCCCATGGATCCCGCGAAGCTGCCCCCTACGTCTGCATGGTGAGCGCGATTGGCCACATAAAAGGCCGGCCACTCGCCGCTGGGCAGGAATACCGGCAACACCATGGTGATGTCGGGCAGATGCGTTCCTCCAGCGTAGGGATCGTTCAGGATCGCGATGTCTCCGGGCGCAAAGCGGATGGCCTCAATCGCTGCCTGAACGGACATGGGCATGGAACCCAGATGCACGGGCATGTGATCCCCCATCGCGATCACTCTGCCCTGGCCATCGAAGAGTGCGCAGGAATAGTCGCGGCGCTCCTTGATATTGGGCGAAAGCGCGGTGCAGCGCAACGCCGCGCCCATCTCCTCCGCAATGGAGTGCATCGCGCTTTGGAAGATTGCCAGTTCAACAGGATCGTCGGCTTGCGATTTCATGCCTACCCTCCCCGGCCTCAGCAATGACGAGATTGCCGAAACCATCCACCTGTGCGGTCCAGTCCGGCGGCACAACCGTGGCCGCCGTGTACTCGGTGATCATCGCCGGCCCGAGGATTCGATCTCCGGGAACGAGCGAGTCGCGGCGGTAAAAGCGCGTGCTATGGGGGCGGCCATCGAACAAGACCGCTCTCTCGGCGTAGCAAGCGGCGCTGCCATCCCCTGGCACCGGTTCGCGCCGTGCGGGCAAATAAGGCTCGCCCGCCGCGACCATGCGCAGCCGCAGGTTGACAATCTCCATCGGCCGATCGACATCGGAGAACCCGTAAAGCTGCCGATGCAGTTGGTGAAAAGCGGCGATTGCGCTCTCGGCGGAACAATCGTCCCATGGCACATTCAGCTCATACCCCTGGCGACGATAGCGCATGTCTACGGTGCGCTGGACCACACATTCCGGGCATTCCGGGCCTTCGAGGTCTTCGCCGACAAGCTCAGACCGCGCGTGCTCCTCCAACTGCGCAAACAGGCCGGTCACACGCTCGAAAGCGCTGCCCGGCAGCATCACGGTGCGGGAATAGTCCCTCACTGTATCCGCCAGCAGAATGCCCACTGCCGAGAGCGCGCCGGGCATGGCGGGAATCAAGACTGTGGGGATGCGCATTGCTTGCGCCAAAGAGCAGGCGTGGAGCGGCCCACCGCCTCCAAAAGCGACCAGAGTACACTGCCGCGGATCGTGGCCGCGCTCGATGGAGATCACGCGGATGGCCTTCTCCATCTCCGTCTCAACCACGCGCAGGATGCCGGCGGCAAACTCTTCAACTGTCTTGAGCGGTCCCTTCTGCTCGTGCAGAATTCTCTCTGTGCGTTCCCGGTCCAGCTCCACTCCGCCGCCGAGAAAACTGTGCGGGTCCAGCCGCCCTAACAACAAGTTCGCGTCGGTGACGGTGGGTCTGCTGCCGCGTCCGAAGCAAATCGGACCAGGATCGGCGCCTGCCGACTCCGGCCCCACGCGCAACATGCCGCCCGCATCGAAGCGGGCAATCGATCCGCCTCCGGCTCCAACCGTATGAATATCGAGCATAGGCACCCCGATGGGTACGCCGGCTACTTGCGATTCACGCGTCAGGCGCGCGCCGCCCAGGGCCGCGTCTGAAAGAAAGACATCCGTGGACGTGCCGCCCATGTCGAGGCCGATGATCCGCTCAAATCCAGCCCAACGCGCCATCTGGCAGGCTCCGACGACGCCGCCCGCCGGCCCTGACAAAACTGTGCGCACCGGCTCCTGGGCCGCAACCCGAGCGGGGATAATGCCGCCCGAGGACTGCATCACCTCCACTCGCCCGCCCGCAGGACGAGAGGCCACACGCCGGTCCAGGCTATCCAGGTAGGTTTCGACGCGGGGTGCAAGATACGCATTGACCACGGTCGTCGAGGCCCGTTCATACTCGCGGAACTCGGGCAGAATCCGGTGCGACGCTGAGACCGGCACACCCAAGGCAAGCAAGGCCGCCTGGACGCGGCGCTCCGTCACGGGATTGGCAAACGAGAACAGAAGCGAGATTGCGATTGCCTCTGCTCCGCTGGCGCGCACCTTCTCCCGAAGGGTCGCCAGTTCCTCTTCCGTGGGCGAGCGCAGGATTTCCCCTTCGGCGCTGACCCGCTCCGGAACGCCAAAGCGCAGGTCCCTGGGCACGAGGCATACCGGCGGCGGCGCAAACCAGTCGTAGAGTCGGCTG
The DNA here is from genome assembly GCA_963713645.1 of uncultured Acidobacteriaceae bacterium. Classification (GTDB taxonomy): domain Bacteria; phylum Acidobacteriota; class Terriglobia; order Terriglobales; family Acidobacteriaceae; genus Telmatobacter. The sequence goes on along the minus strand of CAVQMQ010000032.1, from coordinate 133,377 downwards.
CGGGTCTGGCGTCCGATGGCGATCGTATCCTCGAAGCCCGCAGTGGTCACAAAGGCTACCCGCGCGCCGGTCCTCTCCAGCATGGTGTTGGTGCCCACAGTGGTGCCGTGACGCACACTGAGGGCTTGGCCAGAGCCGATCCTTTGCAGGCATTCGAGCACCGCAAGCGAGGGATCGCCGTGGGTCGTAAACAATTTCAGCACCTGGAGCCGTCCATCTTGCAGAAAGACGCAGTCGGTAAATGTGCCGCCGGTATCGATCGCTACGCGCAAGCTGCCTCACTCTCGTATTCTTAGAACTCTAAAACACCCCCGTGCTTTAAGAAACATGGAGCGCCTTTGATGGAGATCACCAGCTGGCTCACCCAGGCCTCGCCGCAGCAGAAGCGCACTCTGCTGGCCGCCTCGCTGGGTTGGATGCTCGATAGCATGGACGTGATGCTCTATGCGCTTGTGCTCGGCGAGATACAGCGCGAGATGCATCTCTCCGCGGCAATGAGCGGGGCCATGATGTCGGTGACGCTGGTCTCCGCGGCCGCCGGCGGCCTAGGCTTCGGCTGGTTTGCCGACCGGTATGGGCGCAAGCGCGCGCTCACATGGAGCATTCTTACCTATTCCATTGCGACAGCTATGTGCGGCCTCACACATACGGCTTGGCAACTGATCCTTTGCCGGATGGTCCTGGGCCTGGGCATGGGCGGGGAGTGGGCCTCCGGCGCAGCGCTGGTGGCAGAGACTTGGCCAACGTGTCATCGCGGCAAGGCGCTGGCCTTGGTGCAGAGCTCATGGGCTGTGGGCTTCGCACTGGGAGCTGCGGCGGTTGCCCTCATTCTGCCGCACTTTGGCTGGCGCGCGGTCTTCTTCGCCGGCATCGCCCCGGCCTTCATCACCTTGTGGGTGCAGAGTGACTTGCGGGAGCCCGAAGTCTGGAAACAGGAACGCACGCCCCAAGTCCGGCTGGCCCTGCTCTTCCGCGGCTCGATGGGCCGCGGCATGCTGGTTTGCGCCACCATGAACGCCGCCACGCTCTTTGCCTGGTGGGGATTGTTCACCTGGGTGCCCCACTTTCTATCCATGTCCATTCCCGAAGGCGGGCGTGGCCTGAGCACCGTGCAGACTTCGCTTTGGACCATCGTCATGCAGGGCGGGACCTTTCTCGGCTACATCTGCTTCGGGTTCCTTGCCGACCGATACAGCCGCAAGTACACCTACATCGGCTATCTTCTGGTGGCTGCCATGCTGGTGCCACTGTTTACCTTCGTGCGCAATCCGGCGGCGTTTCTCCTCATAGGCCCCCTGGTTGGATTTTTCGGTACTGGCTACTTCAGCGGCTTCAGCGTCATTGCCAGTGAGCTTTTTCCGACCTCTCTGCGAGCTACCGCCATGGGTTTTGTCTACAACATTGGCCGCGTCACCAGCGCCGCGGCCCCTTGGCTGATTGGCCGCTTTTCTGAAACGGCCGGACTCAGCTATGCGCTCTGCACAACCTCGGGAGCCTTCCTGCTGGCAGCCCTCATCGCCACTGCCCTCGATCCGCCTCGAACGCCGCAGTCCTGAACGGAGCGAACGATACACCCATATAGACCGTTGCGACCAGTTGCGCTACAACAGTCCACGTTCGTGCGCCGTTGTTCGCCGATGGCGGCGGACAGGCGATTCGGCCAATCTCCCGTTTTCGATTCAAATCGTTTTTGCGGAAAAGTACACCTATATAACTGATAACAGGCAATTTCGCGTACATAGCTCAACAGTATGCTGAACAGCACTGACAAGCCCACTCTACCGTGGTCGACGTCACAGACATTCCAATGATAATATCCCACCGATAGCACCGCTATCGTCAGTTATCGGGCCTATTCAATGATCTAACTGAATATTCGGGTGAACTAGAGCGGTTCTCCAATATCCGTGGAGTGGTTGAAATTGTGCAAGGTGGCTTTTTCGTAAGGAAAAAGCCACTTGAGTGCATCAACTCCGCTCTACACCAATTGGAGAACCGCTATAATCTGCCAACACGAGGACCCTCTATGCATACGCAATGGTTCCATAACTATTCGGCGGTCGGCAACAGCCTCGGCCTCACTGCCCTTGTCGTGTCGATTCCTATTTTCTTTCTTTTTTGGGCGCTGTCTGTAAAGAGAATGAGAGGCCATGTAGCCTGTTCGCTCACATTACTGCTGACAATTGCTGTTACCGTCCTCACATACCGGATGCCAGTATCAGCTGCGCTTTCGGCAGCCTTGCTGGGGATGGTTACCGGCTTGTTGCTGATTGGCTGGATTATTCTGGCCGCCATCTTTCTCTACAACCTCACGGTCGAATCGGGGCAGATGGAAGTGATCAAGAGCTCGATCTCCTCTCTCTCCACCGATCGCAGATTACAAGCCATACTCATCGCCTTTTCGTTCTCGGCATTCATGGAAGGCACTTCCGGCTTGGGCGCCCCTGTGGCAATCTGCGCCGCAATGTTGATCGCCCTCGGATTTCCGCCCTTGACGGCCGCGCTCGTCTGCCTGGTCGGCAACACCGTTCCGGTTCCGTTTGGACCTTTAGGGGTGCCGACAATCATGATGGGCAGCGTTACCAAAATCAGCGACCATGTCCTGGCCAGGGCCACAGGCACGGATATGGAATTCCTGGCGCTGATCATACCCTTCGTCATGATCGTGCTGCTAGCGGGGTGGAAGAAAGCGATGGAAGTGCTTCCTGCCGTGCTGGTAGCAGGTGGAAGCTATGCGGTCACTTGCTTTTTTGTGACCCGCTTCATGGGTCCTGAGTTACCCGCAATTCTGTCCTCTTTTGTTTCGATGGTGTGTCTGGTGGGATTCTTGAAGCTGTGGAAGCCGAAGTCGACGTTCCGCTTCCCCAACGACCCCGATGTCGCAAGCGAAACGGCAAACCAATACACCGGCGGTCGAATTATAAAGGCCTGGACTCCTTTTATCGTCTTGATGCTGGTGTTTGGCATGTGGAGCATTCCGGCGTTTAAACCCTGGGTTCTCAAGGTTACCCATGGGGTAATCAACGTACCTCATTGGCCTTTCCTTGATGGAACTGTCTTCAAGAACGCTCCCATTGTTGCAACGCCTTCGATCTACGTGGCCAATTATCGATTCGATTTCGCTACCACTGCCGGCACAGCGATTTTCCTGGCATCGCTCATCTCCATGCTGATATTGAGAATCAGCCCGGCAACGGGAGCGAAGGTCTTTGTCGGGACCCTCAAGCAGATGAGGTTCACTCTCGTCACCCTGACTTCCGTGGTAGGCATCGGTTATGTGGCAAATTACTCCGGAATGTCTTACACGCTTGCACTGGCGTTCGCCCACTACACTGGCAGTTGGTTCCCTGTGTTCTCTCCGGTCATTGGTTGGCTGGGGGTATTCCTGACAGGTTCGGTCACTTCTTCCGCCGTATTGTTTGGAAAGCTTCAACAAGCTACGGCAATGCAAATCGGCGTTAACCCAGTCTTAACCACGTCGGCTAATCTTGCCGGAGGTACACTGGGCAAGCTGATTTCTCCCCAATCCCTGGCGATTGCTTGTGCCGCTGCGGGTGTGACCGTGCGGGAGACGGACATCTTCCGAAAAATCTGGAAGTATTCGGTGGTGCTGCTGGCAGTAATGATTGTCTTGATAGTCTTGCAGGCCTATGTAATACCGGGCATAGTTCCGCAAGATGTTTCCGGATTAACTCCGTAGAGTTAGCTCCTTGACCCACATAGGCCCGGGTCGTCCTTTCAAGTGCAGCTGCGGAATTTCTTGAAGACCCTGTTCATTGCAGTGGACATGAAATCGCCGGACCCGCTGCAGATAGATAAGGACCGGGCCAACGGTAATGCGCTGGCGCACCGTGTCGCATACTGTGCCAGGATGCGACGCGCTTACATTGCGTCGATTGATGAGGCGCACCATCATTGCGGACACGAAAGGTGGGAGGACCCATGGTCAATAAAGAGATTCTGGAGAAGTTCCCGGAGATCTTCGGAACTAAGAAGGTGAATGGGCGGGAGATCAATGTTGAAGAGACAATTGCCACGCTCACCCGTGAACTGGGCCACGATATCGCTGCGGCCCTGACAGCACGCCGCGCGCTGCTCATGTCGCCTGCCCCAACCAGCAACAAATACACCTGGCCAAAGTGGGACGAGACGTTTGAGGATCCAGTGTCCGGGAAACTGTGGACATTTCGCCAAATCGTCAATGGCCTGATTGATAATTTTCTTGGTCGAAGCAGCCAGTGGTGCTGGCGTCTGAACGACGAAGTGCCTATACCGGCAGACGCTCACCCGTTGGACAATCCAGGCTTGGAACTTACGGGGCCGTGGTACCCGCTGGATATGGCCTTTAACGCCTTGAATAGTCCGGCGCCGATGAATATGCCGGACTTTGAAGATGCCTCACCGACCCATTTCCGGCCCGAAGGCACGTCGTCGAACCAGCCATTGGGTATTTATGCCGCCTTACAAAATGCCGGGGAGATATTCGAAGGCCTCTGGGCCGACCGATGCTACGAAGTGGTGAAGAAGGGGCAGGAGCGCAAGTATAAGATTGACAGGCCCCCGGCATTGTGGCCAACCCGATTTGTCAGGCCCCCCGGTATCCACATACGGTTCGATCACATCCTGGTTGACGGCCAGCCAGCGCCGGCTATGATCGCCGTCATTGTTCTTTGGACACTCAACAACTTCGAATCCCTAAAACGTGCAGGAACAGGTGTTTACTTCTATTTTCCGAAGACCCAGGCCCCCAGGGAAGCGCTCATAGTGGAAAAACTTTTGACCCGGGTGGAAGGCATGATCGGCGTTCCGCCTGGAACCTTCAAAATCAAGGTTCTCTATGAAGAAGGGAATGCGGGCCGGCATTTGCCGGCGATTGCCTGGACGCTGCGACGCAGACTGCTTGGCACCAACGTGGGTCGCTGGGATTACCTGGGCAGCCTCATCGAGATGTGGAAGGACGATCCGCAGGGTGTCTTTCCTGATCCGCAGTCGATCAGCATGGCCTCGCCGAACATGATTGCCTATCAGCGTTACAACGCGCTGATGATGCTCATGGCAGGCATAAAGGATGGCAAGTTCACCCAAGGCGCGCCGATCGGCGGGATGGCGGCGGTGATGATCTATCAGTCCAGCGACGCCTATGGCCGGTCGAGGTATAACCCATTGGCGCTGCGGGCTATCGGCATCGATAAGCTGCGCGAGCGCCTGTTGGGTCTCATGTTTGTACCCGACATACCGCTACCCGCCGGTCAACAGCCTACGCTGGAAGACATGGTTAGCGGCCGGGTGAAGGGACAACTCTACGACGCCTATCGGCAAAGCTGGGTGGCCAGCCCGGAAGCGGCTTACGTGGCCGCCGGCAATGCTCCTCTGCAGGTCCCGGTGACGCAACTCCAGGCGATCCTCGATGCGCCACAAGACTCGGTGGACGTAAAAGGCAGTCCGGTGCCAACCGTCGCTAGCGGTCTGAGTGACACGGAACGCCAACTGCTGCACTCTCGCGGCCTGTTGGACCGCGAGGGCAAGATTACGCCCCGGGTGATCGGCAGGGACATGCTGGACGCACCCGAAAAAATCTTAACGCAGGAACTTTGGGAAGCGATCAATAGCGTGCCCAAGGGGGAGATCACGATTGAGCGCATTCAACATGCGTTCTACATGGCGGCGAACTATGGCTTTCAAATCCTCAACGGCAACTTTGCAGCGGCCATTGACGATTACGAACTCAAGCTGCGGTTCATGAATGACCTCGCCACTTACCGGATCGACGTGTCGTGGCTGTGGACCCTTGCTCATCATCAGGCAGCCATAACCAAAGACGGCCATCTCAAGCGGCCCGCACTTACCGAGGACGGGGTCGAACTATCGGTCAATGCCGAAAAGGTCGAGGCCGGAACCCGGTTTACCCCGGAGTTGTTCGAGAAGGTATGGAACTACCACAATGAATGGACCTCGGCATTCTTTGCCGAGTTGGATCGCCGCAGCGATCCGGGGCGCTTCGACCGCGCCAAGGCGTCCATCATCATGGAGCTTCTGAAAAAACAGTTGCTTTCGCCTCACTACATCCAGCACAGTGCCCGCGCTCTCTTCGTTCTTGGGCAGTCCAACGGGCAGGCGCGCGCGCAGATTCTGGAAGCCATCTTCGACCTGTCGCGCGGGGAAATCGTGAAACGCGTGGAAGCGGGCACCTTCAACAACATTGCCTTGACTGCCCATGATTATGTCTATGATATTTTCCCGGCCACGTAAGGAGAACGGCACATCCTCGCAAGAGCTCTTGCGAGGAGTACAACAAGAGCCTGCAGAAAGCGGACGTACTGCTCGGACGCGATGGGCTTTTCCCTTCTTCGACCGGAGTGCGTGTTTCCTACACCGACGTCAAGGCAACGGTTACAGATGGGCCGGATGCTGAGGCCAAAGAGGCTGGCAGAGATACTATTGGGGCTACTGGATCATTGATGCGCGCTCGCGGGAAGAAGCGGTCGAATGGGCCAGACGAGCGCCGATGTCCAACAATGAGATCATCGAAGTGCGTCAGATATTCGAGAGGAGCGATTTCCCCTCAGAGGTACAGAAAGCAGCCGAAGGCTTCGACGAGCTTCCGAACGTATCTGCTCGAAAGGCATGAGCGACATTCAGGCATGAGCGAAATTCACAAAATAGACATTCACAAAGCGATTGAGGCCGTGTGGAAGATCGAGTCTACGCGACTTATCGCCGGGATTGCCCGCGTTACCCGCGATATCGGCATTGCCGAGGAACTCGCTCAGGATGCGCTTGTTGCAGCTCTCGAACGCTGGCCGGAAGAAGGCATTCCGGAAAAGCCCGCTGCCTGGCTGATGACAGCGGCAAAGCGGCGCGCAATAGACTCTCTACGCCGGGGCCGGATGCTTGAACTAAAGCATGGCGAGATAGCGCGAGAGCTTGAATTTCAACAGCAGCGGCTGGGTGAAGCATTGGACCAAAGCCTGGACCAGGTCATTGACGATGACGTCCTCCGCCTTATCTTTACCGCCTGCCATCCTATCCTCGCGGTTGAAGGGCGCATCGCACTTACGTTGCGTTTAATAGGCGGCCTTACGACCGCTGAAATTGCCCGGGCCTTCCTGGTGCCGGAGAAGACCATGGGCCAGCGAATTTTTCGCGCCAAAAAAACCCTCTCAGAAGCCCAGGTTCCCTTCGAGCTGCCGCGTGGAGACGAGCTGCATAGCAGGCTTGAGTCTGTGCTCTCGGTGATCTACCTGATCTTCAATGAAGGATATACGGCGACCTTCGGAGAGGAGTGGATGCGGGAAGAACTTTGTAACGATGCGCTGCGGCTGGGGCGCATCCTCGCGCAGCTTCTTCCCTCCAAGTCTCCGGAGTCTCGGGAACCGGAGATCTACGGTCTGCTGGCGCTGATGGAGTTGCAGGCCTCGCGCACGGCGGCGCGCAAGGGGCAAAACGGAAAAGCCGTTTTGTTGCTGGAGCAAGACCGGTCTCTGTGGAACTACGATCAGATACAGCGAGGAATGGCCTCGCTTCAAACTGCGCAGCAGCTCGGCGGGGCGGGGAACTACGCGTTGCAGGCGGCAATCGTCGCCTGCCATGCCCGGGCGCGCACTGCCGCGGAGACCGACTGGGAGCGGATTGTTCTTCTCTACGACGCTCTTCTCCAGATCGGCCCATCTCCGATCATTGAGCTGAACCGGGCGGTAGCCGTCAGCATGGCGCAAGGCCCAGCCGCTGGGCTTGCCGCGCTTGACGCTCTCAAGGCTGAGCCCGCGCTGGCCAACTATCACCTGCTGCCCAGCGTCCGAGGAGACCTGCTGATAAAGCTTGGCAGACTCGCCGAAGCCCGCGAAGAGATTCAACGCGCCATCGCGATGACAGAAAACAAGCGGGAGCAGGATTTGCTGGCGGAAAAACTAAAGCAGGCGACACCATAACAGCGGAGTGAGTTGCGATCCAACAATATATTAGCTAAGCTAAAGTTAGCAGTATGGAGGAGCAATGGTTGAGGCGACCATGTTCGAGGCGAAGACTCAACTTTCTGACCTGGTGAAAAGGGCGCAGCGCGGGGAAAAGATTATTTTGACCACGGGGCGGGCCAGGACTCCGGTGGCCGAGATTGTGGCCCTCAAGCCACTCAAGAAGAGGCCAATGGGCATGTTTTATCAGCCCGGTTTCGAGATCCCTGCCGATTTCGACGAACTCCCCGAATCTGAGATGAAGGGGTGGCTTGGGGAGAGCGAGTGAGGCTTCTCATCGACACCCACTATCTGCTGTGGTCCGCAATTGACCCCGCTCTGATGAAACCGTGGGCCAGGGAATTGATTGAAGACTTCAATAACGAGATTGTGGTCTCGGCAGCTTCCCTCTACGAGATCAGCCTCAAAGTCCGTCTAGGCAAACTTCCCAAGGCGACCGAGTTCGAAAGCGATCTCATCCTGAATATCGAAAAGCGCCTCGGATACACAGTTCTCCCTCTTGAGCCGGAGTCGATGATGCGCGCCGCGCGTTTCGACGACAAGCACGGCGACCCATTCGACCGCATGATCGCCGCTCAGGCCATCCAGCATCATCTTCCTGTTCTCAGTACCGATCCGAAGCTGGATGCCTTCGGAGTCCGGCGACTGAAAAATCGAAGCAAGCGATAGCAGAGGCGGATTCGGCAGTTGAAATAAAGAATGTCCGGTGGCGCTTCCATCCCCGTCCCCAAAGGCGAGGGACCGGGGGCACCCTCAGCGTGGACTGGAGATCTCACCGGGACCGGGGCCACCCGTCCTCGTAGATTAAAGTGTTTGAAGGATGAGTCAACACTACAGCTTGCGCATGCAACCTTACTCTACGGACTACGTTTATGTTCATTTCCACCCACAGCGACCGAAAGAAGTGGTTTACGTCGGACGGGGGTCGGGTAGCAGGGCTTGGTCTATTGGAGGTCGCAAAACCCAAGACCATCGTGTCTGGCTACGGGAGTGGGCAGCACTTGGATATTCTCCCGACCAGTGGGTTCGAATCGTCTCTCGCGGACTGACACCAGCACAGGCTATAGATCAAGAACAGAAGTTGATCGCATGGCATGTAGCCCGCGGCGACAGCTTGTTCAACATTCAGGGGAACAACAAGGAACTCATCAGGCGGCACAAGAACAAGTTCTTCCCTGAGGGACCACAACGCTACCGCCGTGACAAGCCGCCTGTGCAGCACTTTGAAAACCTGGAAAATACTCGGCACGCTAATATCTTCCGTGAAGGGAAGAACAGATACAAGCTGGTGCTGATCCAACTTGGGGTACCAAACTCCCCGCCTGCATTCCAATCAGGATTGACCTTGGATGTTGCTAAGCAGCGTGCCAAAGAATTTACTGGCGTACCATACGAATAACTTCAAACGGAAGGCGGGTGGCCTTGGTCTCATACCGCACATTATCAAGTTGAGGGTGCCCCCGGTCCCTCGCCTTTGGGGACCGGGGAGGGGGAATCGAGCTGCCCGTCGCGCATCCAATCACGCCAGTTGAAACCCGTGCAGACGTTTTGCGGCATCTTCATCAAACGTCAAGGTTGCCGAACAGCCTCTCCAGAGGCCGAGGGAGCAAATCAAGGCGTCTTCAAATGTGCCGATTCCATTGCCCCGCCGATCCCCGACCAGCGACGAATTGAGAATCTGGGTTTCAGCTTTCTCCAGATGTAGAAGGTCGGCACCGGACTCCAACAAATCGGAGATATTGCCTACAGTCCTGCTTGATAAGTAAGGAAATAGTTACTATAATGTAAGGAGGGTGAGTCATGAACACAACCGTTCAAGAGACGGATACTGCCGTAGAAGCGACTGTCACATCCAAAGGGCAGATCACGCTGCCCAAGGAGTTGCGGAGGCGGCTTGGAATCCAAACGGGCAGCCGTATCCGCTTCAGTATTGCGGCCAGTGGCGCTGTCCGGGTGGAGCCTGTGCTGTATGACCTCGAAGACCTTTGGAAGACGGCAGACCTGGGCGGTCAAGCAGCCAGCCGGATGAGTTTCGAGGAAATGGACGCGGCGAAAGTCCGGAGAAAATGGTAGTGATTGCCGCCGATACCAACGTATGGGCGCGCGCCTACCTGAACGACGATCCGGTGCAAACCGGGAAATCCCGTTCTGCTCTTGTGGCGGCCCGTTCGGTGGGCGGCGTATTTGTTCCGCTGCTTGTTCTGGCCGAATTGTCGTGGGTACTTCGAGGCAGATGGGAGAGGGAAAGGGTTCTGAGCACAATCGAAAGCCTGCTGCGGACGCGGGGCGTTTTAGTCGAGTCGCCGGCTCTGGCCTGGAGAGCTTTGGAAGCCTCTCGCAAAGGCGCTGTTGGATTCGCCGATCACCTGATTCGAGAGGTTGCCTTGGAGTCCGGAGCCAGTGAGGTCATTACCTTTGACAAGGCATTCGGGCGCGTGGCGGGCGTTCGCCGGCTGAAATAAACCTGGCGCATTTCCGCAAATTCTCAAACGGATTCATCATGAGAATTTGCTCGCACAAACCGTCGCATTCCGTGGACTACATAGATGGCCTGCCTCTGTTTTGTTATGAACATTACAGACAGGACACGAGGCGGCCGACCTGCTGTGAATCGGTAGCGGAGACTGCTACCGATCCCACCAGCTTTCGATCTGGGCTGTTGGCCGGTTTCGATTAACCCTCCCTCAGGGGCTAAAGACCGGCTTTGTTTTGAGGTGGTTCTGTACGGGCTGAAGCCCGTACCCTTCAATCGAAGCCGGTAGCTTCAAACTGACCCACTTCCACAACCCATGGATGCAAGAGCAGCTATTTGTTGGCGGTCTGATACGGCAGCTCGGCCCGTTTCGATATTTTGTACTGGATCTGCTCTTCAGTCAGGATGGGCGCGAAATCTTCCATCTCAAAGACCTGGCGGATTTCGATTTCGGAGTCGCAGTTGTGGGGGTTGGGGCAACGCTTGACCCACTCGATGGCTTCTTCGAGGGACTTGACCTGCCAGATCCAGAAGCCGGCGATGAGTTCCTTAGTCTCGGTGAAGGGGCCGTCGATGACGGTGCGAGACTTGCCGGAGAATTTGACGCGCGCGCCTTTGCGGCTGGGTTGGAGGCCGTCCATGGCGAGCACGATGCCGGCCTTGATGAGCCTCTTCGTTGAACTTGCCCATCTCGCGAAAGAGCTCTGGATCGGGGAGGGCGCCTTCTTTTTCTGACTCTGGGGTTGCTTTGACTATGACCATGAATCGCATTGTGAAACCTCCTTTGGGTTGCCAGTTGGCGGGTTGCTGGTTCGGTTGCTTGTCTTCGGGTTCAGCTATTTGGCGGCTAACCCGCGAACTCAAATGGAGAGCGCAGTTGGGTCGCTGTTGCTCGCTTTCGTACTGGCTCTCTGCTGATACGTCGAACGAAGAGTGGCCGAATCGACATGAGAACGGAATTTAATTATTTATTTTTCGGGGAGACGAAGGACAGTCTAAATTGCGGATTTTATTGAGACCGGCTGGGGATGCGGTTTGGCCCTACCGGCGGGCCGCATTGAAAACAAATGCTATAGTGAATCGTCCAGCCAGATCAGACAATTCAGAGTGCAGCAGTGAGATTGAAGCGATGATCAAAAGTCTTCCTGAGACTCCAGCGCTCTTGATGTGCATGCCGAAGTTATACGAGGTTTCCTACGTCATAAATCCCTGGATGCGAGGCAACCTGGGAAACTCTTCGCAACTGCGCGCCATGCAGCAGTGGAGGGTGTTGTACGACGCTCTTTTGCCGCTGGCGAATATTCATCTCATCGAGCAGGTTGCAGGCTCGCCCGACATGGTGTTTACCGCGAACGCCGGCTTGGCGCGGGGGGGCATCGTCGCCGTCAGCAGCTTCTATCATCCGGAGCGCCAGGCGGAGGAGGAGCATTTCCGCCGCTGGTTTGCGAGTGCCGGATATTCGGTCGTGGACCTGCCCCGCGAGACGCCGTTTGAGGGCGAAGGCGATGCGCTGTTCTCGTCCGACGGGTCGCTGCTATGGGTGGGCTACGGCCCACGGACTCGCCAGACGAGCCATCTGGCTCTGCGGTCGCTTTGGGAGGTTGAAGTTGCCGGGCTGCACCTGATTGACCCGCGGTTTTATCACCTGGATACCTGCTTCGCTCCGCTCGATGATGGTTCGCTTCTGTATTTTCCTCAGGCGTTCGATGCGGTTTCGTTGGCCAGGATCGAAGAGTTCTATTCGCCGGAGCACCGCATACCCGTCAGCGAGATGGATGCGCTTCGATTTGCATGCAACGCCGTCAACATTGGGACCACAATCGTGCTCAACCGCATCAGCCCGGAACTTGAACGCACTCTCCGCGACCGCGGCTTCGACGTGGTTCAGGTGGAGTTGGACGAGTTCCTCAAGGCTGGAGGCGCGGCAAAGTGTCTGGTGATGAGGCTGACGCCGGAGCTGCACCCCCTTCCGGCAGCAAGCATCGAGGAACAAGAGTAACCGCCTCTTTCTTGGTTATCGGCAAATCGCCGAGGGCGACGAATCGAGGTTTCACCTGTCTCAGAATCTAGACATGGGGCACCCGGCGACCGTCGACAGGTAGGTCTGACGCCGGAAACTGCTGAAGGTGAGGAAGTGATACTCCCCCGTTTGCTGATAACGGATGCGCTGGCCTTGCATACACTGCGAGAATACTCCAACCGGGAGGTTTGGGCGGCGTGTGCTTCCATCCCCGGTCCCCAAAAGCTAGGGACCGGGGGCACCCTCAGCGTGGTCTTGATATCTCGCCGGGACCGGGGCCACCCGCCGCGCTGATAATGGTCGCGTCCACGATGGTGCCCGTCGTGATGCGGATGCCCTTCGACTCCAGATAGCGATTCACCGTGTCCAGCATCTGGCCGCATAACTCGTTGCGCTCAAGCAGGTGTCGGAAGCGAAGGATCGTGGTTTCATCCGGCGCCGCGGCCAGGCCCAGATCGACCCCGGCAAAACGGCGCAGCACGGGCGACTCGTAAAAGGCCTCTTCCATGCCGGGGTCGGAGAGGCTGAACCACTGCTGAAGAAAATATGTCCGCAGCATGATCCCCAGGCCCACAGGCTGACGACCGTTGCCCGCCCTGGGATAAGCGGGCTCGACCAACGCCTGTAACTCGGCCCACGGAACCACCTGGTTCATCTGGTCAAGAAACAGCTCCCGCTTGCTTTTGCGCCCATGCTTCTCAAAACTCGCCTGCGAGGCAAACGTCTGCTGAAAACGCGCCATCTGCTTCATGTCTATAGTTTATCCAAGAATCACGCGGCTTGCAGACTTGTGCAGAGGTTCCCTAAAACAGTCTGCAACAAATCCCTGTGTGCGTCAACAGGAAAAACCGTCCACAATTTACCACGAGAGTTCTATATGATTTTGCTGCGCGTCTCGTCTGTCCGTGTAAATCACTGCAAGATTGGTCTGAGCGGGAGCATGGGCCAAATTGACCGAAAACTATGCCGCAGTTTCAGGGAAGGGCAGAACATTGCCGCCGCGCTGAGTCCGTTCAAGGAAGTTTGCCCAGTCCTGCATCATCTTGGCGCGTGGCCCCAGGTAAAGCGCATGGTTGTAAGCCGCGCTCACCGCGTTGCGTGGCGCGTGGGCGAGCTGTAGCTCGATATGCTCATGCGCGTATCCCTGCTCGTGCAAGATGGTGGACGCGAGGCCTCGGAAGCCGTGGCCGGTCATCTGGCCTTTGTATCCCATACGTTTCAACGCTTGCAAAATCGTAACGTTGCTCATGGGCTTTGACTCGCTGCGGTCGCCGGGGAAGAGCCATTCACTCCCACCAGTCAATGTGCGCAGCATTTCCAGAACCTCGATTGCCTGGGATGCCAGCGGGACAATATGCGGATCGCGCATCTTCATCCGTTCGGCGGGGATATTCCAGCGGGCGGCTTCCAGGTCAAACTCCGCCCATTTCGCTCCAATCAATTCACTGGTGCGGACAAAGGTAAGCGCCATGAGCTTCATTGCCAGCCGGGTAACGTGCGTTCCCTGGTAGACCTCGATTGCTCGCAAGAGTGCTGGCAGTTCCTTTGCGTCTACGCGGGTGTAGTTCACTTTGCGGGTGATTTTGAGAATGTCACTGGGGCGAATCTCGCTTGCCGGATTGCGCTTCGAGTATCCGTGGGCGATGCTGTAGCGGAAGACCTGCCCAACCGTCTCCAGAGCACGTTTGGCAATATCCCTTGCGCCGCGCTCTTCGATCACTTTGGTCATGGCCACCAGTTCCGGCGCTTCGATCTCGGCAACGGGACGCGCTCCCAGGCACGGGAGAATGTCGGCATCCATGCGCCGTTTGACGTAATCAACATGGCGCGGACTCTTGCCATCCTGCCAATGTTCCATCCAAAGGGATGCAATGCTCTGGAAGGAGTTCTCCGCCGCTGGCTTCTTGGCTTTGCGTTCCGCCATCGGGTCTGTGCCGGTAGCCTGCATCTTGCGCGCCTCGGCGTGGCGTTCTCTGGCCAGCGCCAGAGACACCTCGGGATACTTGCCAAAGGACATGAGCTTTTCTTTGCCCTCATGCTTGTACCCCCAACGCCAGAGCTTGCCGCCAGATGGCGTTACCCAGAGATAAAGGCTCCCCGCGTCGCTCAATCGGTATGGCTTGTCCGATGGCCGGGCTTTGCGAACTTCAGTGTCCGTCAACGGCATATCTACCCCCCAAATACCCCCTGCTGGGAAAAGTACCCCCCGGTCAAAACAAAATACCCCCCAAAGTACCCCCCGCAGGACTTGGCTTCCATAGTACGCGTTTATACGCAAAAAGACACTATCTCTTTTGTTTCTGTCATTTTTTGATTGTTTTTGGATGTCTTTTTAGGATGGCTTAAAACTAGTATATGGCGGAGAGAGTGGGATTCGAACCCACGGTACCTGTTACAGTACACACGCTTTCCAAGCGTGCGCCTTCAGCCACTCGGCCATCTCTCCGGCGCATAGTCTACCTACTGAATTTATCACAGTGGGTGCATAGTGCCGCTGTCATCAGGACTGGGAGTTGCGCCGATGTGGAGCGAAGCCTGCGATATTCGACGAAGTATCTGGTCAACCGGTAGTTCGCGGCAGCGCAAGGGCGCGTCGGAAATAGTTCTTCAGATGTGCACGGCAGTAAGATTCCAGCGCCGTCAGATTGACCCGCCAGAGCACTACTCTCTCGTCACCTCCGCCAGTAATATGCCGCTGCTCACGAAACTTTAGTAGACTCTACGGCAGAATGATTTTCTCCTCCCGCCGTACCTGCCTGTCTCTCCAAACCTCTCTTATCCCTTTGCGCCGTGTGGCTTTGCCCGGCGTAGCCTTGTACCTCCGCGCCATTGCCGCTTCCCTGCTCTTCTGCGGCGGCTTGCTGCCTGCCTTGGCTCAGGGAACCCATCTTTGGACCCAGTCGCGCATCGATGAGTTTGAAAAAGGGACGCCGCAGGGAGTCGCAATTACTAGCGACGGACATCTGCGCCAGGCCCGCGGCTTGATCGAGCAGCTAACCACGCCTTCGACCTTTGTCTGGTCAGTCGTTGCGGACAAGAATGGCACTGCTTACCTGGGAACCAGCTCGCCCGCGACAGTACTACGTGTGGGAACGGACGGCAAAGCGGTCACACTCCTTGAGACCAAGGATGTGAGCGTGCAGGTGGTGAAGATTGGGCCGGACGGTGCGCTGTACGCGGCCACGTTGCCCAGCGGCAAGGTTTACCGGCTGAGGTCCGACGCCAAAGACAAGCAGGATGAAACGACTGCGACGGTGATCTTTGACATGGCGAAATTCGATAGCGCGGCGAAGGCCAGTGAGAACCAGTCCGCGGATAGCAAAGCAAGTGAGAAGAAATCTGACGACGGCAAGTCCAGTGATGGAAAGAAGACAACCGCGCATTACATCTGGGATCTGGCCTTCGATGCGGCAGGCCGGCTGTACATTGCCACCGGCGGGCCGGGAATCATTTACCGCCTCGACCCTTCAAAAAAAGATCAAGCGCCGGAGCCCTTCTTCAAGAGCGATGAGGCACACATCCGCTCGCTGGCCTGGGACGCGCAGGGCAATCTGATCGCCGGGTCCGACGGCTCTGGTCTCGTCTACCGTATCAGTCCCTCGGGCAGAGGCTATGTCCTCTTCGAGGCTCCACGGCGCGAGATCACCGCCGTTGCCGTCGGCGCCAATGGAACCATCTACGCAGCCAGCGTCGGCGACAAAAGCCGCAACCCGCTGCCTCCGCTGCCGGTGCAGAGTCCGGGCAACATGAGCTTCACCATCGTGCAGCCAGGATCGCTGCAAGCTGCCAACAGCAGCGTTTCCTTGCCCGAAGGCAGCGAGATTTATGCGCTGACGCCTTCTGCCGATGGTCTGGCGCAGGCTCCGCGCAAGCTCTGGTCCGGCAAGGATGAGATCGTCTACGCGCTTAGCGCAGACGCGGAGGGTCTGCTAGCCTTGACCGGCAACCGCGGACGGATTTTCAGGATCGCCGACGATGGCAGCTACGCTGACGTGGCCCATCTGGAAGCGCAGCAAGGCTTGAGTTTCGCCACATCTCAGACTGACAAGAAGATTTTCATTGGAACCGGCAATACCGGCAAGCTGGTCTGTCTCTGCCCTGCTGAAAGTCACGAGTACGCCAGCGACGTTCTGGATGCTGGGGCGCTTGCTCGTTTTGGCCGCATCGAGACTGCGCCGGATTCGGCCAACTATGAATTGCTGACACGCACCGGCAATGTGGAGCAGCCCGCGCGCGGCAAAAAAGACTGGGGCTGGTCCGACTGGCAGCCGCTCAAGGACGGCGCTGTCGCTTCGCCCGCGGGTCGCTACTTGCAGTGGAAGGCCGCGCTCAAAGCCAATGGAACGCTGGGGAGCGTGGGCGTGAATTATCTGCCCGTCAACGCCGCTCCTGTGGTCGATGATCTGGTCGTAGTACCCGGCGCGCGCGTCAATCCGCAGGGCCAGCAAAATCAAGCACAGCAACCGGTCAGCATCACCTTCAGCGCACCGGCTTCCAGCAATAAAAGCGAATCCTCTGACCCCAGCGCCAACAGCCCGCTGCAAGCCACCAAGGATCGCACTGCCATTACTGTCCGCTGGGCCGCGCACGATGACAACGGAGACGAGCTGACCTTTGCGCTCTACCTGCGCGGCGACGGCGAAAAAGTCTGGCGTCTGCTCAAGGATGAAATTACCGACAAGGCCTACAGCTTCGACGCCACGCTGATTCCCGACGGCGGCTACCAGGTAAAGGTTGTTGCCAGTGACGCGCCCTCGCATACGCCCGGCGATGCGCTGAGTGGCGCAAAAGAAAGCGAACGCTTTGAGGTGGACACCACGCCGCCGGTGATTGAGAATCTGAAAGCCAACGCGAGTGGCCTGCTGACATTCGATGCTGTAGACGCCTTCTCGCCCATTGCCCGCGCCGAGTATTCGCTCGACGCCGGTCCGTGGCAGTTCATTGAGCCGGTCGGCGGCCTTTCCGATTCCAGGCGCGAACACTATGAGATTCACTCGCTGATCAATCCTTTGAACCAGGACAGCCGGGAATTGAAATCGGCGAACAGCGAAAACCTCATCACAGTCCGCGTCTACGACCGGCACGAGAATGTCGGCGTCGCCAAGACCGTTCTAGGGAGCCACTGAAAGAGTCCCGCTTTGTGTCAGGGCATGACTGGTAGGTCAGGGCTTCAGCCTTGACTGCCATAAATGCAGCAAAATGACTCCGGCTTTAGCCGCTGAGGGAATGCGAACGAGTCGAAAATTGACTTACGCAGAGGTTCCCCGGCCGTTCCGGTAAAGTAGACGTAATGCGATTCGAGCTTTTTCTTGCGGCGCGCTACCTCAGGGCCAAGCGGCGGCAGGCGGTGGTCGGCGTGGTCACCGCTCATCTCCATTGCCGGAGTCGCCGCCGGAGTCGCCGCGCTCATCATCGCGCTGGCCATCACCAACGGCATGCGCCGCGACCTCCAGGACCGGCTCCTCGGCGCCTCGGCGCACGTAGACCTGATGCGCGTCGAGTCGGACGGCATCCGCGACTGGCAGCCGCTGCTCGAACCGCCTGCGCCACGTTCCCCACGTCACCGCCGCCGCGCCGGGACTCTACGGGCAGGTACTGGTCTCGCGCGGCCCGCGCGCCGGCTTCGCGCTCATCAAAGGCATCATCCCCGCCGAAGAGCGCACCGTCAGCAACCTCCTCGACACCATCATCTCCGGCTCGGCCAAGGATCTCGACCCCGAGCCGCGCCAACCAGACTCGCAATATCCGTCTCCGACCGGACCAGCTGCCGCAAGGTCAACATCGCCCTACCCGCCGCTGGTCCTCGGCAAAGACCTCGCCGAGACAGATCGGCGCGCAGGTCGGCGACAGCGTCCTCGTCACCAGCCCGCAGGGCGAACTGACGCCCCTCGGCCTCGCGCCCAAATACCAGCGCTTCCGCGTCGCCGGCATCTTCCATTCCGGCTTCTATCAGTACGACTCCGCCGATGGCCTTCATGCGCCTCAGCGATGCGCAGCGGCTCTTCAGCGAGCCCGACCTGCTCTCCGTCATCAGCTTCAAGGTCGACGATCTCGACCGCGCCCCGGAGATCGGCCGCGAAATCGAGCAGGCCGCCGGACGCGGCTTCATGACCACCAACTGGATGGAGCAGAACCGCGAGCTCTTCCGCGCCCTCAAGCTCGAACAGGTGGTCACCTTCATCGTCATCGCGCTCATCGTCATCGTCGCCGCGCTCAACATCCTCATCGCGCTCACCATGATGGTGATGGAGAAGACCCGCGACATCGCCGTGCATGATGAGCTTCGGCGTCCAGCCCGGCGCAGGTCCGCCGCATCTTCCTGCTTGCAAGGCTTCCTCATCAGCCTCATCGGCACCGCCGCTCGGCCTGGTCGCTTGGCTATCTCGCCGCCTGGGCCGGCGGCCATTACCACTTCATCCATCTCATCCGCCGAGGTCTACTCCATCGACACGCTGCCCTTCGCCCCGCGCCCGCTCGACGGCGTGATCGTCTCCGCAGTCTCCATTGGAATCTCGCTGCTGGCCACGCTCTATCCCTCGTCAGCCGCCGCTAGCATCTTGCCCGCTGAGGCGCTGCGGTACGAATAGTCACCCAATAATAGTCCTGCCAAACCGTCCCTAAGTGTATTGGAGATTTGGCGCTCATTGAAGACTCGTACGTTTTGGTTTAATATCGTGCTTCGCCTTCATCAGGGCTCGTTGTTGTCTTCAAATAGCATCAGGTGGGGACCAAAATGGTGGACAGAGTAACATGCAGTAGCCAATCTGTGAAAAAGACGTTGCTATGGCTCAAATGGGCTGATTCGGACTACCAAAGCGCCCGATTACTTTTGCTTCAGGGACTGCTCGTCCAGGGAGCAGCTTTTTCCAATACTGCGGTTGAGAAATATCTGAAATCATTGTTTGCGCATCGAGACTTGTCCATACCACACTCTCATAAAGTTGCAGAGCTGTACCAGCGTGTCAAAAATGAAACAGGTTCTGATCTGGATTTGAACGAGAGTTATCTCAGGCTGCTTCAAAAAGCATATAAACTACGGTATCCCGATGACGCAACGGATGGATTCAACATTGCTCTCAATCAAGTCCGATTGCTAGTTGAATTGGATCGAACGGTCAAGAAGATTATTGAGCGCTTTCACATCGTTCAAACTGATCGAAACGAGGAGATCTTGCTGATATTGAAACGCGCGATGCGGGACAATGATGCATCTGTCCTAACCAACAATGTCGCTCTCGACCCCTCTCGGGGAACTCATTTGTTTTCGGGTCCGAGTCATTCATACGATTTCCGTCGCCACAGGGGACAGATCTACGAAACCAACTACGTCACAGAAAAAGTGAGCGATGGACCCGATTATGAAATGGAGGGCTTTGCAGTTGTAGGCGAGAATCAATTCAAGGTGGCCTATCTCCCAATCCTTCAAAACCCAAACAGCGCCTCGGTCAACGGCCTCGCACAGGTTCGCGTCCCCGAACATCAGAATCGGACGACAGAGTAGCAGCCGCTCGTAGATTACGCCGAAAAATGATTTAATAATCTCGATTTGGAGATTAGAGAATCGTCGGAGGTTTTGATGTCTGAGACACACAGCAACAAGGTGAGCGGTGCGGGAACGCGGCTGTCGGGGGCAGAAATCAAGATCCTCGATCCGCGGGACCCGGCTACGGAATCAGGCGGCGCCGAACTGAGTGACCCCTGTGTTGTGAATCGTGAGAACCGGCACTGGATATACCTGGCTGGTCAAGCCCATGGGTACGGGGCAACTGAGATATACAGTGCCTCACTCCCCTCGAATGCTCCTCTCTCCGCTCAGGGCTGGACGCTCACGCGCAACCCGGCAGGCGAGTTGGAGCCGTTGGCTGGCCATAGCTTGAGTAACAGCTGGGATGGCAAGGGTGGGCGGCACTGCCCGTCTTACGTCCGAGGATGGGATCCTCGGGAAGAAGCGTGGGCGGAGCGTATCTACTACGCGGGCGGGGCGGAGAATCTTTGGGGACCCTACACGATTGGCTTTTTGCAATGGGACGGACTGCAGTGGGTGGATGAGGCTGAACCTGCTTTCGTTGCCAATGAGGAATGGGAGCACGGCAGCGTTTACGAACCAAACCTTGTATATCACGACGGCAGATGGAAGATGTGGTACGTCGCCGGATCAAACCATGAGGATTACCTTGTACACGGCTACGCGGAGAGCCAGGACGGCAAAACCGGCTGGACGCAACATAAGGTGTTTGCGCCGCCGGAGATGAAGATCTTCGATTTCTGTGTGTGTCAACGCGGTGACGCATTCGATGCGATCTTCGCGCGCGTCTGGGTCGGCGGAGGCGCGCCGCCTGCTGAGACCGGGCTGTGGTGGTCGAGAGCACAGAACCCGTCGGGAAAGCTCTCCGACTGGGGCACGCCAGTCCAGATCATGACGGCGGAGGATCGAGGATGGCACTCCGGTCCATGGAAGCCCTCCTTTCAATTCGACGGACAAGCTGGAACCCGCGCCTTGGTATTCTTCGACGGGGCCTATCGAACGGATGATCCGGGGCCATTTCCGTTTGCATTCACTGTCGGCTGCCTTGACATTGATCTGCCGGCGGAACTTTTTCCGATGGCCATCGCGGACATTCGCTGACTGAGATCAATGACCGACTGATTCGTCAATTGCGCATCCATGCAGCAAGGGGTGCGCGATCATCAAGCCTGGATAGGCCAATAGACCTCGGTCTTCCAGTCCTGGGGATTGGGATGATCCGCCGGATCGTTCAAGTACGCCTCCCATGGCGCGCCGTTCGGTCGAAACCCGTTTTCGGCAATCCACTCCTCGACTGTTGCGTAGGCATTGGGCAGTTGATCGTACAGTCCGGAATGAATCGTCGTTGCGGCAGGCCCGCCAGGCAACGTCTCGGCCAAAACATCACCTTGGCCGTCCGCTGCGCTCCACTCGCCGCTCTGCGCTGTTACGCGCATCCCAGTCTCGAACGTCACTAACCCGATGCTTGTCTCCAGGTACCGGGTAATCGGGTAGCCGGCAATGGCCAGGCCGCGCTGTTGCGCATGAAGAAATACCTGCGGCAACACGGCCCCGATTGTCGCCGCAATCTCAGCACGCCGTACCCGTCGCCGCACCACCAGAACCGGCTGAGGCGCGAGTTCCTGTCTCACAATTTCGTATTCCATGGATTTTTCCGAACTCCTTTCTCCCAAATGGTAAAGCCCGACACAAGGCCCGATTTCGTCCACCAAGCCAGCGTGCGACCCGGTGCCAGATCCTGTGCCAGGCCCTATGAGTCCGCGTTTTCTATAGGCACTCGGACTCAGCCCAAAGCGCCGGCGAAATGCACGGCAGAAAGCCTCGTGACTCTCGAATCCGCAATCGAGTGCGATCTCCAGAATCGAGGCCCGCGAACTGACCAGAGCGCCGGCGGCGTGATCGATACGCAGCCGCAGCGTGAACTGCTTGGGCGTTTCTCCCAGGGCCGCACGAAGAGTCCGATGAGCGTGAAACCGGGACTGCGCCGCAGTGGCAGCCAATTCCGCGAGCGCGACGTTCTTGCCAAGATTCCGCCTGGCAAAGCTAAGTGCTCGCTGGATCTTTTTCCAATCCCTCATGGAGCTTCTTGCCCTTCAAAAGAAATCCGCCCGCCAGCGCCGCAGGTATCCTCAGCAGAGCAATTCCAGCAATTACTGACAAAACGATGCGAAACATAAGGAAAGTCTACCCGCGGACATTCACAGCAGCTTGATCTTTCTTGCTAATTTTCTTACCGCTCAGTCACTCCGATCACGCCTGCCGGTTCGCTCTGCACTGTCTGGTAACAATCAGCCGGTCGGTGCCTACTAATTTTCCTGCATACCTACTACGACTCACGACAACCGTCCAATGGCTCATTGAAAAAGGCCTAATGTCCTCACAAATTGACAATGTGACACATTTTGTGCCACATTCTATCCATGCCCTCCGTTAATCTCCGCGAACTCCGCGATACGCGCCAACTGCTTGCCTGGCTTGAGGCCGGCGAGGTTGTCGAACTGCGCAAGCGCAACCGCGTCGTCGCTCGCATCGTGCCTGAATCTCCAAGAAACCAGCCCGTTGAACGGCCGGACTTCGCCGCCCGCCGCCGCGCCATCTTCGGTGACTACGTATTCCCTGAGAACATCGTCGTTGAGGCGCGCAAGGACAGCCGGTATTGATCGTCTACGCTGATTCGAGCTTTCTGGTCTCCAGCTATACGGGAGACGGGCACTCCGCCGAGGCCGACAACAGGAGGGCCCTGTTGCCGACCATTTTGATTACACCGTTCGTGCAGGCAGAGGTGTGCACCGCTCTTCACCTACAGGTATTTCAAAGGCGCGTCTCACTGGCTCAGGCGAGCAGGGCTTGGCAGGATTTCGAGCAGGACAGCAACAACGGCACCCTCGCACGAATCGACTTCCCCCTTGCCGCCCTGACCCGTACGGTAGATCTCGCAAGGCGCTTCGCTCCAACCCTAGGCGTCCGCACTCTCGACTCACTGCACGTTGCCTGCGCTCTTGAATTGAAAGCCGAACGCTTCTGGACCTTCGATGAGCGCCAAGCCCGCCTGGCTGAGACCGTCGGTCTCAATACCAACCCCTGATCCAATCGAGAAAAAATCACTGCGGCGTGATAATCCCGCCCAGCGCGTGCCTACGCGGCAGCACAATTCCGCGATGATCCAGCACCTGCGGTGCGGCAGACTCTTTTGAGACGGTCTTAGGCAGGCCCGTACGCTCCAACAACGCCCCTCCGCAGGCCGGGCACCAGTCGGCTTCAATCTCCAGCGAGAGTTGCGCGTGGCAGTGGCTGCAAATCCGTTCCATAGACAAAGAATATCGGACCCGGCGGTGATTTACGCAGCGGGTTGCACAGGTTGGTGAATCGCCGACGCCCAGGCGCGGATTGCCGCCCAATCGCGCACATCGGATGCTGGAATATCTTTCGCGGGAAAAGCGGGCAGATAACGGGCCAGATTAAATGGGAACGGCATTCTGTTGACGTCAAAGCGTCCGCCGAAAATTTGCAGCTCAGCGACTGTGAGCCAGCTATGCCTGGCCAACTGTTTCTCAGCCTGCGCACGCGCAGCGTCAAACTGCTCCGGCTTGGCCTCAAAGGGTCCGAGGACGAAGAATCGAGGCGGAGTGGCCGTAAGCGCATCGCGGTTGCGGGATAAGAATTTGTGCAGCCCGTCAGAAAATCCACCCATATACAACGGCGCGCCGATGATAACCGCCTTTCGCTCGCCAATTGATTGCAACGTGCTTATCGGCGCGGACTCTACTTGCAGACCGGCGTTGCGCAGAACCGCTGCAATTGCTTCGGCAACCTCTGCCGTCGATCCGGTGCGCGAGGCGTAGGCAATCAG
Source organism: uncultured Acidobacteriaceae bacterium (assembly GCA_963713645.1). GTDB lineage: Bacteria > Acidobacteriota > Terriglobia > Terriglobales > Acidobacteriaceae > Telmatobacter. Next base: position 109,539 of record CAVQMQ010000032.1, on the reverse strand, counting down.
AATGGGTGCGGACATGGCAAACCCTCCGTCCCCGGCATTGTGCGCGTTGCTTCTTGCGTTTCCTGTGCCGCGAGTCACAGCAGCGCGTGCGGCTCTGGCACGGCCCAGAGAAAAAAGCCCGCCGCACCGCAGGTGCCCGCGGGTGCTGGGTACACTGGAAATATGCACCCTCCCGTTCGGCTGGTCGCGATTGATGTAGATGGAACCCTGCTGCCATCCGTTGGGCAGGAGCTGACAGAGCGCACCGCGCAGGCGCTCAGGGCCGCACAGCAGGCAGGAATTACCGTAGTCATCGCCACCGGACGGCGCGCCGCGTACACCGCGCCGCTGCTCGAGAACCGGGGCCTGCGAGCGGATCTGCCGCTGATTACGTCCAATGGTGCAGTGACCCGCACGCTCGGCGGGGATTCCATTGACCGCTGCCAGTTGGAGGCTCGTGTAGCGCGCGGCCTCTGTGGACTGCTGCGGCCCTTCGGGGCTTTAGTCTTCACTTTCGACCGGCCAGGGCGCGGCGAGCTGGTGCTCGAAGACGTAAATCAGGCCAACGGAAGGATCGCTATCTGGATGGAAGCCAATCGCAACGCTCTTGAAGTAATTCAGCCGCTCGAAGACGCGCTCAGCGATGGCCAAGACCCCATCCAGGGTATGGTCGCCGGCTCAGTCGCCAAGATGCGCGAAGCCGAGGCGGCGCTCAGGGCAAGCCCGTGGGTCACAAATTGCGAGACCGCCCGCACCGAGTATCCAGGACGCGATCTGTCGATTCTCGACCTGCTGCCCCAGGGAGTCTCCAAAGGCTGGGCGCTCCAGCGGCTAGCCGCCCGGATGGGCATTGACCGCAAGGAAGCAATGGCCATTGGCGACAACTGGAACGATGTGGATATGCTGGAGTGGGCCGGACAAGCGGTGATTATGGGCAATGCGGCGCAGGAGCTGCGCACCATGGCCAAGATGCGCGGCTGGAAGCAGGCCCCGCCCAATGACCAGGACGGCGTGGCCGTAGTGCTCGAAGTTGCCGTAAAAAAGGTGGCTTCTGCTAAAGTTTGATCGGATATATTTGTGTTGATGCGCAGGATTTTTGTCATTTCGGCTGCGGCAGTAACGGCTTTGGCCGCGCTGCCCGCCTATGCTGCGGAGCGGGTTTCGCTGCGCAATGGCTACGATATGCGCTGCGACCATCACGCCCAGGTCGATAACCGCGTCCGGCTCTATCTCAGCGCCGGCGAAGACAATTACATTGACTTCCCCGCTGAAGAGATCGACGGATACGAGACCGTGCCCGATCTGCCCGCGCCTGTCGCCGCGCAGCAGCAACCCTCCGAGAGGAAAACCGCGGCGCAACAGTCCGCTCCTCTGACAAATACGCACACGCCTGCTCCCGACGGCAAGCTCGCCCCCGGCGACCTGCACGAGATGCTTTCCAAAGCCGGCCAGGAACACAATGTCGATGTAGACCTGCTGGCCAGCCTGGTAAAGGCAGAGAGCGGAGGCAACGCGCGGGCCGTCAGCCGCGCCGGAGCGCAGGGGCTGATGCAGTTGATGCCCGGCACCGCCGCCGGCCTTGGCGTGCAAGACAGCTTTCAACCCGAGCAGAACGTCCGTGGCGGCACGGCTTATCTGGACGCTTTACTCACCCGCTATCACGACAATCTTGCGCTAGCGCTGGCCGCATACAACGCAGGTCCGGCGGCAGTGGACAAATACCACGGCATTCCGCCCTATAGCGAGACCCGCGCCTATGTTGCGCGCGTAATTCACGAGTTCAACCGCCGCGTCCTGGCCCGCGAGGCGCTGGCCAGGCAAGCCGCTGTGTCAACTGCCGCTAAAGTAGACGCCGCACGTTAACGGAGAGGTTTACTCCATCGTTACTTGTACATTCATCCTCCGCTCATCCTCCACACCGCCGTACCTTATAAAATCAATTAATACGCTCCATCGACCGCCGCTAAACGGAGAACGCTTGAAAAAGAAACAACTGATTGTGGGCCTCATTGTGCTGGCCGCGCTGGTTGCGCTCGTCATCTGGGGACGCGACCGCATTCACTTCGACTTTGGCGTCTTCCGCGCGCAGCTTGCACTGGCCGACTGGGGCAAAATCGGCCTGGGCCTAGCCTGCATTTATGTGGGTTATGTTTTCCGCGCGGCGCGCTGGGCCATGCTGCTGCGCCACAACAAAAAAGTGCCGCTCTTCTCGCTGCTGGGAACACAGGTCATCGGCTTTACCGCCGTGGCGCTGATCGGCCGGGTCGCTGACCTTGTGCGCCCATATTTGGTCGCCAAAAGAACCGGCTTACCGCTGAGCGCGCAAATCGCAGTCTATATTGTGGAACGGCTCTTCGACGCAGGTTCGATAGGGCTGATTTTTTCGGTTGCGATGATTTGGGTTCCAACAGACCAGATTCTCAGGGTAACGGCGCATTCAGGGCCACTCGCTCAGTTGGCGCTGAATCACGGAGATCTGGCCGTCTTCATCGTGCGATTTGGCGGATTGGCGTTAACACTTCTTGGAGCGCTTTTCCTGGTAGCGGTGCGCCTGGCCGGTGGCGCTGTTGCCACATTCTTCGAGCGCTCCCTTGCTCCAATATCCAAGAACCTCGGCCTGGCGATTGGGAACAAAGTCCGCACCTTTCGCTCCGGACTCGACACGATGCGCTCATTCTCTGACTTTGCGGTTACAGCTTCGCTTTCACTCGGTATGTGGCTGCTGATTGCGCTTTCTTATTTTGAAACCTGCCAGGCATTCTCTGCGAGTCCACAACTTTCCTCAATTACTCCGTCAAAATGCGTGTTGCTCATGGTCGCCAGCGGGGGCGCAAGCATCATTCAGCTTCCGGTAATCGGCTGGTTCACACAGATTGGCCTTGTCGCCGTTGCACTCACCGGCGTTCTGGGCGCGTCGGCTGAGGCCTCAACCGCCTGCGCCGCGACGCTGCTGCTGGTCACCTTCCTGGGCATCGTGCCGGTAGGCCTGATCTGGGCGCAGTTTGAGCACGTAAGCCTGCGCAAGGTTGCCGAAGAGAGCGGCCACGCAAAGGAAGAATTGCCGGAACCGGACGCGGCTGCCTGAGAGACCTAGGTCCCTGACTGCTTATTGTTGTACCAAATTTGGGTGCCCCACCCTCGGCGCGTCTCTGTTTTTGCGCCTAGGGTGGGATGCCACGACACTCACCGCCCCGTACGAAATCACGCGGTCAGAGACCTACAGTCTCCGAATAAACGCGAGCGCCTCGGCCAGTTGCGGAAACCGCGCCTCATCCGCCTTGAAGGCGCGCGAGTGAACGCAGCGCCGCAGCCCGTTCCGCGTCACCGGATGCTTGAGGTGCAGCATCTCGTGATAGAGCAGGTACTCGATTGCATACCGGGGACTCGATGGCCGGTCGAAGACCCTGCTCACCACGATGGTATTGTGCGCGGCGTCGTAATGTCCCAGGGAACGCTTGGCAGTGTGTTCGCTCCAGGTCAGCTCTGGCCTTCCAAGTAGCCCGCCAAAGAACCGCACGTTCAGCGCGTCAAAGACCTCGTTGAGATGGTAGTAGCGGCCTTCGGGGCCGGTGAAGCGTTTGTTGCCGCGCGCGCCGCGCACCAACTCCATCTGCCGCACAACCGCCGCGTTGTTGGTGAACCGCTTGTAGCGCAGGTTCTGTGCCGGGTCGATCTCTTTTTTGTAGAGCTTGGCCAGCAGAATATGGGCAATGGCCCGCAGCACCGGCTCCGGCGCGCCTTCCAGCAGGTCCGAAAGGCTCACATGAATCTGCCCCTCGCGCAGCCGGATCGTGGTGTTCAGCGATGTGAAGCGCCGAAACCGGATCGCAAACGGAGGCATCGGCGCCCGTGGCCGCAAGGCCCGGTATTCCTGCTCAAAGATGGGATTCAGATCGGCAGCCACCAAGAGCAAGAATAGCAGGGATGGGTAATTGTGCTCTGTCGGCTGAAACTCGGGGAGTGGGTAGTGTCCTAATTTGCTTTTACAAGTTGCTACTTATCCTCGTTGTGTTCTGGATGGGGGCCGGGTGCCCCATCCATTCACAGTCTCATCGTGAATGGGTGGGAAAGCACGAACCCCAACCCGCCGTCTTTCCTTCCGCCGAGCGCCAAACCGGCTGAGCGCAGCGAAGAGCCTGCGTCTCAGAACACTCTGTATCAGGGCTGGACTTCAGTCCAGCCGAAGAGACGCGAAATTGGATTCGGCTTTAGCCGCTGCGGGGTTCTGGCGCGGAGAAAACCCGCAAGGGCTGAAGCCCGGATATTTTTTGGGGCTGGCTGGCGGCGTGGCTCAAGTCATGCCCTGTTACAAGGCTGGCCGAGTTCATGCCAGCCCGCCCTTGCGCTGGAAATGATTCTTAATTGCCCGATGGCGGAGAGTTGAGGTCTGCGGCTCCCACATCTCAAACGCGAGATGTGGGCCACCCAGATTTATGGCTGGCCAGATGCGGGCCACCCGCCTTAATGTATAAAGTCTGGCCCAAGAATTGCGTGAACAAGCAGAACCGCGCCGTAAAACGCGATAATTTCCCAAGTACTAATCTGTTTCGGCTTGACTACCAGCAGGCAAATTGTTCCCACAGAAAACCCGGCATAAAATCCAAGCTTTACGTTCGATCGAAAGACGGCACCAATTACTGCCCAAGGCAATATTAGGGCAGCCACCATCATCAATGCCTCCCCGAAAGACGGCGGGTTCAACCGATGCCTAGATTCGCGCATTGCCACTTAGCCTCCTAGCCTAGTACTGTGCCCGTGTGGTGTCGTAGTCGTTCTACGGAAAATGGGTATCCGAAATCTCAATTCTGGGACTCAGGATGGAACTCAGTTGTGCAGACGCAGTACTTAGGGTGTCGCAGCGCACGCTTGATAGGCATTCTCCCATTCAATCGTGCCAACAATGGCTCCCCCAATGTTGTCCCTGAAGGCCGTTGCGGCCCCTGCCAACCAGCCTATTGGATTACTCTTTGTGGCAATGCCGAACAACGTGCCGAGAACTCCTCCTCCTACAACAGTCCGTGCTTTCGGCGGCGTACTCATGGCGGCGTAATTGTCTGCGGCAGCTGCATCTGCAACGGCATAGCACTTCTGGGCCTTCCTGTTTGTCTCGATACACTGCTGCTGTTCTCCTGAAGGCCACGTAGCGCAATTTAGTGGTCCGCCCCCGCCTCCGCCGCCATTATTTCCGCCATACCCGCCACCCCCAAATCCCATGGGGAAGATGCCGCCACTTATGTCGAAAACATCGCAGGAGCCATCTGAACAGTCTGGTGGATCCGGAGCCGAGGTTACTGTTACACAGGGTCCATCGCCGCAGGGTGCAGGGGTTGGGGGCGCTGGACCCTCTCCATCACCAAGGCCGGGGTCGCCTTCTAGCGGATCACACCCGTCCATGCTAACGCCGTCGCAGCCACCATCCAATCCATAAGGGTCGATAAAACTCATTGGCTGGTTCTCGACATAAGCGTACCTATCAAGCGATTGCGGATCGTCGATATTTACAGCTCCCCATCCATAAGGGTCGGGCGAGAGCCACCGTCCCGCCGAGGGATCATACTTGCGGAAGAGGTAGTCGTAGATGCCGGTGCCGCCGGAGCCGGTGACGGTGTCCTGATCCTGGCCGGTGAAGCTGCGGTCGGGGGTTCCGGCCTCGTCGTAGGTCTCGCCGAAGGGCGCGTACGACTCCTTGGAGTAGACGGCGTGGGCCCATGTGGTTGCCAGCACCGAAGAACCCAAATAGTTTGTGTGGCGGATGAATTCCATACCTGCCGAATTATAAATCGCCGTCTCGCCGCCGGGCAGCGGGACTGTGCCTTTGAGCAGCGTTCCCGTTACTCCGCCTTGCACGACCGCCGGATTGCTGATTGGGGATAGTCTTCCCATAACGAAAGAATTATATCCGTCGATGAGCGAAGTTTATGCCTGCCCACCCTTTCCACGATAAGACTGTGGAAAGGATGGGGCACCCTCAGTGTTGAGATTGTCAAGATTTCAAAGACTCAGGGTGCGCCACCCGCCGGATGTGGGCCACCCGCCAGCTCCCCTATTTAAGGGTAGAGCATGACGACAATACCTCATTCCTTATAGCAGGGTCATCGCTGACGTAGAATATTGGTTCCATTTTTCGATGTTCTATTATTTCAGTTATGCCGTTTACAACGACGACTTCGTAGTTTGGATAACTTGACAACGGATATAGACATTTCATCTTTCCCCTTATCTCTGCAAGCTTTTTCCCTTTCTTATCCTTTAATATAACTTTCGCATCATCACCCAGCGTTGTGTAGTGGTTCAATGTAACTGACACGTCAGTGCGTGTAAGTCCAGGCGGGGGCGAAATCCATTTAGGCAGTCTCGACTCACTCGCTAACTTAAAGGATGACTCAAGACATCCACTCATCACGCAAGAGGAAATACAAAATGCAGTGATAACCATGCATTTACGGGTACTCGTAAAAATTGTCGACATCGTTGTCTCCTGCGCTTCTGCTTGCTTTTTCCGCCCTTGCTCTTGCCCACTGTTGCGGACCTACCGGCTTCTCGTTGTATCAATCCGTGTGCTGGCATCCGCAGTGCAGTGGCACTTACCGCGCAAAGCTGGAGCCAATCTTTTCCTTTCCGTATTTTTCCCTCGCTTTACTACTACCGTTTGTGTGATTTACTGATGAGGCATCCCACTGCAAAGCCTACTATAACGCACCTAGAATGCACATTGCTACTACGGCGTTGCACGTCGTGCACGCGCCAGGTAATATTGGCAGCCATGAAGTGGCCCTGCAATTGTTTGCTGAATAGCAAGCGTCGTGCGCAGCACAGCATGCCTTGATGTCAAGATTGCTATTCATCAAAGGGCCCAACAAAGGTCCTGTGGAACACACGCCATCTTGGCTTTGAGGAGCGGCAGGCCAAAGATTTCCATTGAATGGCCACTGATCGGCAGCGCTGTTTGTCATTGCGGCGACGACACTGTCCAGTGTAGAGCCTGATAGTGCAGCTTGCATCGACGATAGGGTCATGTTGAGAGTGGAAGAGCTTTCTCCTGCTGCAACCATGTCCGCGTAATCTCCGCTTCCAAAATATGCGTCCGGTCCGCCGTCCGGATTGCTTATATAAAACGACAGACCGCCAGCGAGCAAGTCAGTAAGGTCACTCGCTTCCAAATCCCCCGGAACGTAGATTCCGCCGTTACCGGTGCAGGCTTCTCCAATAGGGCCTTGGTTATCTATCGATATAACTCCATCCTGACTCGTAACACATGCTAGCCCATTCGGATCAATTGCACTCATCGGCTGATTCTCAACATAAGCATACCGATTGAGGGACTGTGGATCCGCCTTACTCACCACGGCCCATCCCGATGGATCGGGCGAGATCCAGCGTCCTGCGGAGGGGTCGTATTTGCGGAAGAGGTAGTCGTAGATGCCGGTGCCGCCGGAGCCGGTGACGGTGTCCTGATCCTGGCCGGTGAAGCTGCGGTCGGGGGTTCCGGCCTCGTTGTAGGTTTCGCCGAAGGGCGCGTACGACTCCTTGGAGTAGACGGCGTGCGCCCAGGTGGTTGCCAGGACCGATGAACCCAGATAATTCTTGTGGCGGATGAATTCCATACCTGCCGAATTATAAATCGCCGTCTCGCCGCCGGGCAGCGGGACGGTGCCTTTGAGCAGCGTTCCCGTTACTCCGCCTTGCACGACCGCCGGATTGCTGATTGGGGATAGTCTTCCCATAACGAAAGAATTATATCCGTCGATGAGCGAAGTTTATGCCTGCCCACCCTTTCCACGATAAGACTGTGGAAAGGATGGGGCACCCTCAGTGTTGAGATTGTCAAGATTTCAAAGACTCAGGGTGCGCCACCCGCCTCGTAATTCAAGTTTGGGTGCCCCAGGTCCCGACTTTGGGACCTGGGAGGGTACCGCCATGCTCTCTCCGGTGTGCTGGTAACGAACGAGGCCCGCTGACATGAAAGACAGAATACACCTGTCCGGCTGTCCCTCCCATGTCCCCAAAGGCGAGGGACATGGGGCACCCAGATTCAGTTCATTTCACCGGGTGGGGACCCGGGCCACCCGCCCGCCGATCCGCAACGATGGAGCGGTAGCCACCGGCGATTCTGTGCCTGGATAACCGTGCCAACTCGAAATCAGACTGCCACCCATTACGGCGCATCTCGCGCAGAACGGTGGACCGGGCGCGCATTAAGCCAACCGCTATCGCCGCCGGACTGAGTCCCATGCGCAACTGTGTCTCAATCAGCGCACGCTCCTCGAAACAAAGATGACGGTAGTTCCTTCCCATACGCAACTATCTCCTGTCGAGATCCTGTTGCGCTTGCACCTTGAATCCACCCACCCTCGGTGGTGAAATAGTCAAGATTTCAAAGACTCAGGGTGCGCCACCCGCCACCCTCAGTGTTGAGATTGTCAAGATTTCAAAAACTTAGGGTGCGCCACCCGCCCCCCCGAAGGAACGGCCTTGCTGCCATCATCCCAAGTGGAAAACAAAAATCATCACGGAAAAGAAGGCGATCAGATACGCCATCACCCAACCGAAACGGTTCCATTCGCGCTTCGATTTCGGCCACCATGCCCAGAACGCATATCCTGCCAGCAGCGCATTCGGCACCATGACCAACATCTGTAGCCATGCTGGCCACTCTGGATAGGGTATGACACTAATCAAAGTGTTGCCCCAGTCTTGGAGATTTACTCGCGATTCCTATGCCTGCGCCTAGCACCATCACTATCACTCCTCCGAGAATGCCGATTGCTGCGGACACGAAGAAGTTCACATGCTTGATCTCATAAAGGAACGCGTCTCCGAACAAAAAGACCACTGCTCCCACCCACAGCAGTAGGCGGGAGCATCCTCGGATCATTCTTTGCAAAACGGGTTTTCGGGAGTCACTCATCGATTGCCTCCACACATTAAAATGCCGCTGAAATGGCACACCCAGCATGCACCGTAAGCTGACCGACAGTTGCCGCCGCAGCTACCGGAGCCAGAACACCCTCTGCTACCCCCTCTATGCTGCCAGCTACAAAGCCGCTCATCGACCCAAATGGTGTACGAACCATGGTCTGGCTTGCACCCTGGAAGAATTTGAAGACAGCGAACTTTGCAGCACCGCCACCAACGTCCTCAGCTATGCTGCTCTTCCACTCAGGTCCGATGCCGGGAACCATTGATAACGGGCTAAAGAAGTTGTAGAACTTTCCGTCAGGCGTGCTGTTGATCTTGTCTAAACAGCCCTTGTTCTTTTGGCTCCAAGTCGGTCCGTTATTTGGGGCACCGCCGCTCGTAGGGTTAACGCTCGGCCCCATATAGTTAACGCTCGGCCCCATATAAGGGAAAGGAATCCAATTCTCACCATTTGCATCGAAGCAGCTTGTGTACTCAGTAACTGTCAGCATGAGATTTCCATCGGTGGACACCCCAGAAGTACTAATGTCGTAATAGTTGCAGTTGTAGTAGTTGGGGTCCAGGCCAAGTGGGTCAACAAACCCTTCCGGCTCGTTCTCCACATACGCATACCGATCAAGCGATTGCGGATCACCGATATTTACCGCTCCCGACCCCGCCGGGTCCGGTGAGAGCCACCGACCCGCCGAGGGGTCGTATTTGCGGAAGAGGTAGTCGTAGACGCCGGTGCCGCCGGAGCCGGTGACGGTGTCTTGGTCCTGGCCGGTGAAGCTGCGGTCGGGGGTTCCGGCCTCGTTGTAGGTCTCGCCGAAGGGCGCGTACGACTCCTTGGAGTAGACGGCGTGGGCCCAGGTGGTTGCCAGCACCGATGAACCCAGATAATTTGTGTGGCGGATGAATTCCATACCTGCCGAATTATAAATCGCCGTCTCGCCGCCGGGCAGCGGGACGGTGCCTTTGAGCAGCGTTCCCGTTACTCCGCCTTGCACGACAGCGACCTTGGCTCCCGCCGGGCTGTAGACGAACTGCGTGGACGTTGTGCCCGAGCCAGTCTCGACGAGTCGGCCAAGAGCGTCATAGGTGCCGGTAATGGGGGTTCCGGTGCTGACCGGAGTAACCGAGATGGGCTGCCCGCCCGCGTTCCAGGTAATGCTGGACAACCCAGTGCTGTTCAACTGGTTACCGTTCTTGTCGTAACTGGGCAGCGGAGAAATTCCGCTGGAGACCTGGTTGGTGAGGGCGCTGTAGGCAGCGGCGTAAGCGGTTCCGGTGCTGCCGCTGGGGACGCCCTTATTGATGTTGCCGAAGGGGTCGTAAGAGTAGTTCTGCGCCCAGGTGCTGGCGCCGCAGTTGACCGAGGCCAGGCGGCTGAGATCGTCAGCCTGGTAGGTGCAGGTCTGGTTCTTGGTCGAGTCGTTGGTATCCGTGATCTGCATCTTCTGTAGAGACGCATTCTTGTTCCAGGTCAGAGCGGTGGTCACGCTAAACGGAGCACTGCCAGTGACGTTGAACTTGAGCGAGGTGGGCCGGTAGGTGTTGGCATCGTAGCCGAAGGCGTCAGAGTCGCCATTGCCGTAGGTGACGCCGGTGGCCGCGCTGGCTGGGTTGTAGGTGGTGGCAGTGACCAGATTGTTTGTGCCGTCTCCCGCAGTGTAGGGGCGACCCTCGCCATCGAGTCCATAGGTCAAAGTGGGAATGCCACCTGACCCTGTGCGAATGCCCAGCGCGCCGTTGGGGTAGTAGGTGTCTGTGGTGCTGAAGTACCCGCCGGAGTTGGGTGTTGACTCCCAGATCTGCGAGACGACGCCGCCCGCTGACGGACCCGAAGTTGAAAACGCGTTGCTGATGTAGACATCGGTGAGCTTGACGAGGCCAGCTCCAAACAATTTGGGCACAGTTGCTGCTGTATAGGCCTCGGCGAGAGTGCCCATCGCGTTTGACATAGCCGTGCCGTTGTATGTGGCCGTGTCGTAAATGTATCTATGGACCTGCGTCGCAGTGTAGGTGTATGTAGTCACCCCCCCAGCCCCTTAACTGCCTCGACCACTATGACCGCTGATTGTGTGAGGCGATGCAGGCTATCGTAGGCGTAGCAGGTGACGTTGCCGGCATTGTCCACGCTCCGTACAAGATCGCCCGCAGAAGACGAGAGGCAGGAGGCCAGCCCGCCGATGTAATCGTAAACATAAGCCGCTGTTCCCGGCGTGCCGGTTCCGGCGCTCCATTCAGGAATCGATTCCGAGAGCTTGCGGCCCAACAGGTCGTAGGTGAGCGTGCGGGTCTGCGTGCCCGAGGAGCCAGGCTGGACATTCTGCTGGGTCTGGGTCAGCCTTCCGCCATCGTAGGTATATTTAGTTAGGTACCCTGTCTCGACGGATGTTTGCCCGCAGGCTCCGCCGGCAGGCAGCGTCGTGTGAATCACTTCGCAGACTGAGGTTAGCCAGCCGGCTCCGTTGTACTCCAGATTGCGGTCTTTGAGGCTTTCCGCCGCGGGCAGCGTGGTTGCCGGACCCTTTGTGACGTAGACATCGTATCCGGGCTGGGAGGCGGCGGTAGAAAAACTCGTCGGATAGGTGTATAGCGTAGTTCCGCCGCCGCCGTCGGTGACGGTAAGCACCTGGTTCAGCGCGTTGTAAGCCGTTGTTACGCCGGGTTCCGATGCTACCGGCGTGCCCGCCGTAGACGCGTAAGGGATTGACTGGTACGAGGCGCGGCCCAATGCATCGTAAGATGTTTGCACCGTATCGTAGCTGGTTGAGCTGGGGCTTTGCTGCGTCTGCTGGAGGATGGTGCGGCCCAGGCCATCAGTGGTGATGACCGAATTGCTGGCCGAGCTGCCGCCATTGAACGACAACGACGTGGACCAGGTATTCGGCGACGAGCCGGTCGGATAACCATAACTCGTGATGTTGCCAGCCGGATCAGTAACCGATTGAGGCCGCCAATACGGATCGCTACCGTAGCTGGGGGCGGTGACGTTGCCATTGGCGTCTGTCGTAGTGAGCGGGACACCGCCGACGCAATTCCAGGTAGCGCCGCTGGTCAATGTGATCCCAGATGATAGTCCACCAGTCACCGGCGTACTGGTTCCCGTAAGGAATCCGCCGTTGCAATCTCCGTAGGTATAGTTCGTTACATTAGTGCCGTTGAAATCGGTGAAGCTGGCCACGGTTCCGGTGTCATTGTTGGTGTAGGTGGCCGTTTGCCAAGTGCTTCCCGACACCAGCCGCTCAATGCTGGTCAGGTTGCCCGGCTCGGTTGTCGGAACCACGTGCTGGACGGTGATGCCCGTGGCGATCGCCGCGGTTCCATCGTAAAAGTACTTGGTATCGGATATGACTGTGCTGGCTGCATCCAGAACCTTAATTTCAGACGGATTGCTGGTCTCGAAGCTGGTCCCGTTGCCTGGATTAGTCCAATAGGTTGTATTCGTCGTCTGCAGCGGATTGGTCGAGTAAACGCCTGATCCCACCGCGCCATAGTCGTACACGGCATGCGAGGTCTGGTTCCCGACAGAGTCGTAGATATCGTATGTGCCAGAGGAGATGCCGGTGGAGTTCGGCCACTGAACCGTAGTCATGACCTCGCCGAATGGGGTACCCTCGGCCTCCGTATCGCCAGTCGTAGTGGAACAATACTGGGATGAATTGTTAGGGGGCGCGGCCATGTAGCAGTGAAGAATGGTTTGGACGAGATTCGCTGCTGAAATTGCGCCGCTATAAATCTGCCGCTCCGTCTCGTAGTAACCTGCGCCGCCAGGTCCAAGGATTATGCCGGGAATGGCGATTGTAGAGAAGTCAATAACTGTATTGCTCTGTGTTCCAGCAGTTCCATAGGCCGGCGCAGTCACGGTTGTAGTTGAACCTCCAGACCCCTCACCTCTCGCATATGTCCACGTGCCATCAGGCGTTGTACGCGTCAAGCCAGCTGCACTGCCGTCCACGCAATAAATCCCGTTGTTGCTGCCAGTGTACGAATAAGAAATTGTGCCCCCGGTCGGCAGCTTTACAGAGGCCGGCCTCCCAGTAACGTATCCAGAACTTCCCGGAGTCGGTTCATATTCGAATTGATAATAGGTGCCGTCTGGGAGCGCGATCGTACTCACCAGATCGACACCGGTCGCTGAATATTCTGAAATAGGCTCATTTGGCAAAACGGAAGTGGCGCTCGTCACGCAGCCAAAATTGGTTTTAATGTTGTAGGACTGATACGTCACCTTATAGGACTCGTTGGAACCCGCAGCGTTTACATACGAGAGAGTGGTGTTGCTCGGCGCGGTCCCAGCGATGGTTAGAGCAGTCTGCCCGAGAGTATCGGTATAGACCCCATCTGTTGATGTGATTTCGTTTCCGTTGGCATCTGTCGTGGTTGTATTATTAGCAGAGCTAGCAGCACCGGAACCGTAGTAGATATTGTATGCTGTCGCACTAGGAGCTTGTTGAAAAAGGGTTCTTGATCCCGGAATATGGCAAGAATCGGCATGCCAAAGCCATCTCCGATGTCGCTCCGATCGTTCTACGGACATTCTGGCGCGGTTCCATTTTTCACGTGCGGGAACACTTCACGTTTTTCAACAAGCTCCTAGAGACTGTGCCCGTTTTCTTTGTGATGCTTGCCCACAAGTCGCCGTTCTGGACGTATATGTTCGAGATGGTGATCCCGGACCCATCCGAAGCAAGCGCGCTAACTGGCAAAGCGGGGACATTACTGGTGGCTTTGCAACCAGATCCTGTCTCACCTATAAAAAAAGTGCTTGTGAAGGTAGGGATTGGAAACGGATGTGCGCCATAAGTATCAATGTATGTAATGTTACTGATTTGGTAGACAGTATAAGAGCCATATCCGCTATTGCAGGTCGCTGAAGATTGCTCAACAGCATCATAGGTAATATAGGAAAAACCTGAGCCGGTCAACCCTTGCCATCCCCAATTTCCGACCGGCTGCCAGTACATGCTACTGCCGGAGGCAACCGGATAAAAGACAGAACTGTCGTACTGCAGATTGTAGACAAAGTTCATGCCGCGTCCTGCTTTGTTGCGGATCGGAATTGTCCAGTCCGCATTGAGGTTTCCGAGATTTACTACATCCGGACCTCCGGCAAAGCTGCCAAAAGAGGGCGTGCCGGTCGCTACTTGCGTAAAGGCAGGGATGCTGAGAACAATCGCAGTGAGGGCAAGGAGAAATACGCGCGCATTTTTCATTTTCTGAACAATCTCCGGGACTTCGCGAGAGGCTATTTGCTTAACGGACCGACGAGGCAGAGTCAACCTGCAACCTTAAGGCGAGAACCGAATTCACGTACTTTTCAATCGTGAACGGAATCCACTGGCCATTGGTGTTCTTGTAATCGCTGAGTCGGATGGAAACCGGAATGTCGATCAACATATTTTTGTCCGGGTGAATATTGAAACCAAGCTCAACTGGCCGCAAGGTCTGCGGATCAAGGTAGACGTCCATCCGCATAAGACGCGTAAACAGCGTATTCTGAGCGCCGTTTACTGGAGATTTTGCAGAAATCGTGTAATGCTCTACCGTCAATTCGTTTCTATTTTCATGGCCAACAAACTCTACGCCGAAGCCTTTTGCGGAGAGGATATCCGATAAGGCGACAGAAGGGCAGAACCACGAGGAGGACGTGTGGAGATTATGCAATGCCATGGCGTGCTGAACGCCGTCCTTACCGGTCCACTCGCCGCTCGGTACACCATTCACCATCTGCCGGGTTTCAGTGCGAGAACTATTTGAGAACTGCAAGCTCAGGCGGCTCTCCCCCCAACAGAGCAACTCGCGGAAAATGTTCCTGTCTCATCTGTAGAACCCACGATCATCTCCGCGTTCCCTGTGAGCGCCAGATTTGGAATGTTGACGCCGCTCAGGCCAGCCAGAGAGTTTGCAACCACTGTTTCCGGCGTTGCTGTGATGTCGGGTGCTTGGCTATAGAGGGTGAGAGTTGAGGTGCAAGCTAATGTGAGAATGGACACTCTGAGGATTCGAATCATCGCACGTCCTTTATTTCTGGATGTTTCTCTTCTGGATCTGGTTAATGCGGAATGGCAAATTACAACACCCTTGATTGCAGCGCACGAGCAGCAAGATCATTAGTGCATGAGAATCACAAATCTGTCGAGTTGGATATTTCTCGCGCCGCGCTCTTTACTGAAAACAGACGCAATGTTCACATTAAAGCGAAATTTACAAAAAATAATTGTGCAAAAGTATCCGCCTCTTTCTGAAAAGGAACCAAAAATAATCCTTGTGGCAGCAGAATATCTCAATAAATAAGGTAACAATTTCTATTTCTGCTTCACTGCTGTCCGGTTAAAAGTCGAACAGAATGAGTTGGTTGGAGTTTGGAGTTAGTTGACTGGTGTAGTGCTTCTGCTGAAGTGCCTGTGAAATGGGCATTTTCTCGAACAGAGTTACCGAGAGTACTTGCAGCAAAGTGTAGAGCGAGCCGGGCAGTTCGAGCTTTTTCTTGACGATGGCGACCAGCAGGTAGACCGAGACGGCTATCCAGATCTGGGTCTTGACGGCGTTCTCGCTGCTTCCGAAGAAGGCCTTGATGCGCAGGTGTTGCTTGATCCACTTGAAGAACAGCTCGACTTGCCAACGGCTCTTGTAGAGGGCACAGATGGTAGCAGCGGGCAGCATGAACTGGTTAGTCAGGAAGACCAGATCCTTGCCGGTGTCCGAGTCGCGATAGCGAATGCGACGCAAATGGCCAGGGTAATCCTTGCGGCTGTCGTAGCCGTTGAGGGCAATAGATTGGTCAGCAAGAATGCCGGTCTGCTTGTCCACCTGTTGGGAGTAGATGCGGCTGGCATCGAGGTTACGCTTTGCGCGTGTGACAAAGAACGCTGAGGACAAATGGATGCGATAGAGTCGGGCGTAATCGAGATAACCGCGATCCATGACGTAGTAAGCGCCGGGTTGCGGGATGATTTCGTCGAGGATGTTGACGTCGTGCACATCGCCAGTGGTGACGCGGATAAACGTTGGTATGTTGCCGCGCAGATCGAGCAGCGTATGCATCTTGACTGCGGATTTGGTGGAGCGGAAATGCGCCCAGGGGAACAGGCTCAGGCACAGGTCGATGGTGGTCGAGTCCAATGCGTAAGCGGCGGCGTCGAGGTCCATGCCGAGATCTTCCTTGGCGTAGAGCTTGCGCGCCTGAAGCATCAATCGTTGCGCCAACTCCGCGTAAATACGCCAATCGCGGCTCTCGTTGGCCTCTGCCAAAGTGGAACGCCGAACGGGAGAACGAAAGCCCATGGGGTAGAGCTTAGCGGGCTGTGCGCTGAGACAAGCCTCGATGTCGCGCAGGCTCTCGCGATAGGTCAACTGGGCAAAAGCCATGGCACGGAACTGCTCGGCGCAGTTGAGGCTGCGCACCCGACGGTCGCCGCCATAACGGGCTACGCTGCGGGCAAACGACGTCCAGGGAAGGAAATCCATCAACTGAGCAAACAGCACCTTGCCAGCGTTCACCGCCGCCTCCAGAAAACATCTCTGGAATCAGCATCGCGGCAATTTCAAATCGACACCACCCGAAAACGCTCGCAACCATCCGCACATCAGGCGGTTGCGGCCAGCAAGCTAGTCGTTAACCGGACAGCAGTGTTTTCTGCTTAATAAATAAACCCGTGCCGGAGCCGCAGGGGGCGGCATGAGCAGATCTCTCTTACGAGTTTTGCACCTCCCGGCTTAGAAGGCCGGCGCCCTATCCGACGTTTGCCGCACAGGCTCGTCTACTGCTCCTGACTCTCCGCGGTCGGCGGCAGAGACTCCTGACTACCTTTTGACTTCGTGCCATGAGGTGCATGTGAATGAGAATCAGCTCCGCCTTGCGGAGTGTCTTTGCGCGGAGCTGGTTGATCCTTGAGCCACAGGAGGTAGTCGGCTGCCTCTTTGAGCGGCCTGTAGGCAAAGTACCGCGTCCCGGCGCAGCCAATCACGACGCCGGCGAGTACATCGATGGTCGAGCTGCTGCCAGCGAAAGAACCGGGTGAAGAGTTCCCAACGGCTAGCGGCATACTCCGCTTGGTCCGCTGACGCTTGCAGCTTCCTCAGAGCCTAGTCGATGGTCGCCATCGGGCCGGTCATCGCGGCCTCGATCTTCACTCCCACATCGCTGACGGCCGCTTTGCGAATTGCCTTCTCAGCTCCGCCCTCGATCCGGGCCAACGCCTAGTCAGTGGGCTGCTTGACCAACTGGGGAACCTCCTGCGCCGTCCGGCTCGCTTGCTTGGCGATCTGTCCGGGGAATGGCGGGGTTGTCGGTCACGAGCTGCGTCAACTCGGCCACGGCCTGAGCTGCCGCGCTCTGGATGGAGCGGGCGGCGTCATAGATCGCCTTTAAATTTTCGTTGTTCCCGTCTTCGGTGTCGTCCATCTATCGGTTGTTTCAGAAAAGGGAAAAAATCGTACGCTAAGGAGGAAGAGTGTGTTGTGCCGGGGTTGCGTATGTCAGAGTGAAATATACCCTAACATGACGTCAGATTGTGCACTCCTTTTCGTCATGATAGAGTCCTAATTCTTATTTATTGACAATTGCCCTTGGAGATCATGGAGTTCTTCCTGACACTTCGTCTAAGGAGGGAGCTAGAACGGTCAGCGCATCGGGTATGTCCGGGTGAGTAGCTTCGACCAGAACCCGGAGCGGCAACTTGAGCACGTCGAAGTCGGCAAGGTCTTTACCGATAAAGCATCGGGCAAGGACACCCAACGACCGGAACTCGAAAGATTGCTAGCCTTCGTGCGCGAAGGCGACACGGTTGTGATTCATGGCATGGATCGTCTTGCGTGCAACTTGGATGATCTGCGCCGTATGGTACAGAAACTGACCAAACGCGGAGTGCGCATCGAGTTCATTAAGGAGAACCTGACGTTCACGGGTGAGGACTCGCCGATGGCAAACTTGATGCTTTCGGTTATGGGCGCGCTCGCCGAATTTGTGAGGGCTTTGATTCGTGAGCGTCAATGCGAAGGCATCACGCTGGCCAAACAGCGAGGAGCGTATCGGGGACGCAAGAAGGCATTATTGCCTGAGCAGGCTGCCGAGTTGCGGATGCGGAGCACTGCCGGGGAGCAGAAGACCGCACTAGCCCGTGAATTCGGCATCAGTCGTGAAACTTTATATCAGTACCTGAGACTGGGTAATTGACCATGCCGCGCCTTGTCCCCGGCATCGACCGTATCCATTTACAGTGCTTTCGACTTCTGTACATGCGTGAAGTCGTCTTCTGAAAATGACACAGAGTCTGTTCGCTTGATAATCAATCGTCATCTTATAGTGGTGTATAAAATCAAAGCCGATCAAACCATCGATTTTGCTCTTAGCAGCGGTGCCAATTTGCTCCAGATCGCGTGAAATGAAAACGCGGGAATTTTCCTGGCAAGCAGAACCCACTTGAATCTTGCGGACGACCGCACTCGGCATCTGAAAGGCGCCGCCAGCCCCGAACGCTTGCTCTAAGAGAGCTGCATCCAGTGCGAGACTGCGCGCAAGTTCGGAGGACACAATTGAGCCTGTAGCGCCTGAGTCCAGAACGAAATCGTAGGGGCCAGCCCCATTGATGTAGACGGGGATCACGATCAGGAGATTTGATCCTCCGATAGAGCGAAACCGCACCTCAAAAGAGGCGGGTCCTTCAGAGATTTCGGTCATGGAAGAAAACACCTCTTCAAGTGGTTGATCCAGGTGAATATCTCAAAGCTAGTCTAAATCCGCCCATTCATCGCGACGCTAGCACAGCGTTCGGCGAGCGCATAATCGCCAATGCTCTCATTGAAAGCGGATAGGGAATGGAAAGTCGGCTTCTCGAACGCGATGAATGATAGAAAAAATGAACCTGAACCATTACCGAAATCGGTGCCGACCATGTAACCCGCTATGATGGTTCCGAGCGTAAATGCTGCTGGCGAACCACGAACGAATGTCCAAAAAGATCTTTATATCGGCGGGCGAGGCCAGCGGCGAGCACTACGGCGCGCTACTGATCGCCGCACTCAAGACGCGGTTGGCTGCTGCCGGAGAGGACGCTCACTTCACAGGCATGGGCGGGGAGCGAATGGTCGCTACGGGCCTTGAGCGCATCGTCCGCTCTGAAGATATGGCTGTCATGGGCATCACCGAGGTCGTCCGCCATCTGCCCCGCATCTATCGCGAGTTCCGCAAGCTCAAAGCGGCAATCCAGCAGCAGCGGCCGGACGTAGCCGTGTTGATCGACTTCCCCGACATCCACTTCAAGCTGGCCAAGGAGCTGCACCGGCTCGGTATCCCAGTGATCTTCTTTGTCAGCCCCCAGTTGTGGGCATGGAAAAAAGGCCGCATCAAACTCGTCCAGAAGTATGTCAGCAAGATGCTGGTCATTTTCCCTTTCGAGGAACCGTTTTACCGGGAGTGCGGCGTCGCGGCCGAGTTTGTCGGCCATCCGTTGGCAGAATTGCCGCTGCCCACCATCTCCCGCGAAGAGTTCGCGACCGCCAACGCCCTCGACGCATCCAAAACCTGGATCGGTCTCCTGCCCGGCAGCCGCCCCAAGGAGATTCGCGACAATCTCCCTGAGATACTGCGGGCGGCGCGGGGTTTGACAGGCGATTATCAGTTTCTGTTTCCGTTAGCCGCCACACTCAATGCCGAACAGCGGGAGCAGGCGCGACAGTTGGTAGAAGCTCACCGCGATGGACTGACGATCCGCTTGATTGATGACATCGGCGCCAAAGGCGCAGGTGGCCCCACCGCAGGTGGCCCCCGCGCGGCGCTCTTCCTTGCCTACGCCTCAGTCGTCGCCAGCGGCACAGCCACGCTAGAGGCCGCGCTGATCGGCAATCCCTTCGTCGTTGTTTACCGGGTCTCGCCGCTCACCTACGCCATCGCCAAGCGGGTGGTAACGGTCGATCATGTGGCGATGGCCAACCTCATCGCCGGCAAACGGGTCGTGCCGGAGCTGATTCAAAGTGACTTCACCGCGGAAAATATCGTCCAACAGTTGCAGCCTCTGCTATCCGATGGACCCGCCCGGCAGTCCATGATGGAGGAGCTGGCGCGGATTCGGGGTTTGCTGGATACTGGGCGGAGCGGAACCGGGTCTAACGGCGGAGCCATCAACCGCGTGGCAGAGATTACATTGAAAGTGATCTCAAAAAATTAACTGCACGAACTGATTCCAGGCTGCGAGAATGACTGCGATGCGTAAGAATCTTCTGAAACTGCGGATGTTGCCCTGGACAGGCGGGTTGGCCTGCGCTCTTTTTCTCGTCTCGCCCCTAGCCGCCCAGCGCGTCGAGCGACCCACGCTGGCCATCACCGGCTACGTGATCGATGCCGAGATTGACACCGCGGCCCATCATCTGGCGGCCACCACCACGGTCAGCTTTACCGCGCCCGAATCCACTGAGGTAGTCAGCTTCGGCTTCCATCCCGCGCTCAAGATCAGCAAAATCACCGATCAGGATGGCAAAGTGCTCACCGGCGACCGCTCCGCCGACGGAACCGTGCGCGTGACTCCTGCCGCGCCTTTCACCGCAGGCCAAGTTTCCCGCTGGACCTTTGTCTACGAAGGCGTGATTACCGGCAACGACGACGGACCCATCGAGGGCATCAAGCTGGCCGCCATCCAGGAGCCGATCACCTACCTGCTTTACCCGGCCCGTTGGTTCCCGACGACCGGCTACCTGATCAATCGCTTCACCGCCGAGATGCATATCCGCGTGCCGCAGGGAATGCGGGTCTTTGCCAGCGGCAGCTCCGGCAAACCGACCCAGGTGACGCTGGCCAACGGCAAACCCGGCGACCAGTACAACTTCAACTGGACCAAGCCGGGATTTCCGGGCACGGTGATCGCCGGCCGGTATGTTGACCCAGTCTCCGCGGGTCCAGGCAACGTCAAGGTCTACCTCACCCCCGCTCATCAGCAATCCGGTAACGCGCTGGCGCAAACGGCCACGGGTGAATTCGATTTCTTTACCGACAGTTTCGGCACGCCGGAGTCCAGCCATCTGAATGTCGTGGAACTGCCCGACGACACGCTGCCCGCCGTCTGGGCGCCGGAGCTCGCGGCGATTCTAGGCTCCCGCGTGGGCGATAAAAACGGCGTCCGCCTGCTCGCCAATACCATCGCCCGCCAGTGGTGGGGTTCTGAGGTCAGTCCGCACACCCTGGCCGACAACTGGA
This sequence comes from uncultured Acidobacteriaceae bacterium, assembly GCA_963713645.1. Classification (GTDB taxonomy): domain Bacteria; phylum Acidobacteriota; class Terriglobia; order Terriglobales; family Acidobacteriaceae; genus Telmatobacter. The sequence continues at coordinate 88,466 of CAVQMQ010000032.1, read as the reverse complement.
TCGAAAACGGCATGTCCCGCTACGCCGAGCTGATGTATGTCGAGGACCAGAGCGGTAAGAATGCGATGAAGGCGGCTCTCCAGGATGTCTCTGCAGGCGCGCTGGCCTACGACACCGTGCCGCTCTCCAGCATCAGCCGCATGAACCCCTTTTCGCCCGAGTACCAGTCAATGACGCTGGAAAAGGGCGCGATGATCTTCCACATGCTGCGCGGAGAGATTGGCGACAAGGCCTTTCTGGCCACGCTGAAGGGCGCGCTCAGCCAGTACACCGACAGCCCGATGCGCGCCTCTGACTTCACCAAGGTGGCTGAGTCGCAGAGCCAGCAGCAGTTAACCGCATTCTTCGCCCAGTGGGTCGATGGCACAGGTGCGCCGCAGTTCACCAACAAATACGCCGTCTACCGCCTGGGCAACAACAAGGGCTTCCGTACCATCGGCGAGATTGACCAGGATCTCGACCTCTTCCGCATGCCAGTCGAGCTGCGCGTCGAGACCGACGGCAAGACGGAATCTCAAAAAGTCGATGTCGTCGGCACCAACACTCAGTTCGTCGTCGATACCTTTGGCCGCCCCCGCCGTATCAGCATCGATCCGCAAGGCTGGGTGCTCAAGTCCACGCCCGATTTGCAGGTCCGCATCTCGATCCTGAAGGGCCAGCAGTTGGTCGCCCAGGGCGACCTGACCGCCGCGCTGGCCGAGTATCAAAAAGCCTTGGAGGCCAACTCGCAGAGTTCCTTGGCCAGCTACCGGATCGGCGAACTGCTCTTTACCCAGCGCAATTACCAGGCCAGCGTCAACGCCTACCGCGACGCGCTACGCGGCGACGGTGAGCCGCGCTGGACCGAGGTATGGAGTCACATCCAGCTGGGCAAGATCTTTGACCTGACCGGGCAACGCGACCGCGCCGTAAATGAGTACCGGCTGGCAATCCAGACCAACGACAATACCCAGGGCGCGTTGAACGAGGCCCGCCAGGATCTACAGAAACCGTACATCCGTCCGGAAAGCGACTGAAGCGAAATAGGACAGTTTCGTGATCGTTCCCATCTCCCGAAAGGCTCCAGAGGGCAAGTTTTTTGGTCTGCACCGGATCAGCGCCCGAGCTAGCGGTCGGGCTCTTGAGATTTTCTAATAAGTTCTTTATTTGTAATATTTTAACGGAGATTTTCAATAGTTCTTTCCGTCCCAAAATCGCCCGATATAGCCCCCTTACCCTGTTGGCGTTTCTATAAACTGCTAGGAGAACAGGTACCTTTCTAGTAAAATTTCCGAATGCGTGATCGTACGGAAATCACAAAACGGAACCTCATGCCCCGGCTCGCAATCTCTGCCGGTGTTGTCTCCGTGTGCGTCGCCGGAGGGCTGTACGCCTCCTCGATGCTGAGCGTCCAAGCGGACGCGCCACTGACCCGCCCCCCGGCAACGCTGCCACCGGGCGTACCCCTGGCCAGCCTGACGGATGCGGAGTTTGCTCCCGCCAAGGCCCCGCAGGACATGATGCACGGCATCGCCTCCTGGTATGGAACGGTCCTGAACGGCCACCTCACCGCCAGCGGCGAGCGCTTTGACATGTACGCGCTAACCGCCTGCCACCCCACGCTGCCCTTTGGAACGATCGTGCGGGTGGTTAACCAGAAAACCAAGCGGTCAGTTATAGTCCGCATCAACGACCGCGGCATTCTGGACGAAGGCCGCATCATCGACCTCTCCTATGCGGCCGCGCAGGAGCTGAACATCGTCAAGCCCGGCCTCGCCGAGGTCAAGCTGGAAGTGATCTCACTCGGCAAGCCAAAACACAAGCGGGGGTAACCGTTCCCTCTTTTCAAACAACTGAAGGGCCAGCTTAAGAGCTGGCCCTTCTGCTCTTTACGGTGTGAGATCAGGGTGCCCTATCCTCGCCGCTGTCATCCTGAGCGAAGCGTACTTCAGCGGAGTCGAAGGACCTGCATCTTGCGAATGCCCCACCCTCGCGACGTACTTGTCTTTGTCGCTATCGGGTCCCCTGCGACAGCCTTCGTCGCAGGGGTGATCGAGGGTGGGATAGCTGGATGTAACCTTACGAGAACCCTAATTCACTACTCGGCAAACCTGACCGGCAACGGCGTCGGGTGGCGAATCGGAGTTGGAATCGGCGAAGGCAGCGGCGGCAAAATCGGGCCTATCGGAGTGCCGGTGCCCGAGGAGCTGATCGTATAAGCGGCGATCGCCACCGGGCTGGGGTTATAGTCTCCTCCGATCGCAATCGCCTCAATCGTCTCGGTCGCGCTCACGGTGATCGCCCCGGTGTACTTGGTCGATGCGGCCGTTGGAGTGGTCTTGTTGGTGGTGTAGTAGATTGTTGACCCCGGCGTGGAGTCGGTAATCGTCACCTGCTGCGCCTTGGTAAAGGTTCCCGGAGCAGGGCTAAAGGCGGGCGTGGTCGCAGTCTGCACTGAGACCAGGATCTGCGCTGTGTGCAGATGGCCGCCGCCGGTCGCGATGACGTTGACCGGGTAAACCCCGGGCACAACCGTTGCAGCAACCGTTATCGTGGCAACGTCGGTGAGGGATGCGCTCACTGTCTGTGAGGCAGTCTTCGGAGTCACCGTGATCCCCGCCGGAGCGCTGACACTGAGAGCGACCGTCGCGCTGAAACCGTTCACAGGATTCAGCACCAGCGTCGAACTGGACGATTGGCCAGGGGCGATCAGCAGCTCGGGACTTAGCGTGGTCAGCGAGAAATCCGGCTGGGCGATGGTGATGATGACTGGAATCGAAGTGCCAGCGTTATAGTTTGCGTCGCCGCTATAGAGAGCGGTGATCAGATTTGCGCCGTTGAGTCCGCTATACCCGGGGAACGTCGCTGTCGCGGTAGTGCCGGTGAGAGGAACGCTGACGTAAAGGTTTTGATTGTTGCTCACAAAAGTCACTGTCCCGGTGGGGGCGGGCTTGCCGGTCACACCAGCCACGGTCGCCGTGAGCGTGAAGTTCTGGCTGAGGGCGGGCGTGGTTGAACTCGCGGCCAGCGTAACTGTAGGAGTCAGCAGCGTCGAGAGCGCAATCACTGTTCCGGCATTGAGCGAGCTGCCCAGCCAGTGCGCAGTGCCCGCATAGCTGGCGGTAACCGGCAGAATCCCCGCCGGCACGTTGGTGAACGTGGCAACCGCGCCCAGTGAAGCATCGCCCGTCACTCCATAGGATTGCAACGGCGCGGAGATCGTCTGTGACCCCAGCGTGACGCTCACATTGCCGGTCGGCGGCGCTCCAAAAAACGGCAGATAGCCGGTGGTCAGAGTAACGGCCACGTCCACACTCGCGCCCGCAGCCACCTGATTGGTCAACGGCCCTCCGGAGAGCGCTGTCGTGCCTGGAATCACGATGAAGCTCGCCGCTGTTGCCGCCGTCGCTGCTTTGTAGCTGGCGTCGCCCGAGTACGCTTCGCTGATGGTATGGCTGCCGGGCCAAAAACTCCCGTCGACCACTCGGCCAGGCCGCCGGCATCCACCGGCACGGTCGCGGTCTGCGTTGTCGTGCCCAGCTTGTCGGTATACGTAACAGTTCCGGTGCCCGCCAGCAGGCTGCCGGGAGAGTTTTTGCTCGTTGGCTGCGCATCCAGATAGATCTGCGCTCCATAAGGGACCGTGATTCCCGCCGTCAGCGGATAGAGATACAAATCGTAGGGATTCAACGCCCAACCGGTCGTGGTGAGCGTATCCGCCTCTGCGGTAACAATGACCGTCACCGGCGCGGAGCTGCTGCCCGCAAAGGTTCCATCGCCGCCATAAACAGCTTCCAATTGGTAGGTTCCCCCAGGCAGATCGTTGACTGCAGCCTTCACCGCTCCGCTGGTCAGGGGGCCGGAACCGATGCTCGCGTAATGCACAAGCCCGTCGTTTCCTGTGAGGTTGATGCTTCCGGCCGGTGTTCCGCTGCCGCTGGCTGGCGCAACCGTCGCGTCGATATTGGTGGAAGTTCCGTGAACCAGAGTCGTGGGATTCACGGTAAGCGTGGTAGTAGTGGGCTTGAGGCTCACCTTTGACCAGTTCGCGATCAGTTGCGCCACATCCACCGAGCCGAGCCCGCTGGCCAGGTCATAACCCTTTCCTGACGTGAAACCGTTCTCCACGCTGAAGCCCGCGAAAATGGTTCCGCTTGTACCGGTCACGCAATTTGCTGTCGTCGCCTGGCACACTACCTTGTTGCTTCCTACGGTCACGTCATGAAAGGCCGCGGGAACCTTGGTGGCCAGCGGATAGTAGACAAAATCCGCCTGCCCCTGCCGGCGATTCGCGCTCTGGTTCACCAGAGCCTGAATCGCCGCCATTGCCGGAGCAGCAGCCGAAGTGCCGCCGACGCCGGTAATCACATCCGCTCCGCCCGCGCCCTTGTTGACGCAATCCCCTGGATTCGCGCAGATGGGATAAAAGCTCGAGTTCGCCCCATTCGCAGCAAAAAGCGATACATCCGGCAGGTCGCGCACCGCATCTACAGGAACACCCGTTCCGCTCTGCCAGGCCGGTTTCGGGTAGCCTGCGGCAGCCGAACTTGCGGTTGCGTAGTAGCCCAGGCTGCTTTTGCCGCCTCCACCGGCAACAATATTTTCTTCGGCCAGGTTAGCGGGCTTGCCCGCGTCGTCCAGGTTCAGGCCAAAAAAGTCATTCCACACCTGCTCGGGGACATACTGGAGCAACGAAACCGCGGGGGCGGTCGTCGTGCTGGCCGACCAATACGTTGCCAGTTGCGCATTCAGCGTCGTGGAAGCAGCGGCGTAGTCGCTGTAATAAAAATCCGTGCCGCCGACCGCAACGTTATACGGTGTCGATGCAATGCCATTGACCTGCAAGCCGTAATAGGCTAGTAGCTGATTGTCAAAGTTGTCGCAGCCGGCCGAGCCGCCGTCTCCCGCCGAGACAAAGGCGCTTTGGCCCTGCGCTGCCGCCTGCTGCCAAACGCTGCTCCAGAAAGTATTTCCAGCCTGCCCCAGGCTCTCTTCGCACTCCCCATAACTTGTGCTGATCACCCCGGCCAAATCATCTTCAACCGCGCGCAGCGCCGCCAGCGAAAGCCCATCCGTGGTCGCCGTACCTGCGGAAGTATAGAGAATCTCCGTCGCTCCAGGAGCCACCGAACCGGCCACTTCCAGATCGAGATAGGCCTCGGTCGAGGCACTGTTCTCTCCAGGATCGGCGCCATCCACGACAACTTGCGCCATACTGGCAGTGAGTCCGAAGAGCGTCTGGTAAGCCGATACCAGGCTCAAATCCACGTTCGATGCGCTGATAATCGCGATTGTCTGCCCCGCGCCATTGGTTCCGGCTTTGTACACCGAGTTGATGTCGTATTGGGTGGCAAAATCTCCCGGCGCAAAAACATAGCTCGTGCTTCCGCCGCCCTGAGGATAGGTCCACTCCGGCTGCGCCTCATGCGTTGTGGGGTTATAGCGGGCGCTGCCCAGGATTCTGATATTCGACTGGGCGCGGAAATCATTCGGCGGCGCAAGACCCGCAATCACCGGCGCAAGCGCGGCGGGAATCTCCGGATCGCGGTCATTGGCAACGTGTATCTCACCGTCGATCTCATACCGGTGAATCTCTGTATGGAAGGCCTCGCGCAACTGCCCGGCTGTTCCTGAAAACTCAATTGCAACCCGCCCCGCATGAACTCTGTTAATGGTGAATCCGTGCGACTCCAGCCAGCCGGTCACAGCATCAACATCGGAGTCGGCGGGTCCGTACAACCGGCCAAACTCTTCTGGCTGCAACCACTGATGGAAGCGCGCATCGCCCGGTGTGTGCGCGGCGCGAATGAACTGCTCCAGTTGCGACTCCTGCTCTCCAGAGCGATTGAGCAACAGCATCAACCGCTGCGCGGGAAAGCTGTCTTCCACCGCGCCGCGATCCACTCCAACCCGCACAAGCGGATGCACGTTCCCGCGCAGAATCACGCGGCTGGACTCATCAATCAGCCCATTGACACGCGGTGCAACGGTGGAGACCGCTTGAGCCTGGGCGCGGGCCTGCGGCGCGGCAGCGAATACCGCCAGAACAATACTCAGAACGCCAATGGACGAGGAAACTGCCAGTCGGGACATAACTCTCCTTCATCGCGGGGAAGTCACGACGCGAAAGACACTTCCCTCCCCCGGCTTATCGGCTGGAATCATCAGCTTGATCTGTAGCGGCAATTAAAAGAAGCCGGCTTGCTCCCGTCCCTGAATGCCGGCTAGTGCTCTGTCTCTAAAGTTCATAACAAGACGGAGACTGTCATTCTGAGCGAACGGGACCCCGAACGTCTTTCAGTTCGGGGGTGGTGAGTCGAAGAATCTGCTTTTGTCTTTCGTGGGTTCTACAACGTATTTAGAGACAGGGCACTGGGAACTTGTTGAAATACACTGGCGTTGTATCAGGGCATGACTTCCCGGGGTCCCCGGCGACAGGTTTTCGTCGCTGGGGTGGCTTGAGTCATCCCGCAAATCCTGCAAAATCAAATCGGGCTTCAGCCCCTGAGGGGCAATTTCTCCGCTCCGAGTTACTTTTTCAACCAGTTCCTAGAACGAAACAGCATCAAAGATCTGCTGGCATAAATTATCACAGCTATTTTTCCTGATTATGACCATTCCTGCCATTTATTATTCTCTCTTGGAAAAGTTGACTATTAGTATAATCAAAAAATTGACGCAAAAATTCAATGCATTTTTCTTAAAAGGAACACATTCGCATGCTCGTAACTAAATAAGCGGCAACCGGACCCGGCCTCCATTCTCAGCAGCCACGAATTTGGCGGGTCAGAATTTGTATAAACTAATCTGACTGTGCCAAATCAGAACTATAATCAATTTGGAACGGGGGAACATTGCGCACGACATTTTTGCCCTTTGTCCTTGCTTTTTTTGTAGTGATTTCCTTCCCAGATGTTGCGGTTGCACAACAAGATGCTGTATCTACCCGGGTGCCCGATGTCGCCGCCGCAAACCAAGTGGCATGCAAGGGACACGACGATACAGTTGCTCTGCAAACTGCATTCGAGGCGGCAGGTAATATTCAAGTAACTGGGAACTGCAAAATCACAAAACATCTGGTTTATTACTCCAACAGCACTATCAACCTGACGGGCGCTACTATTACTTTTGATCAGTCGACGGCTGATTGGTTACTGGTAAATGACGCGGGCATGTCTACAAATGAGACACCCGCAGGCTGGGGCGCGCAGAGAAGCTTCTCGGATGCCACGACGAAAAGCGGCTCTACGACGATTTCTTCTGATTCGGCTGATTTCACGAGTTCGGATTTGGGGCAATCCATCGACTGCCTGACAGCGGCGGGAGCGGGGGCAAACCTCGACCTGCATACCCGGATTGCCGCAATAGACAGCGCCGCCTCAATTACCGTTGACGATACAGCCGGGGAAGATTTGAGTTCGGCCACGTGTTATATCTTTCGCCGGGATAGCAATATCATCATCACCGGCGGCACGTTGATTGTCAGCGGTACGCTGACTCCCTCGACTTCATTCCCGATGGTAAAAGCCAAGAGCATTAACAATGTTGCTATCGAGAATATGAGTTTGGACGAGCAGGGAACAACGGGGATGTACCACCTTGTTTTTCAGGATACATATCAATTTCAGGCATCGGGGATTGAAATTCAGGCAATACAAATGCTTCAGGACGGCATCGATATTATTGGGCCTGCATTGCGAGGAGTGGTATCGAATATCAGCGGCTATTCCGGCGATGATTTTGTCGTCCTCACAACCAGCTATGTTGGTCAACTGATCGACAGCAGCACCAATGGGACTATCGCGGACATGACCCTGGAGAATCTTCATGGGGAATCAGCTCAGGGAGAAGGCGGCGCAACCCTTTTTGTGCGCGCTCCAGGGAATATCAACAACGTGAAGATTTCCGGGGTGGTCAGCGAGACCGCGCCGATGCCGGATACACAGTTGCTGGGCTTCGGAATCGGAGTGAAGATCGGCTACGACAGCCAGGACCCCGGTACGCCCGGAAGCATCAACAACCTTTCGGCACAGGATGTAACCGGCTGGTTTCGAGGGCCGGCAATTAGTTTCGGCATCCCACTCGTCAGCAACGTCACCTTACAGCATATCTCTGATTCCAATCCGAACTGCGCTCCGAGATATGACCTGATCATGCTATCAAATATTTCAACCGTCCTGAACCTGGATATTCGCGCTCCGATTATCCTCAATGACAATTGTGCTGCGTTAGTCGGTGTAGCACCGGGCGGGAAAGTAACATACGTCTCGGAGTTTCCCTTCGAAATACGTGATTCCCCGGAAGACTTCGGCGAGCACATTCCCCTTGGCTTGCCGAAGTTTCCAACGGGAAGATAGGGTTGTGGCTGGAGGGAATTTCCTTGCACCCGATTGGTTTGTTCTTCCGCACAATTGTCTCTATCACGCTCTTTTCCGCAGTTGCCGCCATCGCCCAGCTTCCCGACTACACTGCGGCAGGACCTGTGCCGCCCGCCATACGTTCAGCCCAGAAGATTTTTATCGCCAATGCTGGGGCCGACAGCGGACTCTTCCCGAAGCCGTTCACCGGCGACCCGAACCGCGCCTACACTCAGTTCTATGCGGCTCTGAATGCAACCGGCCACTACAAAATAGCCGATGACCCATCGGATGCCGACCTGGTTTTGGAGATTCAGCTCATCGCGCCAAATGGCCCAACAGAAGGCAGTAAAGCGTTGGGCGCAGCCGATCCGCTGCCCTTCTTCCGGCTCACCATCTATGACCGCAAATCACACTATTTGCTCTGGTCAATCACGGAATCCATCGGAGCGGCGACCGGCCAGAAGAATCATGATCGCAACTTCGACAACTCGCTCCTCGGCCTCATCGCCAAGTTCGACTACCTGACCGGCAAGCAAACACCTGCGCATTAAACAAACTGCATGCAGGCAAATGGTAAAGCAAGGGTGCCGGAGCGAGCGAAAAGCGAGCAACCAGCCCCACAGCAGGCGGTTATGAAATAGATTCCTATAGCCAACTTCTTTTCTCCCCGCAAGATGCAAAGAACTCCATTCACTTGAGGATAAATGAAGGACGAGCTGTGGCTATATGATTGCCGCAGCCTTACGTCTCTCAGGAACCTCTTATGCTGGTCAGCGCGGCTCCATTTTTTGTCTTTCTGATTGCGATTTGTCTGCTCTACTGGTCGGCTGGCGCCTCGCGCCGGCTCCAGTTAGCGGTACTGGCCGCCGCAAATCTGTTTTTCCTGGCCCGTTTCAGCCTGATTTATCTAGCCCTGCCGCTGGCCACAAGCATGGATTTCTTCATCGGCCTCGGTCTGGGCAAGTCAAAAAACGCGGGCCTTCGCCGACTGCTCGTAGGCCTTTCGCTGCTCCTGAATCTTGGCCTCCTGGCCACACTCAAGCTGATTCCGCTGGTCACCGCCGGGCGCTTCGGCTGGCTCTTGCCGCTGAGCCTTTCCTTCTATTGCTTTCAATCGCTCACTTACACTATCGATCTCTATCGCGAAGAAATTCCCGCCACACGCAATTATCTGGCCTATCTGGCTTCTGCGCTGTTCTTCCCTTCCATGACTGCCGGACCAATCCCGCGCATGGGCAAGTTGCTTGAGCAGTTCGCCCGCCCTTTCACCTTTACCGCTGAAGACGGAGGTCGCGCGCTCTTACTGATCGGCGTCGGCCTGGTAAAAAAGCTGCTCATCGCCGACTTCCTCGCCAACAACCTCGTCGGACGCGTCTTTGATACTCCGGCCCTCTACTCCAGCGTCGAGACTCTAACCGGCGTCTACGGCTACGCCCTGCAACTCTACTTCGACTTCTCCGGCTACACGGACATCGCCATCGGCGCGGCGCTGCTATTAGGCATCACTCTGCCCGAAAACTTCCGCCGGCCCTATCTCTCCGTCAACATCGCCGAGTTCTGGCGGCGCTGGCATATCAGCTTCAGCGAGTGGCTGCGCGACTACCTCTTCGACGTGCTGCCCAAGCGGCGCAAGCTGCCAGTTCTTTCCTACGGCTACGCCTTCCTTATCACGATGATGCTCGGCGGCCTCTGGCACGGCTTGAGTTGGAATTTCCTCATCTGGGGTGCGCTGCATGGCTTGGCGCTTGGTATTGTTTTCGCATGGAAACGCAAATTCAAAGCGCCGAACCCAGCCTGGTGGGCGAAATTCCTCGGCGGAGTCATCACCTTCAACTTCGTCTGCTTCACCTGGATCTTTTTCCGCGCGACCACACTAGAAAATGCCTTTGAAATCCTGCGCAGCCTCGGCGCGTTGACCTGGTCCACCGGCAACCTGACGCCGCTACTGCTCACCGTCATGCTCGCCGCGGCCATCGCTCACTGCCTGCCGCCGCGCTGGTTTGAGTTTTCTGTCCGCCGCGCCGCTTATATGCCCTTCTGGATGCAAGGCCTGGCAATGGCCGCTCTGATTCTACTCATTCAAACGCTGGCGGGCCGCGGTTCCGCTCCCTTTGTCTATGGCAATTTTTGACATCAACACGCCTGTCCAGCCAGATCCCGGCGCTGCCGAGGAGATCGGCACTCTCGCGCCTGAAACCGAGAACCAACAGCCGGAAACCACCGGCTCTACAGAGGGATTTACCAGCCTGCCGACCGGTGATCCGTTAGGCCACGGCTCCGGCTTCCCGCTCAAGATGGCACTGGCCATCGCAGTCATCGCAGCCGTCCTTGCCGGCGCGCACCTCATCGGAAAACCCAATCTCGGCCTCGACTTCTCCGCCTTCCTGGAAGTCATCCATCTCCGCTGGCCCGCGCCGCCCGCAGCACCGGTGCCAACTGCGCCCGTCGTTGCTCATCAGGCTAAACCAGGCGAGAAGCTCCCGCCCGTTTCAGCCGTTTTCGCGGACGACTCCAACTCCCTCGATCCCTTCTTCGCGGCGCTCTGGCAACTGGAGCAGGCCAAATCCGGCCAAGCGCCCGCGGCGTCCAACTCCGTCGTCACAGTTCTCCATTACGGCGACTCGCCCACCACAGCCGACCTGATCACCGGCGATATCCGCGCACAGTTGCAGCAGCGTTTTGGCGACGCCGGACGCGGCTACACACTCGTCGCCAAGCCCTGGGCCTGGTACGGCCATCGCGGTGTCGAGATCACCGGCCACGGCTGGAAGATGCGCACCGGCGTCGGACTGATGCGCCAGGGAATCTACGGCCTCGGCGGCGCGGCCTTTGAGGGACAGCCCGGCGCCGCCAGCCTCTTTCGGCTCACCGAGGGCGGCCAATCATCTGTCGAAATTGAATATCTGGCCAAACCCGGCGCTGGCAGCTTTGCCGTCGAGGCTGACGGCCAGAAGCTGCTCGAGCTACCCACTGCCCAATCCACCGCCGCTGACACGCAAGCCGCGATCTCGGTTCATATTCCCCTGCCTCCCGGAACAACGACCGTCTCGCTGCGGCCCACGGCAGGTACCGTCACCCTCTTTGGCGCGGATTTCCGTACCGGCTCCGGCGGCGTTCTCTACGACAGCCTGGGCCTCAACGGCGCAACCACCTCTGTGCTGGCCCGCGTGCTTGAGCCGAATCTCTGGAAAGAGGAGCTTAGCCACGCCGCACCCGCTCTCATCGTCGTCAACTACGGCTCCAATGAGAGCAGCTTCGGCAACTTCGTGCACAAGCAATATGCGGCCGAGTTGCGTCTAGCTATACAGCGCATTCGTGTAGCCGCACCCGGTGTCCCAATTTTGATCATGAGTCCGATGGACCGCGGGGAGCGCAATGGGTTGGACGATATCGAAACCATGAGCACAATTCCGGAGATTGTCGGGATTCAGCGTCAGGCCGCCGCTGAGACTCATTGCGCCTTCTTTGATACCTACGACGCAATGGGCGGCAGCGGCACCATGGCCCGCTGGTTCGCCGCCAGCCCGCGTCTGGTCACCGCCGACCTGCTGCACCCCACGCCCCAAGGCGCTCCCATTGTGGCCTCGCTCTTCGTCCAACAGTTGAGCATGGGCTATGATCGATGGAAGATGCAACACGGAATCGCGCTTCCAGCTCCCGCTCCGGCTTCGTCTGCCGCGCCTGCCCCTGGGCCTAAGACAACAGCGCATCGCAAGGCCGTCCGTCAGCGCGGAAAGAAGGCCAATACAAAATGATTTTCTTCTCTAGCCCGAACTCGCGGCGTTTGCTCATCTTTGCCTTGTTGCTCACTCTTGCACCGGCGGGCCTCTGCGTTACGTCGGCCAAAAAGAAGCACCGCCACGCACGTCAGCGTGTGCATTATTACGTAGGCCGCGTCGACCCAAAGCACAGGGCGGAACTGCTCGATGAAATCTCCACGCGCATCCAGGCAGCGCCAACACAGCCCATCGCTTACAGCGCGGCGCTCGACGGCTTCTACGCGCAGCTTGAGGCGCATGAGCGCGCAATGCACGACCCAGGCCCGCAGGCAGGAACCGTGCGCGTACTGCAATTCGGCGACTCTCATACTGCTGCCGATATGTTCACCGGCGAAGCGCGCCGGCTCTTTCAGCAGCAATTCGGCGACGGCGGCATCGGCTACTCCTATGCGGGCCATCCCTTCCCCGGCTACCGGATTCTCGGCTCCGAGCGCGCGCAATCCTCCGGATGGAAGACCGAGGGAAACAAATTTCTCCAACTCGGTGACGGCCAGCTGGGCATGGGCGGCATCCGCATCTCCGCCAGCCGGACCGGCGAATGGGTCACGCTCGATGCAACCTGCACCAACCTGGAATTGCAATACCTGCTCCAGCCCGGCGGCGGCAGCTTGAAATTTACTGACAATGACGGCGACCCTGTAGAAATTGAGACCGACACACCGCAAACCGGACCCGGCACTTTTGGTTATCCTTGCGCTGAAGGAAACCACCATTTCAAAATAACAACCGAGGATAATTCTCCGGTAACTCTTTACGGCTTTGTCGCAACCCAGCCCGGAGTTACATGGGAGTCCATCGGTATCAACGGAGCCGAAGCGCCATTGATTTTGAAGTGGGATCAGCCGATTTTTTCACAGTATCTCAAAGAGAACTCGCCGGCATTGATTATTCTGGCTTATGGAACCAATGAAGCAGCCAGCCCGCATTGGGATGAGCAGAGTTATCGCGAGGCGTTTGCGTCAATCATCGACACCATCCACCAGTATGTTCCAGAGTCATCAATTCTGGTTGTCGGCCCTGCCGACCGCTCCCTCTCTCAGCATCGCGTCTGGCATCCATTTGCCGGAACCGATCACATCATTCAGGCGCAGCGCGCCGTTTGCCGCACCCACGGATGCGCTTACTGGGACTGGCAGGAACGCATGGGCGGCTTTGGATCGATGCAGGACTGGGCCTATGCCGGCTGGGCACAACCCGACCACACCCACTTTACCGGAGACGGCTATCGTGCGCTAGCCGGCGCGCTGGTAGCCGACCTGATGACCAGTTACACTGCTTACAAGGAACACAACACAACGGCCAGCGAAGCCAAAGCACAGCAAATAACTCATGGAGACCCCGTAAATGGCGAATCAGAAAGTGGCGAATCAGGAGAGAATCATTAAAGTACTTCAGCAGGTAAGTGGAAAACAGATCACCCCCGGCGTCGATGACTCGCTCTTTGTCTCCGGGTTGCTCGATTCCTTTGCATTGACTGATTTTGTAGCTGGATTGGAAGAAGAATTCGGAGTTACTATTCCGGACTCTGACTTATCCGCCCGTAAATTCGACACCGTCAATAAAGTCGAAACCTATCTGGCGGCCAAGGCATAACTCATGGCTTATCTTCGCGCCTTCGGCTCCTGGCTTCCATCCCGTCGCGTCACAAATCAGGAAATCGCCGCGCAGATCGACGCAACTCCTGAGTGGATTCTCGAAATGTCGGGCATCGAAGAACGACGCTATGCCGATGACGACGGGACCGTTGCCGGTATCGGCCTGAAAGCCGCTCAAGCCTGCCTGCAAAATGCCGGCATTTCAGCCGCCGATCTGGGAATGATTCTCGTCGCCAGCGGATCGAGTGACCGCTTCTGCCCCGGACCTGCCTGCCAGATCGCCGCCGGCCTCGGACTCAACTCCACGCCGGCGCTCGATATTCCTGTCGCTTCCGCAGGCTCGCTGATCGGCCTCATCATGGCCGCACAGTTCGCGCCCACAGCAGGCCGCGTTTTAGTTGTAGGCACGGAGATCATGTCACGGCGCATCGAGCGCACGCCAGAAGGCAAAAACACTGCAATTCTCTTTGGCGATGGCGCAGGCGCGGCTCTGGTCGATGCCGACACCGGCTTTGCCCTCATCGCTGACTCCTGCCTATATACGGACGGCGCCGCAGCCGAGATTCTTTTCGTCAAAGACGGTACATTTCACATGGATGGCCAGGCGGTAATCCTGCAAGCCGCGCGCAAGCTGCCCCGCGCAATCAATGAACTGCTCACGCGCAATCAACTCGCCGCGACTGACATCGAAGCATTTCTGCTCCATCAAGCCAACCTGAATCTGATAACTCGTGTAGCGGCCAGTTTGAAAGCCCCCCGCGAGCGATTCTTCACCAACATCAATCACTATGGGAATACTTCCTCCGCTTCCCTGCTGATCGCCGCCGATGAATGGCATCGCCAACAGACTGCACCACTCGCCGGTCCAATAATTTTCTCCGCCTTCGGTGCGGGATTGAACTGGGGCGCGGTGTTAGCTCTGCCAAGCTAAAAAATGCAGTGTCAATTACTACGGGTGCCCCACCCTCGCGACGTACTTGTTTTTGTCGCTAGGGTGGGATAGCAGGATATGGAAAGCTTGCGCGCAAACATTCCTCCACGCTAATTGATCTCAGCCCTCCGCAGCACTCCAAACAAATCCCCCGCGCGTGTCAACGAAATGCAGTAAAGGCGCGTCTAGTTGAATGAGCAGCCCTGCCGGCGGGGCTGCTCACCAGTAAAAAAACTGTAGCCTGCCTGTGTTGCTGCATAGCTTGACACACTTACCTTGGCTACTCGAAGGGTTCCACATTGGTGCCCTCAACTTTCTTCAGAGGAGTATCACATTTATGAAATTTGCATTGATGATTGTGAAGGCGCGGCGTGTTCTGCTGATGGCAGGCTTCGTACTTGCCGCAAGCTGCGCCCTCTACGCGCAGCCGGACGGCGGGCCGCCAGAGGGTGGTCCGCCAGATGGCCCGCCTCCTGGTGAGTTACAACAACAGCAGCGCGGACCCAGCGCGGAGCGCGAGTTAAAGCATCTAACGCAACTGCTAACCCTGTCCGAGGCCCAACAGGCCAAGGTCAAAGCTGTTTTGACTGAGCAGAAGCAGCAGATCGATGCACTCCGCACCTCGGCCGCAAGCGCAGAGGCTGACGAAGCAGCGCACTCAAGTCGGGAACAGGTAGATTCGATTCGTGAAGCAGCCAACACAAAGATTGCCGCACTGCTGACGGAAACGCAGAAAGCGAAATTTGACGCTTGGCAGGAAAAGCATAAGCAGACGATGGAGCGCAGAAGCCGCGAGGACGGCGATGCTCCCCCTCCGCCGCCCGACGGCGGCCCTCCGGGCGTTTAACTTTTCAGTGAAGTAAAACGGGCTGCATCTCTTGCGATGCAGCCCGTTCTTTTCTGCCATTGGCAAGCCTTTGCCATCGCGCTTACTGCTTCGTCTCCACCACTGCTTTCGCGTCCTTGGATTGTTCCGCATCGACACTGAAGCGTTTGAAATCTATGTCGCGTTCGCTAACGCGCTCACGGATGCCTTTAACCAGAAACAACCGCATATCCACTGTACCCTCGCCTCCGGTCGGCAACCAGAGTTCACCATTGACGGGAGCCTGATCGAAGCTGAAGCTGGAGCCTTTCTCGACATTGGCCACCAGTCCGCCGGCAACATGAAAATTTTCGTTGAAGCGGACTTCCAGGTGAGCAATCTGCCGGTCGGCCTCGTCGATCCACATCGTTCCCTCCAGCTTCTTTGTCATGTCCTCAGCCAGCCCGTGGGTCTTTGCGTCCTTGCGTCCGATAAAGTCGAAGAGTATCGCTGGGCGGCCGCGAAAACTCTCTCTGCGCGGGTTGCGCACATCCATAACCTCCAGCACTCGGCTCACGCTGATGCTTTGCTCATCCAGCGGCTGGCCGGGCGGCGTCTTCTCGGCCTTCTCCACCAGCTTGGTCACCCGCTCGGTCTCCTTCTGCTGCTCGTGATCGTCAAGGGGCTTTCCGTCTTTCTTCACCATCCGCTCAATCCCATGACTATTGACAAAAAACTCCTCGTACTCCGCGGTCTCGGTCTTGGTAACTTTGCCGTTGGCGTCCAGAACCTGCGTCGTCTGCAGCGAAGAATAGGTGTAGGTTTCGCGCACCTTCTCTAACTGCTTCTGGTGCTCCTGCACCTCGCGCATCAGCTGGCGAATATCGGGCAGCGGCGGAGCAGCCGTTTGCTGCGCGCGGGCAAGCGCGGCCATCAGCACGGTCAGAATGAAACTCGCGAGCTTCAATGTGCGTATTGAACCCATGAGGGGATATCCTCAAGTTGTGTCATTTGTTTTGACCCCAGCCTGCGCAAAAGGTTGTGCACGCGCGGCGGAATCAAACCACCCATCCCACATAAGGAGAACTACGCAATGATAAAGCTTCTCGTGCAGTGGATTTTAAGCGCTGTTGCTCTGCTCGCCGTCTCGCGCATCGTGCCGGGATTCATCGTCCGCGGCCTCGGTCCCGCACTGGTCGCGGCCATAGTGATCGGCCTGCTGAATGCCACCGTAGGCTTCTTCCTCAAGATCGTCACCTTTCCCATCAGTATTCTCACGCTAGGCCTTTTTTTACTGGTAATCAATGGCTTGATGATTCTGCTGGCATCCAACATCGTGAACGGCTTTCATGTACGCGGCTTCGCTCCGGCCTTCTGGGGCGCGGTGGTGCTGGCTCTATTGGGCATGGTGATTCGGGCCATTCTGAAAGACGCATAGCCCGCGCGAGTTTATGCCCGGCGGAGACCGGCTCATGAAAAAATCGAAAATCGGGCGCCCCTGAATTCGAGCTGGTCTTAGGAACCGTTCAAGCTGCATTCTCCAAAAATTCTCTCGATTTTCAACGCGGTTCGGGCTTAAATTGGAAGCGAGAGGTCATGCGATGCGCTTCCTTCCCTTCTCTCTCCGCCTGAGCAAGATTGCCTTCACCTTTACCGCGCAGCTTCTGCTGTGCAGCGGCATTCTGATCGTGAGCGTCGCTGCGCAGCAAGCCGCGCCCCAGTTCGAGCCGCCGCTGCCTGCGGCTGTCTTCCAGAATCGGATTCCCAGCGATCGGCTTGCCTTTCTCAGCAGCTACGCCGGTCAGCCGGCCAAAGAGCTGCTCAAAGACAAGCGATTCCGCTCTCTGGAGAAGCTCGTAATTCCCCGCTCCGAGTATCACTATGGCCGCGACATGCCCTTGGATGAAGCTAGCGACGACATGCTATGGGGATCAAAAACGCCCATAGACCTCCGCGAGGGCCGCTATCTGACCATTTCCGGCCGGCAAGGCCCGTATCTGGATGGCAGCGGCTTCCTGTGGTTCGATCTTCAAGAAGGCATCGCGCTGGGTGGAGTCTACTTTCATCCGGTCAACGGCGAGCCGACGCCTACACTGGCCATTTTTTCGCGACAGTTGACAGATAAATTCCTGGCCGTGAGCCAGCTCCCCGAAGCGTTTGAAGGGGATCTGATCCAGTGGGCAACAGCGGAGCATATTGCGCCAATCGTCACCCGGTATTTCATCCCCGAGAATGGCAAAAAATATGTTCTGCTGCATGACGAGGACTACTGCGCTCATGCGGACGGTCAGCCTGCCCCGCCGCAGAATCTCTGCGAACAGATGAACGCCGCTGCCGCCGATATTGACCTGAGCGCGGCCTACTTCATGCAGCAATCCGGCAACGCCGCCAACGCAACCGCTTGGATAATGCAACCGCAACTGGTCGCGTGGAATGCATCCATTGCCACCACTTGCAGAGTTGGCGGCCTCTCCTGCAGCATCCGTGTCACGCGGCAGCGAACCCGAGCGATTCTGAGACAGCAGCGCTGACCGGGCAAACGCCCCGCTTCCCCGCACATGAGGCGGGGCGTTTGCGCCGTCATATCTGCCAGAAAAGCGTCCTCCCGGTCAGTTCTCTGTGAACTCTACCTGCTCGATGTTGGTCCAGTTCCCTGCTTTCGCGTTGATCGCAAAACCGAGATAGATCTCCCCTTCAGTAATCGCGACGTTGGGAATCTGAATCTCCGTCCACGCGCTCTCCGTGGGGATGTTGATAGTGGTTTCACTTCCTCCTGTGGGCCACGTGAACATCTGCGCCGTAGTTTGCCCGCCGCCACTTTCAATCCATGCAGTCATGGTGTAGGTTCCATTCGGCAGCGCCGTTACATCCTGCCATACAGTCGAGTTATAAGCAGTCGACTTATAGAACGAAAGCTCCGTGCCCAGGCCGCCCGACTGCGTATAGGCCGAGCCAACGTTGTTCGTCGTAATCTGCCATCCATTAAGCGCAGTTGCAAAGGTCGGGTCGATGATCTGGTTGCCCGTCGTCCCTCCGGTAAAGAGGAACTGGTCCATCGCCGGAGTAAATTGAAGCAGCTTGCTGCTTGGCTCGCTCACCGCGCCCATCGAGTAGTCGTCCGTGGTCGAGTCATCCGGCCCATCCGGCTCCCAGTAGAAGAGGCCGAGTCCTCGTCCGTCGGGAACTGCTTTCAGCGCCTCTATCGCCGACTTCACATCATCCGCGCTGCCCATATAATCGCTTTCGGTGTGGCCAATCTCGCAGATCATCATCGGCTTGCTGTAACGCGCGGCCAGAGTATTCAAGTTAGTGGTAATGGTCGCAAGAGTTCCCGGCCCGTCATAATACGATGCACCGATAATATCGAACTCGCCGCCATTCGCCTTCAGGTTATCGAAGAACCATTCAAAGTCGCTCAGATTACTCAGATTGGCAAGATGAATCACTACCTCGCTGGAAGGGCTCACCGCCTTCACTGCGTTGTATCCGCTATTGATCAGCCCTGCGAGTTGTGTGAAGTTAGTGTAAGAGCCGGTGGGAAAAAGCATGCCGGAGTTGATTTCGTTGCCCACCTGCACCCACTTCGGAGTTACACCGGCAGCCAAAAGTGCTTTCATAAAGCCATCCGTGTAGTTATAGACGCTGGTCTCAAGTTCAGCATAGGTTTCACCAGCCCAGGCGGCGGGGATGGTCTGTGTACCCGGATCGGCCCAGGTATCGCTGTAATGAAAGTCGATCAACACCGACATTCCCATCGAGTTGGCTGCCTTGGCCAGGGCAATGCTGCCAGCCTGGTTGTTATCGCCTACGCCAAGCACACCCGCGGTAATCGTAGGATTGACGAATGTCCTGACGCGCACGGCATTGACGCCATGATTCTTGAGAATCTGCAGCGCGCTCATCGTGGTCTGAGTCTGATCTTCGTAAGTGTAGCCGAGGCTCTCCAACTGCGTGAGCCAGCCGAGATCGACGCCATTGGCGAAGCTCTGGGCAAAGGATTTCGCGGGCGAACCGGCGACGAGGAGGGCTGCCAGAATGAAAACGCTTACACGGCCGGCCCTGCTGAGTTTCTTAAACATAGGGGGACACCTTTCTGTGATCAAACACTGAAAAAGCAGAAACTGCGGGCCAGGGGAGGAGCCGAGTACGGCCATGAACAGTCTCTGTTGTAATCTTCCTGACCGCGCAGGCTCTGTGGGCGCGGCGACTCATCTGCATTGCCTGTTCAGCAGCCGCACAGCCGCCATTGGCCGGCTGGAATTTCCGGTTACATGATCCGGCTACTGACCAAACAGAAGGGATTCTACGCACCAGATGTCACAGTGCGAATCAGACGAAAGTAGGGTGACTTGACGAGAACTGTTTCGCCCCTCATTCCGTGAACAGTTCGCTCCTCGTTCCATGTACAGAGCGCAAGCATGAAAACGAATCGCGGACTCAGTTCGCCCTTTCGTCCCGGAGGGACGCATCGAAAGTAGCCCAGGAGGTAGCGAAGCGCAATCCTGGGTTACGTGTCAGCCTCGATTCCCGCGCCCCGGAGGGGCGCTCGAAACCTGCGGACAGCTCCAGATCAAAGCCGTCTTCCCTGAAGACGCAGTGGAGATTGAGCAGTTCAAGGATGTCGCGGAGGGCCTTGACAGATTCCGAAAGCACAGGGGGACTCAACGCAAGAAGCCGCTGCATAATTCTTTACCACCGCTTTCCACAATTTAAAGCGGGGAGACCAGCCATACGCTGGAGCTCCCTGCCCCAATCAATTCAGAAACTTGTTGACTCTTGACCAGCCTTGACTCAGAATGTACTACTCCGCCAACAAAGGAGAAAACAGCGTATGCGCTGCCCCTATTGTGTCGAAGAAATCGCGGACGAGGCTATCGTTTGTCGTTCATGCGGACGAGACTTAGTGTTTTTTACCCCCATTAACCTGCGACTGAAAGCGCTTGAGTTACGGGTCACCGAAGTTGAGAACCTTGCCGCAAGTTGGGCTGTGAGTCCAGCTGGTTCGTCTGATAAAGGCATAGTTACATCTGTGCCTCCCAGGCATCTGTGGCTCAATATTCTTACCGGCATATTCGTTGCAATGACACTACATGGGTTGATTGGCCTGGCCACTGCCCAAGCAGCGCGCGCTGGCAATTACGCTTTGAGTTCTCTCTGCGCTCTAATTGGGGACATGGTTCCAAGTATTGGTCTCGGGTTTTGGCTTGGCCGATGGCAAGGGGTTGGTTGGCGGATTGCGGTTCCTATCAGCATCGTGGAACCAATACTCGGGGTATCGATCTTCGTGGCAGCTTTCTGCACTCTTAGCAGACACGAGTTTAGCGAGACGATAATCGATGGCTCTCTGTGGGTTCGTGTCGGCATCCCCGCTCTTTGCATGTTTCTCTCAAGCTTTTGGCTTGGCCGATGGATGCGGCGAAGAAGGCTGTCTAGAATATCAGGAATCAAGACTCAACCATCGACGAGTGGCCTAGGAGGTGCCCTTGCATCCAAGAGGCCTCACGAAAGTCAGGAGAGCTTTGAGGACCGGGTGCGGAGATGGAATCTAGTGATTAGTGCGTTAGCTCCTATCTTGAGCGTTGTTGGATCGGTTCTGGTGGCGGTTCTGGGCCTTGCCGCTACTCTCGCCAAAGGTGGAGGGTTGTCGAAATAGTTTCGACCATCTGAGGAATTTCACTTATTGAGCGCAAAACCACAGATATTACGAATCTCACATGCTCCATTCTTATCCCCGCCGCGCTCGCACAGCCCCAGCCAACTCTTCCAACAGCCCCCACGTTTCCTTCCAGTCGATGCAAGCATCCGTGATGCTTTGTCCGTAAACCAGCGAATCCAGCCGCGCTCCGTGCCCCAGCGGTTGCGCACCGGCCACCAGATTGCTCTCGATCATCACGCCCAGTATCCGCTTGTCGCCGCCCGCAATCTGCCCCGCCACATCGTGGCAAACCAGCGCCTGCCGCCGGGTGCCCCATCCTTTCCACAGTCGTATCGTCGAAAGGGTGGGCGGCGACAAATCCAAGCCATCCATTTCCAGATCGTGGCAATTGCTACGCGACCTGCTCGTAAGGACGATGGTGAAGGCGAATCAGCTCCTCGGAGCGCAACGCGGCTACGGCGTAGGTGCGCCCCTGATCGTCGCAGAACTCAACCTCGGCGGCAGTGGGAGAGAGCACTTCAACGATGGTGCCGACTTGGCCGCGCACCAGACCATGTTCCGGCATATCGTGCAGCACCGCGACCTCGGCAAGAACTTCCATTTGCGCCATCCTCTCCTCCTCTCTTAGAGAACATAACAGGTAACAAATCGCGGGGCCGTTTCGCCGGTCCGGACAATCCAGCAACTGCGGATCATTGCAACCCTGTCTTTTCGCTTCATCTCAAAATCTATTATGTACCGAACGCCGTACTGATCGGAAGCGCCAAGTTCAGCATCTCCTTCCGACGCCGCGTGGATCAGCGCCTGGCTAAGCTCTTCAGAATGGTCAGCCGTTATCCCCAGAACCGACTGAAATACACGGGCCTTGTGGCGTCCGCGTGGGTGAAACCGGCTCAGACAATAGTCGCGAAGTTTCTCAATCTCGACAATTGCTGCTGCGCCGTTCGGTAACTTCATTCTTCTCTCCGCCCAATGAAGACTCGATTCCGGCGATTATATTTCGCCCACCAGCGCGGGTGCCGGGTGCCCCAGGTCTCGATTTTGAGACCTGGGAAAGCACGACCCTCAACGGGCCAAGACTACGCGGTTCGCCGCGCCCGCACAGCCCCAGCCAACTCCTCCAACAGCCCCCGCGTTTCCTTCCAATCAATACAGGCGTCCGTGATGCTTTGCCCGTAAACCAGCGAATCCAACCGCGCTCCATGTCCCAGCGGCTGAGCGCCGGCCACCAGATTGCTCTCGATCATCACGCCCAGTATCCGCTTGTCGCCGTCTGCAATCTGCCCCGCTACATCGTGGCAGACCAGCGCCTGCCGCTTGTAATCCTTGCTGCTGTTGGCGTGCGAGAAATCAATCATAATTCGAGGTAAAACTCCGGAGGAGTCCATCTTGAGCGCGGTCTCGGCCACGCTGGCCGCGTCGTAGTTGGTCAGCTTCTTGCCGCCGCGCAAAATAATGTGGCACTCATCATTGCCCTTGGTCACAAAAATCGCCGACTGCCCGTACTTGGTGTGCCCCAGAAAAGTATGTGTATGCGCGGCAGAGAGAATCGCATCCACGGCCACCTGCACATCGCCCGAAGTCGCGTTCTTGAAGCCCACCGGGCAACTGATCCCGCTCACCAGTTGCCGATGCACCTGGCTCTCCGTGGTGCGCGCGCCAATCGCTCCCCAACTTACCAGCCCCGCAATATATTGAGGCGAGATCATATCCAGAAATTCCGTGCCCGAAGGCACACCCATCTCCGCCAGATCCAGCAGCAGATGCCGCGCCAGCCGCAGCCCATCGTTAATCTTGTACGACTCATCCAGATACGGATCGTTGATCAGTCCCTTCCAGCCAATCGTCGTGCGGGGCTTCTCAAAGTAGACGCGCATCACAATGCGCAAATCGGCGGAGAAATCGCCAATCGCCGCCTTGAGCAGCCCTCCGTACTCCCGCGCGGCCTTGGTGTCGTGGATGGAGCAGGGACCGACAAGCACCAGCAGACGGTCATCGCGGTGGTTCAGGATGTTGGAGATGTCGTTGCGGGCCTCGAAGATCGTCGCCGAGGCGGCCTCGCTCACCGGCCGCTCTTCTTCGAGAAATACCGGAGGAAGAACGACGTTGGTCCATTTGATGCGGATGTCATCAATCGTGTGAAAAATGGCAGGCCTCCTCTTGCGTTACATCCCAGTGCGAGGACGGCCCCGTACGGTGAAACGACACGCTTCATGAAGAATTTTACAGGATTCAGTCCGGCGCACCGAGGCAAGGGTCAGGGCAACTGCATGAAATGGATTATGGACTCAGTCCGGCCTTTCGTCCCGGAGGGACGTGTAGAAAGTAGCCCAGGATGGAGCGACGCGCAATCCTGGGTTACGTGCCGCCTGGATTCACGCGCCCCGGAGGGGCGCTCGAAACGATAGCGAAACCAGGGATGGTGTATCCCGAAAGCATGTCTCACAAGTTGACGCGACCATCAGGGAGCGGCAACCTTGCACAAAATTGAACACGACACTGTAACCCTGGTTTCGCTCTAAATGCGATCTCATTGCCCATTCATGCAATTGCCCTGAGGCAAGGGTAGCGGGTCGGCCCACGTTGGCCTGGAGTTTGCAGCCGGGCGATTCTCATTCCCGCCGCAATGTCGATTTCGCTTCGTCCGATCCCTCGCCCAGTGCACAGTTTCACTGCTTCACAGCTCCCAAAAACACCTAAAAAACGCCGAAAAACGATCAAATTTGACCTATTTTGAGCCTCTTTTTCGTCTTTTTCTCCGCTCCGGAGGCGACAGAGCGCCCCAAAAGCTCCACATGGATGCCCACTTTTCGCGAATATTATCATCCCTTCCCCAATTCCTCGCGCCTGAACCGAAGAAAAACCCCGTTTTTGTAGGCATATATGCCCAGTGAAAATTCAGATGCATCGTCTCCGAGTCCCTTAGTCCCTCAGTCCCTTCGTCCCTGTTCTCCTTCATAATGGAAGAGGGGCACATCCTCGAAATTCAGCCCTTGCTAGGAAAAGATCAAAAAAATGCCATTGAACTGCGGAATCGTCGGCCTGCCGAATGTGGGCAAAAGCACCATCTTCAACGCGCTAACCGCTGCCAAAGCCCAGGCTGCGAATTACCCTTTCTGCACCATCGACCCCAATGTGGGCATTGTGACAGTACCGGATGAGCGTCTCGACCGCATTACCGAGTTCGTCAAGCCCCACCGCACCGTTCCCACGACAATGGAGTTCATTGACATTGCCGGCCTAGTCGAGGGTGCAAGCAAAGGCGAGGGCCTCGGCAATCAGTTTCTCGGCCACATCCGCTCGACCGACGCGGTGATTCATGTCGTCCGCTGCTTCGACGATCCCAACGTGATTCACGTAGCCGGCGGCGTCAACCCCTTGCATGACATCGACATCATCAATACCGAACTGCTGCTGGCCGATCTGGAATCCGTGGACAAGCGCTTGACGAAGGCCGAAAAGGCCGCAAAAAATACCACCGACTCAAAGATCAAAGCCGAGGCCACAGCGCTGGCCAAGCTCAAAGAGGCTCTCGACGCAGGCAAACCGGCGCGTGTAGTCGATCTGACGGATGAAGAACGAATTGCAGCGCGTGAGCTGTTTCTGATCACGGCCAAACCAGTCTTGTTTGCCGCCAATGTCGATGAAGCGGGCCTCAAAGACGGCAATGCCTGGGTTGCAGCGGTTGAAAAGCGCGCAGCCGAAGAAGGCGCGCAGGTCGTTCGCATCTGCGGAGCGATGGAAGCCGAGATTGCTCTGCTGGAGCCCTCCGAGCGCACCGAGTTCCTCGCCGAGCTGGGATTGAAGGAGCCGGGATTGAACCGGCTGATTCACTCCGCCTATCGGCTGCTGGGCCTGATCACCTATTTCACCGCCGGAGTGCAGGAAGTTCGCGCCTGGACCATTGTCGAAGGAACCAAAGCGCCCGGCGCGGCAGGCGTCATCCATTCCGACTTCGAGCGCGGCTTCATCAAGGCCGATTGCTACCACTGCGACAACCTCTTCACATATGGCAGCGAACAGGCGGTGAAAGAGAAGGGTTTACTCCGCTCAGAAGGCAAGGAATACGTCGTAAAAGACGGCGATATCCTCTTCTTCAAATTCAACGTCTAACCCCCGCCCCTGCACATCTGCATATACTGAAAACGATGCCCACAGCAGCCAATCCCGAGTTTCTGCGCCGCGCCATCACGCTGGCTACTGAAAACGTAACCCGTGACGCGGGAGGCCCATTTGCCGCTGTCATTGTGCGCGACGGAAAAATCATTGGTGAAGGAGTAAACACTGTCACGACCGGCAACGATCCCACCGCCCACGGCGAGGTCAACGCCATCCGCGCGGCCTGCCGCAATCTGGGCACCTTCACGCTGACCGGCTGCGAGCTTTATACCAGTTGCCAGCCCTGCCCCATGTGCCTTGCAGCCAGTTACTGGGCGCGCCTGGATGCGATCTACTACGGCGCAAGTGCGGCGGATGCGGCCCGCGCGGGCTTCGACGACGCATTCCTCTACGATGAGTTTCGCAAGGATGCACCCGCGCGGTCATTGCCTGCTGTGCAGTTGCTCGGCGATGAAGCCTGGTCCAGCTTTGCTGCGTGGATTGCCTCAGAGAACAAGATCGCCTATTGAATCCAGCGGCAAAGAGTCTCGGTGTAGCCATCAATCATGCCTGCGCCGCCAGCGCTCGACTAACTCTTCCGCAGCTTCGCGCCAATCCGGAAATTGAAACTTGAATCCGGCATCGAGCAGCCGGCCCGGAACAGCGCGCCTGCTCTTTAAGACAAGCTCCGATTCAGTGCGCAGAAAGAATGCGCCGATCTCGACAAACAACGCTGGGGCAGGCAACCCGTTGGGCATTCCATAGGCATCGCGCAAGGCTTCCATGAATTCACGATTGGGCAGCGGGTTCGGCGCACAAAGATTCACCGGTCCAGCCATCTCTTCATGAGCAATGAGGAAATCAATAGCCCGCGCGAAATCCGTTTCATGAATCCACGAGACGTATTGCCGTCCATTCCCTTGAGCACCGCCGAGGCTCAGGCGAACAAGGTTCAGAAAAACAGGAAAGGCATTGCCCGCGACCGGGCTGAATGTGATGGCGCTGCGCAGAGCGATCTTGCGCGTGCGTGGGGTTTCTGTTTCAAAGAACGCCGTCTCCCAGTCTTTGGCTATCTTGACCGAAAAATTCCACGTATCGGGTGCGCGGCGTCGTTTTGAGATCAGCTCGTTTCCGCCTAGTTCACCAGTCGCCTCGTCCATCGGCTTATCAATCGAATGGCGATAGATTGTCGCCGTCGCCGCGCTGAGCCAAACCTTCGGCGGGTCGTTGAGCGTCGCGATCACTTGGTTCAACAGCCGCGTGGAGTTGATGCGCGAGTCATAAACGGCCTTGCGGTTGGCATCGGTAAAGCGGCAGTTGATGCTGCGGCCAGTGAGGTTGATGCAAACGTCCGCGCCTTCCAGATGCTCGGTCCACGGCCCAACCGTTTCGCCATCCCAGTGAACCGTCTGCCACAATGCGGCGTAGGGACTGCGCGTCAGCACCGTTACATGATGGCCTTGCTCCTGAAAATGGCGCGCCAACATGCTGCCAATCTGTCCGCTGCCACCGGGCATCACAATGCGCAGGGGATATGCGGTCTCTGAGGAGGCTCCATTCTGCCGAAGAATTTCCATAGACTCAGCCTACAGCCTGGCCTTGGTTTCGCTGGGCACTCGTTCGCAATACTTGAGTAAATCGGCCTCCAGCGGGCAGCGCGAGCAACGAGCCGTTCTACCGCAATGCGCCTTGCCAACCGCGACGTTAAGCGCGTGGAATTCATTGAAGAGCTGGCGACGATTGGACTCCGGATCGGCAGCGAAGGTCTCACGGGTAATCGCGACCAACGCCTCGTATCCCTTGCGATTGCGCGCCGGAGGCTCTGCAAGCAGCCGGTGGCGCTCGACGATCCGGCGTAGATACTCATCGGCCACAGGCACTGGATGGCCAAGCGCATACAGCAGGATCGCGTCCGCGGTCTCCGGGCCAACGCTCGGCAGAGACAGCAAGCGTTGGCGCAGACGCTCCGTGGGAACAGCGGCCAGAGCTTCAAGCGAGCCGCCAAACTCCTCATCCAGCATCGCAATAAATGCCTTTAGCGCCGGAGCCTTTCGCGTATAAAACCCAGAAGGCCCAATCAGCTCTAGTAACTTGCCCTGTTCAATCGCCCGCAATCCTTCAATCGTCAAAGCCCCAGCGGCGCGCAGATTTTCAAGCGAGAGTTCGACAGCCTTCCATGCAGTATTTTGCGTGAGGTATGCACCCACGATGACTTCAAGAGGCGTCTTCGCTGGCCACCAATGCTGAGGCCCGTAGGCTGCATGAAGGTGATCGTGCATCTGCCGCAGCCGCTTTGCCGGGTTCTTCTGCCGCGCCAACGCTGGCGACTTGCCGGTCTTCACCGTAGTGCGTCCTCGTCTGGCGGAGAGGCCAGTTGCACTTTCCACTCCAGTACACGGGCGCGGGCGCTTGCCGCCTCGGCTTCTGGAACGTGCCCCGCATGTTGCAACGAAATCGACAGCGCCGTATGCGCCAGCGGGTCCTGAGGCGTCAGTGCAGTCAATACCAGCGCCGCCGCAATCGATTGCTCCAACCGCCCTGCATCACGCAACGCGCGCACCAGCCCATGATGCGCTTCCCGGTACGTCTCTGAATCCTCCAGCCCGGCAGCAATCGCCGCACGAAAGGCCTGTGCCGCCTCTGCCGCCGAACCCGCAGCGAGCGAATCATATCCGCGCTGCAACAGCGCATCGGCGGTACGAGGGTTGCTCTGGTCTTCAATCTTCATCGCAACCTTTAGGATAATTGTTGAGTTGGGAACTCATCGCAGGAGGTAACGTGAAAAGTCATACCGAATACCTTGTTTTTGAAACGAAAAGTCGCCGTGAAATGGTACATATCACCGATCAGGTCGAAGCAATCGTTCGCCGCAGCGGCGTGCGCGACGGCCTCTGCTTCGTTTCGCCGATGCATATTACCGCGGCCGTCTATGTAAATGACCACGAAAGCGGACTGATTGAAGACATTGGCAAATGGCTCGAAGAACTGGCCCCGGCGCGCTCCGATTACAAGCACCATCAGACCGGCGAAGACAACGGCGACGCCCACTTGAAGTCGCTGCTGCTGCACCACGAGACTACATTGCCGGTAACCAAAGGTAAACTCGATCTGGGAACCTGGCAGCGCGTCTTTTATGCCGAGTTCGACGGCCAGCGCCCCAAGCGGCTGATTGTCAAAGTGCTGGGCATTGAGTAGCTGAATCTCTTGCTGCCGTCCGAAATAAGCCGGACAGCAAGCAGGTATAGGCAGGCTTATTTGAACGAAGAAACAGCCAGCGATTCGTCCTCCTGAATATCAAAGACAGACGCAAGTTTGGTCACATTCAGCAGATCATGAATCCTTTTTTGCACATTCAGTAGCTTCAATTCCCCGTTCTCGCTTCGGGTCAACGTAAAGGCGCTCACCATCTCGCCCAGCCCCGAGCTGTCCATGTAATTGACATCGCCGAGATTGAGCAAAATCTTCCTCGCGCCCTTGGCAACCAGCGCGCGAACGGCGTCGCGCAATTGAACGCTGCCCTCGCCCAGAGTAATCCTTCCGCTCAGGTCGAGCACAGTTACGCCATTTACTTCACGGAGTTCAATTGCCAGCGCCACAGAGATGCCTCCTCAGTTGCCCACGCGCGCCGTGGGTTCTATAAGCCTCTTCGGCTGCCACAGCCAGAGGCTTTACGTGCAATCATTTTTCAGTCGAGATGCCGCACTCGAAAGTGTATCGCAAAGATCAAACTGCATCCCAATTGCCTTGCCGGATGCCCCACCGAGCGCATGTCCGCCCCGAAGGAATAAACTCATTCCATGCCCACCCGTACGGCAGCCCGCGTGAGCCTCACCGCGATGCTCGGCACCCCTGTAACCGACTCGCAGGGGCATCTGCGCGGCCGGCTCAAGGACATCGCCGTCGCCACCGGCCCGGACGCGGGCAAAGTGGCCGGCCTGGTGCTGAAAACCCGCAACGGTCTCAAAATCGTCCCCTCCCATGAAGTGATGGAAACCCCCGCCGGGACGCTGGAATTACGTTCTCCCGGCGCATTGGTTCCGTTGCAGGATGAGGGCAATTTTCTCTATCTCCAGCAGGATCTCATCGACCGCCAGATCATCGACATTCATGGCCGCAAGGTGGTCCGCGTCAACGACGTTGAGCTGGAGTGGCTGGGCCAGGGTTCGGTTCACCTGCTGCGCGTTGCGGAGGTCGAAATCGGCCTGCGCGGAGCGGTTCGCCGAGTCTTCAAAGGGATTCTTCCACGCGCATCGCTCGAAGCCCTATCGCGCAAACTCAAAACCAGCAGTATTCCCTGGGAGTTTGTCGATGTCATCGAGGTCGATCCGGCCCGCCGCGTCAAGCTGCGCATCGAGTACGAGCGGCTCTCCGAGATGCACCCCTCCGACCTGGCCGAGATTCTCGAAGACCTGGCCCCAGCCGAGCGCGAGGCCGTCTTTACCTCGCTTGACGAAGAGGTTGCAGCCGAGACCCTCGAAGAGGTCGAACCCAAGCTGCAAAAGGCTCTGCTCGAAAAGCTCGACGAGGAAAAGATCGCCGACATCGTCGAAGAGATGGACCCCGGCGCGGCAGCCGACCTGCTCGCCGAGCTGCCCGAGGAGCAGTCTGACGCCATTCTCGAAGAGATGGAGCCTGAGGAGCGGCAGGAGGTCGAGGAGCTGCTCGAATTCGACGAAAACTCCGCCGCCGGCTGCATGACTACCGACTTCATCGCGCTCACTGGCGCCGATGTAACCGTGGCGCAGGCCGTGTGGGCATTGCGCGAATTTGATGGCGATCCAGAAAATGTCACCGAAGTTTACTTGATCGATGAAAAGCGCGTGCTGCGCGGCGCGGTCTCGCTGGCCCGGCTGGTGATGGCGCAGCCGGAGACGCGCCTCAGTGTACTGGCCGAGCCGCGCGTCCTCTCCTGCCCGGTCAACCTGCGCCAAAACGATCTGGCCGAGCTATTCGACAAATACAACCTGCACGCCCTGCCCGTCGTCGATGCCCAGGGCCGCATGGTCGGGCTTGTCCAGGCCGACCAGGTCATCAGCTTTCTGCGTGAAAAACTTTGATGAGAATTCGCCGGGTTATTGAGGGTTCTCGGCAATTGGCTCCTGGACCCAAAAACGCAGCGTGTTGGATTTCACCGTCACGCTCTTCTCCGGGTGGTCCAGGTCGCTTTCACGGCTCACTGTTACTTCATAGCTGCCCGGCACTTCGACCGGGAAGTCTTGGGTGAGGTCAAAATAGCGCGGCCAGCCATTGTTTGGCCTCATCGTTTGTGTCGGAATGTCGCAGGGAGTGGCTTTTGCCGCTTCCTCCCGCTTCTTGCGCGCCTCGGCATCACGCTCCTGCAAAGGCTTCCCGTTGTACAAAATCGAAATGGTGAAAAAACCGCGCTTTTCTAAACATCCGTCCTCGCGGTAGGACTCTTTCGAGTTGTTGAATTCCATCACACGCAACTTATGCAAGTCCGGCTTACCGTCCACAACAAAAAGGCCGAGAACCAGATTAAACTTGGGTTTTGAATCTTCCGCTGTCTGCGCACGCGCAACTGCTGCCTGCAATGCAAGCAGCAGCGCCAGAAAACTCAATGTAAGCTTCATTTTTTATTTGCCATGCTCTTCCTGTGTTGTCGGCTCCGGAACGACAAAGCTGATTGTGTTGGATTTCACTATCACGCCTTTTTCTGGATGCTCTACGTCAGTTGACCGGCTCACAGTCACCTCATATGTGCCCGGTGATTCGACGGGAAAATCATATGCAAGGTCTAAGAACCGCTCGTGAGACGCTCCAGGCTTCATAACTAAGGTCATCTCTTTACACCAGGCATGTTTCGCTTTTTCCTCACGTGTCTTGCGGGCGTCTGCATCGCGCTCCTGCAAAGGGACTCCGTTATGCTCGACGGAGATATTGAATACGCCTCGATATTCGTAGCATCCATCTTCGCTATATTGCTCTTCCGAGATATTCGTTTCTATCACGCGCAGCTTACGAAATTGTGGGTTTAGTCGTCCCGCAGTAAAAAATGATATCTTCAGCGCAAACCTTGCATCATTTGACTGCGCGCCCGCCGCTTGCAATGCAAACAGCACCAACAACAAATTGAAGATGATCTTCTTCATCACTTCTTCTCCTTTTCTTCATCTGCGGCGGTGACTCCGTAGGACATTCCTACCCCGTTTACCGAAATGTTTGTCCATGTCGGCATACCCGGCGCTGGACCCGTTGGGTCATCGCTAGACCAGGATGTTACCGCAGGGGGCACCTGACTTTTTAATGTCCACGGTGGACTTGCTCCAACAGTTTGTTGTGCTGTCCCTTGGATATTCCAGTTTACATATCCGATGGGGACTGGGATGGGGTTAGCATTAGTATTTGGCGACGTCCACTCAAGGTACATGTTCGCAATGAAATCGTCACTTAACGTAGCAATTGAGCCTTCCAAACTAAGTGCTGGTGCGTCGTAAGTGTCCAGGCTAACAACACCTAGCGCAGGATACGGAAATGTATTGTCCAATCCCGCAGGGAAATAGGCAGGCGAGTTTAAGGAGCCATTTGGGTTTGAAGAGACAACTTCCCGCATGACGATCAGCTGGACCCAATTGAATGACCCGCCTGCGTCGTCATTTATATCAGCTTGGAAAATTATTCCTGGAACACTTGGTGGTCCTGGGCAGGTCTGCTGTAACGTTGGTACCCCGAAATTCAGCCATTGCATTGGACATGCAGCATTGGTGGCAACACAAAGTAATACCCCGCCGCGTTTGGTAGGCTAGTAGAAGCTAGAATACTCGCATCCGGCCCTTCCACATCGAACGTTGCATACGCTGATTCGCTGCAATCATTGATAGGGCCGCTCGTCTGTGACGGGATGCAGAATTGATAGCTGATTGCATTACTCGGATTCTGGCTGATCCAAAACGTTGTCGTGTTCGGGTTATTGATCTGAGTGGGAATTGTCCCAGCAAAGCCCGGCGTCATTTGTTCATTTAACTCCCCCAACTCCCAAGCTCCAATGTTGTTGCCGCCTACATTCCAGGTGTTTGACGCGAAACTGACCGGGATCGGCAGTGCTGCCAGTTGCGCTTCCGTGGGCGCGGTCGTTAAATCGACCTCATCGCCGATGTTTACCGTTTGCGTTGGTGGAGGGGTGCTGTTCAGGCTGATTTCATTTCCATTCCACCAGATCTGCGGGGCGTCCACCATATCTGCCGGCGCGGTAACTGTGGTTGAGCCAACATTCTGCAAAGACACTTCCGCAGCCTCGGTTCTTGATTGCGTCGGGCATCGTCAATGTCAGAGTAATCTGCGTAGGGCTTGGCACTTGCACATTCGACACACCTAAACGTCCTCTGCCGCCATCAAAACTTGCTTTTGCGATGGTGGCTGGGCAGGCTGGCATGGCCGCTGAATCGGTGACGAAGCCTGTTCCGGTGACCGTCACGTCGTAAGTGTTCCCGGCAAGCCAGACATTCGGTGATACCGAGGTGATGGTTGGAGTGCAGTTCACGATCTGCACCGGCACCGTCACGAAGAAGTTTGTACTGGCGCGGGGCACGGGTTCGTGCTGGCTGTTTGCCGAACCACAGAGGCCACAGCCACGCTCACCGTGACACAGGCCGTCTGGGTGGGGTCGCTGGCGTCAGGCGTTACAGTTGCAGTGACTTGGGTTGCGCTGACGAAGGAAACATTGGATAAGGGCACGGACGCGCCATTCGTCAAGGTCGCATTGAGGTAAAATGCTTCGCAAAGGCCGCTGTTGTCGGCGAATCCGGTACCGACGATGGTGATGTTGTAGGTTTGCCCCGCTACCCAGGTACTGGGCGTGACAGATGTAATGACCGGCGAAACGGGGCAAACCGATTGCGCACGACATTCTGGAGTGGATACGGCTGAAAAGAAGAAAAAGGCAAAGAGAAGAGCGGTAAAGAGCTTCCCAGTTTTCCACTGGACTCTTGATTGCTTTGGCATCGGCAGCGCCTTTCAGTGCGATGACACTTGGTTCCGTCCAATGATCGGACTGTGGAACCATAGTACTCGATAGCCGCACCGAAGTCATAATGGGAAGGTGAATTTCGGGCTGGGGCGTCTGACAAGCTTTTTTCTCGTGTTCGGCGAACTCTGGTCCGCGTATTTTCAGCTGGCGGTCAAAATTGCACAGTCATGTTCCCATAGTGCAATAGGCTGGCAAGAAATTTTCCTGCACGCAGCAACAAATGTGAAACAATCCTGAAATGATGCAGTTTCCCAAAATCATCCAGGGCGGCATGGGTGTCGGCGTTTCTAATTGGCGGCTGGCCCAGGCAGTCTCCAGAATCGGCCAGCTCGGAGTGGTCTCCGGCACGGCGCTCGACCAACTGATGGTGCGCAGGCTTGCCGATGGCGATGAAGGCGGCCATATGAAGCGCGCGCTGGACGCATTTCCTTTCCCGGAGATGGCGAAACGCATCTGGAATGATTACTTTACGCCGGGCGGCAAGCCCGAGAGCGCGCCCTACCCCTCCACGCCGATGCACCAGAAAGACGACCCCCGGAAACTGGTCGAGCTGTGCATTGTGAGCAATTTTCTTGAGGTTTTTCTGGCCAAGGAAGGCCACGACAACCCTGTCGGCATCAATTTTTTAGAGAAAGTCCAGTTGCCCCACCTGCCTTCCATCTACGGCGCGATGCTCGCCGGTGTGGGTTATGTGTTGATGGGCGCCGGCATTCCCCTGCATATTCCCAGCGTTCTGGACAACTATGCAGCAGGCAAACCGGCCGAGTACCGGCTGGCTGTAGCTGGCGCGCCGCCGGATATGGATACGATGATGCACTTTGACCCGACGGACTACGCTGAGGGTCCGCTGCCGGTGTTGCAGCGTCCGAAGTTTCTGGCCATCGTCTCCTCGAACACCTTGGCGACCACGATGCTGCGCCGCGCCACCGGTCGGGTCGACGGCCTGGTCATCGAGACCAAGGTCGCCGGCGGCCACAATGCTCCTCCCCGCGGAAAGCTGCAACTGACGCCAGCAGGCGAACCTATATATGGTGAGCGCGATCAGGTCGATATCGCCGACCTCGTAAAGTTGGGAGTTCCCTTCTGGATGGCCGGTGGTTACGGCAACCCCTCCATGCTGCGCGAAGCGCTGGAGCAGGGAGCGGTCGGCGTACAGGTGGGGACCGCCTTTGCGCTGAGCGAGGAATCCGGCCTCCGCGATGACTACAAGACAAAACTCCTGACCCAAGCCATCGCAGGAACCGGCAAAGTCTTTACCGATCCTCTGGCCTCGCCTACAGGATTCCCTTTCAAGGTGGTTCAACTTGAGGGAAGCTACTCGGAAGCGTCAGTCTACGATGCCCGCACCCGCGTCTGTGATCTCGGCTATCTACGTGAGCCGTATGCGCAGGAAAGCGGCAAGATCGCCTATCGTTGCGCCGCCGAGCCGGCGGGAGCCTTCGTCGCCAAGGGCGGTAAGCTCGAAGATACCTATGGCCGGAAATGCCTCTGCAACGCGTTGATGGCCAATATTGGCCACGCGCAATCGCGGAACGGCCACGGCATGGAGCCGCCGCTGATTACCGCCGGAGACGACATCAACGCCGCGGCCCAGTACATCACTCCAGGCCGCAGCAGCTACAGCGCCGCCGAGGTGGTTGACAAGCTGCTCAGCCTGGTTCCCGCTGTAGCAACCGAGGCGCCAGCGCGATCAGAAGCGACCTTCGAGTGGCCGCAGATTCTGTCTGGACCCGTGCTGGTCACTGCCTAAGAAAATCGCTTACTGCCCGTCCGGCGGAACCTGTTCGAGCAGTCGCTTCCAGGTCTTCTGGTTCTTGCGGAAGCCCTTCTTCATATCTTCGAGAATCTGCTCGAAGTCGGGATTTGAGCGCAGCTGGTTCCAAGCCGGATTCTTCTGGAACCAGGGATAATTCTCATTCCCCAGATACAGCGCGCGGCGCAACCAGTGCAGGGCTTCCGTAGAATCCCCTTCGACCGCGAAGTACGTCGCCAGCCGGTACGCCATCTCGCTGTCCGCCTCGGCTGCCGCCAGTGTTTCATCCTGCAAAAGCGCGGCGGCGCGGACGCGGTCTCCGGCCTGGACATAGCAAAGAGCCAGCGTGGGCACGGCGATACGCAGCGACTGATCATCGTGGATCACGCCCTCGAGAATCTCAATCGCCGCATTCAAATTGCCCAGACGCATCTGCTGATAGCCGGCTGAGGTACGCAGCAACGGGTGACGCGGCTCCAGCGCCAACCCTTTTTCCAGTTCGTCGCCGGCCAGTTCAATCTGATTCTGATAGTGGTAGACACGTGCGCGATGGTTATAGAGAATCGGCGCGCTGGCCGGATTCAGTTTCAATGAGCGGCTGAACTCGGTAAGCGCCTCGTCATACATGCCATCGCCGCGCAGCGCCATTCCAGCCACCATGTGGACATTCCAGTCATTTGCAGCAGAGGAAAGCAGATTGGCAATGCCATGACGGGCCGATTCTTTTTCGCCGCGCGAAAGCAGCATGTAAATCCGGTAGAGATTGGCCTCCGTGGACGCCGGATCGAGCCTCAACGCCTCGTCAAAGCCGCGTCGGGCGCGCATCACATGAATCTGGCCGCCGAAGCCGTGGCGCACATATTGCAACTCGGCGATGCCCAGCCCGCACCATCCGGCGGCAAACTCCGGATCGGTCGCGGTAACACTGGTAAACAGTGCGTGGGCGCGATCCAGATCGGTGAGTGAGCCGGTGCGCACCATGAACGAGCTGAGCAAAGCGCGGGCCTGGAGATACTCTTCGCTCACCGGTCCGGGCAGTGAGTTTGGCGCAGTATCGCGCTGCGCCGGCCGCTGCGCATCCATCTGGTCGGCGGCGCTCAAGCCATGCAGCGCGGCAAAAACCTCATTGGAAATCTCCGTCTGCACCGCGATCAAGTCCAGCGACGCCACGCGAATCGCTCCGCCGGAACGCACGCTCTGCGAGCCAACATCTAGCAGTTGCCAGTTCAGGTCGAAACCTTCCTCAGAGCGCAGAAAACTCCCCGCCAGCACAAACGATACCAGCAGCCGCTGTCCCACTGAAAGCGGGTCCATCTGGCCAATCGGCAGCGAGATCAGCGTGCTCGATGGGCGAATCACCAAGCCGGGAATCCGCGCCAGTCGCGCCGCAATGGCATCAGCCAGCGCGAAGCTGTAGAGAGGCGCAACCTCGGTTGCTCCAAGATTGGTGAAAGGCAACACCACCAACGAATTCTGCTTGGCGCGGTCCCCGGTCGATTCACGAAAACGCTCGGCAAGCATCGACAGAAATCCCGTGGCGCGTTTCTCTGCTTCAGCGCCGGTGGTTGGCAGGTTGGCCGCCGCCTCGCCGGGAATGATGCCAGTCTCAATATGCAGCGCCTTCATGATCGTCTTCAGCGCCTCACGCACCTCGGCAGCCGAGGCATAGCGCGTCGCTGGATTCTTCTCCAGACAGGTAGTGATGACGCTCTTCAACTCCGCGGAAATTCCAGGAACAATCTCGCTCAGATCAGGCGGATCAGAGAACTGAATCGAGCGAATCATCTGAAAATCCTCATCCTCGGGCCGGGCAAAGGGATGGCGGCTTGAAACCAGCTCGAAGAGGATGATACCCAGCGCCCAGATATCCGACTGCACGCTCGATTGCCCGGTCACAAACTGCTCGGGGGCCATGTAGCGGATCGTCCCGCCGCGGGCGGTGTAGGTGGAAGGCGCGGCAGCATCATTGGCGCTCGATGGCTTCGACGGATCAAAGTTCGCATCTTCCGGACTGAGCCGGCGCGCTAGGCCAAAGTCAAGAATCTTAGCTAGTCCGCCATCGGTCAGCATCACATTCTGCGGCTTCAGATCACGATGAAAGATGCCCAGCGAGTGCGCGGCCTGCAATCCGTCGGCGATCTGGATTCCCACCGAGAGCGCCAGTTGCAGATTGGCCGGCCCACGCGCAATCAGCTGATCCAACGATTGCCCCGGCACATACTGCATCACGATGTAGCCTTCGTTGCCGCTCTCGCCCACCTCATAAATTGCGCAGACGTTCGGATGCTCAATGGCCGAGGCCAGCCTCGCCTCGCGCAAAATAGTCGTCCTCAACTGCTGAGCAGAGAGCAGGCCGCTGCGCAGAATCTTCAACACCACCGGGCGCTGCAACAACGTGTCATTGGCCAGATACACCACGCCGCTGCCCCCGGCTCCCAACTTGCGAACGATTTCATATTGTTCAATTGTCTTGCGCGCCATATCAGAACAGTTTACCGGTTTACAGGTCGGCGCGTTTCATTCACCGGCACAAGACGTGTGGATTCCGAGCGCAATTCCCAGAGTGAATATCCGCTCTGCCAACAAAACAACTGCATTCAGCGCTTACCGATTGCCAGATACTTGTCGATTGCCTCCTGCCATTCTTTTCCTGCAACTTTGTCGCCTTCACTCATCGCCTGAACGTGTTCATTGCCCTGAGCCGTGAGCGCAGTGCGCGTATACACAACATTCACCTCGGTTAAATCCCCCTTCGGCTTGAACCGCACATCGACAACGGTCACCATCAGCTCAGGAAGAAAGTACACGTACTGAAAGTGCCGCGCGTCCACATCGAAGAGAGTATTCACCCAGACCGCGCTATGCGACCCGTGGCGAATATTAAAGACCGCGCCCTCCGCGTCTCGAGCCGGCTGCGGGTAGATGAACTGCGGATCCCAATCCTTCCCCGCCCAAGAGCGCTCTCCCTCTGGTCCAAACAGAGGTGCAGCCACTGCGTAGGAAGCGGGAACAACCAGATCAAAGCCCGTACGAATATGCAGACACGGCTCAGTCAGCGTTGCAGCCGTTTGGCAATATGCCGATGCAGACAATCCGACTGCACCTATGGCAGCGATAATACCCTTCATTTTTTCTTCTCCTTCAATTGATGACTGTCCGAGGCTTTCAATGTCATTCCATAAAGCGACTTGAACTGTTCAATCTCCTTCAGCGTCTGTGCGGAAAAGGGTGCTTTCCCCTCAAATGCATGAAGAACAATCCCCTCCAACAGGTCGCTAAGCGTCATCTCCTTCAACTCGGCAACGGCTTTGAGCACCTTCAACATCCGCTTTTCCATCCGGACTCCGGTCTGGACGCGCTCTACTAAAACCGGTTCGCGATTCTGCTGCTCCTGCGACATGGTCATTCTCTCCTATATAAATACCAATGTACATAAATAACATAGAAAAATCAACCGCCGGGAACTCTCCTTGACTCCAGTTCGCAGCCTCGCCCCCTCGCCTGTTATGGTCAGGGAGGAACTCCATGAATCCTCCTTAGGAACCTCGGGCATGTGGAAGCGCTGGCGAATCCGGATACTGCTATTTTTGGCCGTCCTCGGCCCCGGATTTATTACCGCCAACGTTGACAACGACTCCGGCGGCATCCTCACATACTCCCAGGCAGGCGCGCAATACGGCTACATGCTGCTCTGGACGATGATTCCCATCACCATCGCCCTCATCGTCGTCCAGGAGATGTGCGCCCGCATGGGCGTGGTCACCGGCAAGGGTCTCAGCGACCTCATCCGCGAGGAATTCGGCCTACGCCTGACCTTCCTGCTGATGCTGGCCCTGGTCGTCGTCAATTACACCAACGTCGTAACGGAATTCATCGGCATCGCCGGCTCTCTGCACTTGTTTCATGTCACCAAGTACATCTCCGTGCCTCTCTGCGCGGCGCTGGTCTGGTACATGGTGGTCAAGGGCAGTTACAAAAGCACCGAGAAAATCTTCCTCATCGCGTCGGTTGTTTACATCGCCTACATCTTTGCCGGCGTGCTTTCACAGCCCAGTTGGCACGACGCAATGCTGGCCACCATCCAACTGCCTGCCAGGTCGGTGTGGAGCGACAAGGCCTATATCTACATGGCCATCGGCATCGTGGGCACCACCATTGCTCCCTGGATGCAGTTCTACCTGCAATCGTCCATTGTCGAAAAAGGCATTCGCGTCAAGGACTACGCCGCCTCACGCCTCGATGTGATCGTCGGCAGTTTCTTCACCGACATCGTCGCCTGGTTCATCGTTGTCGCCTGCGCGGCCACGCTCTTCGTCCACGGCATGGGCGCCATCCAGGTTGCCTCCGACGCCGCCGAGGCCATGCGTCCGCTGGCCGGCGACTATGCCTTCATCCTCTTCGCCTTCGGACTCTTCAACGCTTCGCTCTTCGCCGCCTCCATTCTGCCGCATCTCCACCGCCTATACCGTCTGCGAAGGCCTCGGCTTCGAATCCGGAGTCGACAAGAGCTTCAAAGAAGCACCCTTCTTTTATTGGCTCTATACGCTCTTGATCGTCGGTGGCGCAGCCACCGTTCTCGTCCTCCCCGACGCGCAACTGATCAACTTCGCCATCCTCTCGCAGGTCCTCAACGGCGTCCTGCTTCCGGTGGTCATCATCCTGATGCTGCTGCTCATCAACCGCAAAGACCTGATGGGCGAGCACAAGAACTCGCGTCTCTGGAACATCATCGCCTGGGGCACCAGCATCATCGTCATCGGCATGACGTTTGTGATGCTCTGGGGCATGATCCCCGGCCATTAGCGAACTCCATGTCCGCAATCAGCTTTCATCTTGAAATGAGCTGTCATCCTGAGCAAAGCGAAGGACCTGCGTTTCCCCGATGCTGTCATCCTGAGCGAAGCGTACTTCAGCGGAGTCGAAGGACCTGCATTTGTCTCTTGATATCTCCCTGTTTGTTAGCGAAAGCAGACAGTGCTAGGATTAATCCAGACTGAAAGGTCAACCTTCGATGAACGAGATCATCTTTGAGGTGCGCACAATGGTCAAGGACGCGGTGAACTGCCACTTCGACGAATCAATAGACGCTCCGAAACTCATCCAATTACATTTTGTACGAGATGAACTGAAGAAAAAGTGAAAGATGGAGCACCTAGCGAGGTAGTGTTGCACTGATGACGATGGGAGCGAGAGATGCGAGAATTCACCCGTCCGCCGGTCTTATGTAGCACATGTGGCGCAAAGATATATGCAGGTTTTGGCCTTTCATCCAAGAATATCTCAGACTCAGCAAACGATGTGCATGCCAATTGGAGTGAGCCGCCGAGCAAATCCGAGGCGTGTCCAAGGTGCCAAAGCCCCGTCGACACGTCTTCTGCATATCCGACATTGCCTGACTTCCCTCCGACATTTGAAACACTCAAAGCGTACTACGCTGGTTTCACGCCCAAATGGGAAAGCAGGCGCGACTCTTTCGAGGTGAGGATTGCAGACTGGCTGAAAACAACAGAGCTTGTAGACATCCTGACAGAGTTTAATTCAGAAGAGGGGCTTCAATGGTTTAAGCAGCGGATGTTTTATAGAAGCGCAACCGCCTTTCACCGCTCGTTGCAACTCTTCTTGAGCTTTCTGACCCTGGATCGCCATTGCTATCATACTTGGTCACAGGTAACGGCATACTATTCACGCTTCTATTTTATTCAGGCTCTTCTGAATTTGAGCGGATGCACATGCCTGAACGTGCCAGTCGAGCAAAAGAAAAGCGTAGCAGCGGTCATTTATTTCGATGGAAAAAGCGTCCAGCACACGCCTGTGAGCAAGCTGCCAAAGGCATTTCACACAAGTTCGCATGAACTGTGGTGGAGTGTCATGG
This sequence comes from uncultured Acidobacteriaceae bacterium, assembly GCA_963713645.1. Classification (GTDB taxonomy): domain Bacteria; phylum Acidobacteriota; class Terriglobia; order Terriglobales; family Acidobacteriaceae; genus Telmatobacter. The sequence goes on along the minus strand of CAVQMQ010000032.1, from coordinate 47,654 downwards.
AAGCAATGAAGACGCCTGACTATCCGATCGAACATCTCTCATTCATACTCAGCCGGTTCACGTTTAGCCCTGAACAGCGAAATCGAATCAACTACAGTTTCGAATATCACTCAGGCGGCTTTATTGAGTTGGACTGGTTCGACTCTGGAGCGGATCAAATGCTCAACTACTTTATGCCCCATCCTAGGCAGGACGAAGACATTACAGATATAGACCGCTTCTTTGAGGCGGCAAACCCGGAGGATGCGGATGAAGGGAACTTTTACGGAGATGACGCGCAGATTATATGGTGTTCGCTGATCAGCTATTTACAACTCGTCAAGTCTTTGAACTTCACCCAGGGTTTTATAAAAACAGAAACGATAATTGCGCTATGCGACCTCCATATTGGAGCGGAATTCCCAAATATCGCACAAGGAATCGCACAGTCTGTTCACAACGTGCTTCAGGATGACTTTGATCTAACGTCGTTTCTCGATCATTACCAATCATCGCCAAGTCCCGAACCCGTGACGGCTCGTTGGAACCTGCGGCGAGGACAGGTCTTCCCAAAATCTCGGTGGAATTAGGCACTGCTTCTGCCGGGCGCCGAGTGCCCCAGGTCCGAATTCTTGGACCAGGAAAAGTTCACGCCACAGCCAACCGCTTCAACTGAATCCGCCCAGCCGGAATCTGCGCCAAGTCATAATGCGCCTGCTGCGTAATCCAGCTTTGCGCGCTGCCGCCAAAAACCTGCGAGAGCCGGATCGCCATCTCCGGCGAGATGCCGCGCTTGCCGTTCACCAGTTCGGAGAGCGTTGTACGCGTAACGTCCAAAGCCCTTGCTGCCTCGGTAATCGTCAGGCCGAGCGGTTCAATGCACTCGCTCAGAACAACACTGCCGGGATGCGGCGGGTTCTTCATCGGCATAGCGAAACCTCCTCAGTGGTAATCCAGATAATCGACATCGAACGCATGGCCGTCAACAAAGCGAAAGATCACGCGCCAGTTGGCTCGAACAGTAACCGCGCAATTCACCCTTGAGTGCGTGCAAGCTGAATCCGGGAAGATTCATATCCTCCGCTGAACCCGCAGCATCAAGGCGAGCGAGGATGTTGCGCAGTTTGGTCAAATGTTCTGCCATTACGCCGCGAGAGTCGTCCTCCTTATAGAGGCGTTTCAGCCCCTTATGGCGGAACGATTGAATCATTCGCAATCGTAATCCGTAACGTAACGGATGTCAACGAATCTCCCTACCAAACACCTTGAGCCTGTCCCTGCCGCCAAAAACCTGCGAGAGCCGGATCGCCATCTCCGTCGAGATACCAAAGGAACGCTTATTTCACCGCAAGCGGATTGCCGAAAATAACCCTTCCTCGGCGCAAACTGGTAGACAGGAGAAGAGGTGAGAAACCCCTGGAAAGACATGCCGGAATCAAGATTTCAGGCGGCAGTCCAACCTGTAAGGAATCTGCCCTCTACAGTTTCCAATTCCGTTGCACTTGGACTTTGAATCTGCCCACCCCCCTGGGGGTCCATTCTCTATTTCTTCGCCCTTTATTGGGTGCCTGCACTTGGACCGACGGCTTGCCTTAGACCAACCCGCAAACGGGCCACCTCATCCTTTCGCCGCCTTTAGAGGAAAAAACCAGCAAAAAGGGGTGAAACCCAAACCTCAAACCGCCCCGCCGAAGCCTGCTGCATGCAACGCCCGCACCGCAGGTGCTTAGCTCGCCAGCGCCTCCACCACCGCCTCCGGATGCCGTGCGATCACGATCAGGTAAGCCCGCGCGGCGCGGTCAGGACGCCGCCGTCCTTGCTCCCAGTCCTGCAAGGCGCGCGGGTCCAGCGCAAACCTCCGCGCAAACTCCATCCGGCTCAGCCCCATCGCCGCCCGCACGGCCCTTACATCCACATCGAGCGGCAGCGGAAAGCGATCCACTGCCGCCGACTCGGCCTGGCCCTCGGCAATCGTCGCAGCCTCGCGCATCGCCTCCACAATCTCATTGGCTAAGTTCTTTCGCTTCATTGTTGACTCGCGAATGGATTATGCGGCGTTGCCGCATAGGAGTCAAGTCGTCCAAGGAGACACAATAAACCATATAAACAGGCGCATAATATCCGTTCGAGACGCTATGGCCAAGACCTCAATCGTTGTCCAGTTCGACCCGGCAGTCGAAGCCCGTCTTGCGGCGCTCTCTCAGGATCGCGATGTCTCCGAGGTCGCTGCGGGGTTGCTTTCCAGCTTTGTCGATCCCGACAGTTTCGAGCACAAGCGCATCTGCCAGGGCCTCGCCGAACTCGAAGCCGGCAACAGCATCTCCAGCGAGCGCGTAATGGAATTGCTCGATAGCTGGTCACGGAAAACGAGCTGCCCGCGCCGAAATGAAGATTCGCTGGCCTCAGGTGGAGCAGGTGCTTTGTATCAGGGCTTGGCTTCAGCCCTGCCGCCAGCCGACCCCAAAAGTCTCCGGGCTTTAGCCCCTGCCGGATTTTCCCCCTTAACCCGACCCCGCAGCGGCTAAAGCCGAATCCTGTCTCCGGCCGTTTCGGCAGGGCCGAAGTCCGGCCCTGCTGCAGTGTGACGTGCCTTCCACCGGCAGCCCAACCCTCAAATGAGGGCACCCCATCCTTCCGCTGCTCTTCAAGGAAAACCAGCGAAAGGGGGTGAATCAACACCGTTGGCCCGTCGCGCCGAAGGCGGCTGCTGCATGCAATGCAATCCCTTACATCGACCCACCCCGGCTGGCCGGCGGCACAATCCCGTTCATGCGCAGGTAAATCACCATCTGGCCATAGTGATCCATCAGGTGCGCCATGCCGAAGGCCGCCGTCCCGCCGCGGGTGCCGTTGGCGGTCATCACAAATGCATTCTCCGGCGTGATTGCATCCACGTAGGCATGCGCCTGCGCAAACGAGTCTTTCAGGGCCTTGACGATCTCGGCTTTGGTCTTCAGCTTCTCAATGTCGGGCCGTGTATCCACCATCGGCTGTGTGGGATCGTGAAAAAAGTAGGTATTTGCCTCCGTCACATGCTTGATCTGGTCGGCAAACGTCCGCACTCCCTTGAACTCCCCCTGCGCCGCGCTGGGGGCAAAGTTATACTTCTCTTCCGGCATGGCTTCTGCCGCGCCCACAAACTCCTGCTCCAGGCCGCTGAGCAGCTTGCCGTAGGATTGTGCGGGCGGAATCGGTGTGCCAATGGCTGGCTTGGCCGGGGCAGCGGCTTGGGCTTGGGGAAGCGTGGGAACGGAAGCCAGCAGGCAACAAGCAACTGCGTGGCATGCAAAACGAATGGGTCCGGTCATGGGGAACTCTCCTCTGGCGGCACAGGCCGCGTGAAGAAAATCTATCAGAGCGCCGGCTATACTCGCAGCACCACTTTGTAAATCTTTTGCTGCGCCTGCCCGTGAATCTTCGGCCCGGCCTACCCGGCAAGATAAATTTCCTTTCCACAATTTGTTACGAATGGCAGGTAAAGAACACTACTATGGAGATACCGTCCCCACGAGATTTCTTGCCACGCACTGAGTTTGGACTGTGGTCTTCAATCGCGCACCTAGAGTTCCCCCTCGTTTTCCCCGCTGATGAATCAAAGGAGAGTCACCTATGAACGCTTTTCGCCTCACAGCCGCTGTGTCGGCTTTGCTTCTCTCGGCTGCTTCCCTGTCCGCACTGCCGACACACACCTGGGTCTCGGCCACCGGTAATGACGCCAACAGCGGTACTGCGGTCTCGCCGTACGCCGATTTCGCGACGGCTGTGGCCAATACCGCTCTCGGCGGCATGGTCTCCGTCCTGGGCCCTGGCGACTACGGTCCTGTCACCATCACCCAGTCGATCACCATCGACGGCACCAACGGAGGCAGTATCGGCTTTGCCGGCGATGGCGAAGCCATCTATATCAGCGCCGGCTCCAATGCCAATATCGTCCTGCGCAACCTCACCATCGACGGCGGGGGCACGGGTTCAGACGCAATCTTCATTGCCAGCGCCGGCACCACCAACGTCATCAACGTGGTCATCGACGGCTGCCACCTTGAAGGCTTTGCGGATATCGGCGTGGGCCTGGGCAGCGAGTCCCCAATGTATGTGACGGTGAAGAACACCACCATTCAGGGCGGCGAGCTGGGAGTTCGCACCTTCCAGAACGGCACTGCCGCGCCGGTCACCAACTACGACCATGTCTCGCTCGATCATGTGACCATTGAGGGAGCGACCGTCGCCGGAGTTTTCACCCGCAACGGCAACCTGGATATCAGCAACTCCAACATCGCCGGAACCATTGGGGCAGGCGCAGCGGGAATCCAGGCCGATACCTACGCCACACTCAACGTGCAAAATTCCATGATCACCAGCAATACCGATGGCGTCTGCATCTACAGCAACTCGACTGCAATTATCAACAACACTACCGTCGTCGATAACATAACAAATACTGAGGCTTGCGGCGGCACAGTTACCGGTATTGCTGGCGCGGGACCAGCGCCAAAGCTTTAGTCAAAGATCACTGAGGCTCAATATTTATGTGGTTGCGAGCAAAATGAGATCCCCTGGTCTCCGCGAAGAGGCCAGAGGATTTTCGTTGCATTGGAACCGCAGATTTATCCGGAAAAATCAGAAGACCGTCAGCCTCACTCGCAGCAGAATATTCTCATCCGACTTGAGATTCAGTCCGTAGTCGGTCTGATCGCCATTCCAGATGCGTGCAGTCTTCCACTTTCCTGCCTCGTCATAGCTGCCTTCTTCCACCGTGAGCCAATAGCGCTTTTTCTCCGGCGTGTAGGTCGGCTTGAAGTCCACGCGCAGATGATGGCCAGCAACCAAGAACTCATCCGGCCCAAGCTGGGCAATCACGACGCCGCCGTCCGCAGGGGTGTTGCCCTTGGGCGGCATCCAGTCGCCGAAGGAGGGCAGGCCATATTGCAGCACTGCATCCCAGCGGTCGAAGCTCAGTGTCTGACGATGATTCTCAGGGGCCTCGCTCGCGCCGCGCACCTTGCCTTCGAGATTCCATTCAGCGAGTTTTCCGGAAATTGGAGCCAGCAACGCAAACTGCTGCGCAAAGGGCTTCAGCGCGCTTGGCTCCATTGCTTCCGGGCCCTCAATCTGATTGCTGTAGCGGCTAAAGTCGAGGCCGAACGGCGCCCAGCCAATCGCTCCCGCGCCAATGGCGGCATAAACATAATGCGCGTAGATGGCCGGGTTGCCGGTCTCGGGAATCAGCAGCGGATTGTCCTTGCGATTGTAGAGATCGATGGCCTTCATGTACTTCGCGTACTCCGGTATGTAGATATCCGGCGCGATCAGATCAATAGACGGCGCGGCAATCTTCCAGAGATCGATCTCATTGTCGGTCGGCGCTCCGGACTCGTAGCTGGGCGAACGGCCGGGATTGAATGGATCGCGCAAAGCGGCATTCACATACATGGGCAATTGGTCTTCGGCCTTGCCCTCAGTCTGCCACCTGCTCGATATAACTGGCGATAAACCAGGTCTGGAAATGCTCCCCGGCATCCTCGCCAAAGACCTCGCTCCAGGTACCAGGCTGCTTGCCGAGACCCATGACCAGCTTCTCGGGAACTTGTCCGGTAAAGGCCTTTTCTGCGCCCGGCGAGTAGTCACGGACTGCGCCCCAAACGCCGGATTCGTTTTCGACCTGAACTAATAGCACCGTGTGCTCGGGATCAGCCTGTTTGAGATAGCGCATCAGTGTGGCAAAGGCAGCTTTGTCGGCATTGAGCCAATTCGCATTCATCGTTCCATCCGCGGCGAAGATCGACGCAGAATCCACCGTCTTACCGTCTTTATTGACCAGGATGGGGTACTTCTCCTGATGCAGCTTGATCCACTCAGGCGTGTAATGCGCGCTGCCGTTTTTCCAGGTACCAAACCAAAGCAGCACCAGGTGAACCTTGTGCTCGCGCGCCTGCTTCAGGACCACGTCCACGAGGCTGGTATCGAATTTGCCTTCGGTAGGCTCTAGCTGCTCCCAGTAAATGGGCAGCTCGACGGTATTGACGTGAAGCATTTCGGCTGCCGGCCAGACCTTGCCAAGATAATCGGGCCAGGCGCTGGAGTTGTTGGCCTGCACGCCCAGCATCAGGTAAGGCTTGCCATCGACAAGCAAAGCATAGTGGCCGTCTTTGTTGACGATTTTGGGCAGAGGAGAGGATTTATCGGCTGTCGGAGCCTGTGCAAGCTGGGCCTGTATCACAGGGGTGGTTGCAAACATTTCCAATAAAACAGCCAGTAGCACTGCCGATAATTCCCTCATACCCAACAAATCCAGCTTCCGCATCCCGATCCCTTTCTATCTCCCGAAACAAAATCACCCAACCAGACACCCAAGTATAACGCCGTCTGGGTGTTGCCAACCCGTCGAGCATTTACACTGGAGGATCAGGGAGAGCTTCATTTTTCATGGATAAATTTGTTATTCGCGGCGGTAATCCGCTGGTAGGAACCATTCGCGTCTCTGGCGCAAAGAACTCAGCGCTGCCCTGCATGGCCGCAGCGATTCTGACCGAGGATGAAGTCACTCTCGAAAACATTCCTCAGGTGCGCGACATCGAAACCGAGCGCCGCCTGCTGTCTTCAATGGGCGCCGAGGTGGAGCTAGGCTATGGCCGCGCGCAGCACCGCACCACCATCAGTTGCCGCACCCTTTCCGATCCTGAAGCCAAATACGAGATCGTGAAGACCATGCGCGCCAGCTCGCTTGTTCTTGGTCCGCTGATTGCTCGTGCGGGCATGGCGCGGGTCGCGATGCCGGGCGGCTGCGCGATTGGCGGGCGGCCGATTGATCTGCATATCAAGGCTCTCGAAAAGATGGGCGCAGTGATTACCCAGGAGCATGGCTATCTGGAAGCGCGTACCGAACGGCTCAAAGGCGCGCATCTGGTCTTTGACAAGATCACCGTCACCGGGACGGAGGATCTGCTGATGGCCGCGGTGCTGGCTGAAGGCGAAACCCTGATGGAGAACTGCGCCCGGGAACCCGAGGTAACCGACCTTGCTACTCTGTTGACAGCGATGGGCGCAAAGATTGAGGGCGCGGGAACCTCAACGATCAAAGTGCAGGGAGTGAGCAAACTGCACGGCGCGCGGCATCGCATCAATCCCGACCGCATTGAGGCGGGAACATTTCTCGTCGCTGGAGCGATCACCGGCGGGGACCTGATTGTAGCCAACTGCAACCCAGCACATCTGGGCGCGGTAATTGCCAAGCTCGAAGAAGCCGGAGCGCGGATCGATCTGCTCGGCCCGGAGTCAGTTCGCGTTCGTGCCGACGGCAAGCTGCGCGCCGCCGATATTTCAACCGAAGAATATCCCGGCTTTCCTACGGATATGCAGGCGCAGTACATGGCGCTCACCACGCTGGCCGAGGGCGTTAGCGCGATCAAGGAAAACATCTTCGAGAACCGCTTCATGCATGTGCAGGAACTGGTGCGGATGGGCGCAAACATCAAGGTAGACGGGCGCACAGCTACAGTACGCGGCGGCGCAAAGCTGTCAGCAGCAGCCGTGATGTGCTCCGACCTGCGCGCCTCGGCCTCGTTGGTACTTGCAGCGCTGGTCGCCGACGGAGAATCAATCCTCGACCGTGTTTATCATATGGATCGCGGCTACGAGCGCATCGAAGAAAAGCTGCGCGGAGTAGGAGCACAGATTCGCCGCATGGGGAATGTTTTCACACCGCGCGAGGATGAGAGCGACGCTGACTAGAACAATTCAACTGGACAGCCGATCGCCACCTGCACAACGGCTGGCCCACCACTGATGCCTGACTGTCAGCGTTAACCACAGAGTCCTAGCGAGCGAAAAGCGAACAGATAGCCCCACCGCAGGTGGTGGTCAGCGCCAGCTTACGGCGATATGCCAGCGCAAGCTCCGCTCGGCGCTCTTGGCAAGTACCCGTTCGTACTCGCGCAGCTCGGCCAGCACGGGTTGTGTTTCCGAACCCAGCGCAGCGGGCGACTCGATCAGAAAATCGATCAGCGTCATCACTGTGTGGAGTCCGTCCAGCGCATCGAACCACTGTGGCTGGGGCAGGTGGCGCGCCCAACCGGGTTCGCCCGCGCCCTGCTCCAACAGCAACGCCATCGAATTTTCGTCAGCAGAAAAGTACTCCAGCAGCGGTCGGGCTTGCAGGCTGACCGCCAAACGCTCCAGAGCGTCTTCGTTGCGGGCCGTGGCGTGGCCCTTCACGAAGGTGTCGAACCCTGGGTCCTCCCCTTCAACTACGATGTACAAACTGGCTGCCATATCGATGTGAGTCTATTCGAGTTGGACTCCAAAGGCATCGAAAAACCCGGAGGGGGCATCCAAACAATCAACTATGGATTAATTTTCTGGTTACATTCGTTTGCTATCAGGAAAAAATGGTGTTACAAAAGAGTGGTACCAGGCCCTTCAAGTTGCCGAACAGAATTTAAGATTTAACTGTCAGGATTATTCACTGCCACTTGGCTAGATTAGCAATGGTCTTGTGCAGCGATCCGATCCCGGTTGAGGTGCGCTTGTTCGATTGGACCAAACTACCTGATGTGGCAGCGGTCACTCTGCTCACCTGCGCCTTCGCCTCAGTGGCGCGGCGCAACCCGACACCTGTCTCGGGACTGTGGCTCACCGGCTGGATCATGATCGCCGCGCACTTTTGCGCGTCGATTCTTGTGCCGGCTCCGGGAATATGGGGAAGGTTCGCAAGCATTATCTCGATTTCCGCGCTGGTCTGGGCCGCGATTCTCTTCAAAAGCGCCTCTGTTCCCTACCGCAGCCGGCGTTCCAGCAGTTGGATGCTGGGATCTCTACTCGGCACCTACACGATGTACATCGTGCTGCTGATGGCGGGCCGGACTCCGGCTTGGGCGCTCAACGTTGCGGCCATATCGATTGGCGCATTGCCGTTAGCAGTCGCGCTGGCTGCATTGAGAAAGTTCAGCCACACTTTGCGTTGGGTGACGGTCTCGCTCAGTTGCATGCTTTCGGTATTTCTAGTCGCCTATCAGAACAGAGCGGGCGGAGCGGATCCGGCGCTCAATGCTCTTCTGTTCGTTGTCTACTTCGGATGTGCGATTCACTTCTGGTTTGCCTACAAGCGCGCCACCACCGGCGCATTCATTACCATCGCAGGATTCTTTCTCTGGTCATCTGTCTTTGTGATTGGACCGTTGGTGATCTTGCTCGCTCCCACCTTTCATCTGGAAGGCGAGGTCTGGAATCTTCCCAAATATGTGGTCGCTGTCGGCATGATTCTGCTGCAACTGGAAGACCAGATTGAGCACAACAAGTATCTGGCTCTGCACGATGAGCTGACCGGGCTGCCCAACCGCCGCCTCTTCCAGGACCGGCTGACCAGCGCCATCGAGCGCGCCCGCCGCACCGATACCAGAACCGCTTTGCTCCTAGTTGACCTGAACCGCTTCAAGCAGGTGAACGATACGCTCGGGCACCATGTTGGCGATCTGCTGCTACAGCGCGTGGCGGAAATCTTTTCTTCTCGTGTCCGCCGTTCCGACACTGTTGCACGCACCGGTGGAGATGAGTTTTCAATTATCCTGGAGGAGCCGACCAGCCGCGAGGATGCGGAAAGCGTTGCCCAGTCGCTGATGGAATTACTCGACCAGCCACTGCTCCTGCAAGGAAATCTGGTAAGGACAGGAGCCAGCGTCGGCCTCGCCTTCTTCCCGGAAGATGCTCAAGACATGGAAGCCCTTTGCATTGCCGCTGACCTCAAAATGTATGACGCCAAGCGAAGATCCAAAGAGATTGCGATATTGGAGTCTGAATCAGTTCCCAGGCCGCATTCAACCCAGATTGAGCACCAGCTCCTGCAACACTGACCCGTTCGACTCCTATGCCTGCTCCAAACACAAGATTCTGCAACCATACTGCTGATCCGATCAACCAACGCCGCCGGTCCTATGCAAGTCCGTTGTCGCTGCCTCAGGAACTCGCCGGCAAAGACCAGTACTGTCCTGAGCGTGAGTGATCTTTTCTTAAGAGCCTATATCGTAATCGGCATGAAAAAGCCAGAGATTTATCTTCTCCTTGTGAATTTTCCAATGAAAATCATTTAGATTGGAAGTGGAATTGTCTTTCGCGGCCTTGAATATCGCCAGTGGGACATTCTTCTGCTTTCTCGCACCAGCTGGTGCCCTCTCTGCTCCGGCTCACGCAAGGAACTCATCCTATTTTGTTTTACCGGGATGGCGGCCGGTAATCCGTCGCACGACCTATACCGGGAGCCGAACGTCCATGGATCGCACCAAGCTGCTCTGTTTACCCGCCCTACTAGGTTTTTCTGTCTCCGCCTTAGCCCAAGCCCCTGCCGCAGTCTCCGGTACAGCCCCAGCAACACAAGCCCAGATCACGGCCCTCCAGCAATCCGTACAAAACGCGCAATCCTCGGCGGACAACGCCTGGATGCTGGTCTCCGCCGCGCTGGTGCTGCTGATGACCGGACCCGGCTTGGCGCTCTTCTACGGTGGCCTGGTGCGCCGCAAGAATATCCTCTCCACGATGATGCAGAGCTTCGCCATGATGGGCCTGGTGACAGTGCTCTGGGCGGTAGTGGGCTACTCGCTGGCGTTTGGCCAGGGCAACTGGTTCATCGGGAATTTCCAGCATATGTTTCTGCAGGGTGTTGGCCTGACTCCAAATCCAAACTACGGCCCGACAATTCCCGAGCAGACCTACATGATTTACCAGCTCATGTTTGCCATCATTACCCCCGCGCTGATTACCGGCGCATTTGCCGAGCGGATGAAGTTCAGCGCGATGGCGCTCTTTCTCTCGCTTTGGCTGCTGGTGGTCTACGCGCCGATGGCCCACATGGTCTGGGGCGTCGGTGGACTGCTCAATTCGACAGGCGGCTTCATTCCCAGCTTTGATTTTGCCGGCGGCACGGTAGTCCACGTCACCTCCGGTGTCTCGGCGCTGATTACCGCGCTTTATCTGGGCAAGCGCCTCGGATACCCGCATACCAAGATGCAACCGCACTCCATGGTACTGAGCTTTATCGGCGCATGCCTGCTCTGGGTCGGGTGGTTTGGCTTCAATGCCGGCAGCGCGCTCAACGCCAGTTCGCTGGCCACCAGCGCCTTCGTGAACACGCACTTTGCCGCCGCCGCAGCAGCCATTGGCTGGACCATCGCCGAATGGATTCACAATGGCAAGCCAACGGCTCTGGGAGCTATCTCCGGCGCGGTTGCCGGACTCGTCGCCATCACACCGGCTTCCGGTTTTGTTCAGCCCATGTCGGCACTGCTCATCGGCCTCGTCGCCGGCTTCTTCTGCTTCTTCATGGTCTTCATGGTCAAGAGCCGCTTTCGCTACGACGATTCGCTGGACGCCTTCGGCGTGCATGGCGCAGGCGGAACGCTGGGCGCGCTGCTCACCGGCCTTTTTGCATCAAGCGCCATCAACGCAGCCTATGGCAACGACGCATCCGGCAAGCCCATCCCTACCGGAGCCATTGATGGCCACTGGCATCAGTTGCTGAATCAGGCTGCGGGAGCGGGAATTGCCTGGACTCTGGCAATTGTAGGTACACTGGTTCTACTCTTTGTCGTCGACAAGCTCGTCGGACTCAGGGTTTCCGCCGAAGACGAGGCACAGGGCCTGGATCTCTCCCAACATGGAGAAGAGGGTTACGATCTGAATTCCTAAGCCGAATTTGTGGAGGTGTTGATTCCAATCCGCGCCCTCGCCTGATAGGCTGACAAGCGAAGAGATTTCACGAGGCATTTGAGCAATGGTAAAAATCGAAGCGATTCTCCAGCCCTCCAAGCTGGATGCGGTAAAGGAAGCTCTGCTGGAAGCGGGCATCGAAGGAATGACGATCCTGGAGGCCCGCGGACACGGCCGCCAGAAGGGCCACACCGAGTTTTACCGGGGCCGCGAGTACACCGTCGACCTTTTGCCCAAGGTAAAGATCGAACTGGTGGTCAACGAAGACCTGAAAGAAAAGGCCATTCAGGCCATTAGCAGCGCCGCCCGCACCGGCCGCATCGGCGACGGCAAAATCTTCATCAGCCACATTGATGACGCCATCCGCATCCGTAACGACGAGCGCGGAGCGACAGCGCTGTAATGAGCGACACGGTATACCTTTTGTGGCATACGCACACAATTGGGAATGATGATAGCAACAAACTAATCGGCGTATATACCTCTGAGCTACTTGCAGCAGAAGCAAGAATGCGAATGCTTCTGCAGCCGGGCTTCAAGGAATGCCCCGATGGCTTTTTAATCGTACTTGCATTGCTGAACAAAGACTCATGGGAAGAGGGGTACTTTACTTATTCCTACTGAGAAACTCCGCCATATATTCCACCATCCTTGGCGCGGTCATATCGTGCCAAGGATTCAGCCCATCTCTCCAGAAAATCCCGCAACTCCGTTGGCGGCCTGAGCCAAAGCCGGGCTGCCGTCTCCCGCTCCGTCCGGCGCACAAGAATACTCAGTCCATTTATCCGCTTGTTGACCGCGCGAAAAGCCGCCTCGTCTGAAAGATCATCGCCCAGATACGCCACCGGAGAAGCCACCGCCAACTCCTCGCCCGTCTCCGCCAGAATCGCCTCCACCGCGCCGCCCTTGTTCCGCCCCGCGCGCAGTTCCAGCCCGCCGTCAAAGTCGAGCAACGTCAAACCCTCCATCTTCGCCAGCGGCGCGAAGAGCGCCCGTGCCCGCTCTTCAATCAACTTCGTTCGCTGCGGAGAATAGCCCCGCCAGTGAATCACCGCGCCGTTGGCCTTGTCCTCGTAGAGTCCGCCCAGGCTGTCGTGCTTCAGGCGCGCACGCAGTTCGTCAAGCTTTGTCTGTGCCGTCGCAGGCGCCAGCTCCAGTTCTCGCCGTCCATCGGGACAAATCCGTTCGGCCCCATGCAATCCCCAGGCTTCGAGCGGCGGATCAAGCCCCAGCATTGGAGCAATCTCCTGCGCAGGCCGGCCAGAAATCACCGCCATACGCGTCCTTCCCTGCCGCTGAATCCGCGTAAGCAGCTCTCGTACGCCGGCCCACGGCCGCGACTGAAAGCGATCCACGCGGAAGGACGCGAGCGTGCCATCGTAATCCAGCAATAAATGAGGTCTTCCGCCACCGCCAAACAAAGAGAAAAACACGTCCAGCTTATCTTTAGATTCAGGGTTCAATCGTTCCCTCCCTCTTCTCAGTGTACGGAAGAGGCTGGCCGCCGCAGTTCCATGCGCTATCCTGTCCACAGAGCGGCGCAATTGCCCTATGCTCCGGCGAAGCCAATGGCGATAGAACAAATCGAACAATCTGCCAAGGAACTTGTGCTCACAGTGCAGGAATATTCCCTGTTCGCGTACCGGGCTGTGACCAATCTCTTTCGGCCGCCGGTCTACTGGCCAGACTTTCTCTTGCAGGCCGACATTATCGGCGTCGGTTCACTTTCCATTGTGGTGTTGGCCGGAATTTCCACCGGAGGCGTGCTGGCGCTGCAGTCAGCAGCCACGCTAACGGCCTTCGGCGCAACTGCGGTAACCGGACAATTTGTCAGCCTGACGATGATCCGCGAACTGGGTCCGGTGCTCACCGGCGTCATGGTCTCGGGCCGCAATGCTTCCTCTATGGCCAGCGAACTCGGGTCGATGGTTGTTACGGAACAGATCGACGCCATGCGCGCCCTGGGCGTTGACCCAGTGCGCAAGCTGGTAACCCCGCGGATCTTTTCCGGCACCATCATGCTGCTCTTCCTGACCATCGTCGCCGACGCCTGCGGCATCGCCGGCGGAGGCGCGGTTACCGTCTTTATGAACCACCAGAACGGCACCCAATATTTTTCAATGGCCTGGGAGCACCTGCGCTATCCAGACATCCTGCAAGGCCTTGTCAAGCCGCTTTTCTTCGGCTACATCCTCTCGTCGATTGGCTGCTTTTACGGCATGAGAACCAGCGGCGGAACCGAGGGCGTAGGCAAATCAACTATTCAGGCGGTGGTCTCCGCTTCGGTGATCATCATCTTTGTGGACTTCTTCATCACCCAGGTCATGCTTTCACTCTTCCCTGCGCCATGAATGATTCCAAAGCTTGCTCCCAACTCGATCCCGAATCCGGCGAGGCCACCGAAAAAGGCACACCAGCGGCTGCTCCCGGCCCAGTGGTCGAGTTTCGCAATGTAACCATCGGCTTCAACGGCCCGCCGGTTCTCAAAGACATCTCATTTTCGGTTGCTCCGGGGGAAACGCGCATCCTGCTCGGCCCAGCAGGATGCGGCAAAAGCGTCCTGCTCAAACTGTCCAATGGCCTGCTCCAGCCGCAGAGCGGCAGCGTCCGAATCTTCGGCGAAGAAATCTCGCACATGCGTGAGGAGGAGATGTTCGCCCTGCGCACCCGCACCGGAATGGTCTTCCAGGAGAGCGCGCTCTTCGATTCGCTCACTGTCCGCGACAATGTGGCTTACCAGCTCCTCCAGGAAGGCGTAGCCGACGCTCGCATTGACCGCCGCGTCCGCAAGGCGCTCTGTTTTGTCGGCCTGGAGGATACTTTCTCGCTCTATCCCGCGAGCCTTTCCGGAGGAATGCGCCGCCGCGTGGCCATTGCCCGCGCACTGATCCACAAACCAGAATTCCTGCTCTACGACTCGCCCACCGGCGGACTCGATCCGGTCACCTGCAACACCATTATTGAGCTGATCGTGAAGGAACGCGACGTCTACAAAGCGCCTTCGATCCTGGTCACGCACCGGCTGCAGGATGCCTTCACCCTCTGCACCCACCGCTTCGACGAAGAAGCAAACGGGATGGTTCCGCTGCCCAAAGGCGAGACCGACGCCAATACGACCTTCCTGATGCTCGACGAAGGCCGCCTGATCTTTGACGGCTCACTGCATGAGCTGCTCAAGAGCGAAAACCCCTTCGTGCGGGAGTTTCTGGAGTAGGGTCTTCCAGCTTGCCGATTAACGATGTATGCTATACATCATGAAGCGGACCCAGCTCTATCTCGACGATGACCTCTGGGAAGCGCTCCACCTGCGCGCCCGCCGTGAGAGCACCACGGTCTCCGAGCTGGTCAGAACTGCCGCGCGTGACAGGTATATGGGCAATCTTGAAGAGCGCCGCGCCGCAATGATGGGCATAGTGGGATTATGGAAAGACCGCACCGATCTTCCTGACACGGAGACTTACGTCCGCAACCTTCGCAAGGGTTCGCGGTTGAAACGGCTGGGTATTGAGTGAACATCCAGCTCGATACCGACATTGCGATTGAGATCCTGCGAGCTCGGAACCAGGGTATTCTGGCAAAGTGGTCGGAACTGGCTAACTCAAGCACGGAAATTCTCTACTCGCCAGTTGTCGCCGCGGAAGTATGGGCAGGCACGCTCCCCAAAGAACATGCTTTGATTTCCGGCTTCTTTCGTCCCCTCATCTGCATTGCTGCGGATTACGAAATCGGCCAGTTGGCGGGTGAATTTCTGCGCAAATACACGAAAAGCCACAGTCTGGAACTCGGCGATGCTCTCATCGCCGCTACGGCAATTCAAAGCCAGTCCATCCTCTGGACCCGCAATCGCAAGCACTACCCGATGCCGGGGCTGGCCTTTCTCCCCTGATTCTCATACAGCCACTGCACCTCATATTCTGTGTTCTGACGAGCGAGCCGGGCCATCTCTGCGTCTCTCATTC
The DNA here is from genome assembly GCA_963713645.1 of uncultured Acidobacteriaceae bacterium. GTDB lineage: Bacteria > Acidobacteriota > Terriglobia > Terriglobales > Acidobacteriaceae > Telmatobacter. The sequence continues at coordinate 32,022 of CAVQMQ010000032.1, read as the reverse complement.
AGAATTTTCGGCACCACGATCAGCCGCAACATTTTCCGCAGCGCGGTGTCCTATTCGACAGGGACCCTATGCCCAGCGTAGCGCCGTAGCTAGCCATCAACCGAGGAGACCGCCATGGAATGCCTCCGAACCGCAATCGCCGCCCTGCTTACCTTCACTCTGGCCAGCTCCTCCGCGCCTCTCCTAGCACAATCTCCAAGCACCTCTGCACCGCCATCTACGTCTGCGAAACCCGTCACCAGAACTGCATATCAAGCCGGCCAGTTGCACGGCGACCAGCGCATCCTCCAAGCCTTGAACCGCTTTACATTTGGGCCGCGCCCTGAGGACCTCGGCGCCGTCCGGGCCATCGGACTCGACCGCTGGTTTGAAGAGCAGCTTCACCCAGAGCGCATCGACCAGAGTGACCTGAACGCCCGACTCACACAGTTCCCTTCAATGCAGTGGACCACTGCCGACCTGCTCTACTCGCTGCCCAGTGATGCGCTGATCCGTCAGGCCTCCGACGGAAAAATTCCCATCCCCGCCGACCCAGTCCTGCACGCCATTTACGAAAACCAGATTGCCCGCTACCAGTTGCGCAAACAGGACAAAGAGCAGAAAAAGGCTGTTGCTACAGCGGAAACCACCCCAGCACCTGCGGGCAAAGCCGTCAGCGCGCCCCCGGCAATGGCCGCGAGTAATCCAATGACGACGGCCAGTCCGGCACTGGCTCAAGCAGCCCAGACAAAAGTTCAATCTGGAACGCAAACTACTTCTGAAAACAAGATGGTTGCATCCTTATCTCCCGCACCCGTTGCTGCTCCAGTTCCTCCGCCCGCGGACGATGCGCAGATCAAGCGGATCCTGGCTCTGCCTGCCGATCAGCGCGTCGCAGCCCTTGCCAAACTCTCGCAGCCGGAGTTTGACAGCCTGCGCAAAGCCCTCAAAGGGCCACAGCGCACAGCACTGACAAATGATCTTACACCTTCACAAAAAGAGCAGATCATTGCCCTAGAAAATCCAAAGCGGGTGGTCAATGAGGAGTTACCGGGCCAGAGGCTGACACGCGATATTTATTCCGCTGCCCAGTTACAAGAGGTCATGACCGACTTCTGGCTCAATCATTTTAACGTTTATCTGCATAAGAACGATGAGACGCCCTATTACTTAGTCAGTTATGAACGCGATGTGCTCCGCCCCCATGCGCTGGGTAAATTTGAAGACCTTCTCGAAGCCACCGCACACAGCCCGGCAATGCTCTTATATCTCGATAACTCCAACAGCATGGGTCCGGATTCTTTGGCAGCCGAGAAGGAGAAGGAAAGAGAAACCCGTCATCCCGATGGCAAGCCCAAGGCGCGTGAAGGGCTGAATGAAAACTACGCCCGCGAGTTGATGGAACTACATACTCTCGGAGTCAACGGCGGATACACCCAGGCCGATGTTACGCAAGTGGCACGAATTCTGACTGGTTGGACGGTTGATCGCCCGCAGCGCGGCGGCGATTTCAAATTCGACGCGAACCGCCATGAGCCGGGTGCAAAGAAAGTGATGGGAAAAAAGTTCAAAGAAGATGGCGAGATGGAAGGCCGCGCCTTGCTGCATATGCTTGCCACCAGCCCCGCAACAGCGCACTTCATCAGCCGCAAGCTGGCCATACGTTTTGTCGGCGACGATCCCCCGCCAGCGTTGGTAGATCGCATGGCGAAGAGTTATCTGGCCAGCGACGGAGATATAGGTACAGTCCTGCGCACGCTCTTCCACTCCCCCGAGTTATGGGAAACTCAAAACTGGCGCGCCAAAGTCAAAACTCCGTTGGAGTTTGTCGTCTCCGCCGCGCGGGCGAGCGATGTGGACACACCCGAGTTACAACCGATTGTCAACGCCCTGCAAGGCATGGGGATGCAACTGTACGGAGCGATTCCCCCCACGGGTTATAGCTGGCAAGCCTCCACCTGGGTTAGCACTGGCGCATTGGTTAACCGCATGAATTTTGCGCTGCAATTTGCCTCGAACAAGCTATCGGGCATTCCCGTCAGTTGGACCACGGATAACTCCAGTGCGGCAGATACGACACCCGACAGTGAGGAGCAGCGCCTGGAATCCTGGCTGGTAGCAGGCGGACTTGCCAAAGCGACGCGCTCGGCAGTGTTGCAGCAGTTTGCCGATCAGATCGCATCTCAGAAGACAGACGACTTCAACCTGCAGAATGTGCAATACATGGTCTTTGGCCAGGCAACGCAGGAGAAACCCACAACTCCGCCCAAACCGAAGTCCGCGATTGAAAAGCAGGACCAGTTATTGGCCGGCCTGCTACTTGGTTCACCAGAGTTTCAACGAAGATAGCTCGCAGAGCGAAGACCGTGCCGGAATTACCGGCACGGCTCTCGCAAATTGGAGGCATAAGATGTATCTCAACCGGCGATTCTTTTTGCGCGACGGCGCGCTGGCCTTGGCCGGCACTGCGGCTCTGCCCGGCTTCCTTGTCCGCTCGGTGTTGGCCGAGGCCAAGGCCGCTGCTCCCAACGCGCGGCGGCTGGTTGTCATCTTCCAGCGCGGCGCGGCTGACGGACTCAACGTCGTTGTTCCCTATACCGAAAAAAACTACTACACGATGCGCCCGACCATCGCCATCCCCGCCGACAAGGTGCTCGATCTCAACGGCTTTTTCGGCCTCCATCCCTCGCTTGCACCCTTCAAACCGCTTTACGATCAGGGCCATCTGGCGATAATTCACGCCGCCGGGTCGCCGGATATGACCCGCTCCCACTTCGATGCACAGGATTACATGGAATCCGGTACGCCCGGTGTTAAAGGCACCACCGATGGCTGGCTCAACCGCTCCCTGCAGGCCGAAGACCTGCGCCATCTGCAGGAGCACACAGCCTTCCGCGCGCTGGCTCTCGGCTCTCAGGTACCGCTCACGCTGGCCGGCAAGATTCCCGCCATCGCCCTGAATAACATTGGCAACTTCGCCGTCGGGGGCCACGGCCCAGCGCCATCCCAAGCGGCCAATGCATTTGAAGCGATGTACGGCCAGAGCGGCGACCGCATCTTTCATCCGGCGGGCGAAGAGACCTTTGATGCTGTCAAGATGTTGCGCTCCGTCGATCCCGCGCAATACAAGCCCAGCCCCGGAGCCGATTACCCCGACTCCGAGTTCGGCAGAAATATGAAGCAGATTGCCCAGTTGCTCAAAGCAAACCTGGGCGTTGAGGCCGCTTTCACCGATGTGACCGGCTGGGACACGCATCAAAACCAGGGCGGCGTTACAGGGCAACTCTCTGACCGCCTGCGCGACTTCTCATCGAGCATCGCCGCCTTCTGGCGCGACATGGGCGACTCAGCAGAAGAGATCGCCGTTGTCACGATGTCTGAGTTTGGCCGCACCGCCCGCCAAAACGGCACCGGCGGCACCGACCACGGCCACGCCAACGCGATGTTTGTGCTCGGCGGCAAGGTGAACGGCGGCAAAGTCTATGGCCGCTGGCCGGGCATTGACGATCATCAACTCAACGAGGGCCGCGACTTGACCGTCACAACGGATTTTCGCCAAGTGCTGGGCGAGACAGTCGCCAAATCCATCGGCGCGAGCAATCTGGAATTGATCTTCCCCGGCGCGAAGCTCAAGAAGGACAAATTCCTGGGGCTGGCTTAATCCTAGTTGACAAAAAACCGCTTACTCCGCGCCGAAGAGACGCCTGAAGAAATTTCTAAGCCCGTGGAAGAATCCGTGCTTCTTCTTCGGCTCTGCGGGCTTGGCATCCGGATTTTCCGCTGAAGTTGCTGGCTGCGGCGCGGGAGCCGTGGGCTGCGCCTCGGTTGTTGGCTCAGCCGGCGCCTCAGTCGCTGGCTGAGCCACGCGATCCTTCGAGTTATAGACCAGCGGCTTCGTTGGCGGTGCGGCTTCGTCTGAACTGGTTGCGGGAGCCGGCAACGGCGCAAGTCCTTCGCTCTGCGCCAGCGGGAACTCATTCCCTTTCGGCTCTGTGGGCGGGCAGCCACAAGGTTCTTTCTCCGCGTCAACCACTTTATGCAAGCTGCCATGCTGGAACATCACGCGCTGGCCGGGCTGCACGCGGTAAACCCCGCCGTCAAAGGCGCTCGAAACCAGCACATACGATGCTTTGACATTGGCATTATCAACGCAGGTATCGCCGTGCTGGCCCAGCCGCACCTTCACATCCACAGTTCCCGGCCCCCTGATCAGGATGCGAAAATCCGGCGTGAGCAAAATATCTGAGCTGCGTCCAGTGGCAAAGCTGGCTTCTATTGCTCCGTAATCGAGCGCCATCAGCAGGCCTGGAACCTCGCTGGCGGGCGCGCTTGAATCCGACGCCAGCTTGACGGTCGAATTGGCGCAGACGCGCAGCGTGCCGCGGCGCGGCAGCGTCACCGGTGTCGTTTCCGTACCCGAACTAACAGAGCCGCTGACCATGATGACGGCCTTGCCTCGCGAGATATCCAGAGCCTCCTGTAACCTCCGGAGTAGCCTCGGAAGACTTCGCATCCATCGGCACAATGGCGATGGGACCAACCGAGATGGGCGCACCCTGCGCATGAGTGGCTTGCGCGAGGAACCCCGGTGCCGAGGCGAGCACAAAAGCCAACCCAGCAGCGCCGTAGACCCGAAGAAGATGCAGATTGTTTCGCATAGATATTACATCGTTAGGAAATTGCGGATCATCTGATGCCCGCCTTCGGTTAAGACGCTCTCAGGATGAAATTGCACGCCTTCAACGGGCAGCGACTTGTGGCGCAGCCCCATGATCACATTCTCCGCTGAACCGGCGCCGTTGCTCTGATTCGACCGCGCGGACACCGCCAGTTCCTCCGGCAGTGAATCCTCAGCGACGATCAGCGAGTGATAGCGGGTGCAAGTAAGTGGGGTTGAAAGTCCAGTGAAAATTCCCCTGCCGTCGTGCTCTACAGAGCTGGTCTTCCCGTGCATCAACCGGCTGGCCCGGACCACCTGCCCGCCGAAGGCCTCGCCAATCGCCTGATGGCCCAGGCAAACGCCGAAGATCGGGACCTTTCCGGCCATATGGCGGATCAACGGCACCAGAATCCCCGCCTCGCCTGGCGTGCATGGTCCTGGCGAGAGCAAAATCCGCTCTGGCCTGAGCGCCTCAACCTCTTCCACGGTCAGCTCGTCGTTGCGGTACACCTCGACCCTAGCGCCCAGTTCGCCCAGGTACTGGACCAGGTTGTAGGTAAACGAATCGTAGTTGTCGAGTACGAAGACCATCAGGCTTTCTCCATGATATTAATCTACGCTCCTTGCATCTTCTGCTTGAAGGTCAGTTCGATGAACTCGGCAGGGCGAATCATTTGCAGCGTGACTTGCACGATCATATATCCGTCGAGGATGTCCTGTGCGGTCATCGTGCTGCCCAGCCCGCACGCCACGCTGTAGGCGTCGGAGGCTTTGTCCCCCATCAGCCCGCCCTGCGACCAGACGCCCTGCAGAAAATTCGAGATCATCGACGTGACCGTTACCCAGGTTTGCCCATCGTTGGCAGCGAAAACGAAGGGATTCAAAGCGTTCTGGATCGACTGCTGAATGTAGATGATCGTGCGGCGGACCTGGATGTAGCGATAGTCGTAGTTATTGCCGTCCAGGGTCCGCGCCCCCCAGACGATCGGGCCGCGGCCGGCAAAGTCACGAATCACATCGATGGCTTTCCCGTTCAGCGGCGTGTTGAGCGGTCCCTGCTGAGCGTCGTTCAGATTGACGGTGCAGGATGCAACCGAATTGAGGGCCACGTTTGCCGGCGCGTTCCACACCCCTTGTGTTTCGTCTGAAAGCGTGAAAACGCCGGCCATCCCCGCGCTGGGCGGCAATATGTTCCGCTTCTCCAGCATAATATCCTGCCATTGCTGATAGGGTGGCAAGGCGTTCGTCAGGCTCTGGTTCAGCGCCTGAATCTTCGCTTCGATCGCAGGATCGCCCGGATTGCGCGGATCCTCGACCACCACCGTGATCTGGTTGATCTCGTTCTGCACCGTTTGCCGCGCAGCCGAACCCGGCGCGTAGAGCGAGTCCGCAACCTCCTCCAGCAGGTATTGCAGCATGGTCCCCCCGGCAGGTGAGGTGGTAACGCTTGGGTCAGGCAGAGGATTGAAGTTTGTGTAGTTGACATCGCCGCTTTGCGCCACCGTCGTGTTGAGGAACGGGAAGTAGGCCGAACCGTAGCTGAGGGAGTTTCCTCCAACGCTGCTCTGGAACGCGGTGATCACCGGGTCGAGAGCCGTGCTGACATTTTTCTGATTGACGGCTTCGGCGCCATAGACGTCCAGGAGCGCCATACGATCCTGCAGCGCGCCGCTCTGGGTCAGCATGGCCTGGGCAATCATCGCGAATGATCCCAGATCCGGCAGCAGAACCGCGTCTGGGATCACCAGCATCGTCGGACCCGCCTGCTCGCGGATCGCCCCCAGGCCTTTGATGAGATCGGCTTCGTCCACGGCCACACCGCTGGGAGACTGCCCGGAATGGGTGTAATCGCCGACTGAGACCACATAGCAACTTCCTCCGCCATTGGCGAAGAAGAGCCTCATGCTCCAGTAGAGGTTGAACAACGCATTCATCCGTTGCAACCGGTAGTAGCTGTCGCCAACCTGGAAATCCCAGTTGACGGGCGCTCCTGAGGACGAAGATATTGCGGTCACTTCGACGATGTTGTAAACCTGCTTGAATCCAACCCCGAACGTGGACTCGAACTCTGCCATCGAACTCACCGGGATCGGCGTCAGGAAAACGCTCTTCCCGTCCAGAGAAGCCTTCTCGGTATATCCGATGAAAGCCGGAACCGCCGTTTGAACACCCGCAATCGACGGAGGAAATGCGTCAAGTTCCTGGCTGTAAATGCCTGGGGTGGTCCGGTTTGGATTGGGGCCGTCCATGACTCCTCCTCCGCTGTGAATTCCAGTGTAGCCTGAGCGCCAAGGGCAGGGCTTTGCTCCCCCGGTTGCGCCAGGGCGGCGCATCTGTAAAACTCCTAACGATGGTTCTTCATTTTCTGATTCAAGGCCGGGTGCAGGGCGTTGGCTTTCGTTGGTTTGTCCACCGCGAGGCCAGCGAACTCTCGCTGCGCGGCTGGGTGCGCAATACCGAAGAAGGCGCAGTCGAGGTGGTTGCCGCAGGCTCCGCTGAAGACCTGGCAGAGCTGCGCTTGAGCCTGCATCGCGGCCCGCGCGGCAGCCGCGTCGATCGCCTGATCGAGCACACGCTCACCGAGAGCGAGGCCGAGGGACTGGACTCTTTTCGCATCGAAGGCGCCTGGTAAAAATTCAGACAACCGATCGGAAGCAACAGGCTGCAAGTACATCCACGAAATCGGTCCCGGCAAAGCCCTCCGACGCATCTGCGTATAGAAAACGAATGAACAGTTGGCAAAACTGCTCGCCAAACATTTCTCCACAGTTCTTCATTTTTTCTCTTGACACCCACTCATCCGTTCGTGGTAACTTACCGTTAGTGGACGCTTACCTACAAGCCGGCCTTGATGCCCTCGGCGACGCTACCCGCATGGCCATCTTCCAGAAACTTGCCGATGGTCCCATCGCCGTAAACGAGCTGGCACGGACGATGCCTGTGAGCCGTCCCGCAGTCTCGCAGCACCTGAAAGTCTTGAAGGATGCCGGACTGGTGAGCGACAGCCGCGCCGGTACGCGCCGGCTCTACCAATTGAATCCCGAGGGAGTGGCGCGGCTGCGCGCCCACTTTGACCAGATGTGGACTCAGGCGATGAGCGCCTTTCAATCGGCAGCAGAAAAACAACCGGAGGGAGTGAAACATGGCAAACATAGTGGAAGAAGCCGTCGTTCGTAAAAACGTGCGCGTTCAAGCCTCCATCGAGCGCGCCTTTTCCGTCTTCGTCGAGCAAATGGAGAGCTGGTGGCCGGCAACGCATCACATCGGCAAGACCCCTTTTGAAGCCATCTTTGTGGAGCCGCGCGTTGGGGGCCGTTGGTACGAGAGAGACGTAACAGGTAAACTCACTGACTGGGGCAAAGTCCTCGCCTGGGATCCCCCGCATCGCGTTATTTTTTCCTGGCATGTCGGTCCAGGACATGATTCGCCCGATTGGAAATGCGATCCAGACCCGGCCAAGGCCAGTGAAGTCGAGATCCGATTCACCGCAGAAGGACCGGCAACTACCTTTGTCGAGTTGACCCATAGCAAGCTGGAACGTCACGGCGAGGGCTATGAGCAACTGCGCGCCCTCTTCGATGGCCCCGGTGCCTGGATCACAATTCTCGAACTCTACGCAAAAACTGTCGAAGGAGAAGAGAGAGGATGAAGCCAGCTCTGTTTCTTCGTATTGCATCCGTGCTCACGTTAGTTCACGCGGTGCTGCACACCGTCGGCGGGGTCTTCGGCAAAGCTGGGCCGGGTCCCGCCTCCGTCGCATTCGCCGCCATGCAATCCAATCAGTTCGTCGCCATGGGAGTGATGCGCAGTTTTGCGGATTACTACAGAGGACTTGGCCTCGGCATCAGCATTTTCCTCACTGCCGAGGCCATTGTCTTCTGGCAGCTAGGCACGCTTGCAAAGACCCACGCGATTCAATTGCGGCCAATCTTCGCGACATTTCTCGTGGCATACCTGGCCCTAACCATCAACTCCTTCTTCTATTTCTTCTTCGGCCCTGTCGTAGCCGAAGTCCTCATCGGACTCTGCCTGGGTCTGGCAATCCTGACTGCCCGGCCCACTCCGATACCTGTCACCGCCTGACCTTCCTCGGGGAGCGCTCGTTCACACCCGCTCCCCAAGCGCTCCCCGCTATAATCTTTAGGGAAGTTGAACCGCATATCTGAGTTCCCTTCCCGCATTCCTTTCAAATTTCATTTCAAACAAGGATAGACAGACCCATGCCCGATGCGCAGAAGCCGATCAATGTGGAAGCCCTGAAGGAGTTGGTGCGCACTGTGCCGGACTTCCCTAAGCCGGGCATTTTGTTCTACGACATCACCACGCTGCTCAAAGACAAAACCGGCTTTGCGCAGATGATCGATGCGCTGGCGGCGCACTACATCGGGCGTCACATCGATCTGGTTCTGGGCATCGAGGCGCGCGGCTTCATCTTCGGGCCAGCGCTCGCTTACCGCTTGAATGCGGGCTTTGTGCCAGTGCGCAAGCCGCGCAAGCTCCCTGCACCCGTCGCGCGCGTCACGTATGATCTCGAATACGGCTCCGACACGCTGGAGATTCACCTCGACGCGATCCAGCCCGGCCAACGCGTAGTGCTGGTAGACGATCTGCTGGCCACCGGCGGCACGATGGAAGCAACCATCAAGCTGGTCAAGCAACTGGGCGGCGAAATTGCCGGTCTGGCCTTTGCGGTTGAACTGGACTTCCTCAAAGGCCGCGAACGCTTCAAGGAATACGACGTCTTCAGCCTGCTGCACTACGACGAATAACCGTCAAACCGCGTAATCCAGCACCGGCTGGTTCAGCACCGCCTCGTAATATTGGATGTACTGCGGCAGCACCAGAGTGGAGCAAAAACGCTTCTGTGCGGTGACGCGCGATGCCAGCCGCATCTCTTCGAGGCGCTCCTGGTCTTTCAGCAGGCTCAGAGCGCCTGCGGCCATCCCATCGACATCACCGACCTCATATAGCAAGCCGTTGACGCCGTCATCCACCAACTCCGATACGCCGCCCACGCGCGTGGCAATCGCCGGCACCTTGCAGGCCATCGCTTCGAGCGCGGCCAAGCCAAAGGACTCCATCTCGCTGGGCATCAGCATCAGGTCAGCCAACGGCAGCAGTTCGTTCACACGCTCCTGCTTGCCCAGAAAATGCACCCGGCATTGAATCCCCAGATCATGCGCCAGCCACTCCGCTGCCGAGCGGTCCGGCCCGTCACCGACGAGCACCAGCCGCGCCGGAATCTCCCGCGCCACCTCGGCAAAGACCTTAACAACATCGACCACGCGCTTGACCGGGCGGAAGTTCGACAGATGCATCAGGATCGCCTCGTGAGGCTCGGCCAGACGCCCCCGCGCCTTCGCTCGCAGCACCTCATCCTTGATGGGTTGATAAACATTGCAGTTGACGAAATTTGGAATCACCTCAATGTGCCGGGTAACATCGAAATCTTCAACGGTTTTTCCCTTCAGATAACTGGAGATCGAGGTCACTCCGTCGCTCTGCTGAATCGCATAGCGAGTGATGGGCAGATAGCCGCGGTCCAGTCCCACGAGCGTAATATCCGTGCCATGCAGCGTGGTGATAAACGGCAACTTCCGCCCCCGCTCAGCCAACATCTGCCGCGCCAGCAGCGCGCTCACTGAGTGGGGAATCGCGTAGTGAACATGCAGCAGGTCTAAATCGCAGTATTCGGCGACTTCGGCCATGCGCGAGGCCAGCGCCAGATCGTACGGAGGAAACTCGAAGAGCGGATAACTGGAGACCGGAACCTCGTGATAAAAAATGCCGTCGCTGCGACCGTTCAACCGGAAGGGTTGCGACGAAGAGATGAAGTGCACCTCATGGCCCTGCGCGGCCAGCTCAATTCCCAGTTCCGTCGCCACCACCCCTGAACCGCCATAGGTGGGATAGCAGGTAATGCCGATGCGCATGAGCCTTCTCCGACGAACAGTCTACTGAAGAATAGATGCTCCTGAACAGAAGAAAGTCTCGGAGCAGAGAACGCCGCGCTCAAAAATTAATAGATTCCAGGAATAAGCCGCTTCGTCCGCTGGCTGTATTGGGCGTACGCGTCGCCGAATGCCTGGTTCAAAGCCGCTTCCTCCACATGAATTCTGTAGAGCAGAGCAATGGTGGGAAAAATCATCACAATCGCGCAGGAATACCAGTTCCGTTCTGAGAGTCCGATGGCAAAAAAGATGACCAGCATTCCAGTGTAAGAGGGGTGCCGCATAAACCGATACAACCCTCCTTGATAAAGGCTCTGGGTATCATGAATCGCTACATTCACGCTGAAGGCCTTGCCCAAGGAAAGAATCGCCGTCCAGCGAATCGCGATCCCAAACACAAGCGCTGAAATTGCAGTGTACGCCAGCCAGTGCGCGCCGGCGAACATGTTATGCGGCATCATGCCGCTGATGGTTTCGCCCGCGGTAATCGCCAGGGTAATCGTAACCCACAAAATAATCATCGATCCGCGGTCCAGCAGCTTGCCGCCGCCCTTTCGGGTCCGGGTTGCAATCACCACGCCGACTTCAGAAGCCGTCCATGTATAGAGTAGTATCTTCCACAACAGAGAGATTTCCAAACTGCCTCCCGGCCCGCAGGCGCCGATCATTCAGGATGAGTTCTTTGAGGAATACGTGCAAAGAGAATACGATGTTCCCGACCACAAAATTAAATGAACCCGCCCCCGTTATCGCGCCCGCAGATCCGCAAAACTGATGCGCTCAATCCCATTCCATGAATTGAAAGATAAAAGTGCTTCCCGCTCAGTCGCGCGTGATGCCAGCAGCCGCGTCCGCGCCTGCGCCAGTTGGTCGTCATTGTAGCCGGGATGTGTCACCAACTCCCAAGTACCCTCTGGTAGATTTCGCAACAAACAACGGACCATTGCCGCATTCAGCGTCCCAGTTGCCAGCACGCCAATTGCGCCATCTGTCGTAATAAACCCCTCTTCGGCAACAATGCGCCGGAATGTGGATTCAAAACACTTTCGCAAGAAGCTGACTTGCGTGCGGCGCAGCCACGGGGCGCCTGGGGTTGCGCGCAGGCTCCACGCCTGCTCAAAGGGGTTGCGCACTGCATGAATCCCAGCTGCCCGCGCAGCCCGCAACACCGGACGCAACACTGCCGGAAACATATGCGTATGCTTATGCGTGTCAATGTGAGTAAGCGCTACGCCCTTCGCTTGTAGCAGCGCTATTTGCGCCGCGGCTTCGGCCTCAATCTCTATCGCGCGAAATTGACGGGTAAGCAGGCGCTTCACGAATTTTCCAAGAGTTGGATACAGATTGCCTGCAACCGGATCAGACAGTGTAGGCAATTCATCCGGCGGCAGCACCGGCTCTCCGTCTACCAGCACTACATGGCAACCGACGCCAAGAGACGCTGTAGAACAAGCCAGTTCAATTGCCTCGTCCGTGGCCAAAGCCCGCGCCATCAGAGTGGCGCCGGTCAATGCTCCAGCTTTGTTTAATTCGATAATTGCCCGATTGACTCCCGAGGTCAACCCGAAGTCATCTGCGTTCACTATAAGACGGCTCACTGAATGAGTCTATCAACTCAGCGCTGCTATGAGGCGCAACGCACGAAAGCGGGGGTTGTTGCCCCGCTTTCGCAATTGTATTTCGCTTACCGCCAGTGGCCTTCGATCAGCACCCAGTTGCCATGACGGTGCTCCCAGCGATGCGCAACCCACACCGCGCCGGGATGTGGCGGACGGTCCCAGTGGCCTGGAGTCCAGACGTAATGGTCGCCCTCGTAGCGGTGATAGCCAGCGATCCAGACAAATCCCGGCTGCGGAGGCGGGCCGTAGTGTTCGACGATCGGGGCCGGAGGTCCGATGCGAATAACAACCTGTGCCTGCGAGGCCACAGGGAGCAAAGTAACTGCTAGCAAAGCTGCCAATGCGAATTTCTTCATGTGGTGTACGCTCCTTCAATGTTTACTTCGTATCTGGAATCTCTTGCATCCAGGCTTACAGTTATTACAAACCCATCGAGGGAAAAATAGTTGCACTGTGTCGCGCTGGCTGGCATCAGCCACGTTAGATTACACACAAGAATTTACTTCGGCAAGAGCGTCTATCGCCGCGATACATGCCGCGCGATCCACGTCATGATGTGTCACCAGCCGAATCGCCTGCGGCCCGAAGGCGCTGACCAGAATATCCCGTGTCCTGAGCTGGTCTGCGAGTTCCGGCGCGGAGCGGCCGCTCGCCAGATGAAAGATCACAATATTTGTCTCAACAGTCTTCGGATCAATAACGATGCCTTCCATCTGCGCCAACGCTTCAGCCAGCAGCCTGGCATTGGCATGGTCTTCGTGCAAGCGGGCAGGCATCGTTTCGAGCGCGATCAGCCCGGCAGCGGCTAAGATCCCCGCCTGCCGCATTCCCCCGCCCAGCGCCTTGCGATAGAGCCGAGCCTGCGCGATCAACTCCGCCGAGCCAACCAGCATTGACCCTACCGGTGCGCACAATCCCTTCGATAAGCAGAACATCACCGTGTCAAAGCCGCGCGTCAGCGTCTTCACATCCACACCGAGCGCCGTTGCTGCATTGAAGATGCGCGCTCCGTCCAGATGCGTGGGGAGCTTGCGCTCTTTTGCATTCGCCCAGATCTCTTCCAACACCGGCAGCGGCGTGCAACGCCCGCCAGCTAAGTTTGCAGTATTCTCAATCTCAATCAATCCAGTTGACGCGCGAAACGGGCCGGTACCATAAATCACCGGCTCAATATGTTTCCATGTCAGGATGCCGCCTTCCGCAGGAACAGAACGGATCAGGCAGCCGGAGAAGACCGCCGCCGTCGCCATCTCCCAGTCAAGAATATGCGCGCGCGACTCGGCAATCACCTCCTGCCCAGGCCGCGTATGCAGACGGATAGCGATTTGGTTACCCATCGTTCCCGTGGGCACAAAGAGCGCCGCTTCCCGGCCAAAGGTGGCCGCCGCACGGTCTTCAAGCAAGTTGATGGTTGGATCCTCGCCATAGACATCGTCGCCCACATCGGCAGTGGCCATTGCCGCGCGCATTTCGGCCGTGGGCTTGGTTACCGTGTCCGAGCGAAGATCGATGATTGCCGCCATGTTGCCTTTTCTCCGGTAGAAACTTTTCGTTCCAATATAGCTTCAAAGAGAGAAGCGGTGTCTCATTGTTCGAATAACGAGACACCGCTCCTCTGCGTCATAGCCAGCCCTTTGCTGTTCAGTAATTGTCTTGTCCGACTTCTACCAGACATGACATGCGTTCACAGGCACCATCGGCTGCCCGGTTTTGCATCCGAATGCCTTTCCAAACTCCGCCATATTCTGTACCACTCCGATAATGCGGAATTCATCCGGCGGATGCGGATCGGTCTGCACCTGCAAGCGCAACGCCTCCGGTCGCGTGCTCCCGCACCAGTCCTGGCCATAAGCAATAAAGAACTGCTGCGCAGGAGTAAATCCGCTGGCATCCTTGGCATTCAGATCAATTCCCTGCCGCTTCGCGTCGGCCAGCAACGCCATATATGAAAGCCGCACCCCGCCGTTGTCCGCCGTGTTCTCGCCCAGCGTCAATTTGCCGTTGACCTTCACATCATCGACCGCCGTGAAGTTACCATACTCCTTCACTTCGCAGTCGGTCATCGCGTCGAACTTCTTGCCGTCTTCCTCTGTCCACCAGTCGGAAAGATTTCCATTGCCGTCGAACTTGCGTCCCTGATCGTCAAAACCATGCGTCAGTTCGTGGCCGACAACGCTGCCTATATGTCCGTAATTCACCTGGTCGGTCGCGGTTGGATCAAAGAACGGAGACTGCAGAATCCCAGCCGGGAAATTGATGTCGTTCATGCTGTCGTTGTAGTAAGCATTGATCGTCGGCGGCGTCATCCCCCATTCGCCGCGATCCACGGGCTTGCCGATCTTGGCGAGCTGCCGCCGGTTCTCAAACTCCGCTGCCCGCTGCGCATCGCCAAAGGCATCGCCGCGCACCACATTCAGCGTTGAGTAGTCCCTCCAATGATCTGGATACGCAATCTTATCCGCAACCTGATGCAGCTTTTGCCGAGCCTTTACCTTGGTCGCATCGCTCATCCAGGTCAGGGTGCCAATATTCCGGTCCATCGCATCTTCAATGTCATGGACCATCTGCAATGTCCTCTGCTTGCTCTCCGTAGGGAAGTAGGTTTTTATATAGACCTCGCCCAGAGCCTCGCCCAGAGCGCCATCGGTATCCGCCACACAACGCTTCCAGCGGTCCCGCTGCTGCTGGCGGCCTCTCAACTCGCGGCCATAAAAATTGAAGTCCTCATCGTCGAAGGCGGTCGGAAGCGCAAGGCCGGAAACGCTGTTGATCAATTGCCAGCGCAGATAGGCCTTGATCGTATCCAGGTCAGTCGAGTCGATTACCGCGTTCATGCCTTTGAAAAAATCCGGGTTCGCCACATTAATTTCACTGATTGCCGGAGCGCCCGAGCGATCAAAAAAATTGATCCACGCGATATCCGGGGCCAGCGTGACCAACTGCGTAACCGGCATCAGATGATAGACGTTCTTAGGATCACGGCGCGAGGTCACATCCATCGAAGCCTTGGCCAGCGCGGTCTCCAGCGTCATGATCTTCTGCGCCTCGCCGGCGACTGCGGCATCCGGCTCACCCAGCAGCTTGAGCATATTCGTTATGTGCTCTACATACTGCTTGCGAGTCTTCTCCGCCGCGTCTCCGGTACGCAGATAGTAATCGCGCTCCGGCAATCCCAGCCCGCCCTGGTCCACATCCGCAATCTGTTTGCGCGCATCCGTAAAATCCTGCTGCTCGCCGTAGCTCAGGAAGGCATTTACGTTGATCAACTGAAAATGGGCCAGCAGCGCGGTTAACTCGCTCTTGCTCTTTAGAGCCGCAATGCTGTCCAGATCCGCTTGCAGCGGTTTCAACCCTGTCGCCTGAACCGCGTCTTTGTCCATGCAGGTCGCGTAGTAATCGCCGATCTTCTGCTCGTTCGGCGTGCGCGCGGGATCATTGGCCTGAACCTTCTCAAGCAGCGAGTGAAGCGCGAACTCGGTGTGTTCATAGAGGATGTAAAATGGCCCGTACCCGGAGAAATCCGCGGGGATCGGATAGAGCTTGGAGAAATTCCCGCAGGCGTACTGCGCGAAATTCACGCAAGGGTCAGCCGTTGTATCCATGAATTGTTTTGCCAGGCCTGGAGGCAGCGGAGGGTTCTTCTCAACAACTGCCGCCGGCTTCTCCTGCGCCTCTGCCGCCGGAATGAATGTCGCGCATGCCGCAGCAAAGATTCCCGCGACCGCAAAGATGCCCCGTCTCATTCTCAACTTCATGCTGATCCTTCTCCTAGGGAAATTTCGGTTCTCGTACAGGTGTAACGCAAAGCAGGTAATCCCTGTTCCCTGTTAGCTGTTCACTATTTTCATGGAATCTGCGCCATCGGCAGCTCAATCGCGAAGGTCCGCTTGCCGTCTTTCTGCGCATAGGCCCACAGGCCGTGGAAGCCCTCGCGCAACCCCGGCTGGGCTTTAAGCAGCGCGCTTAGCATTGTCACGGCCTCCGTGCGAGCAACCGCAGGGTCAGCCACTCCGAGCGACTCATAGGTCACAGCCAGATCGGCCTGGCGCAAAGAGGCATCCAGTTGAATCGAGTCGATCTTCCAGTTGCGCGGTCCGTCGGCCACCGTATAAGGAAACGCCCCCGTTGGCGTGTTCTTCAACTGCGACTGTTCCTGAGCCAGCTTTTCCAGTGCGGGCGAAGAAAGAAAATCCATCGGAACTTCAAGATAGCGCACCGCCTCATAGCAATACCACGCGCTCCAGTCGGGCGCGGCTTCTAAAGATGCCGCCTTGCCCAGATCCCGCGCCTTCGTCCAGTACCATAGGGCGTCGTGCCCATCAAAAACTCCCTGACGAGCTGAAAGTCCGCCGAGTTTCCATGCCGCAGCGGGTCCGCTGCCATCCCACGCGAGAATGAAGCCCAGTTGCCCGGCCAGCGGCGCGCCCACGCTATCGGCCAGCACCACCGCATAGCGGCCCGGCGGCAGTGCCCGCATATTGATGGTCACGGTGATGGAGCCGGTCGCATCCGAGCAGAAAAACTGCGCGTCGGTGGTGGATGTCAGCGTGGTCGCATCCAGAAGATACGCATTGCGCGGCATGATCTGCCCGCCCTTGACCAGCAAGCCGGCCTGCTCGGCGACAGCACGGATTCCGTCCCAGTCACCGGCAACCGCAGGCAAAAGCGCTGCTTGCAGCGACGAAAAATCCTGCCCGGCAACGGCGCTGGAGAGTTTTGCGGTCACCGCGCTGAGCGCTTCGCGGTCCTGCCGGGTCAACTCCGCCTGCGAGGTGCAACTGACGGCTCTTGCCGGCAGGGCAGCCGAAAAAGCGATCAGTGCCATCAAAAACTGGGTACACAGAGCCGCCAGAGCCGAATTTCGTTTCAAAAAGAAGCGCATCAGGAAGAAAACCTCGGAGTCGGGCCGAACGTTTTTCGAGCGTTCAGCGAACATTGCTAGTCTAGTACAGTACAGGACCGCGTGCAGCGGCAGATACGGGAGAACCGATGGAAATTGGGAATCAAATTGTAAGCCGGATACACCCCGCTTGGTTGCCACTCTTAGTTTTGACGGCCATCGCCGCCATTTGTACGCAGACACTTTCAGCGCAGGGTGCTAAACCGGCAGCGGCTCTCGCAGCCAATGTGACGCCGGCAAAAACCCCGGCAACGGCCAGCTCGGAAACAGCGCCTGTGTGCGCCGCACCCGTTCAACACAGGCATTCCGCCACTTCATCATCCGGTCTTCACCGCGTCGTGCAGAGCAAAGCCGTACGCGCAAAAGCCGCGAAGGAAGCAGCCGACAAAGCAGCCGCAGAAACCGCGGCAGCTGCGGCGGCAAAGCCTCCCGAGCCGGAGATTCCCAAATGGCCGCTCAACGCCGAGGCAGGTCAGGCCACAGTCACCTGGGACAGCAAAGGCCTGCGCATTGAGGCCACCAATTCTAGTCTGCAACAGATTCTGACCGACGTCGCTGCGGCTACCGGAGCATCCGTTGAAGGTTTTGGCAAGGATCAACGGGTTTTTGGAGCCTATGGGCCAGGTCCGGCGCGCACGGTGCTTTCGGCGCTCCTGGAGGGGACTGGCTATAACATTTTGATGGTCGGCGACCTGGGCGAGGGAGCGCCGCGTGAGCTCCTGCTTTCCACTAAAAATGCCACCCCTGTGCAGCCAAACCAACCTGTTGTCGCGAACAATTCGCAGACCAATGATGCGGACACTGACGAGGAACCAGCCCAGCCGCCTTTACCCATTCGGACCCCCTATGGAGCGCCACCAGGCCACGTTTCTCCGCAGATGATGCAGGAGCGCCAGCAGCAGATCCTGCGCCAGCAGCAGGAAAACGGCAACAGCCCTCAAAACTAGATCGCTTCTCCTGTTGCCCACAATTCGGACAGTTGAGGAAACGTTATCTCATTGTCAAAACCTGATCTGATTCGATAGAATCGTTCTCTTATGAGTAAACGATTTTTCACCTCCGCTCTGCTCACAACTCTCGCATTTTCAACAACCCTTCTGGCACAACAGCCCTCCTTGTCCATCGATCTGGACCACCCTACAGTCAAAGTCAGCCCCATGCTCTATGGCCTGATGACGGAGGAGATTAATTTCTCCTATGACGGAGGACTTTACCCTGAGCTGGTCCGCGACCGCACCATCGGTTTCGACTGGCAGGCGTTGGCCCACTGGACGCTGGTGACCAAGGGCAATTCTCAAGCAAAGGTCTCTCCCGACGATAAGACCGGACCCAGCGCAGCCCTGCCCAGGAGCCTGAAACTCGAAGTAACCGCAGCCACTGAAACTGCCCCCGCCGGCGTGCAGAACGACGGTTTCTGGGGGATCGCCGTGCGTCCCAAGACCACCTATACCGGCTCGTTTTACGCCAAGTCGGACACACCCGGAGTCGTGGTCACCGCCAGCCTGGTCAACGACGAAACCGGCGCAACCGCGGCATCGGCTAACATCTCCGGTCTCAGCGCCGACTGGAAGCAGTACAGCTACACGCTCAAGACCGGCTCCGTCCCCACTACATCCAACAATCATCTGGTCCTGACCATCGCCCACCCAGCCACGGTCTGGTTCGATCTGGTTTCGCTCTTTCCGCCCACGTACAAGGACCGCCCGAATGGCTTCCGTCCCGACCTGATGGAAAAGATGGCTGCGATGCATCCCAAGTTCCTGCGCCTGCCCGGCGGTAATTACCTTGAAGGCGACCACATTCGCGACCGCTACCAGTGGAAGAAGACAATCGGCCCCTGGGTCGACCGTCCCACCCATCCCAGTCCCTGGAAATACCGCTCCTCAGACGGCATGGGCCTGCTCGAATATCTGGAGTGGTGTGAAGACCTGAAGATCGAGCCGGTGCTGGCCGTCTATGCCGGCTACTCCCTGGAGCAGGAGCATGTTGATCCAGGCCCGGCGCTTGAACCTTACGTTCAGGATGCTCTCGACGAAATTGAGTATGTCGCAAGCTCTTTGGATACCAAATGGGGCGCGGAGCGCGCCAAAGACGGCCATCCCGCTCCCTTCCCATTGCACTATGTCGAAATCGGCAACGAAGACTGGTTCGACCGGTCTAAGTCGTATGACGGCCGCTACGCGCAGTTTTACAAGGCCATCAAGGCCGCTCATCCCGAACTGCAGTTGATTGCCACCATGCCTGTGAAGAGCGTGACGCCCGACGTGCTCGACGAGCACTATTACATGTCTGCTGAGCAATCCCTTGCCGATGCCGGCCACTACGACAAAGCAGATCGCAACGGCCCCAAAATCTTTGTCGGCGAATGGGCAACCCGCGAAGGCGACCCCACACCGAATCTGCATGCCGCAATCGGCGATGCGGCCTGGATGACCGGTATGGAGCGCAACAGCGACCTGGTCGTCATGGCCAGCTACGCGCCTCTATTCGTCAACGTAAACCCCGGCGGAATGCAATGGGCAACCGACCTGATCGGCTACAACGCCCTCACCAGTTACGGCTCACCCAGCTACTGGGCGCAGGTGCTCTTCGGCAGCTATCTCGGCACTGAAGTTGTTCCCGCCACGCTCACCAATGCTGGTCCGCACGTCTACACATCGGCAACGCGCGATGACAAACAGCACAAGGCATTTATAAAAATCGTCAATGCCTCGTCCGACCCCGCATCGCTCAAAATTTCACTCACTGCAGCGGGCAGTCCCGCCAGGGACGCAAGGCTCATCACATTGAGCGGCAAATCTCCCAACGCGACCAACACGATTCTCAAGCCCAATACGATCATTCCGGTCGAGCACAAGATCGAGATCTCAGGCAAGAACTTCGATCTGCGCCTCGCGCCATACTCCATCAACGTGCTCGAATTGAGCTATTAATCGGCCTTCAGAATGTGGGTGCCCCAGGTCTCGCCTTTGAGACCTGGGAAAGCACAGTGGATCGAAAAGAACCGAAGTTTCTACTGCTCTCCCCAACTGAGCTTGTTTCGCAGCGCCTCAAAGAAGCTGCTTTCGCTCAGCCGCACCAGATTCACCGTATGGCTTGACCGGCAGCAGCGCACCTCATCGCAGCGGTTCAGCTCCACTCCCAATTGCCCATCCACGGTGAGCAGTGCATGGTTGGGAACCCCTTCCACGCGCACCGTCAGCGAAGCGTCTCCGCGAATCACAATCGGTCGCAGAGTCAGCAGATGCGGGCAGATCGGCGTCACCACCAGCGCATCCACATCCGGAGTCAAAATCGGCCCGTTAGCCGCCAGCGTATACGCCGTCGAGCCGGTCGGAGTAGAAACAATCACGCCGTCTGCGCGAAAGCGCGCCACCAGCTTGCCGTCCAGCTCCACGGCAAAATCGCCCATGCGGGCAATGTCGCCTTTCGAGACGACAACTTCGTTGAGCGCATCAAAACACGAGGGAGTAGCCTTCAGCAGCGCGCCCTCTCGCCAGATCTCCGCATGAAGCAGTGTACGGCGGTCAATTGTGTGGCAACCGCTGCGCCATGCCTCCAGCGTCGGATAGAGTTCTCCAAGACGCACCTCGGTCAGAAAACCGAGATGACCGAGATTGACGCTCAAGATCGGGGTTCCCGTAGCGGCAAAGGCGCGGCCCACGGCCAGCAGTGTTCCATCCCCGCCCAGCACAATCACTAACGCGGGATCGTGCGCCGGCATCATGGCCCGATCCACAGCTTGTGCGCCCTTCGCGAAAGGCGCGCCCTCACGATCCACCAGCGGCTCATAGCCGCGCTCACGCAGCCAGCCAATCAGATCCGGCAACACATGCGCCAGCTCTTCCTTCTCCGGCTTGCAAACAATCCCGACAGAATCCATGCGTTCTCAGTGTACCGGACCACCTGCGGTGGGGCTAACTGCTCGCTTTTCGCTCGCTCTGGCATTTCTGGCTTCTCGAATTCCAAAGACCTGCGGCGAGAGCAATCTTCACGAATGCCGCGCGTACAGCAAAAATTCCCGATTCCCCTCCATGCCGGTGATCGGCGATGGAATCGTCTCCACAACCTGCCAGCCGAGCAACCGCACACAGTCGGCGACCTTATCAATCGCCAACTGATGCGCCTCAGGATCGCGCACAATCCCGCCCTTGCCCACATGCTCGCGTCCCGCCTCAAACTGCGGCTTCACCAGGATCACTGCTTCAGTCAACCCAGGCGCAGCGGCAATCACCGGCCCTAAAACAAGCGTCGCAGAGATAAACGAAACATCCATCACCAGCAGAGTCAATTCACCGCCCAGCGATCCTGGTTCCAGCAGCCGCGCATTGGTGCGCTCCATCAATCGCACCCGGTGATCATTGCGCAGTTTCATCGCAATCTGCCCAAAGCCGGTATCAACTGCCGTCACCTGAGCAGCTCCGTGCTGCAACAAGCAATCGGTGAACCCGCCCGTTGAAGCGCCTACATCGAGGCATACACGGCCAGCAACGGCAATCTGCCAATGCTCCAGTGCCTCAGCCAGCTTGACTCCGCCGCGGCTCACATACGGCTGGTCTTCTCCAAGGAGTCGAACAGGCGCATCGGCTGCAACCAGCACACCGGCCTTCTCCACCTTCTGCTCCCGCACCAGCACGCGGCCAGCCAGAATCAGCGCATGGGCGCGCGCGCGGCTGGGAGCCAGGCCCAGTTCAACCAGCAGCAGATCAACGCGCGATTTTCCTTTGCCGGGTTTCTCTTCCATTACTTGATTCAACCCTAAATGAAAGAGCCAAAGGAACCGTCCCTCGCGGGAGAATTCCTTTGGCTGCATCTGACTTTATCCTCAATCCAATTCCATTAAGGAATTGACTGGCAAACTTCCATAGCAGTCTGTGTAACTGTAGGCGCGGGTTCAAGGCTCGGCGGCAGATTGCACGGCTGTCCCGCGCCAGGACTGCGGCTGACATCGATAGTATTGCTGTTCGCAGCGGTCTGGCTCTGTACCCGCACATCCACAACGTAGCCTTCGACCAGAACCGTCGTGTCCACAATATCCTGATCCGTGCGGATGATTGTGAGAGACGGGCTGTCCGGCGAAGCCACATAGACTTTGCCGTAAACCGAGTTCTGTGTATTCACTACTGTGCGCGGGTGTCCGAAAACGGCGAGCGTCTTTTCCACCGTATGGCTGGACAAGGTTACTATGCTCACCGTACCGTTTTCGGCGCCATCTCCCTGGTTCGCGGTATAAGCGCGGCTGCCGTCGTTCAGCACCGTCACACTGGCTGGATAGGGAGTCGCAGTCAGCCCTACCGGAACGGTGAAAGTAGTTCCAAATGTCGCGGTGTCGTTGCCGTACTCATCCAGGCTGACATCAATGATGCTGACGGTCCCGCCATCGTAGTCCGCAACAACCAGTTGGCTGGTGGCCGCGTTGTATTCGGCATAAACAGGTCCGGCAGTTGCTGTCATACCCGCGGTTCCATTGGGAGGAGTAATGCCTTTTAGTGTCACCGCAGTGGTTGAAAGCGGCAGTGTCGGATGGCAGGTATATGTCTCGTTGTTCTGGTTCACGCAGCCCGTGGCTGGGCAGACACAGGAATCAAGCGTGTTGTTCTTCACGTTGATCACGGTGATGGTGTCATCTCCGCGGTTCAGAACGAACAACCGCTGGCCGTCAGTACTCATCACCCCATAGACAGGGCACACACCCAGAGGAATCTTGTTCGAGACCGTGTGCGAAGCAATCTCGATCGTGTCCGCTTCGCCGACCTCACCATTCGCCACCATCCCTGCAAAATTGCTCGGCGTGTTGCAGGTTATGTCATACGGTACGGCCGGAGTGCTCGGTGGAGGATTCGTCTGATTCAAACTGATTGCAAAGTTCCGCTGCCCAATGCTGCCGAGGCCGATAAGCTCCACAGGGACGGGCGCCACTGGAATCGCTAACTGAAAATCCTCTGGGCTGCCAGTAAAAACATCTACACTGTTGCCCGTCTGGTCAACCGCCCAAAGCCCCGCCGACGGAGAAAACAGGTTCGTTGGCTGCGCATTCGTGGGCAATGTCGTATAAGTGATATTCTTTTCCTGGAGCGAGGTCGAGATCGGGAAGTTCGTCAGCGTTCCGTCGCTGTTGACCGTATAGCCATTCGCGCCGAGTGAATCCACGGAAAAACTCATCGGTCCGACGCCGATCGGCTGTTGCGCCATGATCGTGTCACCCGAATAATCAATGATCGTCGCGATGCCAGGAAGATTCTGCCCCGGATAAGACACCACAGCCGCCAGGGACTGAGGCTGCGCCGGCGGGCCAGGAGTATTGATGGGCGTTACCACCGGAACGGCATTGGTTCCGCATCCAACCATAAAACCGACCGCCGCAAGAGCCGCGCCCGAAAGAACCAACCGCGCGCGCGCCTGGCTAAAACTCATAAAAACAAGATTCATTCAGCTCTTTCCTGCCTACTGGTCAATTGTAAATCAGGCGATTGAGAGAACACTGCCCCGTTTGCCGTCATCCCATCGGGCGGAATCGCCTGCATTCAATAGACGTGCAGCGTCTGCATCGGGTATCAGCCCGCAAGGCATTCAGACCGCTCACCCGCCGAGTCACTTGCCAATGATTTGCACAACCTCAGTGTCCGGCTTGCTCCAAGCCGCCGCACCTGTATGGGTCAGCTTCTTCTGAGCCTCATCCCAATGCAAATTCGTAATCAACCCCGCGCCCTTCTCGTACTGATAGCTGGTTCCATCATCCGAGAAGAGTGTGAAATTCGCGTCCGCTCCCGGATAGACCCGGACCTTGGCAATGGGCTGTACCTCATGCGTGCTTTCAACCGCCTCGCCCACCGGAATGATCGACCCGGCGCGCACGAACAGCGGCAGCGTATCAATCGGCGCAGCCACGGTAATTGTCTGCCCGCCCTTCACTCGCTCGTTTGTCCAGTAGTTGTACCAGTCTGTTCCAGCCGGCAGATAAACCTCGCGGCTGGTCGCTCCTTGCTCCGTCACTGGAGCCACCAAGAACGCCGGCCCAAACATATACTCATCGCGCAGGTCGGCCACCTTTGGATCATTCGGAAAGTCCAACGGCAGCGCACGTAGGAACGGTGCGCCGGTCAGCCAGGTCTGGTAGCCCAGCGAGTAGATGTACGGCATCAACTGGTAGCGCAGCCGCAGATACTTCTCCAGAATCGGCTCCGCTTGCTTGCCATACGACCACACTTCATTGGCGGGGCGGCTGCCATGCGCGCGGAAGATCGGCAAAAACGTCGCGTACTCAAACCAGCGCGTGTACAGCTCCGGATAATCGTCATATCCGCCCACATTGGCCCGCGCATCCGAGGGGTCAAGCAGCGGCTTGTGCTTCGGCGTATGCGTCTTTGGCAGATACTCCCAGCCGCCGGTATCGTTCGACCAGTACGTGATTCCAGAAGCAGCAAAGTCCAGCCCGGTGGGAATCTGCCGCTTCAGCGTGTCCCATGTAGGCTGAATATCCGAAGACCAGAAGATCGCACCGTTGCTTTGCGCCCCGGTATAAGCATCGCGCGAGAGAATCAGCGCGCGCTTCTGCGGCTCATCTTTACGGAAGCCGTCATACAGCGCCTTGGTATGGAAATATGGATAGACATTGAAGAACTGAGTGCCGGGGCCAATGTGGAGATATGCGCCGTCGGGCGGCAAGTCCGGCTCCGTCTGATCAGCCCACAGCGAATCAAAGCCCTGGCTCAAGATGTTCTCGTGAATCGTCTTCCAGTACCATGCCGCCGCATCCGGGTTGGTGGTGTCGATGTCCGATCCGGCACGGTCATACGGCAACCCGTCGATGGGAGTGCCATCTGCGAGATGCGTCAGCCAGCCATTCTGGCGCAGCATCGCATAGTACCTGTCCTCGGGCACAAAGCGCGGCCAGACACTGATCATCGTCTCGAAGCCCATCGCATGCAACTGTTTGTTCATCGCGACAGGGTCCGGCCAGTTCTTCGGATCGAGGTCGATCTGGCCCATCTTGGTGTAGTGGAACCAATCCACCACCATCACATCCGCCGGCAAGTGACGGTCGCGATAGCCTTGCGCAGCGGCCATCAGCTCGCTTTGATTCAGGTAGCGCTGCTTGCACTGGATGTAGCCGTAGGCCGCCTTGGGCAGCATGTGCGTCGGTCCGGTGAGCAACCGGTATCCGGCGTAAATTTCATCCGCCGTTGCACCTGCAATCACAAAGAACGAAACCCTGTCACCAACCTCCGAGGTCCACTTGGTGCGTTCGTTGAAGCCCGCCTCAATCGTGGTCTTCGAGGGGTTGTCCCACAATAAGCCGTATCCCTTGTTCGTCACCAGAAACGGAACACAGGTGCTGGGAGCCGCGGGGGCGAGATAGTCGTTCCAGCAGCGCACCGGGTGGCCGCGATGATCGAGAAAACCCTCGTGATTCTGGCCCAGCCCGTAGTAGTGCTCGTCGTCGGGCGAGGCGAAGGTCGCTCCAACGGTATAAAACTCGGCGTCGGTCGAGCGTCGATCCCTCAGGATCGCGACAGTGCCATCCTTGGTGTTGGGAACCGCCTGCGACCAGCCCGTCATCTCCAGCAGCGTCTTGCCCTCCGGCGTGCGCAATGTGATGTGCGCGCCAGGGGTTGATCCGTTGAAGTACTTCGCAATATCCACCTGCGTCTGCAAAGGTGGCGTCGTGCTGGGCTGATCGCGGTCCACCGTAACCACGATGCGCGATGACTTGTAAACATCGGCCTGTGCACTCTTGCTTGCGCTCCACCCGTCCGCAGCAGGCGTGCCAGTGATACCGACTCCAGGCGCAGCTAGCGCCGGATCATGTTTCAGGCTCAGCGTCACACGCAGAATATTCGGCGCATACGGCTCCAGAACAATCGTCTCGCCGGAACGGTCCAGTTCCAGCCGCTGGCCTGGTGTTTGCGCGGAGACTCGAATACTGAAGGATGCCGCAAAAGCGATGCCTGTTAGAAGAGCGGCGGATGAATACATTTTCATATTGACTCCCATTGGATAGTCGAAGCACCGATAAACTCTGTCGCTGTAAAGTGTAAACCGCTCGACTGAGACTTGGCAGGCGCTCGACCGGCGCTCACCCTTTACGATGAATCTGTGACCCAAACGAATCTCAAGTGGCAATCAAAACTCGTCTTGCTGATGGTTCTGCCGGCTGCGGCAGCCGGCGTTGTGCTGCAAGCGCACTGGTGGGCCGTCAGGGACACCAACGTCGCCATCTGGGCTATCGGCTTCAGCCTGCTGCTTGGCTTCCTCGTACTGGCTCTCCACGCCGCCACGCCCGGCGGAGCCTTCGCCGGCACAGTCATCACAGCCAGCCTCATCCTTTCCACTATTACTTTTGCTCCCAACGAAATCGCAGCCTTTGCCCCGTGGCATACAGCGCTCGTCCCAGTGCTAGCCGTCGCGCTGCTGGCGCATTTCGCCACGCGACTGGGCCGCGCAAAGAAGGAGCGCCTCGCCACCGCCGAAGCGAAGCATGGACGCACTGCCGCGCAGGTCGCGGCAAATCTTGGCGTCGCTACCATTGCATCCAATCAGATTGTCCTGATCTGGCTGTATGATTCGCACCGATTCTTTCTCGGCGGATTCGCTCCCGATCCAATTTTTGCGCCCATGCTCGCGGCGCTGGCCGAGGCAGCCGCAGACACGGTTTCCTCAGAGATTGGCCAGGTTCTCGGTGGCCAACCGCGCCTCATTACTACCCTGCGCGCGGTAGACCCCGGCACCGATGGCGCAATCAGCCTCATCGGCACTCTCGCCGGAGTCATCGCCGCCACAATCGTCGCCGCGCTAGGAACGCTGGCCTTCAACGGGCGATATTTTCAATGGGAAACCTTCTGGGTCGCAACCGCAGGCGGAGTTTTCGGATTGCTCTTCGACAGCCTGCTCGGCGCAACTTTAGAGCGTCGCGGCTGGCTCAACAACGACCTGGTGAATTTCCTCTCGACAGCCAGCGCTGCGGCCTTTGCACTCGCGGTGCTGGCGCTCATCCTGCCTCACGGCATCGCTTCGTAGCAATTTTATAAGCCGGAGAATACAATGAATGCATGTATTCAAAAGGAGCGTAACTCATGGCGACCTCGATCAGGCTTTCACCCGAGTTGGGGAGCAGGTTGGATCAGCTAGCCTCTCGTACAGGACGAACCAAGGGAACTTCTGAAAATCGCCGAGTTATAAAGTTTCTCGACCCACGTTTGTCTGCATCCGTTCAAAATCGTTCTGTTTCGCAGTGATCCTGCGTTCATTTTGCCTACCGGAGGCTTTTGCTGCCTCCGGCAGACACACTACGCCCCTTGAAGGGCCAGCCGTAAATTGATCTTCGCCAGCCTGCGCCGATGCTGATAAATATTGACCGCTGCAAAGGCCGCGCACAGCCACTCGTGATTCTTCTTCAAGCCGCGATAGCGCACCTTCGTATGTCCAAAGACGCGCTTCAGAATGCGGAAAGGCCACTCCACCTTGGCGCGCACTTTGGCCTTGGTGCGGTTCTTGCGCTTTTGTTGCTCGTCCACTCCGGCCTTGGTTTTTACACGGCGCGAAGTCATATCCTGCGCATGAGGCGCGGCTTCATGGATAGCTTCGGTTTGTCCTTGATAGCCACCATCGCCCCAGACTTTCTTCTCCTCGCCGTGCAGTAACTCGGGTAGCATATGCACATCGCTGACGCTGGCCGCTGTCGAGCAGACCGAATGCACCACGCCTTCTTTTGAATCCACGCCGATGTGCGCTTTCATGCCGAAGTACCACTGGTTGCCCTTGCGCGTTTGATGCATCTCCGGGTCGCGCTCCTTCTTCTCGTTCTTGGCCGATGAAGGCGCGTGGATGATCGTCGCATCGACGATGGTGCCGGTGGTGATGCGGATGCCGCGCGTGGCCAGATACAAGTTGACCGCGACAAGCATTTGACCGCATAGATCGTGCTCTTCAAGCAAGTGGCGGAAGTTCAAGATGGTCGTCTCATCCGGCGCCGGCGCGCGGCCAAGGTCCACGCCCGCAAAGCGCCGCAGCACGGGTGATTCGTACAGCGCATCTTCGGCCGCCGGATCGGAGAGCGCGAACCACTGCTGCAAAAAATAGACGCGCAGCATGATCTCAAGTCCCACCGGCTTGCGCCCCGCTTCGCCCTTCGAGTAATGCGGCGCGATGAGCGCGAATAACTCGGCCCAGGGCATGACGGCGTCCATTTCTTCCAGAAACTGCTCGCGCCGTGTCTTCTTCGAGTAGCGTTGAAACTCCACCTGCTGGGCCAAAGTAAGCTGCTTCATCCGCGATCAATCTCCTCAATCCACATTAACCGCGATGGCTGTGGATTGGGGAGATTTTCAGAGGTTCCCTAGGCCTTTTATCTGCGCCAGATCATAGAAAAGGGTATCGAAGAGGTAGAGGAATATTATCTGGCCGCTGATCTCTCGGAGCGGGTTCGCACCGGGCAGGAGAATGTCTATTCAGCCACCTCGGTAAGGACCGACCTTGGCTTGGACGATTAAATATGCAGAGACGGCGAGAAAGCAGCTTGTGAAGCTGGACAAGCCAGCCGCGCGGCGCATTGCAGACTTCATGGATGAACGCATTGCGGCAGGAACAAACCCACGCAATCTGGGAAAAACGTTGAAAGGGCCGCTCGGCGAGTTCTGGCGTTATCGCGTGGGTCACTACAGAATTCTCTGTGAGATTCAGGACGGACTGTTGATCGTTCTGGTCTTGCAGATCGGAAACCGGCGGGAAGTTTACCGGTAATCGCAATTCCCGCGCTTTTCCGCAGTTTTTATTACCGATGAAAGTATGCCGCTGATCATCAACCTCAATGCAAATGCAACCGCCACGCGGTATAACTCAAAATCTCGTGGGCCACGCGCTCGAATTCCGCGGAGCCATCCCCCGTCCCAACATCTACCGCTACGCGCGGTCGCGGCGAAGTTAGAACGTCCAGCCCGTCAGCGGCGCAAATCTCGTGAATGCGAAATAGATGCGTCCCGTCGCTGACGATGACCAGCCGGTGCAATCCATTGGCGCGGGCAATCACTGCAATGCGCCGGGCCGACTCCTCGGTGTTGCGGCTCTCGGTTTCAGCAATAATCGCCGTCTCCGGAACCCCGGTCCCTTCAAGATATTCACGGCCCACCGCTCCCTCGTTGTACTGGTCGCCACCGTTGCCGCCCAGGGTAATGATCAGCGGAGCAATGCCGCGCTTGAAGAGCTGTCGCGCATGGTCCAGCCGTGCGCGATACACCGGCGAGGGCCGCCCATCGTACTCCGCCGCGCCAAAGACGCCAATCGCATCCGGAGGCCGCGTAATCCGCCGCCTGATCTTGATTAGCATAGATCTCAATCTGCCCATAGACCCAGTGGCACCAGCCAAAGCCAGCGCCCGCAATCAACACCAGCCTACCAGCGAGAGGCGGAGCGTCCAGTTGCGGCGTTTCGACTTGGGCGTCATGGAAACCTTCAGTTGCAACGAACAGTGGACTGCAAGCAGTAGTCAGTCCGTCTTCGGTAAATAGACAGCGAACCGGTACTGGCTTGCGGCCAGGGATCATTTTAGCTGTTCGCAGAGTTGAACCGGCTGACAAGTGTTTTTTAATCCCTAGTCCCTGATCTCTATCATCGCTGCAACGCCATCACAATCTCATGCGTCGGGATGGCGCCCTCGCGCAGAATCTCCCAGCGCCCGTCGCCCAGCGAAAGATCGACGATCGTCGTCGGCAGCGTGTAGCCGGTCGGCCCGCCGTCGATGATCAGCGGAATACGGTCGCCGATCTGGTCGCGGACGCAAGCAGCGTGGGTGCACTCCCATGCCCCTTGCAGATTGGCCGAGGTCGCAGTGATCGGCAACCCGAAGCGCTCCACCACCGCGCGCGGAATCGCCGCATCCGGCACGCGCAGCGCCACGTTGCCGGTGTTCGCCGTCGAGCGCAGCGGCAGCTTGGTCCCGGCATGCACAATGATCGTCAACGGGCCCGGCCAGAAGCGCTCCGCCAGCTTGTCCAGCATCGGGTCCGTGTCGCGCGCCAGCTCATAGGCCTGCGCCAGCGAAGCGATCAGCAGCGAGAGCGGCTTGTGCTTCTGCCGCGTTTGATCTGGTAAATCTGCTCCACGGCAGCAGATTCACCGGGTCGACGGCCAGGCCGTAAAAGGTATCGGTGGGCAGCGCGACAACATCGCCCTTGCGCAGACAGGAGACGATGTAGTCAATCCGGTCCGGCTGGGGTTCATCGGGATGGACGCGCAAAATCTCCGCGGACAAGAAGGTCTACCTCGGTTCCCAGCTTCCAGATGTCGTAAAGCGTTGAGATGCCCTAACTTCGGAAGCTATCACAGCACCGGCAACGGTGCAAGTCGCGCCCGCCCTTCGCGCCCCGGCTCAAACAGCTTAGAATCGGTTCAGGCGGATTGAGGTTCGCACCGATGCCTTTTCGCATTGTACAGAGTAAGCAGAATTCCCGCCTGAAAGAACTGCGCCGGGCGCTGGCCCATCCCGGCCGCGAGCGCCAGCGGGTCTGGCCGGCATCGAAGGGCCGAACCTGCTCGAAGAGGCTCTGCGCGCCGGCTTGCAGCATCGACTCTGTCTTCGTGGCGCAGGGCGCGGAAAACCTGCTGGAGCCCTGCCGCTTCCGCCGGAGACCGAAGTGCTGCTACTGCCCAGAGAACTGCTGGACTCCGCTCTACCACCGAAACGCCGCAGCCGATCGCCGCCCTGATCGAGCCGCCGGATTGGAGCTGGGAGGATCTTCTCGGCCCGCACAGAAGGCCGCGCCGCTGGTCCTGGTCCTGGCCGGCCTGCAGGACCCCGGCAACCTGGGCACCATTCTGCGCTCCGCCGAGGCCTTTGGCGCCACCGGCGTCCTCAGCCTGCCCGGAACCGTCAGCGCCTGGAATCCCAAAGCCGTGCGCGCCTCGGCCGGCAGCGTCTTCCGGCTGCCGTGCTCGCCGTAAGCGCGGACGAGTGCTTCGCGCGGCTGCGCGAAGCCGGCGTGAAGATCTGGACCACCGCCGTCCACGGCGCCGAACCGGCCGACCGCATCGACCTGGCCGGCCCGTCGCGCTCTCATCGGCAATGAAGGCAACGGCGTGCCGCGGAGCTGGCCGCGCTGGCCGACGGAGCCGTCACCATTCCCTGCCCCGGCCCGGTCGAAAGCCTCAACGCCGCCGTCGCCGCCAGCGTGCTGCTCTACGAAGCCGCGCGGCAGCGGCAGCACCTGCGTGCGACAGCCCTTTGCAACTGCCAAGGAGGAGCGCGATGAGCCTCTTCGACGGCGAACCCGAGGCCTGAGCCATCCAAAGGCCCTCCACCAGCTCGCACCGCGCCCCTGGCCGAGCGCATGCGGCCCCGCACGCTCGAGGAATTCAGCGGCCAGGAGCATCTGCTCGGCCCCGGCAAGCCCCTCCGCGTGCAAATCGAGCGCGACGCCATCGGCACCGGCTCCATGATCCTCTGGGGTCCGCCCGGCGTCGGCAAAACCACCCTCGCCAAGATCATCGCCGAAACCACCCAAGCCAGCTTCATCGAGTTCTCCGCCGTCATGAGCGGCATCAAGGAGATCAAGCAGGTCATGGCCGCGGCCGCGCAGGCCGCCGAGTTGCACTCGCGCACGATCCTCTTCGTCGATGAAATCCACCGCTTCAACAAGGCTCAGCAGGACGCCTTTCTGCCCTATGTCGAGCGCGGCACCATCCGCCTGATTGGCGCAACCACCGAGAATCCCTCCTTCGAAGTAATCTCCGCGCTGCTCTCCCGCTGCCGCGTTTACGTCCTCCAGCCCCTCAGCGAAGATCAATCGCCCAGCTCCTCCATCGAGCTCTTGAAGATCAAGACCGCGGCCTCGGCACCTCAACCTCACTGCCGACAACGATGCCCTCGCACTGATCGCCAGCTACTCCAGCGGCGACTGCCGCGCTGCCTACAACACGCTC
>CAVQMQ010000031.1:0-106530 GCA_963713645.1 uncultured Acidobacteriaceae bacterium | reverse complement strand
TGGATTCAAGGTGCAAGTGCAACAGGATCGATTTTAGCTGACCAGTGCTGGACGAAGTCGAAGGCGCCTTCTGGCAGGAAGAGTTCGGCAGGTGCTTTCCATCCCAGCGTTTTTCTTGGCCGGGTATTGAGACGCCATGCGATGTCATCGAGTTGCTCTTGCGAGAACACCGACAGATCAGTCCCCTTGGGAAGGTATTGGCGGATCAGGCCGTTGGTGTTTTCACTGATGCCCCGTTCCCAAGGCGCATGCGGATGCGCAAAATATACATCGACTCCGGTGTGGGCGGTCAGCAACTTGTGATGCCGCATTTCCGAGCCCTGATCATACGTCATCGAGCGCCGCAGTTGGCTGTCGAATCGGTTGAGTATTTTGGTGAAGGCCTCGGCCGTCACATCGGCTTTGGTGCTGTCTAACTGCACCAGGGCAACAAAAAGCGTGGTGCGTTCTACCAGCGTTCCAACCTGCGACAGATTCCCTTTGCCGATAATAAGATCACCTTCCCAGTGGCCGGGGATGAGCCGCATTTGTATCTCAACAGGCCGCTGATCAATTAAAACCATCTCTGGAATCGAGGGCTTTCTGCGTCCATCGGTTTTGTGCTGCGCTCTCCGAGCACGGTGCTTGCGGCGCAGGTGCGGCATCAGCAAGGAGCGCAGTTCGCCACGCGGCATGGTGTAGAGCGCAGTGTAGATGGTTTCATACGATAGCTGCACAGGCTCCGGCATACGAGCTAGTGTGCTCGCTATCTGCGCCGGACTCAAGCCCTGTCGGAGATAATCCATCACAAGGACCCAGAGCTGGCTCTCGGCGGCGAGTTTGCGTACGATGCGCGGCTTGACGGCCAAATGACGAGCCCGCCGATCCGCAACGATGGAGCGGTAGCCACCGGCGATTCTGTGCCTGGATAACCGTGCCAACTCGAAATCAGACTGCCACCCATTACGGCGCATCTCGCGCAGAACGGTGGACCGGGCGCGCATTAAGCCAACCGCTATCGCCGCCGGACTGAGTCCCATGCGCAACTGTGTCTCAATCAGCGCACGCTCCTCGAAACAAAGATGACGGTAGTTCCTTCCCATACGCAACTATCTCCTGTCGAGATCCTGTTGCGCTTGCACCTTGAATCCACCCTCCCAGGCTGCCTGAACCCCCTACACCGGAGCCTCACCAGGCCAGCCCCGAGCAAGCCGAAGAAACGGTTGCCTTCGACCCCTGCGCAATGTGGGCCGATTACCCTGTACAGGTCGTAGTCGTGCAGGCCGCCGATATGCCGTCCACCGCGTTGGCAGGGTGGTATGGTGATTGTTCCCCGCATTGGTCGGTTGCGGGGAGACTGCGCGGAACAATGACCTGGCCGCCAACACCCTTATGGATGGAGACGCAGCGCGAGATCGATGCCGGCCTGTGCCTGTTCATCGCCATACAGTGGTTTCTCATGGGCGGATTTCCTCTTGTACGAACCGAAAGATGGTGGGCAGACCCTGGCTCCTTCATCACAGCCTGTTCGGTTCTTGCAGGTGCTATCGCGTTGGTTCCTGTGGTTGACGATTTTGCGAGGCTGCCCGCGTTGATTGCGATGCTGGCCTTCCTCTGGTGGTTCGGTCTTCTCGCGTGGAAAACTCTTCAATTCGGATCGAGAATGATAACTGCTTGGCGGGTGCCCCGTTCAAGCTAGACACTGTGCTCCGATCAATTTTGCAGAAGGCGGTGGCTCCGCCTGGATGGTCGCCTACTCGGAAATTGACACGCTACTTCAACGCTAGTTCGATCCGCAGATTCAAACTGACGCACTGCCGCCGAGGTCACGGCAGCAGGCCTAGTTCTTTGCCGCGCTGGACGGCCTGGGTGCGGCGTACTGCTCCAAGCTTGTCGAAGGCGCGGGCGCAGTGTGTCTTTACGGTGTTTTCTGAAACAAAAAGCTGCGCCGCGATCTCCCGATTGCTCAAGCCGCGGGCGACCAGCGTGAGAATTTCGAGCTCGCGCGCCGTGATGCCGAGTGTCTGCTGGGCTGTATTGCCGGGTGGCCCAGGTCTCGCGTTTGAGACCTGGGGTTCGAGCGCCGGGGCTTCCGCGGGGACAAGCACTTCCTTCACCACGACCGTTTCCCGAACGGTTTCGCGGCTGCGCGTGATGCGGAGGCCGAGCCAGATGCCAAAGGTCGCGAAGAGGATGGCGACGAGCGCGCCGTAGAGCTCAACGGAGTGCTCAATGACGACAAAGCGGTATTCGGTGTATTGGAGGGTGGCGATGAGGATGCCACCGACGAGACCGAAGATGAGGACGTGGCGCTTCATGATGGGGTTGTGAAGAAGTATATCCCTGTGAATCGAAATTGACCCGCTACGCCTTGGCGGAATGCGATTTCAAACTGCCCCGCTACCACCCCCAAAAGCACCCGTTTTTGCATCAAAATACGCGAAAAAACGACCCAAAACAGCTACTTTTTCACATTTTTGTCCGCCTTTTCCTGGACAGACACTGCAAATGACTCCGCCCAGACACCGACCTTTCGCACAAAATATCCGGCACTTCCTAATTCCTCGCGCTCTACGCGGACAAATGCCCGATTTTTGTCCCCTTTTTCTACCAGCGCGTTTTCTCTTGCGCGCTGCAATCAACCCTCATCCCACCGGGTGCCCCATCCTCGCGACGCACTTGTTTTTGTCGCTAGGGCGCTGAGTCTGAAATACGCAACACAAAGCTGGCTGTCATTCTGAGCGAACGGGGCCCCGAACGTCTTTCAGTTCGGGGGTGGTGAGTCGAAGAATCTGCGGCTGTTCTTCGATGAACTTCAGACTCACCACGTTAGGGAGGGATTCAAGCAAGCTGCAATCAACTCTCATCCCAGCACGCTCGCCGCCGCCGTCCACTCCCGCTGCTGGCTCTCCGCCACGCCGCGATGGGTCAGCATTCCTAACCAGGTATTCAAGCCCTCGGCAAGGCCCGCATCCTGCTTCAGCGCCTCGTGCGCCCCTAGGTTCGCCAGCCGCAGCAAGTAAGGAAAAGTCGCGTTGGTCAGCGCCAGCGTCGAAGTATGCGGCACCGCTCCCGGCATATTAGTTACGCAGTAATGCACGACCCCATCGACCACATAACTCGGGTCGGAGTGCGAGGTAGGACGCGCCGTCTCCACGCAGCCGCCCTGATCAATCGCGACATCCACAATCACCGCGCCCTTCTTCATCCCCGCTACCATCGCGCGGGTCACAATCCGCGGCGCGGTCGTGCCGGGGATCAGTACGCCGCCGACCACAAGATCCGCCTCATGGACGGCATGAGTGACGTTGTAGCTGTTCGAGGCCAGCGTGTAGAGACGGCCATTGAAGATGTCATCCAGCTCGCGCAGCCGGTTCAGGTTCAGGTCAACGAGTGTCACCTTCGCGCCAAAGCCCAGCGCAATCCGCGCTGCATTGGCGCCTACCACGCCGCCGCCCAGAATGCAGACATGCGCCGGCGGCACGCCCGGCACGCCGCCCAGCAGAATCCCTCGCCCGCCTTTCTCCTTTTCGAGATAACTCGCCCCCACCTGCACGCTCATCCGCCCCGCCACTTCGCTCATCGGCGTAAGGAGCGGCAGCGTGCCGGCGCGGTCGCGCACCGTCTCATAAGCGATACCAATTACCTTCGCGGCGAGCAGCTTTTCCGTCAGCACCGGCAGCGGCGCAAGATGCAGAAAGGTGAACAGGACCAGACCTTCGCGAAAGAAGACATACTCCTTTTCGGTTGGTTCTTTCACTTTGACCAATATGTCGGCTTTTCCCCAGACGTATCCCGCCTCTCCGACGATCTCCGCCCCGGCATTCTGGTACTCCGCATCGTCAAATCCCGATTGTGCCCCGGCCTGCGTCTCCACCAGCAACTTGTGGCCAGCCTCGGCTAGCGCCTTTGCCCCCGCCGGGGTTACGCCCACACGCGCCTCATGATCCTTGATTTCCTTAGGAACCCCGATAATCATTCACTGCCTCCCAGCCAGGCTGGCCGCAATCAGACTCTCGGCTGTTGGATTCATTGACGCTGTAAAAAGAGCCAGAAGTTCGGCGCCGCAAGCCGCCCGTTATCTGAATCCTACGGTGAATGCGGCGGCAGAGGCGGGCAAAAATCCGTTACCGGACCGCGTTGCGGGACGCCAAGCCCGCGCCTAGGGCCAGATTTTCCGGCGCGGCGCCGCTCGTAATCAGTTGGTTTCTCCGTTAAATCAATTTATTGGTTACGGATGTGGCTCTTAGAGAAACATAACCATTGTCACCGCTGTCTGAGCGTGGTCCAATGTCCTTTGGCCCCCGATCAGAATTCCTTCCATCCGGAGAATACTCAGCCTTATGACTTCAAATGATGCGCCAGAAACCAATCCTCCCGCTCAACCTGTTGAAGAGATTGACTTTCGCGTCGCGGTTTCGGAGGACCATCTCCAGTATCCCTACGGTTTGAAGATTGAGGATAGGCCGCCCGAACCGGTAGTCGAGCCGCCCAAGCCAATCAGCAAGAATACGATTCTATATGCTTCGATTGCCGCGGTTGCGGGAATCCTTATTGCCGTCTTGCTGGCAACCGGAACTCTGAACATTCCCGGCATTCCCAATGCTGCCAGCATGTTCAAGCCGCCCTCTCCTGTGAACGATC
This sequence comes from uncultured Acidobacteriaceae bacterium, assembly GCA_963713645.1. GTDB lineage: Bacteria > Acidobacteriota > Terriglobia > Terriglobales > Acidobacteriaceae > Telmatobacter. Next base: position 101,907 of record CAVQMQ010000031.1, on the reverse strand, counting down.
TTGGAACAGCTCCCTTCAGCGCCGCAGGTCTGATTGGCCACCTGGTGCTGCGATCTGAAGGCAAGCTGCAATACAAGCTGCACATCGAGCCTTCCAGCGTTCAGCAGCAGGAGGGATTCTCAGCCGCCGTCACCGCGCAACCGCAGCCGTTGGAAGTGAATTTCGTTCTCAAAGACGCCAGCGGTTTCGCCCTTTGCGGCAAGCAAGTGCTGCTCCCTTACGGTGATACACAGGCCCCCGCTGCATCGCAGGCCAAGCCGGGATCAAAGGCAGCCACCGAAGCAGCTGCCGTCGAAGAAGCCCGGGCGCGGGAGCTGGATCGCGAAAAGGGCAAGGATATCTTTCAGAATGACGAAGACTCCGAAGGCCGGATCATTGCGCTCAACGCCCAGGGCGACCTCGCCTGCACATCCGATGCCTATAAGAAGATTGATTACTGGGATTTCACAACGAATTTCCCTCCGGTTGCAACGCAGGTCCAGATTTTGGAACACCCAGGGCGCGCGGGGCATTCGGCGCATTCAACCAGTGAGCCGGGCAGGCCCGCTCCCGGTTTTTATATTGAGGGAGACGACATCATCCGCAGCTACGACGCCGACCGTGGTCTGATCCAGACAACTGCCGGCAAGGCCTATTTTGTCGACAGCAAAAAAGGCAAGCAGCCAGACCTGACCGGCTGGGCCGTAAGCTCTGCGCCCATTCACTATCGCTGCGATTCAAACGGTTTCTGCACGCTGACGCGTACCGGCTCAGGCGTTACGGTTCATGCGCATCTGAACAAGTAGCGGCGGGAATGCGGTCAGTCCGACGCATAAATCTTAACCAGAATAATATGACTTCCGCGCGGTTATCGAATACTATGGTTTCATCGTCCAATCAGTGGACGTAACCAAGTGTCATCGCACTGAAAGGCGCTGCCGATGCCAACGCAATCAAGAGTCCAGTGGGAAACTGGGAAGCTCTTTACCGCTTTTCTCTTTGCCCTTTTCTTCTTCTCAGCCGTATCCATTCCGGAATGCCACGCGCAATGTTCCCTTCCGGTCATCACCTCCGTTACCCCCAGCACCGGATCGCCGGACAAACCTATAACGTTATGATTGCAGGAACGAACTTCTTTCCCTGCTACCCACTTAATACTTCGTTGATCATGCTGGTGGATGATCCCTCTGGGCTGATTCCGCAGAGTTATCTTTCTCAAGAGACGGAAGTCAACTCCTCGGAGGTCCTTCTCCCCGTATCAGTGCCAATCACAGTTCCTACCGAAACAGCATGGGTCACGGGGTTTATCCTCGATGTTGCCGATATTAACGAATATCCCGTGCAGATCGTGAACTGCCCCGCACCGACCATCACCTCCATATCCCCGAATGTCTGGTTCACTGGGCAATCTTATGACATCACAATTACCGGAACCGGCTTTACCACCGCTGCGGTGGCCACAACAGCTTGCCCGGTGAGCACGCTGGGGGTAACCGCGGCTTTAGCCTCTCCTTCCTTAAGTTTTTCGGTTTCCGGCGTCGATGTAGTCAGCGCAACCCAGGTCACGGCTACTGTGGAAGCCCTAGCCAACGGACCTTCAGCGAAAGGCATCGCCCCGGCGGGCGCTGTTGCGGCTACAGTCTCTGTCATCCCCACGCCCCCGGCACAGGGCGGACCCCCTCCGGCGCTGGCCGCAAAAGCCACCTCACTGGCTGCCGCAGCCGCAACGGCAGCGCCGAATGTGGACGTGCTTGAGACCCCGCAGATTGTGTGCAACGGGCCAAACATGCCGTGCAATGGGCAAACAATCAGTGGAGGTGCCGGTGCGGCAACTGCCGATGTTGGGCAGCCTATTTACCTAACCACAACACCGTCGGCAGAAACGCTTTCAGATCTGCCAATCTACCTCTCTCTCGTTTCGCCAACAACATGGACTGTGGGCGGCACGAATATCGGTCAGCGTGTGTTCGGCGCTCCAGATACAAACGACAATCCTATATCCGCATCTTTCTCTCCGACCGTGCTGACAAATGCCGATCTTACGACATATTGGCTCTATCCTGGCCCTAACATTCCAGTCACATTCGAGTACTGCGTACAAAATGAATCTGCCAGTCCGGCAACGGTCATTTGCAGCCAACAAGCAACGGCTTACTTCAACGTATCTGGACCAACTGCACAGGTTACGGCGTCGCTATCCTCTGCATCCACCCCACCGGCATATGGTATGTGGACCGTCACTCCACCCGGACCCACACAATGCGCACTCCAACTATTATCTTTTGGAATTTTGGCCCCTGGTTGCCAGATAACCCCTACAACTGTTGGAATAGTTTTTAATGCCACGGGTGTTGCCAATGTACCGGCGAGCGGTGGGGAATTTGCATGGCTACAAGTTCTTGACTCGTGGGAGATTTCTGGGACTGCTCCAACGGGCGTAACACCGCTTTACCCCATCCAAGGGCTGACACTGGATGCGTCTGACCCCTACAGTCAAGTATTAAATGGTAACTTTGTGGCCACTGATTCACCGGATATTGGTCTCAGCACCCCAGGTTTAACAACTGCAACTGATTCTTTCTCGGCCACGATGTATCTTGAGTGGTCATCCAACATTGACCCAAATTCGATTAATGTGCCGATTGGATATGTTTCCTGGAGTATCAATGGAGTTGCTGATAATAACCCATCTGCAGACCCTCCGTGGTCCCTTGACCCAAAACAAGGGCCGACATCCGCTAATGTCTGGTCAAGCAGTGACCTGACAGGGCCTTCCCCCGGATTGCCGATATGGAATGCGATTGTCAACAGCAAACCCGCTCCAAATTTTACCCCGCGATCAGAGCCGCTCTCTGAACGTGGAGAATTGCAATCCGTTCAGATCAACGAAGAAAAGGAGCAACAATGAAAAATCTGACAGCAATCATCATTGCGTTGATCGTTGCGTTGCAGGCAATTTCTCTGCCTGCCCAGACGCTGGAAAAGGTAGAACCCTGGTTTACGCTGACAATTTCAGAGTACCGGCATGACAACTTTGGTCCAGGAATCCACCGAGTGAGTGTGACTACTACCAACACATCAAAAGAAGCGCACCATTGGGAAGGCTGCGCCGTTTTGAGAGGGTATTACTCTGCGTCGGTGACTTATAACGGAGTGCCTTTAGTTGAGCAGGAACAGGCGAAGGAGAAGCATCAAAATCAAGCAAAAATGAGGCACACAATTTGTACGTCGAGTTTTGCTGATGACAGTGTGCAACCCGGAGATGCAAGAGGCGACATTTTCGTATTCGCAGGGCCTCACGGATACGACATGACCAAGCCCGGCATTTACGAGGTCACTGTTTCAAGAGAAACGGCACCTGATGACCCCGCAAAAAGTGTGACAGTAAAGTCCAACACCATTACCATCACCGTGCCTCGGCCAGACCCACCCGCCGAGGAGCCGAAATAGCCGGGTGCCCCATCCTTGTGACGTACCTGTTCTTGTCACAAGGTTGGGATCGGCGGGTGGCGCACTCTAAGCTTTCGAAATCTTAACCCGCCGAAAACTGAGGGTGCCCCATCCTTGACGCGTACTTGTTTCTTGCGGCAAGGGTGGGAAAACACAAACCCTCAACCCGTCGCACTAAAGGCAGGTGCCAATTTCACATCAAAAATGACCTTGCCCCCGCAAAACGTATCCCTTAGCAAGCTGTTCTAATGCGAAAGGGTAGCGAAGATGACGAAGTCGAAGGGCGGGTGGCCCAGGTGCCCATCTGGCGGACTGAACTGAATCTGGGTGCCCCATGTCCCTCGCTTTTGGGGACATGGGAGGTATATCCACACAGGTATATCCTGTCTCCATGCCGACGGGACTCGTTCGTTACCAACATACCGGCGAGATGCACTTTCTCACCTTCAGTTGTTACCGTCGTCTTCCTTATCTCGCCGCTCCCGAATCGCGGAATCTCTTCGAGTCCGCGCTGGAACGCATTTGCAAGAAATATGAATTCGTTGTGGCAGGATACGTAGTGATGCCGGAACATATTCACCTGCTCGTGAATGAACCGGCGCGGTCGAGCCTTGACCAGGTGATCAAGGCAATCAAGCTCTCGGTTACGTTGCGGAACAGGGAACGCCCCTTCTGGCAGGCGCGATACTATGATTTCAACGTGTGGACGGAAGAGAAGCGAGTGGAGAAGCTGCGGTATATGCACCGCAATCCAGTCAAACGCGGTTTGGTCGAGAAACCGGAAGATTGGGCGTGGTCCAGCTTCCGGCACTACCAGACTGGAATCGAAGGAGCCGTCGAGATCGAGTCCCATTGGACAGCATGGCGGCGGGAACATGGCGGCGCCCTCCCAGGTCCGAAAATCCGGACCTGGGGCACCCCAACTTGAACTGCGACTGCGTAGAGGACCTGGGCCACCCGCCCAACCAAGGGACAACGACAGCGAATTACACACAAAGCAGCGATACCGGTGCGCCGAATCATGGTCTGCCGGTATGGTCCGCAAATGTTCCCACGGGTGGCACAACAACGAACCAATCGGAATTGGTTGCACCAGACGGGGAAGAGGAGAGCAAGCAATGAAAAGGCAGATGAAGTATTTCGTTGTGCTATTGATTGCTATGCAAACAATAGTCATTTATGCGCAGACGCCGGAGAAACTCGCTCCTGGATTCACGCTGACTCTTTCGGAGCAGCACCCGCTAGGGAACACACAGCCAAATGCACACATGCTGAATGTGAGGCTAACCAACATTTCAAACGAAGTGAACCATCGAACTCCTTGCGAGTCTTACGGGGGAATGTACAACCTCAAAGTGGTATATGACGGCATTCCTGTGGAGGAGACAGATGAAGAACGGAAAACCAGAAAGCAGATGGAATCGGGAGAGTGCTGGGGCAGCTTGAAAGCCCAGCACACCAAGCCCGGAGAGTTCAGGGACGACTTTGTCTACTACTTTACTGACAAGCCCGGCACATATGAGATCACTGCAACGAAGGAGACAGTTCCTGGGCAACCTGACAAAAGTGTAACGGTTAGGTCTAACACCATTACCATCGTCGTACCCGAGCCGCCGCTCAAGCTAACCCTCTCGGAGAATCATGATTTAGGCGCGGGTCTCGATAGGGTGAATGTGACGGAGACAAACATCTCCGACAAAGACTTCATCGACGAGGACAACGGCTGCATAAGAGAATTGGGCTGGTTCACCGTCAAAGTCTTCTACAATGGAGTTCCGCTCGTGGAGAAAGACGTTGAAGCTCGATTGCGCCGCGGGAATGAGACTATAGAGCTGATGAATCAGCGCAAGGCTCCTTGCGCTACCGAACCTCTTGATATTGTGCTCAAGCCTGGGAAGTTCAGGGAACTCTGGCTCGGGGTGTCGGACATCTACGACGTGACCAAACCGGGGAGTTACGAGGTTTATGTTTCCCGCGAGACGAATCCAATTGGTCACATCAATAGCGAGTATGTCCGCTCCAACACCATCACTGTCGTCGTGCCCTAACCTGAGGCCGCCACGCCGAAATAATGTTTCACAGGAGGATTTTGCGGAAATAATTTTCGCGTTGCTCTTTATCGCAGCGGCTGCGGTAACAGCGTTAGGTCAGTTCCGGTCTAACCAGATCGAGCAGACCAATCTCGAATTTACCTTCGACGGCGGGTGGCCCAGGTCCGGCCAAGCACGAAAATGGGTGCCCATGTCCCTCGCTTTTGGGGACATGGGAAAGCACGAATCTCCACCTGCCGTAGGCTGCAGGGCTAGGGTCACCAACCGCACCGCTGGTGCCTGATTTGATACCAAAAACAGTTAAAAAAAGCCAAAAAACGTGCAAAAACGACCTATTTTGAGCCTCTTTTTCACGTTTTACTCCGCGTCAGCAGAGAGATACACGCAAAATATCTCCGCCTGCGCGAGGAGTTATTGCTAACATTAGCCTTACTATGCTCAAAGCTCCGGTTGGATCGTGAGAAAATCCCCGTTTATATAGGCATATATGCAGAGTCGAAAAACACGAAAGCGGCTTGTAAGCGGTGCGGCAGATCAATCGCCGGGTGCCGGGTGGGTGGATTCAAGGTGCAAGCGCAACAGGATCTCGACAGGAGATAGTTGCGTATGGGAAGGAACTACCGTCATCTTTGTTTCGAGGAGCGTGCGCTGATTGAGACACAGTTGCGCATGGGACTCAGTCCGGCGGCGATAGCGGTTGGCTTAATGCGCGCCCGGTCCACCGTTCTGCGCGAGATGCGCCGTAATGGGTGGCAGTCTGATTTCGAGTTGGCACGGTTATCCAGGCACAGAATCGCCGGTGGCTACCGCTCCATCGTTGCGGATCGGCGCGCTCGTCATTTGGCCGTCAAGCCGCGCATCGTACGCAAACTCGCCGCCGAGAGCCAGCTCTGGGTCCTTGTGATGGATTATCTCCGACAGGGCTTGAGTCCGGCGCAGATAGCGAGCACACTAGCTCGTATGCCGGAGCCTGTGCAGCTATCGTATGAAACCATCTACACTGCGCTCTACACCATGCCGCGTGGCGAACTGCGCTCCTTGCTGATGCCGCACCTGCGCCGCAAGCACCGTGCTCGGAGAGCGCAGCACAAAACCGATGGACGCAGAAAGCCCTCGATTCCAGAGATGGTTTTAATTGATCAGCGGCCTGTTGAGATACAAATGCGGCTCATCCCCGGCCACTGGGAAGGTGATCTTATTATCGGCAAAGGGAATCTGTCGCAGGTTGGAACGCTGGTAGAACGCACCACGCTTTTTGTTGCCCTGGTGCAGTTAGACAGCACCAAAGCCGATGTGACGGCCGAGGCCTTCACCAAAATACTCAACCGATTCGACAGCCAACTGCGGCGCTCGATGACGTATGATCAGGGCTCGGAAATGCGGCATCACAAGTTGCTGGCCGCCCACACCGGAGTCGATGTATATTTTGCGCATCCGCATGCGCCTTGGGAACGGGGCATCAGTGAAAACACCAACGGCCTGATCCGCCAATACCTTCCCAAGGGGACTGATCTGTCGGTGTTCTCGCAAGAGCAACTCGATGACATCGCATGGCGTCTCAATACCCGGCCAAGAAAAACGCTGGGATGGAAAGCACCTGCCGAACTCTTCCTGCCAGAAGGCGCCTTCGACTTCGTCCAGCACTGGTCAGCTAAAATCGATCCTGTTGCACTTGCACCTTGAATCCACCGTGCCCCATCCTTGCGCTTTTTCCCGGCGCAAGGGTGGGAAAGCACAAACCTCGACCAGCCACGCTGAAGGCAGACAGCCCCACTGCAGGTGGTTAATCCCGCGCCTGTGTCCGATCCAGCAGCGGGAAGAGAGCGACGGCGATCAGCGCATTCACTGCTGCCGTAATCAGCACTGAGTACCAGTTCCACTCCAGTGTCAGCCCCAGCAGAACGCGATAGATAAACAGATAAATGGCGCTTGAAACCAGCGAAAGGAAAAAATTCAGCGCCATGCGGATGGTGTGATTCTCGACTGCGATGCGCACGCCCACGGACGCAGCCAGAAAGCCAACCACAGTCTTCGCTATGCCGTTGATGCCGATGACGTTGTGCGTGAGCGCGTCCTGAAAGATGCCCAGTGCGCCGCCGGTCAGCATTCCCTGAATCGGGCTGCGCCGGCCCAGCGCAAAATAGACCGTAATCACCAGCGGCAGATCGAACCAGACATAGCGCCCCACTACGCGCGGCAGCCAGGCCTGCAAGACCAGCGCGGCCAGCGGAACCATTCCATAAACCAGGTAAGGATAGCGGCGAATTTCAGGATCGCGGCGGAGGTCAGCTCCTAAGGGAGACATTCTTATTGGTTCCTCCGCAGCGCGGTTGCAGGGGGAGCAGTTGCAGGGGACTCGACTGCCGGGGGAGTGTCCGCAGGAGTTGCCGGCGGCGCAGCAGTCTTCGTTCCGTCTCCCGCGTCCGGCGCAGCACCCGCGGCAGATCCTGGCGTAAACCGGTCGGGATGCTTGGGCGGCACGGGCTTGGGAACAGGAACCGGCGTAGTGCCGTCTTGTGGCGTTTGCTGTTCCAGGGGCAACTTGGGGTCAGTCAGCCCAGGGAGCCGCTCGGCCATTGTCTCTGAGGCCTTCTTCTGCTCCTCAATCGCCGCGGCCTCTGCGCCTTTCAGCGTCTCGCTCTCGGCCATGTCCTGCTGCTGCTGGGCAGAGAACTGCGGCTGGGTTGAAGTAATCACCAGCACCTCATCCAGGCGGTCTAAATGCGCCGCGGGCTTCACGATCACGTCAATAAACGCGTCGCGCTCCGGGTCGCGGATCACTTTTTCGACCACTCCCACCGGCAGCCCGCGGGGGAAGATCTGGTCGCCGCCAGCGGTCAAGACCACTTCACCGGGCTGGATGCGATTGTCGGCCAGGATGTCTACAATTTGCGGCTTTCCGTCGGCATTTCCCCGGAGAATTCCACGAATTCGCGTTGTTGAAAGAATCACGCCCGCGCCGCTGGTTGGGTCGTTGATGCCCAGCACCTGCGCCGAGTGCGGAAAGACCTCGCGCACCTTGCCTACGATTCCATCCGGCGTAACCACCGCCATGTCGCGCTGCAAGCCGTCGGCTGAGCCCTTGTCCAGATAGAAGACCCGCGAGAGATCGGTTCCGCTGGAGCCGATGGCCTGCGCGGCCAGCGTCTTGTAGATGTACTTTTGCTGGAAGCCCACCAGCGCCTGCAAACGACGGCCCTGCGCGGCGTCTTCGAGGAGCGATGCCTGCTCCAGCCGCAGGCGGTCAATGGTTTGCTGCAAATCCTTGTTTTGCTCACGGGCATGGCGCAGGTCGATGTAATTCTGCCAGAGATTCTGAGTGCCCAGCTTGGTTGAGTGCATTGCCCACTCGGCCGGCGAAACCAGTGCGTTGGCCCAGAGGCGGATCAGCCGCACGCCTGAGCCGTCGGGTGCATCGAAGCTGTTGCGCCCGCTCTCGCCGCGCCGCACCTGCACGGCCAGCCCGATCATCTGCGCCACCAGCAAAGCCAGCAGCACCAACAGATTCCGGTAGCGGATGAAGAACGATTCCATGGCAAGAACTCGTGCAGACAAAGGCGCTCAAAAAAACGACGAGTAGTACCAGTATAACGACGGACACTGCGAGCGCTTGAATCCGCTCGGCGGCAGCGCCGCAAGCTGCTGAATCGTCATTTTCGGCTCTGCATATATGCGGAGAAAAGATGGTCTTTTGTGGGCGTAGATTGCGAGGAATTGGGAAGGGCGGGAAAGTTTGAGCGAAAAGCAGCTTTCGGCGCGGAGTAATTTTCGGCATCTGTCTATATTGACGCGGAGTAAAACGCGAAAAACGGCCTTAAAATAGGCGTTTTTTGCGCTGTTTTTGGTCGTTTTCAGTGTGAAAACGGACCCCAATTTTCTGTGGAACTGTGGAGTAGACTGCCTACTTTTCGCTCGGTGGAGGTCTGTCGCTTCCCACCCTAGGTCACCCCAGCGACGAACCACGTGCGGTGGGGCCGGCGTTAGCGACAAAAACGAGAACATCACGAGGGTGGGGCACCCAGATTCTTCGCCACAGAAGCAGAGCCAAACGGATAAAATGAAAGTCTTCTGCGAGGTAGAGGATTGATTTCCCGGAAAGCAAGTTTAGTATTACTGATTCTTCTTGCTATTGCTCTTGCCCTGGTTTGCTTCCTGTTGCCGCGAATTCCGCAGCCGCAAAGTTACCATGATTTCGCGGATCGCCGGAGCTTTCTTGGTATTCCTAACTTCGGCGATGTTGCTTCTAATCTGCCGTTCGCGGCGATTGGACTATGGGGCCTGGTCTTCCTGAATCGCACGAACAGCAATAAAACAGCTGAGCATTTTGTTGACCCGCGCGAGCAATGGCCGTATCTCTTTGTCTTTCTGGGGTTGCTGCTGACGGCCTTCGGCTCGTCTTATTATCATCTCAACCCGAACAATGCGACGCTGGTGTGGGACCGGTTGCCGATGACCATTACCTTCATGGCGATGGTTGCTGCGGTGATTGCGGAGCGCATCAGCGTGAGGCTGGGTATATGGCTGTTGCCGGTTTTATTGCTCATTGGCCTAGCCAGTGTTTTTCAGTGGTATTGGAGCGAGTTACTAGGCGCGGGAGATTTGCGCTTCTACGCTTCAGTACAAGCCTATTCGGCGCTGGTGATTTTGCTGGGGTTGATCATGCCGCGGCGCTATACGCGGACCTCCGATTTTGAATATGTGATTGGCTTTTACGCTCTGGCCAAGGCGCTGGAGACGTTTGACAAGCCAATCTTCGCGGCGCTGCACTTTGTCAGTGGGCATACGCTCAAGCATCTTGCTGCTGCGGTAGCCGGTTACTGCATTTTGCGAATGGTACAAAAGCGTCGGCCTGCGCCATCTGCGGTGGGGCCAACTGCCATCGGCGCGGTAAATTGAGGTATTGGATTCCCACCCTTGCGATAGAAAAAATCGCAAGGATGGGGCACCCGACTGTTCTTATTTCTTTAGGATAAAAATTTACTTTTCGCCGTGGGCGGTAACGTGGTGCTTTACGGCATGCCCGGCATGATCGGCGGCATGAATCTGGTGTCCGTGCGCGAGGTGCGCGTGATGCGCGGCCTTCTCATGATTGCCGGCTTCGTGCTGAGTGGCTGCTTCTTTGTGGTGGCGCGCAGCGTGTTCGTGATGCTCGGCTGCCTGATTGTGATGATGAGCTGCTTCGTGTGACATATGTACCCTCCAGGGGGCCAGTTCACTGGCATATCTCCCTAGCCTGGATTATCTTCACCTCAACCCAATGCGCGGATTACAGTTAGGCAAATTCCGGATGAATATCCGCCACCTGCCACCTGCGGTGGGGCTGGCGGCCTTCGGCGTGTCTAATTGGGGTTTGTGCAACTCCACACTTGCGAGAGAAACAAAGACCTCGCAAGAATGGGGAACCCACAGTTATTCTGGTACAAGGGTGTGGCGCACGGCATGCGCAAAAGCAAGAACAAAGGGTGGGCCACCCGCTCTTCTGGGATGGCAGACTACAGATGACCTTCACCGTATTCTCACCAGTGCATTATGCTGGGAGGAGAAAAAGCTCCGATCACCCGAAAATAACTCTTAACGCCATGCTAATCTTTGTGAATTAGGAGATGGAAATCATTGCGATTGGCAAAAAAAGTTCGCAGACCACTGGAGACCTACAAAGAATGGAGAGCATCTGTTGGCTCGGTCGGTGCATTTAAGTGGCTCATATTGAGAATTGCATTGAAATTAGGCATAAGCGAACCTGCTTTCTTTGCGGTTCGACCGCGCAAGGTAGCCCACCCCATACAGATACGATTACGTGGAAGCAGCGATCTAGCGGTTTTCCATCAAATATTTGACTTTGATGAGTACGCCTGCCTGCAGACGTTGGCACAGCCCAATGTTGTGATGGATTTAGGAGCCAATGTTGGCTATAGTTCAGTTTATTTTTTAAATATTTTTCCTCAGGTGCGCATTCTAGCTGTAGAGCCGGATAAGGACAACATTGTGCAATGCAGGCGCAATCTTGAGCCATATGCGAGCCGGGTACAAATATTGCATGGGGCTGTTTGGTTCAAGACAACAACCTTGCAATTGCTGAAGGGAACTTTTCGGGACGGACGCGATTGGGCCACACAGGTCGCCGCGCAATCTGCTCAGGAAATTACTAATGCAGCTGTGCAGTCTTGGGATATGCAAAGCCTCATTGAGATGACTGGAGCTGATAATATAGATCTATTGAAAATTGACATTGAGCGTGCCGAGATTGAGGTATTCGGTAACTCCGATTGCAGTTGGCTCCGTAAAGTAAGAAATATATGTATTGAGTTACACGGAGAAGATTGCGAGCATGTTTTCTTCGAAGCCCTTAAAGACTATGAGTACAAATTAGAGTGCGCCGGCGAACTAACTATCTGCCGCAATCTGCGCCTGCGCGACTCCTTTCGACAAGACCACCAGAATGCCCTGCCCTAAATACACCCTACCTTCCTTTTCAGTAGAGCTGGGTTTAAGGCGCATAGGCGCCCTCTCCGTGAGATAATATCTCGAGAGCGCGCTTATCAGGAGGGTTCATGGCAATAGTTTCAGTTCTCATCAATAATTATAACTACGCATGTTTCGTCCTCGAAGCCGTAGAAAGTGCTCTCGCTCAATCTCGACTGCCAGATGAAATAATCGTCGTAGACGACGGCTCGTCAGACAACTCTGTCGAACTACTTGAACAAAAATACTCGTCCCACCCCCGTGTCCGCATAATCACCCAGAAAAACGGCGGCCATCTGTCGGCCATGGTAGCCGGTATGGATGCATCCACTGGTGACATCCTCTTCCTTCTCGACGCCGATGACCGCTATCAGCCCTCACACATTGAAGACGTTCTCGCCGTCTTTAATGAACGCCGCGATGTTGGCATGGTCTTTACAGCCCATCAACTCTTCGGTAATGATGACAAAATCATCCAGCTTGCGCCCATCGATCTCGACCTGGGCTATTCTGTGATCGCCGCTCTCAAGGCTCGCATTTACGTTGGATCCTCAACCTCCAACCTCGCATTCCGTCGTGAGATCATTGACATCATTCTTCCCGCTATTCGTCCGCTCATCCCTCTCTGGCGCATGTCTGCAGAGGATTGCTTCATCTACGGCTCATCACTCGCAATCGCTCGCAAGTACTATCTTGCAACGCCCTCTGTTCTCTACCGGATTCACGGCGACAACTCCTACTATGGTCGCAAACAGGATTTTCTCCACGAGTTCAATCACGGTTACCGGCGTGACGTCACCATCTCGCGTATCGCATCCCACCTCGGCCTCGGTCCCTCTGTCCGTCTTCCTGTTGTATGGGAGTTCCAGACCATCTCCCGACCGAGCCTTTCACAATATCGCCAGTACATCCAACTCAATAAACTTGTTGATGCCCCCTTCCTTCGGAAGATCAAGAACCGTTACAAACTCTATCAGCACTATAAGACTCATAAACTCGAAAGCGGCATATGAGCTGATTTGCTAAATGCTTGTATGTCCTTACATTTACTTGTTTTTCAGCATTACAACCTGTTCCATAAATAGCAATCTGCAAATTTGCCGACTGTGAAACCCGCATCAAAGCGGGTTGAATGAGATTCGCGAGTCAAAGAATTTGATTTATGAGACAGGTTTTAGTAAGTCGAAGTGGGATTTTGGAAACGCATATTTCACAGCCGGGTGCCCCAGGTCTGGATACTCAGACCTGGGAGAGCGGTACTATTTTGTGAGCAGATACTTATACCGCATCTGCCGCGGCGGCGAGGCGCTTGTGCAGCTCCGACAGTTGCTGGGTGTGTGCGTGAATGGTATCTACGAGGGCCTCGAAGTACAGTCCTTCGGCCTTGCTTGTCCAGCCGGTTAAGGGATACGCATTCTGAGGGCAAGGTCATAGTCTTCTGCGGGGAGTTGAGCTACTGCTGTGCGCACATCATGAATCTTCTTTTCGTAACGTGCGATGTGATCGGTTGAAGCGGCGTGTTTTACAGGTGCGGAAGCTGCCATTGGGGGATCTCACTTTTTATTTCTGATTTCGCAAACTATCATTTGCGAGCACCTATATAGTGAGGTGCAGGAAAGATTCGTTTCATGGGGAGTTCGCAGTTCAGCTTGCGGCGTGGGGCGTGCTCTGACTTGGGTTCGTGGGGCTGGGAAGGCTCCCACCCTAGCGACAAAAACAAGTACGTTGCGAGGGTGGGGCACCCTGCTGAATTTTCAGATTGCCGCGATGGAGCGTGGCTAGATTCACAAATTCAAAAAAGGCGAGGTCCGGATTCAGGGATGAAGACCCGGGCCTCGCAAATAGACAAGGAGAGGAGGATACGGTTACTGGTCGTTGCCCACGACCAGTTCAGTGGAGACGGGCGCGATGTAGCCAAGGAGTCCGCCTTTGCCTTGGTCGGGTCCGGCGCTGAAATAGATTTCGCCGACGGGTGAGTTGGCGGAGTCGAAGCTGTTCGCAGTAGCGCTATTGCCGGGGGTGATGTCCGACAAGCCATTGATTGCCAGCGGGGCTCCGGCCGCATCCTGGAGCAGGCCGACGAACTTGCCGGTAGCAAGATCGTAGGCCGCGATGGTTCCGCTGCCTGCGGTTGTTCCGGCTCCGGCGAACTGACCGATGAGCAATTCGTGGCTGAAGGTACCGAAGTCGAGCGGCGCGAGAGAGCTATGTCCCAGGGTGCGTTGAGCCAGTCGCCGTGTTCGAGGCGGTTAAGGAGCCGGCCGCCGGAGGAGAAGATGTCGACGAAGCCCAGGCCGGGTCCTGCGGTTACAGCAGCCTGGCCTGGCTGGTGAAGGGCGAAGGTGACGACGATGTTGTTGCCGATGGCCTGGACGTTGAAGGGCACAAAGTCACGGGGAAGAAAATCATCGGTGAAGGGCTTGGCAATGCCAAAACCTAGGACTGCAGCGTCAACTAACGGCAGAGTGACTTTTTGGAAAGCATTGTTATAGACATAGACAGTGCCTTTGGCGAAGCTGGCCGCAAGATTGACCTGAGTATAGTTCTGAGCGTAAACGAGCGACTCCATGGACAAGGCCAGCAACGCAACTGTGGTCATGGACAAAAACGTCGTCTTCATAAGCTGAATCTCCATATAAGTTAAAGCCCGCTTTCTGGGTGTCGCCGCATTAGCCAACAGAGCGTATTAACCAACAGCGTTGGAGGCCGCGGCTGGATTTTCATGCTCGCGGGGAATGAGCAGAAAAATCCTCCATGAGGCTACGCCCGCGAAGAGAGAAAGTGTGTCAAAAGGATGTCATCGCTTTGTCATTGGATGCAGGTGTTCTGCGGCATTCCGGATTCTCTACAGCGCAGCCGAATTGGCCGGGCGAACGCAGTACCTCCCGGCGATCGAAGTTCCATAAATATGGTATACTGATTTAATGCGCACTACGCTTGACATTCCGGATACCAAGTACCGCCGGTTGAAGACCAAAGCGGCGCGGGAGGGTACCAGCGTCCGCCAGATTGTCTTGCGCAGTATCGATATGGAGCTGGAGAGCGGGACGGCGAGGAAAGTGAAGCGGCTTGCGCAGCCGGTGCTGAAGTCTTACGCCCCTGGCTCTATCCGCCTGGACAATGAGCAAATCTACGACCTCATCGGTTTTCCCTGATGTGAATGTGTGGCTGGCGCTCAGTTCGCCGGACCACGAACATTTTCAATCAGCTTGGAACTGGTACAAGTCGCTGCCGGAAAGCGCGGTTCTGTTATTTTGCAGGCACACGCAACTGGGGTTGCTGCGGCTGCTGACTACCCGCGCCGCGATGGGACCCGGCACGCTGACGCAGGCCCAGGCCTGGCGTGCCTATGACCGTTGGATTGACGCGGGAGGCGCTGAATACGCCGAAGAGAGCGCCGGACTGGGAGCGGCTTTCCGTGCGAATACCAGGAAAGCCGAAGCCTCGCCGAAGGAATGGGCCGATGCGTATCTTGCGGCATTCAGCATCACTTTTGACAGCCGGCTTGTCACCTTTGACCGGGCGCTTGCCGGGAAGGTGAAGGGCGCGGTGTTGCTCGCGTAATTCTGCCGCGAAGCGGCGAGAGCATTTTCAGGGTTCCTGTAGCATGGCGCCCGGATTTGTTCGTAATAGTAAAGCGAATCCCATGTCCCCAGCTGCGAGGGACCTGGGACGCCCGATAGAGGACTGATCAGTCTATCTTAATCTTGCGCAGCAGGCGGAAATCTGAGAGCATTTTTCCGGTTCCGAGGACGACCGAGGCCAGCGGATCGTCCGCCACAGATACGGGCAGGCCGGTTTCTTCCCTGATGCGCTTGTCGAGGTTCTTGATCAGCGCGCCGCCGCCGGTGAGGACGATGCCGCGATCGCTGATGTCTGCGGAAAGCTCGGGCGGGGTGCGTTCGAGTGCGACGCGAATCGCGTTCATGATGACGGCCAGGCACTCGCCCAGTGCTTCGCGAATCTCGCTGTCGTCAATGGTGATGGTCTTGGGCACGCCTTCGATCAGGTTGCGGCCTTTGATCTCCATGCTGAGGGGCTTGTCGAGCGGGAAGGCGGAGCCGATTTCGATCTTGATATGCTCGGCGGTGCGCTCGCCGATGAGCAGGTTATATTTGCGCTTGAGATAGTTGGTGATAGCCTCGTCCATCTGATTGCCGGCCATGCGCACGGAGCGCGAGTAAACGATGCCGGAGAGCGAGATGACAGCAATGTCTGTGGTCCCGCCGCCGATGTCGACGACCATGTTGCCCGATGGCTCGGTGATGGGCAAACCAGCGCCAATAGCGGCGACCATCGCTTGCTCGACGAGATAGACTTCGCTGGCCTTGGCGCGATAGGCGGAGTCCTCGACCGCGCGCTTTTCTACCTGCGTAATCTCTGAAGGCACGCCGATGACGATGCGCGGATGGACCAGCATCTTGCGGTTGTGCGCCTTCTGAATAAAGTAATTCAACATCTTTTCTGTAACTTTGAAGTCGGCGATGACGCCGTCTTTCATGGGGCGGATGGCGACGATGTTGCCGGGGGTGCGGCCCAGCATCTCTTTGGCGTCTTTGCCGACGGCTTCGACTTCGCCGGTATTTTTATTGATGGCGACGATGGAGGGTTCGTTGACAACGATGCCCTTGCCGGCCGCAAAGACCAGTGTGTTGGCGGTGCCCAGATCTATGGCCAGGTCGCTCGAAAACATGCTGAAGAGCGAGCGCAGGCCGTGGGAGCGCGTGGATCGCGAGGGATAGCCGTTCAATGACATGGGAAAACTAGTTGTACCTCAAGGCTTATTGTACGGCCCGCAGGCGGTGGATGGGTGCCTGAGCGCCTGGGGAGCCGCAGAAGAGGTGCCAGCGAGGGTACCCTTGCGGTAAACTCAGGGCTTGCAAGCGGGTTAGCGGGTTTTTCGTGCTGATCACTGACAACTGACCACTGACCACTATCTTTCGAGGTTTCCATGTCCCATCCCAAGTACCAAAATCTGATAGGCGGCCAGTGGCTTCCGGCTGTGAGCGGCAAGACTCTCTTCAACCTCAACCCGGCGGACCACTCGGACGTGATTGGCGAGTTTCCTTCGTCGGGCGCGGAAGACGTGGCGCGAGCCGTGGCTGCCGCGCAGAAGGCCTATGCAACGTGGAGGCTGGTTCCAGCGCCGAAACGGGCGGAGATTCTGGTGCGCGCGGGGCAGTTGCTGCAAGCGCGCAAGGAGCAATACGCACGCGAGATGACCCGGGAGATGGGCAAGGTTCTGGCGGAGACGCGCGGCGATGTGCAGGAGGCGATTGACGAGGCCTTCTATGTGGCAGGTGAAGGGCGGCGGCTCTTTGGGCAGACGACGCCGAGCGAACTGCAGAACAAATTCGCAATGAGCGTGCGCATGCCGGTGGGAGTGGTGGGTATGATCTGCCCGTGGAACTTCCCGATGGCGATTCCCAGTTGGAAGCTCTTTCCCGCATTGGTATCGGGCAACACCTGTATTATCAAACCCGCTGAAGATACCCCGCTTTCGACTTATAACTTGGTCCAGACGCTGATCGATGCCGGCCTCCCGGACGGCGTAGTGAATATCGTCAGCGGCCTTGGTCCTCATGCCGGTGCGCCGCTGGTTGAGCATCCGGGGGTGCGCGCGATCAGCTTTACCGGGTCGAGCGAAGTCGGCTCGCTGGTTGCGCAACGGGCGGCGGCGACCTTTAAGCCGGTGTCACTGGAAATGGGCGGCAAGAATGCGCAGATCGTGCTCGACGACGCGAATCTGGAGTTAGCTCTTGAAGGCGCTCTGTGGGGCGCGTTTGGGACGACAGGGCAGCGGTGCACGGCTACAAGCCGGATTCTGTTGCAACACGGAATCGCCGAAAAATTCACTGCGGAGTTTGTGGCGCGGGCAAAGAAATTGAAGGTTGGAAATGGATTGGAAGAAGGCATCGAAGTTGGTCCGCAGGTGAATGCGGCGCAGATTGAGACTTCGGCAAAGTATGTTGCGATTGCGCTGGCCGAGGGCGCGAAGTTACTCACCGGTGGCCGCGCACTTACTGAGGGGAGTTATGCGCATGGAACATTCTTTGAGCCGACGGTCTTTGGCGGAGTTACTTCCGAAATGCGCATTGCTCGGGAAGAAGTCTTTGGGCCGGTGGTCAGTTTGATTGAATTTTCAACCTTTGAAGAAGCTATCGAAATTGCCAATTCCATTGATTACGGCCTCTCGACCTCGCTCTATACCAAAGATGTAAACCGCGCCTTCACGGCGATGCGCGATCTGGAGGCGGGGATTACATACATCAACGCTCCTACAATCGGAGCGGAGGTTCACTTGCCCTTCGGAGGCGTCAAGCACACCGGCAATGGCCACCGCGAAGGAAATGGGGCGATTGATTTTTATACGACGTGGAAGGCGGTGTATATCGATTACTCGGACAAATTGCAGCGGGCGCAGATTGATAATGCGGAGTAGGGCAACGG
Source organism: uncultured Acidobacteriaceae bacterium (assembly GCA_963713645.1). Taxonomy (GTDB): domain Bacteria; phylum Acidobacteriota; class Terriglobia; order Terriglobales; family Acidobacteriaceae; genus Telmatobacter. Next base: position 83,515 of record CAVQMQ010000031.1, on the reverse strand, counting down.
AATTCTGACCGACTTAATAGGAGTCAAGAAGCTTCCGCAATCGTATGTGAAGTTCGTGATTCCTGCCGCCGGGTATAAAGCTCCGAACTTTCGAGCAGTAGTGGCGGAAACCGGCCAACGAATCGCCCAAATGGTGAAGAGCCCGAAACTGCGCATCGTCGAAACCTTTTTTCATCAGGGCATCGATAATCTTGATCGTTTCTCCCGGATCCGGTCTGTCATTTTGCCTGCCCATTTGCGAATGGTAACTCAACTTGATTCGCGCTACAATCTCTCCATGGCGCACACCCTTGAGGAAGCACGACAAATCGCTTTGGAGTTGCCGGAGGATCAGCGCATCCAGCTGGCAGACTGGCTTTTGGAGAGCGTGGGCCAGGAGGATAGCGATGCGACTGTGGCTGAAGTCGATGCCGCATGGGATGCAGAAGTCGCGCGTCGGGTCGCGGAGATCAAGGCCGGGACCGCTGTGACCTGCTCCCTCGAAGAGCTTGAGGCGGATTTGCGAACTATTGTCGGGCCGTGAAGAAACTGCGGATTCACGAAGCTGCCAGGCGCGAGGCAAATCTGGCCACCGTTTGGCATAGCGAGCGGAGCCTTCCTCTGGGGCGGCGGTTAAGAGCCGAGTTGCTGTCCAGTATCGCCAGCGCGCGAATCGATCCGTTTCGCTATCCCTCTTATTTGCATGGAACACGCAGAGTCTTGCTGGACAAGTTCCCTTATTTCATCGTCTTTTTGGATTGGCAGGACGAAATCTATATTGTTGCCGTGGCTCACGCCAAACGTCGCCCCGGCTATTGGGCAAAGCGAATCTGAATCCCACTCCAGGAAATCCTCTTGCAACTGCACACGACAACAGATTGCAGGATTGCTGCGCAAGTGTAGCCGCGCTCCCCTGCTCAGCTAAACTGGAATATCAGGGAATCTGCGGGCGTAGCTCGCGCATCTTGATGTAAGGACTCATGACACCGACCGAACAAGCTCATCGCCGCAGTTTTCAGCAGACGCTGGACAGTGCACGGCGCACGATGGTGCTGAGCGAGATTCTGAAGCTAGCTTATGAGAGCTTTGCAGCCAGCAAGATGCGCTTCCTGCTCACATCGCTGGGCATGGTGATCGGCACTGCTTCTGTGATTCTGGTGGTCACCATCGGGCTGACCGGGAAGCAGTTCGTGATCAACGAAATCCAGAAGATCGGCACCAACTCGGTGGAGTTGGAGTACGCGGGCGGCAGCGCGGCGGGCTCGGAGAGCGTGATTTACAACGACTACCTGACCCGCGAGGACGAAAGGGAGGTAGTAGCGCGGTTTCCGGGAGTGATGTATTCGTCTCCGATTCTTGAGATGCACGACCGCATCAACTTCGGCGGCGGCGTGACCAAGGATACGCTGGTGCTGGGAGTGAGTCCGCAGTATAAGAACATTCGCAACCTGCTGGTGCCGAACGGGCGCTTCCTCGACGAGACCGACGATACGGCGCACACCAAATGCGCGGTAGTGACGGAGATGTTTGCCCAGGAGCGCTTTGGCAGCCCAGACGCGGCGGTGGGGCAGACATTTGAGATCAGCGGGATTCCGTTCACGATCATCGGCGTCTTCAAGGAGAGCACCGACGACTTTGGGCAGTCGGAGATTGCCGACCAGACGATTCTGATTCCGTATTCGGTGGCGCGGTACTTTACCGGCACGGAAGATGTGAAGCAGATCTATTTTTCAATGCGCAACATGGACGAAGTAACCGATGCAGCGAAAGAAATTGAGCTGTTTGTGACGAAACGGCACAGGCCTGGGTCTGTCTACAAGACGCAGACACTCAAGGCGGTGCTGACGATGGTGGAGCAGATTGCCAACGCGCTAACCGCAGTGTTGGTGCTGGTGGCGATGGTGACGCTGGCAGTAGGCGGCGTGGGCATTATGAATATCATGCTGGCCAATGTGCGGGCACGCATTCGTGAGATCGGCATCCGCAAGGCGCTGGGAGCGACGGCGCGGGAGATCAAGCTGCAATTTTTAGCGGAAGCAGTGATTATCTCGCTGACCGGCGGGGTGGTGGGCACGCTAGTGGGGCTGGCGCTGCCGATCTCAGTGCGGCTGTTTACGGATTACGTGCTGCCGGTTTCACCCTGGTCAGTGGTGATTGCGCTGGGCGCGGCAGTTGGGGTGGGCGTGATCTTCGGCACGGTGCCCGCGACACGCGCCGCGCAGATGGACCCGGTAGAGAGCTTGAAATATGAGTGAGCGCGAGGGGCAACCCGCGAAGCCGGAGCCAGAAGAAGAGGACGGCGACGCGCCGAAGGGCATGAGCCTGACGGCGATGTATACGCTCTTGGCGCTGGCGCTGCTGGCGGCGATGGGCTTTGCTTGGATGATTGTGCTGCCGTTTGCGAATCGGCGGTAGGCGCCTTGTTACTCTTGCTCCGTCCGTTCGGCAATCAGCACCGGAATCCCATTGATGATTGGAAAAATGCGACCGCAGCTTTTGCAGATCAGCTGCTGTTCTTCAGCGCACAGCTCGCCCAGGCAGGCGGGGCAGGCCAGCTGGGTAAGGATGGTGGTGTCGAAGGGGAGATGCAGGCTGGGATCGGCGGTCATGGTTACTGAATGGCCGAGCTGGGACGGTCATCCGCCGGCGGCTTGGTGGGGTGGCTGGCAAACTCCGCCTCGATGCCACTGATTGTGCCGGCATTGGCGAATTCGTAAGCCACGCGAATGCCGTTGTAGATGGCCTGGTCGTTGGAGGAGCCGTGGCCGATGATGCAGACGCCGCGCACTCCGAGCAATGGAGCGCCGCCGTATTCGCGATAGTCGAGGCGGCGGCGGAAGTCGTTGAAGGCGCGGCGGGAGAGCAGCGCGCCGACCTGAGCGGTGACAGTGCGGGTGAGCGACTCGCGCAGAACATCGCGGACGAAGCGGCCCACGCCCTCGCTGGTCTTGAGGGCCACATTGCCGACAAAGCCGTCGCAGACGATGACGTCGGCGAGGCCGCTGAAGATGTCGCGGCCTTCCACGTTGCCGACGAACTTGATGGGTAGCGCCTTGAGCAGCGGGAAGGCCTCGCGGGTCAACTCGTTGCCTTTGGATTCTTCTTCGCCGATGGAGAGCAGGCCGACGCGCGGTTCTTTGATTTTGAGAACGGTGCGGGCGTACATCTCGCCCATCACGGCGAACTGCTCCAGGTTCTGCGGCTTGCAGTCCACGTTCGCGCCCACGTCGAGCAATACGCAGGGATTGCCTTTGGCGGAGGGCATCGGCGTCGCCAGCGCGGGACGGTCAACGCCGGGCAGCGCGCCCAGCACCATCTTGGCCGTAGCCATTGCCGCTCCAGTATTGCCGGCAGTGACAAATCCGGCGGCCTTGCCCTCACGCACCAGCTTGAGGCCGACGCGCATGGAGCTGTCTTTTTTGGTGCGGACGGCCTGCGCTGCCTTCTCCTCCATGCCGATACGTTCCGAGGCATGGTGGATGACGATCGGCAGGTCTTCGTTGTCGAGCAGTTCATCGAGCTGATCGCGCAACTCCGCCTCTGGCCCAACCAGGTGGACCCGCACGGGCAGAGCGCGGCAGGCGAGGATGGCCCCGCGAATCTCAGGCTCTGGTGCTTTATCGGAGCCGACGGCGTCGAGCACGATGTCGATGAGCATGGTTGCCCTGAACTAGCTGACTGCTTCCTTTACGTCGAGAACGGCGCGGCCCTTGTACTCGCCGCACTTGGGGCAGGCGTGGTGGGGGAGCTTCTTCTCGTGGCAGTTGGGGCACTCGCTGACGCCGACGGAGGTCAGAAAGTCGTGTGAGCGGCGGAGCGCGGTGCGGCGCTTGGAGTGCCGCCGTTTCGGATTAGGCATGACAAATTCCTTTCAATTCCCGGTTTTTCTTGCCTTCAAGAGCGCGTGCCCAGAGGGCGGCGCACAAGGCAATTCTGCCTTGCGGCAAGGGTTTCGGGAACCCTCAATATCCTGCTTGCAGGTCTTGGGGTTACTGGTTTGACTCTTGCTCAGGACTCGATCCGGCTGCGAAGCCCCGCCAGTGCCTCCCAGCGGGGGTCGCTGGGACCCTCATCGCAGGTGCAAGGCTGGCTGTTGCGGTTCTGGCCGCAGCGCGGGCAAAGTCCCTTGCAGTCCGGCTCACAAAGCGTACGGGCAGGCAGGGATAAAAGCACCTGCTCACGCAGCACGTCTTCAAGCAAAAGACTGTCTCCTTGATAATACCCGATTTCCGTCTCGGGCGCAGTAATGGACCGTTCGGTGGCCTCGGCATCGGCTGCGGCGGGGCGAAAGATCAGGTCAAAGTCCGCGGAGAGCGGGATTTCGACCGGCTCGACGCAGCGCGCGCAGGGAACCTGGAAGCTGCCGGAGAAATGCCCGCGCAGGCGGATATCGGCAACAATATCGCGCGGTCCGCGATGCTCGTGGAGAACCTCAGCCAAGCCGGCGGCGGCCAGTTTGCCCTTCTGCTCGGCCTCTTCGCCCAAATCGACCGCCCCCGGCGCCAGCTCCAGGTCGAACTCGATCGGTTCGCGTTCCAATTCGCTGACTTTGAATTCCATAGTATGAGCCTACGGCGCAAGCCGCGAGCCGTCAATGACCGGGGTCCAGCCGCCCAAAACGAAGGCTGGATTGCTATAGTCGGCGACCGTCTTGGCATCCTGCGGCAGGTGGAGTTGTTTCGATACCGGGTGACGTTGGCTGATGTCGATCGGGTGGCCGTCCAGATCGGTGCTGTTGAATTCCCAGAGGTGCAGATGGGAGGTTTCATCGTCGATTGGTCCCCAGCCGATGGGAGGGATGCCTTTCAGGCGGCAGTTGATGAGCACGGCTTCCGCATAGGGGTAGTTGAGTCCGTGGTTATTGGGCAAACGGGCGAGCACTGCCAGCATTGGAGCATGGGCTGGGGAACTCGCCTGGCCTGTAGGAAATGCGGTAGCCAGTGTTTGGGGGACAGGGCGCTCGAGAGCAATGAAGGTGCAGTTGACAAATACATTGCCGTGATTGGCGTCTGTGTTGCGAATCCACATATAAGGTCCGATGGATTGGATCTCGCAGTGGTTGAAGAAGGCCGGGCCGACGCCGAGTATGGTGTCGCCATCGCCGATGATCCTGCTGTCCGTCAGGTAGACGGAGCCGCGGAGGTTGAGTGCGTCGCCTGAGCCCTTGATATTCATATGGCTCACAATATTCTTCGAGCCGGAGATGAGCAGGCCCTCTGCCTGGCCGGTGTAGTAGTTGCTGACAGAGAAGTTGGTGAACTCGATACCGGTGGAGTTATAAGCAGAGAAAGCGCAGCGGCGGGAGGGGCCAGGCATGGGCGGATTGAAGCCGCTATTGTTGCCGTAGCCCACCTGCACCTTCTCCCGATCCTCACCGAGGAAGGTAATGTTGGCCTTATCGCGAAAGAAGACGATCTCCTCGTACGTGCCATTTTTGATGAAGATGGTCACGCGCTGGGGAGGGTTGGCGGGAACAAAGTCAACCGCGCCCTGGATGGTGTTGAAGTCGCCGCTGCCATCGGCAGATACGACAACTCGGCTGGCATCTGCGGTGGGCGGAGCGGCTTTGGTGGTGAAGGTCCAGGCTGTGTCACTGGTGAAGCCTGCGAACGTGCCGTTGGCAGGCGTAAAGACGTTTGGGTCAATCTCCACCGCATATTTATGGTGATAGCGCAGAACGTTGTTGTGGGGGGAGATCGTCGCCACATTGCCGTGAAGAATGACGGGATAAAAGTGGAAGTCTGCCAGACCGCCAATGGTGGTGAGCTGGTAGCTGTGCAGGTCGGCAGGCGTCGTCTTGACCGCGGGAGTTGTGGTTGTTGGCGTGGCGGGGTTGGGGTCAATCGCCTGTGCCGGGGGGTGGACGTGGCGCGTGGGATCGGGACCGGCGGGGATACTGAGATCGAGCGTATCGGCCAGAGAGTGGTCCGCTGCATCGTAGATGCGAATCTGGCCGGATTTGCCGAGTGTAGGGGCGCTGAAGAAGGTAAGAACCAGATGCGTGTCGGGATTCACGCCGGTGGCCTTATTGGCCGGAGAAGATACAACCCCGGCTGTTTGCGCCAAGCCATGCCGGGCAGTCAATAAAACCAGGAAGGAAAGCACCAGAGACAGCCGGATTACCGTGAGAGGCCGCATTGAAAAAATACTCCTGAATTGATTTGATCGGTCAGAATATAACTGTGCCGCCGAACGCATTCACTCTGTCTGCACAGCTTGAGACTATCGCGAATGGCTGGCGAAATGGAATCTGCGCTTCGACGATGTGGTTCTGATCCATCTCTCAACTGTCCTAAGATCGTAGTAACGGGCATTGAGTTGCCTGCCTGTATCCCAGAGCCGATTGACAGAACGATGAACGATGCATCCAATGACCGAATGCACTTCCGCCTGGCGGAAGCCGGTGATCGCGCTCAACTGATTCCGCTGATCAATGCGGCTTTTGCGATCGAAAGTTTTCTCGAAGGCACGCGCACTGACGAGCCGCGCCTTGCCGCGATGATGGAAAAAGGCAGCATTCTGCTGGCCGAGGACGGGAACGGGCAGGCGCTGGGCTGCGTCTATACCGAGTTGCGCGGCGAGCACGGTTATCTGGGGATGCTGGCTGTCGATCCGGCGCACCAGACAAAGGGGCTGGCGCGGAAGATTGTCGCGGCTGCCGAGGAGTGTTTTCGCGAACTGGGCTGCGTCGCGGTAGAGATCTCCGTCCTCAACCTGCGCCCGGAATTGCCGCCAATCTACCGCCGCTACGGTTACGTCGAGACCGGGACTGAGCAGTTCAGCATGTCCCGCATACTCAAAGACCAGGCCGAGTGCCATTGCATCGTTATGACGAAAACGCTGTGACTCCGCCGGGTAGGTTGATCCGCCCCGGTGTGGTCCGGCAGCATCAAAACGGGACAATTCCAGCCATAGGCAATTCCATTCCGGTAATTCCCCGGCGATCACCTGTGTACGGGCGGAAGCTCTCATGTCTGCGCGATTTACGCCGATGAAGGGAGGGAGTCGCTGCAAGGATGGTTACCGGATATGGGATTTCTGAGGAATCTGCCTGTTGCCCGCAAGTTTGCTTTCGCCTTTGGCCTCGTTTGCAGCCTTAGCTTACTGCTGGGTGGGTACACTTTCTATACCTTCCACAGCATTGCTGCCCAAAGTGCCGATGTGAGCGAAAACTCGCTTCCCTCATTGCTTGCCGTGGCAGAGATTCGCAGGGCGGTCAATACCATGCGGCGGGAAGATCAGGATCTGCTCTTGTGTGTTACGCCTGCGTGTGTGACGGAGCACAGCGACAACCGCCTCAAGGCCTTGAGCGACTACCGCACGGCAATCAAAGCCTACGAGCCGATGGTCAGTTATCCTGGGGAGCGAGAGTTTTACCAAAAGATCTCGTCCTCCTGGGAGCAGTACATCCAGGCCAGCAATCACGCTAGTGAATTACTGGCAGCCAACAAGACCGGCGACGCGCTCGATACGCTGACGGCAGATACAACGCGGGCCGCATACGCGGAGGCCTTCGCTGCGCTGGACGGAGACCTCGCGCTGAATGCTAAATATGGCACCGAAGATGCTCGGGCCGCAACGGCCGCTAGCAACAGGGCAACCTGGATCAATGGTGGAGTGACGTTGGGGATTGTTGTGCTAAGCGCGTTCATCGGGTTTGTGTTGACGCGGATGATCGTTCCTCCGCTGCAGGCTGCGACTTTGGCGCTAGAGCGGGTGGCGGATAAAGATCTGACGGTCAGTGTCGAGGAGTTGGGGACGGACGAAATCGGCAGGCTCGCAGTTGCACTCAACTCCAGCGTGGCCTCAATCCGGTCGGTTTTGCAAGCGGTCGCCAAGGGAGCAGAGACGCTCTCCTCGGCGACTGTAGAGATCAGCGCTCGCGCGGTTGAGAGCGCCGGCAATGCAAACACGCAGTCCAGTAAAACCAACCAGATTGCCGCCGCGGCGCAGGAGATGACTGCGACCATCGGCGAGATCAGCCAGAATGCGGAGAGCGCAGCCGGCGCCAGCCGCGTTTCGGCGGAGACCGCCAACCAGGGCGGGGCGGTAATGCAGTCTGCCGCCGCGACGATGGAACAAATCGCCTCGGCCACCAGCACAGTCTCAGAAAAGATGACCTCGCTGGCCCATCGCTCGGAAGAGATCGGCAAGGTGGTCAACGTGATTCAGGAGATCAGCGAGCAAACCAACCTGCTGGCTCTGAATGCGGCCATTGAGGCTGCCCGCGCCGGCGAACATGGACGCGGATTTGCCGTGGTCGCCGGCGAGGTTCGACGGCTGGCCGAACGCACCAAAGGGGCTACCGAAGAGATCGCCGGCACGATTCGCAGCATCCAGGAAGAGACCCGCGAGACCCTCCAGGTGATGCAGGAGCAGCCGTAAAGCGGTAGAAACCGGCATGGGAGAAACGGCCCACGCGCGGCAGAGCCTGGAGGCGATCATCGAATCGTCGAAGCAGGTGGAGCATCAGATTAACCTGATTGCCACCGCCGCCACCGAGCAGACATCGGCGTCGGGAGAAATCTCTGAGTCCGCAGGGCAGATTTCGCAGCTCTCAACCGAGAATGCGCAGGGTGCTGAAGAGGCGGTCGAAGCTCTCAAGAATCTCGCCTCGCTGGCCAGCGACCTGGACGGCATGATTCGCCAGTTTCGTCTGGAGGGAGATCAGCGCGGAGGGAAGCTCTTTGGCAAAGGCCAACCCTCGTACCAGTCGGCGTTGCGGCACGCGTAGAGAAAAACAGGGACTAGCGAAAAGGCAATAGGGACTAGGGAATTGGCGATATCGCTTTGTGAGTGCTTGCGCCGAGGTCTCTCAGTTCTGGCGCTGGTAGGTGCGCGAGAGCCGGTCGTGCCAACTGAGATGGTCCTCGTCGAAGAGAACCCAGATCAGCCCCAGCCCCACCGGCAGCAGAGAAACCAGTAGTGTACCCAGGCGGCGGCGCAGCTGCACACGCGTGGGAATCTGCTCGTCAAAGGTGCAGAGCGAAATACCCGCGTATTTCATGCCGGGGGTCGCGTCTGACAAAGTGAAAAAGATCGCCTGGTAAACGATGCCCACGGCAAAGAGCAGCGCCATAGCTCCGGCAACCGCCCAGGGTCCGTGCGCCAGATGCTTGATGGCCGAACCGGCCAGCGCCAGCCCGATCAGGAAAGAGGCCAAAATCATGGTTCCATCAATGGCGGCCGAGATCAGGCGCAGGGAAAATGGCGCGGGGTACAGAGGCAGAGCGGGCGTTTTGGCCACGGTCTCCGCAGCGAACTCATCGGCTGGATGGCTGTCGAGATGAATCGCCGACCAGTCGGGCATCATTTCCACGGTCAGCGTGACTGCCGGAGCCGGTTCGGTAGAGATCGTGTCAGGTTCCACCTCGAAGATGCTCAACTGGCCTTCGGCGTCGTCGGCTGCGGCAAACGGGCCTTCAATCAGGCGGGGACGAACCTTGCGCGTCGCCACCAGCTCACGCGGGAAGGCGATCAGGTTGGCGTGAATGGGCTGCTCCGGCTCAATGGGCCGCAGAGCCTCTTCCATCTCTTCGAGTTCAATCTCGCGGTGCAGGGTTGCGAGAGTCTCTGAAGCGGCACTGAGGACTCGATCTGCGATTCCAGTGGACTCGGGAACGCGCGCGGGTTGCGTCTCTTCTCGCTTTGCGTCGATGCATTGGACCGCAGAGCAAGGGGGAGAATCAATTGTCTCGACGACAGGAATTTCCGCGATGTGCGTATCCGCTCCAGACAGAGTTTCTTGAAGTGCGGGGCACGCCACAGAGGGCTGTTCGAGGGGATCTGCTTCGGCGCAAAGTGGAGCGCTGATCTTTGGACGATCCACTGTAGCGGTAGCCGGAAGACGATTGAATGGCGTGCGAGGCGCTGCTACTGGAACGGCCCATTGAGGACGTGCGCGCTGAATAGGACTCTCGGTGTTGGCTTGCGTAGCAGTGTGCGCCTTCAACAAAGCCTGGGCAATGGCGGCTGCGGAGCTTACAGCCGGGCTGATTCGCGTTGCGGGCAGCTCGAAATAGCGGGGGCCCGAGCAAAGCGTTCCGCCACGCGGGCCGCTGCCTGCGCGGCGTTTGCCGGTTGAGTGGGCTGAAGCGGGTTAGGTGCTTCCTCAACGGCCACAGAGCCTTGGCGAGTGTGACTGGAAGGGCGGGCTTCGCCGACACGTCTTTGCCCGGTCAAGCGCCGGTACTCGGCGAGGCGGCGGCTTGCTTCCTGCTTCCAGTCGAGTTCGGAGTGGGGCAGGGGCGCGGGTGGGTTCAAAACTCCTGTATCCCTTTCGGCGCGGCCGGAGTCAACTCCGGCTCTCGCTGCATCCCAGGACGGCCCTTTTTGCTATGCTGGGCTTGGACCTTTGCGGTCTTTGCTGGTTTGTGCCCTGGTTTCCTGGATGCGTAGTCGCACTTTCATATTTATCACGCTGCTGGCCCTCTGTCCCTGTTTGATTAGGGCGCAGACGTTGACCAATGAGTTACCCCCCGCGGCGCAGAAGGCAGCGGACCCACCTCAGCAGCTCGAAAACGAGAACAGTCCGAAGGACCTGCCCGATGATCCGGGGCAGGAGATTCCTATCGCGCAGCTGGAGCCGGTGCCTGCGACCGGCGAGCGGGTGTGGTGGAAGGCCGACCGCGAGACGTGGGTTGGCGATACCGCGACCCTATTCGGCGTGGAGGAACTCCACTATCGCGATTATGTTCTCCGCGCCGATGAAGTGACTTATCACCGGTCCACATCGGAGCTGGAAGCCGACGGCAATGTGGAATTGGACGGCGGGCCGGACGACATCATCGTCCACGCTGCCCATGGAGATATGCACCTTAATATCCATACGGCACGGTTTTTTGCGGTGCATGGGACGATGGGAGTCCGGCGCGCAGGCCGAACCACGGTTTTTACAACCACGAATCCGTTTGTCTTTTCAGGGCGCGTACTGCTGCAAAATGGCGAGGGCAATTACAAGATTGTCGATGGCACGATGACCAACTGCCGTCTGCCCCGGCCCGATTGGCTGATCATCTCCCGTTCCATCGATCTGGTGAACGGAACCGCTTCGACGAGGAATGCGGCATTCAAATTTCTGGGCGTGCCGCTCTTCTATCTGCCTTACCTGCGCCATCCGGTGAATGATTCAGGGCGCGAGAGCGGGCTACTGATACCAGTTGCAAGCAACTCCTCCATCAAGGGCTTCATTATTGGCGAACAGGTCTATGTGGTGCTCGGCCGCAGCATGGACATGATTGTGGGCACGGAGTACTACTCCAAACGCGGCTGGGCGCCCAATGGCGACTTCCGCTATAAAGGCCCGGGGCTGGATCACCTGACTGTGCGCTGGAACGCGGTTCTGGACCGCGGCGTGGAGCAGGCGACCACCAGTACCACTGGAGTTACCACCACAGCGCTGGTCAACCAGGGCGGCCTGGACATTGCGGCTCTGGGCCGCAAAGATCTGACGCCGGAGACACGGCTGATGGGCAACGTGGAGTACCTTTCCAGCTATATCTACAGGCTGGTCTTCAATGACAATTACTCGCAGGCCATCAGCTCAGAGGTATCGAGCGATCTGGCGCTGACGCACGCACACAATGGCTATATTCCTTCGATTGCGCTGGATCGTTTTGAGAGCTTTGCTAGTTCGACCGAGGGCGACGAAGTGCGCATTCTGCATTTGCCCAGTCTGCGCTTCGACCAGCTGGACCGCCCTCTCGGCGGTTCGGGGCTGTATGGCGGGCTTGGTTCTTCGTTGAGCTTTCTCAGCCGCTCGGAGCCTGATTTTCACGCCCGCAATGTGGGCCGTATCGACATCTATCCGCACATCCTGCTGCCGCTGCATGCGGATGGTTGGAGCGTGGTTCCCGAGGCAGCATTGCGGCTGACCGCGTACTCGATCAGCCAGACGCCGGACCTGACCGGCGCAAACTCCGGCATCCCCGCCATCAGCCACGATCCGTTGCACCGCGACGACCTCGAAGCCTCAGTGGATATCCGCCCTCCAGCGCTGGAACGAGATTTTATGCTGGGCCATTGGAGCCGCGAACTGCGCCATGTGATCGAGCCGGAAATTACCTATCGCTATGTGGGCGGTATCGGAGTGCAGGCGCAAAATGTACTGCGTTTTGACACGACTGACATTGCCAGCGACACCAATGAGGCGGGCCTTTCGGTGACGCAGCGTTTTTATCTGAAGTCCAATGGAGTGAAACCCTGCGTGCCGGATGGGGGCTCGGCTTCGGCCCAGTGCCCGGTACAACCGCGCGAGTGGGCAAGCTGGCAGATTGCGGAAAAATACTATTTCGACTCCGACTTCAGCGGCGCGATCATTTCCGGCCGGCGTAACGTCTTTGATACTACGTTGGATCTGAGCGGTGTTGCGTTTTTGACCGGCAGCCGCAACCTCTCGCCGATCACTTCGCGCATTCGTTTCGAGGCTATCGACAGTCTGCGCATCCAGTGGGATATGGATTACGACCCCAAGACCGGCCGGCTCAGTTCCGATAACCTCTTTGCCGGTTACAGTTGGGGGCGCACAACAGTGGGAATGGGCCATGCTCTGCTCAACGCCGTAGACGAAAACGGCAGCACGGCATCCACGATCCAGAGCCAGCAGTTGCAGCCCTTCTTCAGCATCGGCAAGCCCAGCGGCGCGGGATTCAACCTGGCTGGCAACGCCGGTTACGACTTTGCCAACGATTCCCTGCAATACGCGGGTGTGCAGGCCGCTTATAACTGGAACTGCTGCGGGCTCACGCTGGGCTACCGGCGGTTTGTGCTGGGTTCGGCGCGCGACGAGACCGAGTATCTCTACAGCTTCACGCTAGCCAACTTTGGCTCGGTCGGCGATATCCGCCGCGCGAATTCGGTCTTCCGCGATCCGACGCTGCCGCCTGCGTATTAGAGCGCCGTTTCAGCGTAGTTGATCTCTTTATTGCATGGCCCGCGTCCACACAGAAGGGCGGTGCAGCCGGTGAATTCTCCAGCCAACCCGGCCCCGCTGGAGTATCCTTGGCTGAGAGGATTTTCACTTGTCACGCATCCATTTTTTAGCAGGCCTGCTCGCACTGGGCATGGCAGTGGGCTGCAAAGCCCAGACCGCAACGCAGCCCGCCGCCGACCTGGCCCTGAACCGGCATATCGAGGTGATGGTGCGGTCGCAGTACAACGTGCCGCAGGATTTCGACGTGAAGCTCGGCGAGCGCAAGCCCAGCCAGATTCCCGGTTATGACTCGCTGCCCGTGATCCTGGCACATGGTTCGCAGTCTTCCACCGTGGATTTCCTTATCTCCAAGGACAACAAGACACTGGCGCGGCTGGAGACCTTCGATCTGTCCAAGGACCCGGCGACGGTGATTGACGTCACCGGCCGCGCGATCCGCGGCAACCCCGGCGCCAAGATCACCGTTATCAATTATGACGATCTGCAGTGCCCCTACTGCGCGCACATGCACCAGGCTCTGTTTCCGGCGACGCTTGATCGCTACAAAGACAAGGTGCGCTTTGTCTACAAGGATTTCCCGCTAGTGCAGATTCACCCCTGGGCGATGCACGCAGCCATTGACGCCAACTGCCTGGCCGCGCAGAGTACCGATGTTTACTGGACCTACGTGGATTACATCCACTCCCATGGGCAGGAAGTGAATGGTGAAGACCGCAACGCGTCGAAGAGTTTTGACGCGCTGAATCGCATTGCCCGCGAAGAGGCGACCGTGGCCAAGCTGGATACAGCCAAGCTGGATGCCTGTTTGCAGCAGCAGGATGACACCAAGGTGAAGGCATCGATGCGCGAAGGCGCAGGCCTGGGAGTCGAAGGCACTCCGGCGCTGTTCATCGATGGTGAACGGATCAGCGGCGCGATTCCGCAGGAGCAGATCTGGCTGGCGATTGACCGCGCTTTGCGCGCCGAGGGCATTGATCCGCCTCCAGCCCCTGCGCCGCCCGCGCAAGCCGGTGCGCCAGCCTGCGACCGCGCCCAGTGCTGCCGCTAAGGCTGCCGGGCAGGCTACCGGGCAAGTCACCGCACCAGCCGCCAACGGAGGAAAATAACCGGGCTGCGCTATCGCGTTCCCGCGGATTGGATTTAGAGCGGTTCTCCAATTTCCGTGAAGGAGTTGAAATTGTGCAAGGTGGCCTTTACTTCCACCCCAGCGACAAAAACCTATCGCTGGGGACCCCGGAAAGGAAAAACCCACTTAAGAGCATCAACCCCACTCGACGCCAATTGGAGAACCGCTATATTCTGTATTGCCGGGGTTGTTCCGTTGCCCCGCAAGGAGAGATCAGCTTGACCGCTTCATTTCCGGTGCGTTTTCGTTCGACAACCTTATTGTTTTGCTTGGGCGGATTGATCCCCTTTTCGATAGGTTGCATGACCAGTTGCCGCAAAGCTCCCTCTGCTGATGTGATGGCGACGGTGGATGGCAAAGACATTCTGCGCTCCGAGGTTGAAAAGTATTACAAGAACAACCTGGGCGACAATCCGCAGCAGCCGTCGCCGGAGCAGGCCGATATTGTCCGCCTGAATATTCTGCGCGGCATGATCGAAGACGAGATACTCCAGGAGCGGGCCACCAAGCTGAATCTTGCCGCCAGCGATGAAGATGTAAACGCCAAGATCACCGAGATGAAGGCGCTGGATACCGAGGAAGAGTTTGAGAACCGGCTCAAAGCCAAGGGGCTTACTCTCGATGACCTGAAGCGCGACCTGCGCCGCAATCTGACGCGCACCAAGCTGCTGAACAAGGAAATCGAATCCAAGATCAATATCACCGACGCCGAGATAAGTAATTACTACAACGCGCATAAGTCGGAATTCAACCTGATTGAGCCGCAGTATCACTTAGCGCAGATTGTGGTGACCGGCGCGCCGTCGCAGCAGGCGGGCAATCTGCAGAATAACAAGGCCTCGGGCGATGCCGATGCGAAAAAGAAGATTCAGATTCTCTTAGCCAAGCTGAGTAACGGCGAGGACTTCAGCACCACTGCAGCCAACTACAGCGAGAACGCCAATAACGCCTCGAATGGCGGCGATATGGGCTTCGTGGCCGAGTCGGCTCTGCGCAGCGAACCGGATGCTTATAACGCGATCAGCATCCTCAAGCCGGGGCAGATTTCGGCGATTCTTCCGGTCTACGATGGCTCAGGGCCTGGGCGGCGCACCGTGGGATACGCAATCTACAAACTGATGGACAAGCAAGCGGCCGGTCAGCGCGAGTTGAACGACCCTACTGTGCAGCAGCGCATCCGCCAGCAGTTGCGCGAGGGCCATGCGCAGTTGCTGCGCACTGCGTATCTCGAAATGCTGCACGATCAGGCGAAGGTGCGCAACTACTTTGCCGAGCAGATTCTCAAAGAGGGCGCGCAGTAGCGCGCGCTGCTAATCCTTGCCTTGGCCGAGCCGCCAGGCTTTGATGAACTTCCAGTGGATGTAGACGGAGTGATTCAGGTGCAGTAACAGCCCTTCGCGCCCGTCGAGAAAGCCCAGCCGGAAAAAATAGTTATAGAGAAATGTCGCCAGCGGATTGAGGACAGCGTTGGTGATAAATGAGGGCAGCGACTTGCTGTCGCGTCCTTTCTTGTGGAGTAACTGCGCTATCTCCGAGCTATAGCGGTTCATGTGTTCGAGATAGATGCTCATTGTGGGATAGGCGTAATGCAGCATGTCGTGCTTAAGCGTGCCGCGCTTGCCGGCAAACTGCGGCGTGCTGTGCGGGCCAACTCCCTCGCTGAGCCGCGCCGCGCCGCGCTTGAAGAGCCGCAGCTTGTGGTCGGGATAAAAGCCGCCGTGATGAATCCAGCGGCCGAAGATCAGGTTGAGCCGGGGAATCCAATAAGCGCCGTACTTCGGCTCGCCGGCCAGCAGTGCGCGAATCTCCTGCTGCAATTCCTGAGTGAGAACCTCATCGGCATCAAGCAGCAGAATCCAGTCCGAGGTGCAGAGGTCGAGGGCGACATTCTTCTGCTCACCGTGACCGCCAAAGGCGTGATAACGGGTCTTGGCTCCAAAAGACTGCGCGATTTCGATGGTGCGGTCCTTGGAGCCGGAATCGACGACGATGATCTCATCGGCCCAGCGCACGCTCTCCAGCGTTCGCGGCAGATTCGCCTCCTCGTTCATGGCGATCATGGCAATAGAAAGGGTGTTGGGCACACACCAAGAATAAACCCGCCGCGCGAGCAGGCGGATCGGCAGCACGAGCGGCTAAACTGAGGATCGATGCCTGCCTGCCGCGATAGAAAGTTCAATTCGTGAAAGCCGATCAAAAAGAGAAAAGCCGCCCACGGCTCTTACAGGGGCTAAGCGTAAAGGACGGCTTTACGCGCCATCCCTTCGACATTGCCAACGGCGTCCACACCAGCGGGCTGATTGCCGGGCGGCATTTGAAAAGCGGTCACGTTCATGATCGCCACTCGACGGCTTATTACGGGGTTGCGCCGTCGGTTTTTCACGCGTTAGTGAAACGCTGGCAGCGGACCAAACCGGCGGCGCGGCTGGAGGAGTTCACTTTTGTTGATGTGGGAGCAGGGATGGGCCGCGCGATGCTGCTGGCCGCGGAATTTCCCTTTCGCGCGGTCGTGGGGATTGAGTTGCATCCCACACTGGCCGGGATTGCCCAAAAAAACCTGACGATCTGGCGAAAGGCAGGCAAGGCACACACGCGCACTCGTCTGATCTGTGGCGACGCGGTTGAATTCGCGCTGCCGCCGGGACCGTGCCTCGCGTTCTTATTCAATCCATTTGGCGCGCCGGTGATGCGGCGGATGCTGGCGGGCTGGGCAATGGCCGCACATGAGTCCGGTCACGAGAAAATTCTTGACCTGCTGTATGTGAACAACGAACAGGAGCGGGTGTTGGAGCAGCAGAAGGGGTTCATCCGGCTCGTTCTCGGCCAGGTGCCGCGCTCACGAGCAGACGCCATTGCCGACCATACGATTCTGGCCAATCAGCCGGATGGCGAGTACGTATCGTCGAATTACGAAGATTGTTCTATCTACCGCTGGGTTGGCGAGGGTTTTTGCTGATTGAAATGAATCTTGCCCGCAGGGGCTGAAGCCCTCGTGGATTTTATGGGCTTTGCGGCTGGACTAAAGTCCAGCCCTGATACAAAGCTCAGATCGACTCCTGATACAGAGCTTAAATCAAGCCTGCTCTAAAGCTCAGATCCAGCCGTGATGTACGGTCGGAGTTTTCCACCGGCTACACAGTCAACGAGGTAAGGCGCTATTCGTAGGCCAGCGCGTCGATAGGGTCTTTGCGGGCTGCGATCCAGGCCGGGTAAAGAGCGCCGAGGATTGCTCCGGCAAATGCGATGACGGTGCCTTTCACCAGCCACAGTGAGGTAATCTCGAAGCGCTGCGTGGGGTGAATATATCCAAGAAGCAGGCGCACGCCGTAGGTGCCGGCAATCCCCACCAGCACGCCCACCACGGCCATGATCGCTGTCTCGCGCAAGACCACGCTGACAATGGCCAGTTTGGATGCGCCCATTGATTTGAGAATGCCGATCTCGCGGGTGCGCTCAAGAACCGCCGTATACATCGACTGGAAGATCACCAGGAAGCCGACAAAGACCGCGATCGTCGTAACCACATCGAGGGCAATATTGAAGCCCGGCAGCTTGTCGGGAGTCATCATGGAGAGCCACTCGTCTAGGGTCTGCACGGGGTAGTCTTCCAGGCCGCGCGTGGAGTGAATCTCCTGGATCACAGCGTCCTGGTTGGCGGGGTCGTCGGTCTTGATGTAGAAGAGTGTCGCCTTGCCGTCGGAGCCGGCCATCAGATTTCCCATCGTCTCTATGGGAAAGAGCTTGCGCGCCCCCTTGCCGTGCTCCACGATGCCGCAAATGCGGAAGCTGTGGTTCAACGCAACCAACGTGTCTCCTACGCGATGGCCGCCGTCGGCGCGGGCCATCACATCGTCGATGATCACGTCATACGGACCCTGGAACGGCCCGCCTGCGATAAAAACAAAGGGCTTCATCGCGTTGTAGCTCTCGTAGTCGATGCCGGAAAGGATCTCGACAGACCCTGAGGTCGACATATTTGAGATAACCGGAGAGACCACGGCCACATGGGGCAGCTTGCGGATGGGGTCGGCAAATTTTACGGGCATTGTCGCCCCGCCGATTCCCACCATGATGCTGGCGTTCGAAGGGCGCATCATCAGATCGGCGCCGATGCCGCTGGTGCGCTGCTTGGTGTCGTTCAACATGCCCATGAAGATGCCGACAATCGACAGGATCATGATGACTTCGATGGCCACAGCAAAGACGCTGATGATCGAGCGGACCGGGCGGTGCAGCAGATTGGCGATGATGAGCTTATTCATTCTTGAAGATGACTCCGTTGGGCCTTAGTCGGCCCAAAAAACTCTGCTCTTTCAGGGTATCAGCCGGGGTTGGCCGGGCGGAGGCATCCGGAAGAGGTGTCGCGCCTCAATTTTGCGCTTCCTCCGATTGGTTGATTGCCCTTCCCGTCCGTACCCGGTAGACTGTTGGATTGAGAGGCCAGCCATGTTGGTTGTCATGAAAGCGCAGGCCACGCCGGAAGAGATTCAGGCGGTCTGCGATCAGATTACGTTGATGGGCTTCCGCGCCCATCCGCTGCCCGGCGCACAGCGCACCGCGATCGGCAT
Organism: uncultured Acidobacteriaceae bacterium; assembly: GCA_963713645.1. Classification (GTDB taxonomy): domain Bacteria; phylum Acidobacteriota; class Terriglobia; order Terriglobales; family Acidobacteriaceae; genus Telmatobacter. The sequence goes on along the minus strand of CAVQMQ010000031.1, from coordinate 64,911 downwards.
TACCGGAAACCAGGGTGAAGTGGACCGCGGCAATCTGGAAGAGCTTTCCGGAGTTGCCGAGGTGATTCGCGTCTCGAAGGCCTATAAACTGGCCAGCCGCGACGTCAAGGAAGAAGACACCATCATCCACTTTGCGGCGACGGAAACCTGTCCCGAGGCGACGATTGGCGGGCGGAATCTGGCGGTGATTGCCGGGCCGTGCTCCATCGAGAGCCGCGAACAGGCATTTGAGATCGCGGAAATTGTTGCCGCCGGCGGGGCGCAGTTCTTCCGCGGCGGAGCCTTCAAGCCGCGCACGTCGCCGTACGCTTTTCAAGGGATGGGTCTCGAAGCGCTGCGCATCATGGCCGAGATTCGCGCCCGCTTCGGGCTGCGCATTGTGACCGAGGCGCTGGACAACGAATCGCTGGAACTGGTGGCCGAATGGGCCGACGTAATCCAGATCGGCGCGCGCAACATGCAGAATTTCTCTCTGCTCAAGAAGGCGGGCAAGCTGCGCAAGCCTGTGCTGCTGAAGCGCGGACTCTGCGCGACCCTCGAAGAGTTTTTGATGTCCGCCGAATACATCATGAGCGAGGGCAACTATCAGGTGATTCTCTGCGAGCGCGGCGTGCGCACCTTTGCCGACCATACCCGCAACACGATGGATCTGAGCATTGTTCCGGCGGTGCAGAAGCTGAGCCACCTGCCGATTCTGGTTGATCCCAGCCACGCGACCGGCAAGCGGGATAAGGTTCTGCCCATGGCTCGGGCCGGCGCGGCAGTGGGTGCGGATGGAATTCTGGTTGAGGTGCATAACCATCCGGAAAAGGCGCTTTCTGACGGGCCGCAGTCGATTTACCCCGAGCAGTTTGCGCGCATGATGGATGAGATTGAGCAGATTGCGCCGATTGTCGGGCGCAGTTTGTCGCGGAAGGTGCATGTGGCTGCGGCGCAGACGCACGGCGATTGAGCGGCAACGGCATCGTGCGATCCCACCCTAGATCGCCCCAGCGACGAGGACCTGTCGCCGGGGATCCCGATAGCCGCAAAAACAAAAACGCGGCGAGGGTGGGGCACCCAGATCCTTCGCCATTGGTGAAAATGCTCTAGAGCCATTATCAAAATGCGCTTTAACGAATCGCTCAACTAGTTTTTGTGGACCCCGGATCGATTGCATGAGCTTGCGGCAAGACAAACGAATTATCACGCTGGCCTTGCTGGCGTTGCCGCTTGTGCTTACTAGTTGCCGTCGCCAGGATTTCCCGCAATACCCGGCCAATTATCGCGAATACGCTTATGTGACCAACGGAGGCAGCAACACCGTCACAGTGCTTGACGTGGTGAATCTGCGGCCTGATCGCGAGCTTGCAGTGGGACGGAATCCTGTGGCCGTGGCTGCCAGCCTGACGCGCAATGAAGTTTACGTGGTCAACGCAGGCGAGGCGGCGGGCCGCGGATCGGTCACGGTGATCGATGCCGAGAAAAATGCGGTTGCCGCGACGATTCTGGTGGAGAAGCAGCCGGTCTCTATCGATATTGCCCCCACCGGCGACTTGGCATACGTGGCCAACTCCGGCTCAAATGCCGTTTCTGTCGTGGACCTCAAGGCCCGCCGCGAGATTGCCGTCATCGGTACGGGGGAAGAGCCGGTGTCTGTGCACATCTCGCCCGACGGCAAGACGCTGGCCTTGGCCAATCGCAAGGGCAACAGCGTCAGCCTCATTGATCCGGCCACTCATGCCGTCCGTGCGGTTCTTTCCGGCTGCCCTGGGGCGTCAGATATTGTGATTTTGCCGGATTCCTCGAAGGCCTTTGTCGCCTGCGCGGGCGGGCATCAGGTGATGGCGCTGCTGCTTGCTCGCGCCGTCAGCCAACCGGACAAGCCTGCCCGGCCAGACTCGCTTGAAGCAATGCTGGATGTTGCCACTGCGCCGGTTCATCTGGCGTTGAAGCCAGACGGCGGCGAGCTGTTTACCTCGAACTCACTGAGCAACTCGATCAGCGAGGTCGCTACCACCACCAGCGAGGTGGGCGGGGCATACATCATGGGCGCGAACCCGGTGCGCGGGCTAGTCTCGCGCGATAATGCACTGCTCTATGTGAGCAACTTCAACTCGCAGGAAGTTGCGGTCTACGCCATCGACGACGGCAAGCGCTCGGCGGCGATCCATGTGGGCGATGGGCCCTCGGCGCTGGCTTTCTCCGCTGCCGGAAACCTGCTGTTTGTGGTGGATACGCGCTCGGCGGATGTAGCGGTGGTGCGCACCTCGTCGCGCTCATTGTTTACCATGCTGCCTACGGGTCATGCGCCCAATGCGATTGCAGTAAAGGCCTTCCAGTTGCAGTAAGCGGCGGAAATTCTGCTATACTCCAGACCAAGTGGGTTGCGGCATATGAGACTGAATCGGCATTGGCGGGGATGGGAGCTGATTGCGGCAATCGCGATCTTCTTTGCCCTTGCGCTGATGCTGGTTCCGCATGGCCACGCTGGCGGCGCATCGGACTTGCTGGCGATTCTGCCGCTGCTCATCGTGGGAATCATCTCGCCGCTGAGCCTGCTCCCGCGCCTGGCTTATGCTTACGCTGGGCGTGTTCCCGACGCGCCTGCTCTGCCTGTACGCTTCCAACGCCCGCCTCCTTTCACCCTCGCATAATCTTCTCGAAAAACCTCAGCGTTTCACAAAGGCGGCTCTGCGCCGCATTGCGATGACGCGAATTTTATTCGGAAATCATTGGGACGGTCTCCAGGAGCGGAGATATGCAGATTCATGCGATTATTGCCTGCGGTGTGCTTGCAGGCCTTGTTCCATGCACGGTATTGGTTGCGATTCTTGCCCACTACTGCCTCTTGAGTATTTGCGGAAGGCGCAGAGAGCCAGGGAATAAGCGCGCGGTGATTCGAATTGGCATTCTGGCGTTGGGAATGGCATTTCAGTTCATGCAGGTGCTCTACCGGCCCAGCGTGGCCTATGTGCTGCAAGCAAAACGGGATGAAGATGCTGACGAAGACGATAGCGGTGGACCCGAGAGCCTGACAAAGCAGTTGCACCGGCAACTGAGGCGGATACGGCGCGGCGAGTTCGTCGAACGGTTGGTCTTGCGGCTTTGAGGCTGAGCAGGGAGCAAGATCATTTTCATGCTGGGACATCCTGCTATCCCACCCTAGCCGCAAGAAAAAAGACGCGGCGAGGGTGGGGCACCCAAACTTTGCACTGGATTTGAAAATGCCTCAGTCTTTCACGAACGGGCGCCGTCACGGCCCGTTCCAACCCCCACCATTTACACTGGTATACGGAGATTTCTGCCTTGCTCGATAAAGTCCTTACTAAAATTTTTGGCACTGCTAATGAGCGCATTATCAAGCGCCTGACCCCGATTGTGGCCGTTATAAATGCTCTCGAAGCGGATATTAAGGTGCTGAGCGATGAGCAACTGCGGGAGAAAACAGTTGAATTCCGCGCGCGGATCGCCGCGCGGCTGGAAGGCGTGGAAGACAAAGACGCACGGATCGTGGCCGAGCGCGAGGCTCTCGATGAGATTCTGCCCGAGGCCTTTGCCGTGGTACGCGAGGCGGGCTGGCGCGCGGTAAAGATGCGCCACTTCGACGTGCAATTGATTGGCGCGATGGTGCTGCATCAGGGCAAAATCTCCGAGATGCGCACCGGCGAAGGAAAAACTCTGGTCGCCACGCTGGCCTGCTACCTGAACGCGCTGGCAGGGCACGGCGTGCATGTGGTCACGGTGAACGACTACCTGGCCAAGCGCGACGCCGAGTGGATGGGCAAGATCTACACCTTCCTGGGACTAACCGTTGGCGTGATCGTGCATGATCTCAGCGATGAAGAGCGTCGCGCAGCCTACGCCGCAGACATCACCTACGGCACCAACAACGAATTCGGCTTCGACTACCTGCGCGACAACATGAAGTTCGAGCTGAAAGATTGCGTGCAGCGCGGCCATTATTACGCGATTGTCGACGAGGTAGACTCGATCCTCATTGATGAAGCGCGGACGCCGCTGATCATCTCCGGACCCACCGACCAGACAACCGACAAATACGCGCGGGTGCGCAAGATCATTCCGGATCTGGAGATGGGCGAAGAGATTGAATCGATCGATGTCAAGCGGCAGGAGGAGCTGGGCCTGCGGTTAAATGAGGGCGAAAAGTTTCTCACCGGTGATTACATCGTGGACGAGAAGCAGCGGACAATCGGTGTCACCGATCAGGGCTGGGAGACGATTGAGAAACTGCTGGGCATCGGCAACATTGCCGACGCCGAGAACTGGGAACTCAAGCACTATGTGGAGACGGGCATCAAGGCCCACGCCCTCTACAAGCGCGATGTGGATTACGTCGTAAAAGACGGTGAGGTCATCATCGTCGATGGGTTCACGGGGCGCATGATGCCGGGCCGCCGTTGGAGCGATGGATTGCACCAATCCATCGAAGCCAAGGAAGGCGTGACCATCCGCAAGGAAGACCAGACGCTGGCGACGATCACTTTCCAGAATTATTTCCGTTTGTACAAAAAGCTGAGCGGCATGACGGGTACGGCGGAAACGGAAGCAGCCGAGTTCGAGAAGATTTACAAGCTTGAGATCGTCGTGATTCCAACCAACAAGCCGATGCTGCGGCTTGAGAATCCAGACGTGGTGTATCTCAATGAGAAGGCTAAATTCAAGGCCGTGGCCGAGGATATTGCGGAACTGCATAAGAAGCGTCAGCCGGTACTGGTGGGCACGGTCTCGATCGAGAAGAGCGAACGGCTTTCGGGGATTTTGCAGCGCAAGGGCGTGCAGCATGTAGTGCTGAACGCGAAGTTCCACGAGCGCGAGGCGGAGATTGTGGCCCAGGCCGGGCGGCTGGGCACGGTGACCATCTCGACCAACATGGCCGGCCGCGGGACGGATATTCTGCTCGGCGGCAATCCCGAATTCATGGCCCGGCAGGAGCTGGTGAAGAAGGGCAAAGCGCGAGCCATCAGCGTGGCCGAGGGAGCTATCAATCCCTCAGCGCCCGCGGGCTTTTTGCGCTTCTATTACAGCGGGCAGGAGTTCGAGGTCTCCGAACCGGAGTGGAGCGAAGTATTCGAGGTTCATGCCAAGGCCGCGCAACTGGAGCACGGGCAAGTGATCGAAGCCGGCGGCTTGTTCATTCTAGGCACCGAGCGCCATGAATCGCGGCGCGTCGATAATCAGCTGCGTGGCCGCGCCGGCCGCCAGGGCGATCCGGGCGAATCTTGCTTTTACCTCTCTCTCGAAGATGACCTGATGCGCATCTTTGCCAAGCAGTGGATGAGCTCGATGATGGAACGCATGGGCATGGTCGAGGACGAGCCCATCGTCTCGAAGATGATCACCAAGCGCATCGAGGGCGCGCAAAAGGCAGTTGAAGCGCAGAATTTTGAATCGCGCAAGCACGTGCTTGAGTACGACGACGTGATGAACAAGCAGCGCGAGGCCGTCTACGGATTGCGCCGCCAGTTGATCGAAGGCGCGGAGCAGCGGGAGCTGATTCTGGAAGAATACGCCGGGGGAATCCTCAGCAATGCGCTGGACGAGTTTGCCGCCGAGAACGTTCATCCCGATCAATGGAACGTGAAGGGGCTGGAAGAAAGACTCATCGACAACTTCGGGCTGAATCTGACTGCGGCGGAGATCAAGCCTGTGGAACTGAGCCGCCATGAGCTGGGCGACCTGATCTTCGACAAGCTGAAAGAGGAGTACGAGGCCAAGGAGAAGATACTCACCGCGGCGACGATGCGCTATCACGAGCGGATGGTGATGCTGAGCGTGCTGGACGGGCTGTGGAAGGATCACTTGCTCTCGATGGACCACCTGAAAGAGGGGATCAATTTGCGCGGCTATGCGCAGAAAGATCCGCTGGTCGAGTACAAGCGCGAGTCCTTCGATATGTTCGAGGCGATGATGCTCAAGTTCCAGGAGGACACCATCCGCTTCCTCTTCAGGATGCAGATTCTGGGCCAGGACGGCGAGCCTCTGGGCAGCTCTACGCCAAGACCGAGGGGGCCGATTCCGCAGGCGCCACCAGTTGCCAGCGCGGCTAGGCCGATAACGCTTGAAGCACCACCCCGGGAAGTTACCATCCCTACCCGCCAGCCCTCAACGACGATCGATGCTTTGGAGAAGGAGTTCCAGCGCAAGAAGCAGCGGGAACTGGATGTTGCAACCCGCGCTGGGGCCGGGGAAGCCAGACCTACAGAGCAGCGCCGCACCGGCGAAAAAGTGGGCCGTAACGACCCCTGCCCGTGCGGGAGCGGAAAGAAATACAAGAAGTGCCACGGGACGGCTGCATAAAGAGACGCGCGGCTGAGGAAAACCGGGTTGGAGAGGAACGTTCTTCAGCTCGTTATTGCGCCAGCGCGAAATTGAGGTCGATCTCGACTGTAGATTCCGCGTCGGCAGGTGCGTAGCGCCATTTCGACACTGCGTCCGCCGCGGCAGCTCCCAGCATCCCGTTGCCGCTGACGACTCTAACCGCGGTGACCTTGCCGTCGGGGCTTACAGTCGCTTCAACCCGGACTGTTCCTGTAATCTTCATCCGCTTGGCGATCTCCGGATAGACCGGCGACACCTTTGTCTTGATTGCGCGGTCATCGGCAGCTCTGCCCGGAATCGCGAGTGATGCCGCCAGCAGAACCAACACGCCTGCGCGCAGCAATTTCATGGCGGAACGCGGTCTGCCGTTTTCGTGATAGAACCTAACTTTGCTGTTCACTTCATTCTCCCTGTGTGAAAACTCACACAGAACTCTCATCGGCGGCCAATCCGGGAGACATTAAAGAATTCTTGTTCACTGGTCATTGGAGGACTCTCAGGCGGGTCAGAGTTCTGAGAAAGATTCAACTTGCGGTCCGAACCCATCCCGGTGGCAGACAGGCAAGCGTGGTTCTGCATCGATTCCCCTCGGCATGGCATCCTTAGGAAGGCTGGATTGTTTGCACTGCCCCCCGCTCCGCATCTCGATTCAAGGAAAGAAGTTGGCCAAGACAGAAGCTCTTCCAATTACCGCGGTGCCGGGGCTGCACCCGCTCTTTCTGGATTATTGCCAGAAGGCGGATGCTGTGCGCCCGTTTTATCCGGCGCGGAGAGAAGATTCTGGAACCGAGCGGGGGGGGCAGACGCGTCCCGCTGCACCCGCGCACTGGCCGGAGTTATTGCGACTGCTAGCCGAGCAAAACCCAGCTTCCGCTGCCGCGCCGGCTCTTGCAGTGCTCGAACAAGACGGGGGTGTCGTTGTCACCGGCCAGCAGGTGGGATTGTTCGGCGGGCCGCTCTTTACTCCTTTCAAGGCCGCATCGGCGCTGGGCCGGGCGCGGGAGGCCACGGCGGCGGGCAGGCCGCACACCGCGATCTTCTGGCTGGCCAGCGAAGACCACGATTTTGACGAGATCAACCATGTCACGTTTCCCAAACGGCGGGAGCTGCGCAAGCTGGTTTATGCGACTAAGCCGGAAAGTGCTCGCCCGGTGGGCGGGATAGTTCTGGACGAGTCGATCTCGCCATTGCTCGATACGGCGGGAGAGCTGCTGGGCTATTCCGATGCGCTGGAGGCCCTAACCGCGGCTTATCAACCTGGCAAGACCTTTGCGCAGGCATTTGCCGAGTTTTATTCAAGAGTTTTTGCGGCGCAGGGGCTGCTGGTTCTTGACGCAGACAGCCGCGAGATCCATCGGCTGGGCGCGCCGGTGCTGCGCGCGGGCATTGAGCGCGCCGATGAGCTGCACGCCGCACTGGTTGAGCGTAATGCCGCGCTGGTCTCCGCGGGCTATCACGCGCAGGTTACCGTAGCCGCGCAATCGAGTCTGCTGTTTCTTATCGACGAGAAATCCGGTGCGCGGCTGGCGCTGAAGCGATTGCTGCCGACGACCGCCGAGCCGGCGGGGCTGTGGCAGGCAGGCCGTGAGACTTATTCGACCGCTGATTTGGTAGGCATTCTCGACTCCGCGCCGGAACGCATCTCGCCTTCCGCTCTGCTGCGTCCTGTCTTTCAGGATTTTCTGCTCTCCACTTCGCTCACCATCGGCGGACCGGCGGAGATTGCGTATTTTGCCCAATCTGCCGTGCTCTTTGAACGGATTTTGGGCCGAGTAACGCCCGCCGAGCCGCGCTTTTCAGCCACGCTGATTGAGCCGGCGATTGCCGAGCTGCTCAACCAGCACGAACTAACACTTGACCGTCTTTTTGCGCAGGAGCCTGGATCGCTGGCGCAGTTGCTGGCCGCGCGCGCGATGCCGATTGAAGGCAAGCAGAAGCTGGCTGCCGCGGGCAACTCTCTGGAAGCCGAGCTTGCGCTGCTGCTCGAATGGATGAATGCTCAGAATGCGAGCCTGGGCCACAGCGGCGCAATCGCGGCCAGCAAGATGCGTTACCAGATGAATCGCCTACGCAGGCTCAACGCCAATTTTCAGTTGCAGCGCGAGGAGCAGCTTGGCCGCCATGCGGCAGCGATCTCGCAGGCGCTTTATCCTGGCGGAGTTCTGCAGGAGCGGCTGCACGGCGCGGCCTTCTACTTTGCGCGCTATGGATTCGAGCTGGCCGAGGAGCTGACGGCGCAGGCCGCGCAAGCCACTGCAGGCCACACGGCGCTCTGGTTATAATCCAGTCCAGCAAGTGGGGTGTTCGAGTGAATCGGATTGTCTTGTCTTTGGTTGCGGGGCTTCTGCTTTTTACGTCTGCGCAGGCGCAAAAATCTCCCTGCACTACTGCCGGCAACAACAACGCTTTTTTGGGCATCGAGACAATTCGCCTCTGGCCGGGGGATGCTCCGGAAGCCAAGGGCAAGGCTTGCGAAGACACACCTACCCTTACCATTTTTGAGCCGCAATGGGGTCATGAGAATGGCTCCGCCGTCGTGGTGATGCCGGGTGGGGCGTATGTGAATCTGGCGGCAAACCTGGAGGGCCGCCAGATCGCCGACTGGTTCACCGCGCGGGGCTTCCGGGCATTTGTGCTCAGTTACCGGCTCAGTTCGGACGGCTACCTGCTGCCAGTGCCGCTGCTGGACGCGCGGCGGGCTATCCAGACGGTCCGCGCACGCGCCAGGGATTATCACATCAATCCCAACCGCATTGCGGTGATCGGTTTTTCCGCCGGTGGGCACTTGGCCGCGCTTTCCGGCACGCAGTTTGTCCCCGGCAACGCCGAGGCTGAAGATACTATCGAGCGGGTCAGCAGCCGGCCTGATTTTCTGGTTCTCGGCTATCCGTGGATCGGTGCGATCACCACCGATACCTCGCACCTGAGCTACTGCAAGCTCTTCAACGTAATGGACCGCTGCGAGGCGCTGCGCGCGGCCTACTCTCCAGACCTATTTGTCACGAAAGAGACGCCGCCCACCTTTATTTTCCATACCTTTAACGACGGTACGGTTCCGGTGGAGCAGCCGCTGCGGTTTTACGAGGCGCTGGTCAAGGCCGGAGTGCCCTCCGAGGTTCACATCCTAGCCAACGGGCCGCATGGGGTTGGACTGGGCAAGGGCGATGCCGCGCTCGACCAGTGGCCCGGCTTGCTGGAAACCTGGCTGCGCGCACAGGGATTGCTGAGTGTGGATCAGGCTGCGGTGAGTGGGAAATAGGGAGTGCAAGACGGAATTTTATTGGACAAACTGGCTCCGGAAGACGGACTTGATGTGTTCGAGACGCTTGTTCAGAGCTTCCACTTCGTCCGTCAGGCCAAGTTCGCGCGCCAGACCGATCGCGTCATAAAAAGAATCTTTGGCATCGCGATAGCAGTCATTGGCTTCGCGGGGAGAATGAGCCTCGTACATATCGTCATAGGCCTTTTCGCCCAGTTCTTTGCAGCGGGCAAGGGAGACGAGTTTGGCTTGCCGGTCGGGGCTATCCGCCATTGCGCTCCTTCCAGGCTCTCAGGGAAGCACAGAAAACCCTCAACCGATGCGTCCTGTCCCAGCGGACAGTAAAAAGGTGCGGAGCACCTACTTCCTACGTCCTTCTTCGATCAGCTCTTTCAGGCTCTGGTCACTGACCGGGCGGGGACTGTTTTTATGGAAATCGAAGGTCTTTTCAATCGCCTGGCGGAGCTTGCGCAGCCGCTCGATCTCCTGCATGCGGTCCAGTTCGGCCAGATCTACACGAGTGCGAATTCCCTCAAAAATAATTTCGTCTATTGATTGGAAGCGCCCGGTCGAAAGCGCCTGCTCGACCTTGCTCTCGGTCTCGGGCTTGAGTTGAAACGCCATGGACTTGGTCTCCGTGCTCTTTCTAGCATGGCACAAAAGGCAGCGCCGGGTCACGTATCTTCGTCACATCCCTGAAAAACTGGTAAACACGCGGTCCAAATCGAAAATCTGACGCCCGGAGTGGCGCGATAAGCTGGAAAAGAGAGGTTGAAAGCGGAAAATGCCAGAGCATAAATTCTCCACGCGGGCGGTGCACGCCGGCCAGCACCCCGACCCGCTGACCGGCGCGGTGAATGTGCCGGTTTACCTGTCGTCTACCTACGAACTGACCGGCATTGGCACAGACAAGGGCTGGGACTACTCCCGCGACGCCAACCCGACGCGCGACCGGCTGGAAGAGGCTCTGGCGGCGCTCGAAGGCGGCCACAGCGGCCACGCCTTTGCCAGCGGCATGGCGGCGATTTATGGGCTGGTGGCGACTTTGCATTCCGGCGACCATCTGCTCTGCTCGCACAATGTCTATGGCGGCACGGCGCGGCTCTTTTACCTGATTGTCCGCCACTACGGCATCGAGATCGAGTACGTGGATACCGGCAATCTGGAGGCTGTCGCCGCGGCGATTCGTCCCAATACAAAGCTGCTTCATATTGAGACACCCACCAACCCGCTGATGCTGCTCACCGATATTGCCGCCGTCTGCGAGATTGCGCACGCCCGCGGGGTCGAGGTCAGCGTGGACAACACCTTTATGTCGCCGGTGCTGCAAAACCCACTGGCGCTGGGCGCGGATATCGTGATGCACTCGACAACCAAGTTCCTCAACGGCCACTCGGACGGATTGGGCGGGGCGCTGATCGGCTCCCGGCCTGAGCACAAAGAGCGTTTTCACCTAGTGCAGAAGTTCGCTGGCGGCATCCTCTCGCCGTTTGAGGCTTTCCTGGTGCTGCGCGGCATCAAGACGCTGGCGCTGCGCATCAAGCAGCACGATGAGAACGGCCGCGCGGTGGCAGAGTTCCTCTCGACGCACTCGAAGGTCAGCCGCCTCGCCTATCCGGGGCTGAAAACCCATCCGAATCACACGCTGGCCCTCCGGCAGCAGCGGGGTTTTGGTTCGATGATGAGCTTCGACCTTGGTTCCCGCGAGGCGGCGGAGCGTTTTCTGGGCGCAATCAAGCTCTTCCTCCACGCCGAGTCGCTGGGAGGGGTCGAGTCGTTGGCTTCGCAGTCTGCCACCACAACCCATTTGCCGCTTACCGACGAGGAGCGCGAGGCGTTGGGAATTACCCAGGGGCTGGTGCGGCTTTCGGTCGGTATCGAGGACAAGGAAGATTTGATCGCCGATCTGGAGCAGGCGCTGGCGGCGGTTTAGCACCTGCGGTGCGGCAGCCGCTTGCTTTTCGCTCGCACGGGGTTCGTGCTTTCCCAGGTCTCAGAATCGAGACCTGGGGCACCCAGCAAGGATGGGGCACCCACAGTTGCCGGCGGGTTAAGATTTCAAAGGCTTAGGGTGCGCCCCCCCGCCATGCTGAGAAAAGGAGAAACAAATGCTCACGGAGCAACAAAACGAACAACTGACCAAGAAGGCGCAAGAGCTTAAGTCCGCCTTCTCAGCTGCCGCGTCAGGTGCAGCTATCCCGTCAAGCTACTATGTGCTTGAGACAAACATTTTTTATCCCAACTCTGACGGTTGGACATTCATCGCCGTACCCCAGGCCGGAACGTTATGGATAGGCTATGAATGGGTTAGCAACCCGGCCCAATCGATATACGTTTGGCATCAAGCTGCCAGGATAACTGCAATCGAACCCGGCCTGAACAACTATATTCCTGTTAGGGCATTGGATGCGATAGTTTATCAACTCGCTAATCCATCCACTGACATGATCAGGCTCGGTTGGGGGTACGTATAGGAGCGACGAACCTCACTTGGATGTGGGCGGGTTCTATAAAAGGGGATGTCTAGTAAAACACTTCTCCTGATTTGCCTGGGAAGGATTTTTTCTCGCCATTAAGCCACCGCCAAGCCGAGGGCATTCAGCCCCACCCCAGGTGGTTGCGGGGAATCACCCCCGGCGCGAACTAGAAATGGAGCAACACAGCTGATTGTTCGCCGACAACTGAAGACTGAAAGGTGTCCGAGGCAAATCGACCCGGAATTCGCCTCTAAAGCAGCGATTTAAGCCGAAAAACAGCCAGTAGTGTGCACAGAAGCGAGTTCTCAGTGCCCCATTGGGGCCGCAGCGCGCTTCTTTGGCCGCTTCATCAGGAACGGCAGCGGTATCAGGAGTGCGGTCAATGCGACCATCACCCAGACGGCATCGACATACGACAAGCAGCCGGGCCTGAATCTGGGCCATGCCGTAAATCTGTGCGCCGGCGCGCTGGGCGGCGTCGGCGGAGGCTCCGCTGCTGTTATGCATCCAGGCAGAGATCAATCCCGCCTTCATGCGGTCGAAGGGTCCGTTGCCGCTGACGGTGTCGGCGACGAGCATTGCCTGATGTTTCTGCGTGAGGCGCGCGAGCAGCGTGGTGACGAAGCTGATGCCCACCGAGCCGCCCAGATTGCGCATCAGCGCGGACATGCCGCTGACCTCGTTGTATTTTTCCTGGGGAATGCCGGCGTAGCAGAGGGTGTTGATGGGGATGAAGAGGAAGGGCAGGCCGAGGGCGATGACCACGCGCCAACTGACGGCCATGCCGAAGGGGACATTGAGATTGAGTCCGGTCATGCGGTAGAGGCCGAAGGTGGTGATGGTGAATCCGCAGGCCACCAGCACGCGCGGATCGAATTTGGGCGCGAGCGCGCCGGCCACCGGAAAGAGAAACATCAGCGCCAGGCCGCCGGAGGAGACAGCCATGCCGGCCTGCTCGGCGGAGTAGCCCATGATCTCCTGCAGGAATTGCGGGATCAGCACGGTAGACGAATAGAGCGAGACGCCGACCATAAACATCACAAACATCGTAGTGCCCGACGTTGCGCTGCGCGAAGAGCCGCAGGTCGAGGATGGGATGCTCGACGTGGAGCTGGCGGTAGACGAAGACAGCGAGGCCGATGGCGGCGACGACCGCACAGGTGACGATGAAGCGGGAGCTGAACCAGTCGTCTTCCTGGCCCTTGTCGAGCATGGTTTGCAGCGCGCCGATGGTGACGACGAGCAGGCCGAGGCCCCAGTAATCGATGCCTTCCTTGCGCTTGCGGATTGCGGCCAGATAAGGCGGGTCTTCGACGACGCGGTTGGTGAGGTAGAGCGACAGAATGCCGACCGGGATATTGATGAAGAAGATCCAGCGCCAGGCTGTAGTTGTCGACGATCCATCCGCCGACGGTGGGGCCGAGGACGGGAGCGAGAACCACCGCCATGCCGTAGACGGCAAAGGCCATGCTGCGCTTTTCCGGCGGGAAGGTGTCGGCCAGAATGGATTGCTCGCTGGGTTGCAGTCCTCCGCCGGCAGCGCCCTGCAGGACGCGGAAGAAGACCAGCACGCCGAGGGTGGGCGCAAGGCCGCAAAGCAGCGAGGCCAGCGTGAAGAGCAGGACGCAGGTCATGTAAAAGCGCTTGCGGCCGATGCGGTTGGCGATCCAGCCGCTGATGGGCAGCACCACGGCATTGGCGACCAGGTAACTGGTGAGCACCCAGGTGGATTCGTCGCGGCTGGCGGAGAGCGAGCCGCCGATATGCGGCATGGCTACGTTGGCGATGGAGGTGTCGAGCGCCTCCATGAAGGTGGCCAGCGTGACCGTGATGGCGATGACCCAGGGATTGGCGCGGGGCTTCCAGGTGTCATGAAACGAGAGTGAAGCGTCTGCCACGCGTTTTCCTTCCGAAGTTTTTGAGGATGCAACCGGCCCTGCAAAGAGAATAGCGGAAGCAGCTGTACGTGAAAATGGCCGGATACGATCAATGCTTTCAGCAGGCAATGAGGCGATTTATTTCTGATAGTCAGCGGGTGCATGGCATGTGGCTGGGTATGTCATTCTGAAAGGAATGGTTGCGGCAAAGCACATTCTAGCCATCGACACCTGCGGGCCGGCCGGTTCGGTGGCGCTGGGCCGGGTGACAGGCGACGCACTCGAAATTCTCGGCCAGCGAGAACTCGAGGGCCGCAGCTACTCGGCTACACTGGTCGGCGCGGTGGGTGAGTTGCTTGCAGCAGCAGGGATTCAAGTGGGTCGGCTTGATGCAATCGTGGTGGTGAGTGGGCCGGGAAGTTTTACCGGTGTGCGGGTTGGACTAGCCGCCGTGAAAGGGCTGGCCGAGGCCGCGAAGATTCCTGTCGTCGCTGTTTCGCGGCTGGAAGTACTGGCGGCGAAGGCCGGGGTTGCCTCGGCGGCCCTTGATGCCCATCGCCATGAGGTTTTTTTGCGCATTAGCGAAGGCGCGACGCAGGAACTGCTGGCCGGAAGTGGGGAACTGGCGGCAATTCATCCCGCACCGCAACAAATCGCAGTCTGCGACGAGGCCGCGGTTGATCTTCTTCATACAGCGTGGCCGCTGACGCACCTAATAGAGAGCGCAGCGCCTACCGCCGTAGATGCGTTTCACCTTTGCGCCGAGCGCGTTGCCAAAGGAGAATTTACGGATCTTATCTTGCTCGATGGCCATTACCTGCGGCGCTCCGATGCGGAGATCTTTGGCGCAAAGGAAGCCGCAGGGGTCAAATCCGCATGAGCGGGCAGACGGCTCAGATTCGGCCAATGACCGCTGCTGATCTTGATCAGGTTGTCGAGATCGCGCAAGCCCTGCAGCAGGCTCCGCACTGGCCGCGCACGGCTTATCTGGACGCGATGAATCCAACCGCAACGCCGTGCCGCATTGCCTTGGTTGCGCGAGCCCCCCAAAAGGAAACTTCAGAAGCAAGCGGCTCCATTCTGGGCTTTGCAGTCGCCAGCCTAGTCTCGCCCCAGGCCGAGCTGGAGACGATTGCCGTTGCCGCTGAGGCGCAGCGGCAGGGAGTTGCACGGAGGCTTTTAGCTGCTCTCAACGCAGAACTGCTGAAGGCTGGGATCACCGAAGTTACTCTCGAAGTCCGCGCTGCAAACCTGCCTGCAATCGAGCTTTATCGCTCACTGGATTTCGTAGAGGCTGGCCGCCGTCCCAGCTATTATGCAGATCCGGTTGAAGATGCGGTGCTGCTCAACCTTCGCATCGCAGAACCCGGCACCTGACCCTCCGCCGCGCCGCCGCCAATCTTCGAGCTACCAGCGGTGTGATTCTCATCACTCCTGTTTGAATTTGGGCCGGATATTCACAACCAGCGATGACTTTGGTTCGCTTTTCCTCTTGCGACTTGCAACGCAGCGGCGGTATATGTAAAGGTTCAATGAATATGGAGGTGCTGGATGGACGAAGTATTTAACCCCGCGTTGAGCGGAGAGATTGATCGCCTGCAAGCCGAACATCGCCGCTACGCTCAGCGCTTGGAAGAATTGCTTCAAAAACCTTACCTCTCCGAGGATGAGCAGCTTGAGGAAGTCCGCCTGAAAAAACTCAAGCTTCATGCCAAGGACTTGATTGTTGCACTCGAACACCAAAACGCAGTGGTTGCATAGAGCCACTGCGCGAAGACTGGAGTTGGAGCGTTTTCAACGTCTCCGTAAGCGGTCAGCGTGCTATCCCACCCTAGCGACAAAAACAGGAACGTCGCGAGGGTGGGGCATCCAGGGCTTGCGGCAGATTCGAGAGTGCTTTGACCTGAGTGTGTGGCGTTGCGCCGCTGTGTGGTGGCTGCGGCCTGCGAGTGCTTGTTCGCATTACGCGCCTCACCAGCTGCTCTGGCAAATTCCCGGCCCTCGTTCGTGCTTCGAGAGCAATTGGAAAGCGAAGACCGTATAATCGTCAGGGACAATGGTTCGTGACGGTTACATCTACGGTTTTGTGTTTCTGGTGCTGGCGGCAGCCCTGTTTGGGCTGACCGGCAGCTTGTGGTTGAGTGTCGTGCCGGTTCTGCTGGCCGCATTCTTCCTCTGGTTCTTCCGCGATCCGCAGCGGACAATTCCGATGGGAGCGGGGCTGGTGGTTTCGCCCGGCGATGGCCTGGTTACTGAGACCATCGTGATTAAAACCCCAGACGGGGATCGCCAGCGCATCAGTATCTTCCTGAGTGTCTTTGATGTGCATGTGAATCGCTCACCGATTGCAGGCGTCCTGAGCCGCGTTCATTATCAGAAAGGCCAATACCTCAACGCCATGAACCCCTCCTCTGCCGACCGCAACGAGCAGAACATCGTGACCGTGCGCGGCGACGGGTACGAGGTGACTTTCAAGCAGATTGCAGGCCTGCTGGCGCGGCGCATCGTCTTCAACTTCCGTGAAGGCGACAAAGTCGAGCGCGGGCAGCGGGTTGGACTGATCAAATTCGGCTCGCGTGTGGACGTGATTCTGCCTGTGAACGCCGTGCTCTCAGTCAAGGTAGGGCAGAGAGTTAAAGGCGGGGCAAGCGTTCTTGCCAAAATCCCGATGGGAGAAACCGCGTGACGCCGCTACAGAATGGATTCGACAGGGCGCAGGACAGAGAGCAGCGCAAAGCGGCGAACCAGGCGCGCCTGCGCCGCGGCATGTTTTTGCTGCCGTCGCTTTTTACCGTCGGCAACATAGCGGCAGGCTATTACTCCATCATCGAGACCATCAGGTCGATCACTGACGCCGGCAACGCGCACACCCATCTCAACCGGGCGGCCATCGCTATTCTCATTGCAATTCCGATGGATTCGCTCGACGGGCGCATCGCCCGCATGACCAACACCTGCAGCGAGTTCGGCAAGGAACTGGATTCGCTGGCCGACGCTGTCACCTTCGGCGTTGCGCCCAGCCTGCTGGCGCTCATCTGGGGCTTTCACCTCCTCCCTGAGTCGATGAATCCGCAGTTCCATCAGCACATCGAGCAGGTCGGCGTCTTCATCTGCTTTCTTTTTCTCATTGGCGGCGTTTCGCGTCTGGCGCGCTTCAACATCAGCCACGATGCCCAGCCGCGCAATCCCGGCAGGCCCGACCGCAAATACTTTGTCGGTATGCCGATTCCAGCTGCGGCTGGACTGCTGGCGGCAACGATCCATTTTTTCGATGGCTATCCAGTCGAGGCGTGGTGGGTGGCGATTCTCTGGCTGGCTCCTGGTTGGCTTGAGCGGATTCCTGATGGTCAGCACCTGGCGCTTCTGGTCAGGCAAAGAGATCAATCTCTCGCGCAGCATGCCCTTTCCAGATCCTGCTGCTGATCGCCATTGCACTTTTCGTCATCTTCCGATATTCAGAGGTGGTGCTCTTCCTGTTGGCGCTGGTTTATATGTTCAGCGGCATCTGGGCGCGGGCGGCATACTCGTGGTCGCGCCGCCGCCGCCAGCCGCCGCCACCGGAAGAAGAAGCAAAACGCGCGCCGATGAGCCTGTAATATTTTCCGATTTCTGCGAAGGAACGCCCGTGTACAAGATCGCCATTGCCGGAGCCTCCAGCCTGCTGGGCCGGGAGTTGAAGGAAGCTCTCGAAGAGTCGCCGCTGGCCGCCGCCAACTTATCTGCTGCTCGACGAAGCCGACGAAATCGGGCAAGCTCGATCAGGTGGGCGACGAGGTCACCTTCGTCCAGGCCATTCTCGCTGACACCTTCGAGCATGTGGACTTTACCTTCTTTGCCGGCAGTGATGCGCTAACGCGCAAGCACTGGCGCGAGGCGCTGCGGGCCGGGTCCACGGTGCTCGATTTGACCGGCACTCTGGACCAGGAGACCGGCGTACTTGTCCGCGCTCCTTGGCTGGGCGGCGAAGAGGCCACGCCCGATCTCTTTACCCCAGCCGTTGTTCCCGCGCACCCGGCGGCGCTGGCGCTCGCTTTGTTGATGGAACGGATACAGCAAGCCGCCGCAGTGCGCTTTGCTGCCGCGACGGTGCTCGAACCGGCTAGCCAGTTTGGCCGCGCCGCGCTCGACGAATTGCATCAGCAAACCGTGACGCTACTCAGCTTTCAATCGATGCCGCGTGAGCTGTACGACGCGCAGGCCGCCTACAACCTGCTAAGCGGCCTGGGCGATGCAGCCAAGGTCAACCTGGGTGCGTCCGAGGCACGGATTCGCCGCCATACCGCCGCGCTTTCAGCGGGACGCTGGCCCGCGTTGGCAGCGCAACTGATTCATGCGCCGGTCTTCCACGGTCATGCCTTTTCAATCGTGATTGAGCTGGAGCGAGCTGTCTCCCTTTCCGCACTTGAAGATGCGCTGGGCGGGAGCCATATCGATCTGATCCTCGAAGAGACGGATTCGCCGTCGAATCTGGCTGCGACCGGCCAAAACGATGTGCTGGTGCGGCTGCGGCCGGAGTTCAAAGATACCCGGCACACTGGCGAGACTGATCGGTTGTGGCTGTGGGCGGCGTCTGATAATTTGCGACTCCACGCGCAGAATGCAGTGCTGTGTGCGCTTGATCTGCGCCGTTTGCGGCCTGCGGGGACGGTGCAGTAAGAAATTCGCGAATAATCTTACATTTCTGAAGTATCTTACTTTTTGTAAGAGTCTTACTGATGGTAGAATGTAAGTCATGGCGCAGTTTTTCACGACCGTCAGCAGCAAAGGGCAAATGGTTATCCCGGCCCCAATCCGGGAATCCTTGGGGATCGAGCCGGGGACGCGGATCGCGGTCCGCGTGGAGGGGAGTCGCATGATCCTGGAGCCGGCAACGTTGGCTGCAAAGCTGCGCGTACTACGGGAACTGCGCGGTTCCACGGCGGGCAGCCCGTCGGGGACCGAATTGCTGCTCGAAGAACGCCGGCACGAGCGTGAGCTTGAATTGGCCAAGGATGGCTGGTAGAGCCGCCGATGGATGTGTTTGTGTTCGATTCATCCGCCTTGCTCCGGCATACAGACAATGAGCCTGGCGCCAGCCGCGTCGACGAGATATTTGAAGCGTTCCTTCGCGGGAATGCCGAGATTGTAGTCTCGGCTGTTCAATGGGGAGAAGTTGCCGGAGTGCAGCGCAAGCGATTTGGCTCAGCGGAGCAGGAAAGAACGCTGCAACGGCTGGGCTTGCTCGGTTTGCGCATCGTTTCCGCCACAGGTGAACGCGCGGTTCACGCCGCCGAAATCAGAGCAGACAGGAAGATTGCCTACGCCGACGCATTCGCGATAGATTTGGCGATGGACTCTACAGATCACATCCTGGTAACCGCCGATTTTGGTTTCAAGGCCGTCGAAGATCTGGCGCGGATTGAATTCCTTCCTCTGAAATAGCCGACTGCTCTTTGTACAGCCGGTGCAGGTCTTCCTCAAAACTCAAACCTTCCAGGCGGCGCTGCCGCACAGGCGCCTTGCCACGTGATTCAAATCACACGCCGGGGTGCATCGTGTCACTGCCCGGGTCTTCGGCGCGAGCGCAGACTCAAAATCCTATGGGTATGTCGGGGGCGCGGATCGTGCCTGGAGGCGGAAAATGAGCTTTGCGAAGAACTTAAAGACGATTGTTGTAGCGACGGACCTGGAAGGCAAGTCAGAGGCGGCACTGGAGTACGCGAGCAAAATTGCCGGTGCCTATGGCGCGCGGATCGTGCTGGCGCATGGAATTGATCCCGTTCACTACGCCAATTTGCAGGGAATTCCGAACAATGTGCGTGTAGATTTGACTGAGCAGGCGCGCGCGGCGCTGGAGAACTTGTCTGCGGATTTACTGCGTGAGGGGATTCCCAGCCACTCCGAGATTCGCCAGGGTACTGTGGCGCAGATGCTGGTGGACGTGGCCCGGCAGTATGAGGCTGGCTTAATCGTCATTGGCACCCAGGGTATTGATGGAGCCGGCGCGGTGATTGTGGGCGCGGTGGCCGAGCAACTGGTTCGCATGGCCCCTTGCCCGGTGATGGCCGTTGCCGCCGACTGGAATGCGGGCGAGTTCCGGCCAGTACCCGGCGGGCCGGTGCTACTGGCGCTCGAACACAACGAATCCGCATCGGCAGCGGTAGAAGCAGCCTGCTCGCTGGCTGAGATATTTAAGCGTTCCCTTGTTGTGCTCCATGCCCGGCGGCCTGCCGAGGCAGTTGCTTTCCTCAATCCCAGAGCGACAACGCTTGAAGAACTTGGCGTCCCGACCGGCGGAGCTTTCCCGGTGCGCACGATGATCAAGGACGGTAACCCGGCGGATGCTATTGCCGAGGCCATCGAGCAATGTCATCCCTGCATTCTGGTAGCTGGCGTCAAACGCGCCAGCAAGACTCCGGGTCGCCACGGCACTGCTTTTACGCTGCTGGCGCGTTCACGGGTTCCGGTTCTCTGTGTACCACCGCAGTTGACAACCGCATCGGACGATTGGGAAGCTTTGCAGCCTGCAATTGCCTAGCAGGCGCAATAGCCTAGGGAGAATCAGCCATGAATGCAGACGCGAGAGCCGGGCGATCAAGCACTACCGCTCCGCATCCGCTGGCGCTGCTGTTGGATTGCCCGCAGCAGGTCTCAGCGCTGTTGCAGGGTCTCTGCCCTGCCCGTAGACTTTGCAGCCGGACAGGTCGTCTTTCGCCAGAGCGATCCCTGCCGGGGGTTGTATCTGATTCTCTCTGGGCAACTGGTGCGCCGCGCCGAGCGGCTGGACGCAAAGGTGACGCTGGGAACGGCGCGCACCGGTGACCTGGTGGAGCTGGCCGCTGCCCTGGGAGACCGGATACACACATATACGCTTAGCGGGCAGCAGGCGGGGGAGGCGCTGCTTCTGCCGATTGAGCCGTTGCAGCAGGCTTTTGAAAGTTACCCGCCATTACGGATGCACTTGCTTGAAGAGCTGGCCCGTGAAGTTTCCCGTGCGTACGCTGTCGGCAGCCTGGCGCGGCTGCGGCCGCCGCGCCGCCGGGCGTCGGAACCAAACGGACATGCCGGTATGGGTAGCATCTGAACGCGCAGGCTCCGGCAGGTAGAGCCTGTCTCTGCTGCTGAAGAATTACCTGCCGAGCGCCTTTGCGATGCCTGCCTCGGCCAGCGGAGCCATCACCGCGTACCCCGCGGGCAACGGATGCACCCCGTCATAACTGAGCGTTGCTGGCAAGCCGCCGCGCTCATCCTTCATCGCCGTCCAGTAGTCCACATAGACGTAGCCCTTTGTGGCGGCGAGATTTTTGATCCAGGCATTCAGTGTGACTACCTTGGGCGCCGGTTGCAGCCCTGGATGCCAGGGAAAATCATACGCAGGCAAGACCGAGCAAAGCACCACTTGAATATGGTTGACGGTCGCCAAATCGGCCATTGAGGCCAGGTTGTCTTCAATCTGCTCCAGTGTCTCCGGGCCGGTGTTTCCGGCAATGTCATTGATGCCCGCCAGAATTACAACAACCCTGGGCTGGAGCGCGATCACATCCTGCCGGAAACGCACCAGCATCTGCGGAGTGGTTTGCCCGCTGATACCGCGATTGACGTACGGCTTGCCAGGAAAGCCCCAGCCCGCCTGATCAAAATGCCAGCCTTCGGTGATCGAGTCGCCCATGAAGACCACGCGGTTCTCACCCGGCACAGGAGCGGGCAGCTTCGCATCCGCCTCCTTGAATTTCGCCAGCCAAGGGAAATCCACCTTCACCTGCTCGTCATGCGCGCGCTGCCACTCGGAGAGCGGAGCAGGCGCGGGAGCAGCGGGCTTGTCCGCGGGAACCGGAGTT
This sequence comes from uncultured Acidobacteriaceae bacterium, assembly GCA_963713645.1. Lineage (GTDB taxonomy): Bacteria > Acidobacteriota > Terriglobia > Terriglobales > Acidobacteriaceae > Telmatobacter. Next base: position 43,160 of record CAVQMQ010000031.1, on the reverse strand, counting down.
ACGGCCTGCGCCAGCATGGATACCGGCAAAGCGATTACTGACAATGCAATGACGTTGGCTGCAAAACGAAAAAAACTGAACTGCACGGTGGTTCCCCTTTTCAAAATCTAGTTTGATTTATTCAGAAGCCGCAGGAGGCTTTCCGGACAGCTCCCATTGTAGGCATCTGGGCTGGAGATGGCTACAGCGATTGCAGTTAGGCAATGGTACAGATTTCACTGTCTCACTCATTTTTTACCGCAGACGGGCCGATGTTCTGTTACAAATCAGTTCTGGATAATTGCGGCTATCCTACCCTTCTGGAACTGCGCGAAGGGTGGTGCATCCAAGCGGATCGGAAGCTTCAATACCACCTGCCGCGAGGTAGCGACTACGCCGTGGCCGAAGCAGGGTTTCCAAAACTTAAGCTAGATGCCCTAGGTCGTGCCAATGAGACCTGCGAATTGAGGAACGGCTACCTATGAGCAAAAGCCATCAAAAGCCAATTTGCACATACTGCGGCGAGCGGATTGGAACAACGAGAGATCACGTCCCCCCAAAATCTCTCTTCGCAAAGCCACGTCCTAACTTGGTTACGGTGCCATGCTGCGAACAGTGCCAGAAAAGCCAGTCGCTCGACGATGAATACTTCGTTCGCATGATCTCAATGAAAAGAGATACAGCTGATAACCCATCGGCAAGAGAGGCGAGGGATTCGGCACTTCGCTCCCTTACTAAGCCTTCTAAACGACGCTTTGCAACCAATCTACTTGGTTCGATAAGGGAGATAAGCCTCTACTCACCTTCAGGCATTTATCTGGGAGAGCAGATGTCGTATGACGTTAGCCTCGCGAGACTTTCCAAAGTGATTGAAAGGACGACTTATGGACTTTACCTGCACGAGTTTGGAGAGCGACTGCCAGACGCCCACTGGTGCAAGGCCTACTCTATTGAAGGTTTCGATTTCACGGCTCTTGATGCCCTTTCTCTAATCCAAAAGCTTTGGCGGCACGCGGCATCCGGCGAAAAAAGGGATTTTGGCGAGAACATCTTCACATACTGGGTGAGAAGGGTCGATGGGGTAGAGGGCGCTACAGTTTGGGATTTTGTCGTATACGGTTCTGTCGCGTTTCTGGCGCTCACCGCTCCAAAGGACCTTACCTAGACCTAATCGTCTGATGGTACCCGCGGCACCGCTGAGGATCAGTCCGTTTTCCACAATTAGAGCCTTCCAATGCACTGCTGCGCGCTAGCGCCGTTTGCGCTACCCTTGTAGAGATGAGCGTTTGCGAGATTTGCGATGGGATTGGGCTGGTGCGGGTGGTTTCCGCCACGGGGCTGTGGGTCTCGCGCGCCTGCGAGTGCCAGCAGATGCAGCGGGAGGAGCGCCGTCTGGCCGCCGCGCATATCCCTGAACGCTACCGGCATTACACGCTCGATGGCTACGAATCCGCCTTTCGCGGAGCGGACCCCTCGCTGGGCCGTGCACACCTGACTTCACGCAAATTTGTCGAGGCGTACCCGGTGGATACGGCAGGGAAGGGCCTGCTCTTTACCGGCTCCATCGGCGTGGGCAAAACTCACCTCGCCGTCGGCGTTTTGCGCAGGTTGGTGCAGGAGCGCGGCGTCAAGGGACTCTTCTGCGACTATCGCGAGTTGCTTAAAAATATCCAGAACAGCTACAACGCGTCGGTCAACACTACCGAGCTTGAGTTGCTGAAGCCGGTCTTCGCCGCCGAGGTGCTGGTGCTGGACGACCTGGGCGCGCAGAAGCCCAATGAGTGGGTCTGGGACACAGTGGCGCTGATTCTGAACAGCCGCTACAACGACAAGCTTACGACGATCATCACTACGAACTATCCCGATCTGGCCGCCGGACGCGGCGCTCAGACCGATGTGCAGAAAGCCGCCCGCGAAGACACACTCGGCGACCGCATCGGCGACCGCATGAGAAGCCGCCTTGCCGAGATGTGCGTGCGCATCGAGATGACCGGCGAAGACTTTCGGCAGACGGTGAAGCGCGCAAGATTTGGCTGACCACCTACGATGGGTCTCTGCGGTAGACTTATCGGGATATATCTGCCGTTTTGAGAAGCGCCGTGTCCCCGTTCAATGCGAAAGCGGTAAGAACGCCATCTTGTTCACAGGCAATGTTTAAGAATGACCCTGACTCGATTTCAAATCTTCTTCTCAGAGTTCCATCTGACGAGTTGACCTCGAAGAGGGCGTAGTTTCCGGCTTCGGCGCGCGAATCGACGTGGCCTGGATCGGAAAGATTCTCCTTTCTGAGGCGCACGATCCAGCGATCCTTCGCAGAGAGGATTCCGTCCAACTGGAATCCCTCCGGAGCGTCGAGAACTACTTCTCTCACGGTCCCGCCCGGGCTGATTTCCAGTATGGGCGCGTGAGAACGAGCCTGGTAAAGTAGAATCTTCTGTCCCTCATTGGCGAAGAGCCACCAGCTCAGGCTTGTCTCTGCTTTCGCCATATCGGTAACATCCCCGGATTCTCCCTTCCGCAATTCGCCGCTGTCCTTCAAATCAGAAGGCAAGCTCAGCTCTTGAAGAATTCGTCCGTCATCATCCAGCAGGAATAAACGAGCCGCTGCATGTACACGGTCATAGGCGACAGCAACCAGCTTATCGTCAGCAAGAGCGGCGACCCGCGTAAAATCATAATTTTCCGGAAGATCCGCAAACTTCTTGAAGTTACCATCCCGGTCAAACTTTAACAGATATTCATGGTGTATTCCGGTGTAGTAGTCCATGGGTGGAAATGCGGAGCCGAGACTGACCTTATTCGGGGATTTTGTATCATCCTTCGTAGCGTTAACTAATACGCCAACAACCGAATCGGAGACGAAGTATCCCTTGGATTTCACATCATAAAGTCCTGGGATGGACTTCGTGGAGTATGTATGTACTCCTTTTGAGTTGAGGGAATAAATCGTTTGCGTCATGAAGTCCGATTCGAGCGAATTGACAAACAATGTTCCGTCTGGAGAGCACAAGACAGGGGAAATAAACCCCATCAAGTGATTCAAGCCGGAAATGGCCGGCAGTTCCTTGAACACGAGCTTGTTCGCAGGAAGGTCAAGCGGAGAATCCCCTGCTTCGGTTTTTCCTGCCGAAATTTGCTTGTTAACATTTGGATTTGTTGACGAGGATTGTGAAACGCTTGAAGTCGAAGACGAGGAAGCCACCGCCGGTGTCTGAGACGGGGCGGCATCCTTCTGCGCGAATACGGGTAATGCCGAGCAGGAAATCCAGAATGAGAGAGAAACTGCCATCAAGCGACTCTTCATTCTCCGCCCCCGGTCATTATAGGAAGCTCACGTTTCTTGGTAATAGGCACTGTTCTTGCTTTTAGCGCGTCGAATAGTGGCAGATACTCGCCCGAGCAGGAAATTATTATGATGTCTTGTGTTTTGGAGAGTTCTACTAACCGTTCACGGTTAGCAGGATCATTGAGCTTCGCGTAAACAGAGCAACCTCCAAAAGCGGTGCAGGTCGGAAAACCTCCGATACCGCAGCAGCTTGTGGGGAAGCAATCAAGATTTACACCGCCGTACTGTCCCGGCCCCGAAGGCACCGAAAAGTCGATGGTATCCGTGCAGCCAGCGTTTGAGCAGGTATACGGCTGACTTGAGGCGCCGCCGGCGCAGACGTATTGTCCCATTACAGTTTGGCAAACAGTCACAGAGACTAATAGCACGAATGAAACGCGAATCCAGTTCATATTCCCCCCTCCTTGTTCATGGTTAAAAGTTCAGAAGTCAAGATCATAGGAAAATGTTCTTGGAAGAGCGCAATGTCGGGACCGACTGTCTTATGTTTTATTCAATTCACGTACCAATTCGTGCTAAGAGGGTGATGAACTACCACCCCAAAATAAAGGTGGAATCTTGCTCCACAGGAAGGCCATTTCGCTCTTTCGCGCATAGAAAGTTGCTTTCCAGTTACCATGGGATATTGGCACAAGTCTTTTTTTTTGTCAACAAACTTCTCATTCGGCGGCGCGGGTCGTCGACGCATCAATCGGCCATGAAGACCTTCAACACCCGCTGCTGCTTGATCGCTTGTGGTCCGCGCGCGTCGCCATCGGGGAAGAGCTTGTCGAAGATGTTGATCTGTTCCTTAGACATCTGTATGGGGTCGCGCAAGAGCACCCAGGAAACAATCTCCGGCATGTAGCCGGACGCCAACTGGTCGTTGGGATTGCCTGGAGGGTTGCCGCAGGCGGAAAAATCAGAGGGCGCTGTCAGCGAGCCGGAATAGCGATAGGTGTTATCGAGATTTCCGATTACCTTGCTGATGTCGAAGTTTTTCACTTCGATATAGGGGGCCGAGGCATTGGTGGGCAAGGGGAGTTTGTCGCTGAGTATCTTGCCCAGCTCTCCGTTCTCGTCCCCGTCGATAATGCGCGCGCCAATTACCAGCACGGTATTCGGCGAGCAGCCTTTTTCACCGTCTTTCTTGAAGACGAAGTGAATCTCCATCGCTGCAAGCTGGCCGTCGATCAAATGCTCGGCCGGTGCGTGAAAGTGAAACTCCTGCAAGGTGTAAGTATCCCTGCCGTAGATGATCTTCGGTGCGAAACGCTTGTCTGGATAGGCCTTCAGGCTGCCCCAGCGCTGATCGACCGAACCGGCGCAGGTTGGGCACCAGGCTCCCCATGCGGTGTTCTTCAGGGTGAGCGTCAGATCAGTTTCCAGATTTTGAAGATTCCTAAAAAGAAGCGGGTTGGGGTCGGGTTTAACGTCCTTGCAGACGATGTTGACCGGCGATTGATGATCACCATATACAGGCAGCCCGACCTCTTGCGCGCGGGTTACGGTTGCGGCTGAAAACGAGGCAAGGGCAAGCGCCGCGCAAAATGCGCTGCGCACAGGGAAGCTGAGAATACTGGGGAACATAGCTCTCTCCTGAGATGTTTTATTGCCCTTCTACAGTTACACAAATCCTGTCGACGCGCCCAGTGAAATCCGCACCGCTCCGATACAATTTCTTTGAGAAGAGGAAGCAATGCGAAAAGTTCTGGAAGCAATCGGCCTGCTGGCGCTGGCCGTGATGGGTTGGAGCACCTGGAATGCGCTCTATGGACCCAGCCCGCTACCGGAGCGGGTTGCCACCCACTTTGACGCCGCGGGCAACGCCAACGCCTGGGGTTCGCCCGGCGGGCTTGTCTTCTTCGCGGCTTTCGCCTTCGCTCTCTACCTGGTTCTCTCGCTGGTGTCGCGCTTCCCCGGAGCCTTCAATTACCCGTGCGGGTAACAGTGGAGAACCGCGACCGGCTGCAAGCCCTGGCGCTGGACATGATTGCCTGGATCAAGCTCGAACTGATCTGTCTCTTTGCCACGATTCAATGGATGGTCATCGACGCGATGCGCTCGGGGCAGGGAAGATTCTTTGTCGCGCTCGGCCCGGTCACGCTGGTTGTTGTTCTGGGCACTGTCGGCTGTTATATCGTGGCGATGGTGCGGGCGAGGTAGCCCCGGCACTTACTGACCAACAATGCTGCGATTGAAACAACAAAAGGCCCCGCCGGTTTGGCGAGGCCTCTTTGGTTGCTGACCACTGAAGGCTGAGAACTGACAACTGTTCTCAGAAGATGATCTTCAGCGCAAATTCAGCGTTCAGCGGCTCACCGGGTCCGAACCCCGGATTGCCAAGAAAGACGCCGATGGTTGAGCCAATCACGCCGGATTCGCCGGTTGTCGGGAAGCCGACGGGCGCGAGGTTGGTGCGGTTGAAGAGGTTGAAGATGTCTACCTTGAACTGCGCGCTGACCCGCTCATGAATCGGAGTCGTCTTCAGGATGGAGGTATCGACTGACCCATAGGCCGGGTTGCTGTTCTGGCCGCGACGGGTGGGCGAGTAAGTGCATTGGACGCTGCCCGAAGAGTCGCAATCCACAAAGGCGGTTGGGCTGAACCACTGGACGACGCCGCCGACAATCGAGTGATCGATTCCGGCCTCGGGGTGCGCAACCACCTGCACGGCGCGGTCCGCATTTTCGCCGTTGCCACTGGGGTTGGATGCGGAGAGGACCGTGTAGGGAGTTCCTCCGTGGAAGGAGAAGCCGGAGTTGACCTCCCATCCCTTGGTCAGAAGCTTCGGTCCGGCGAAGTTTGGAATCTGGTAATCCAGATAGCCGGTGAAGGTGTTGCGGACGTCGAAGTCGGAGTTGCCATACTCGGCTCTTTCGTTGGTTGGGTCTTGCGGGACGTATGGCAAGAGGCCGGTCTCGTAGTCTAGCGCGTGACCCCAGGTATAGGCCAGTTGCGAACTCAGGCTATGCCAGTTCTGGACTCGCAGGGTGGTTTGCAGCGAGTTATAGATGGAGCCGAGGTTGCTCTTGGCGGAGTCGATGACGCCAAAGCCTTGAAATTGTCCATTCTGGAAGTAGGGCCGAGAGCACTGCAGAGCATTGCCGGGATTCCCAAGCGGGTTGCCGGGAGTTGGGGCAGTTGCGCCGCTATATTGCGGAGTGCAACCTGGATATGCAGGATTTGTATTGTTGTAGTAAATAGGCGTGTTCAAGCTCCCCGCCGCTCCGGGGTTGATATCAAAAACCCCCAGCAGGTGGGTGCCCTTGGTGCCCACATACCCCAACTGCCAGACAACGGCGGAGGTAAAGCTGTGCTCCAGGTTCAGATCAAAGGATTCGGCATAAGATGGGCGGAAGTTCTTGTCGAAGGTGGAGATGGATACAACACCTGCTCCAGAGAGCGCCGCGTTAAGTGTCTGGTAGATCGGCTGATTTGGTTCGATCACCGTATTTTGCAGGGCCGAGGCGTTTGCCACTTTGCTCGATCCAGCGGGATTCAAGCCTGGGCCGAAAACCGAGATATTCTGCAAGTCTCCATTTTGCAGAACCGACTTCATATAGACGGAGTCGTAGTACAGTCCTCCTCCGGCGCGCAGCACTGAGGTGGGGCTCAGTTGATAAGAGAATCCAGCGCGCGGGCTGAATCCGCCCCAGAACTTACCGTAGATGTCCGGGACATCCTGACCGGCAACCGCCAAGCCGCTGGGCAGGGAGGGATCAAAGACGGAAAGATTCGGGTACGCCGAGTGGACTGGACCTTCGTAGTCATAGCGCCCGCCGTAGTTCAGGCTAAGCTTTTTGGACACCTGCCATGCATCCTGGCCAAAAATCGAGAAGGTGTTCACGAAGACTTGGCGTTTGGGGTCGCCCAGAACGATGCCGGAAGAGTTGGGATTCAAGCAGCCGGCAAGAAAATCGGCCAGATAGAGAACATTCTTATCGGTGGAAAGCCCGGCAAGCGTGGCCGCAGTCGGGGTGGTGGTTGCCTGCGCCGCGCAAGCAGAAGTAGATGACGACCACGGACCCTGTGAGCCATCAAAGATGAGTGTGCCGCGTTGGCCGGTCTGGTAGAAATCATCCACCTGCGCCTGGCGAATCTCTCCGCCTAACTTCAACTGGTGCGCGCCTTTGGTCCAGGCCAGCGTATCGTCCAGATGGCCGGTGATGTCATTGCGTCCGGATGGAGCGGTGACGCCGATCGGGTCAAAGCCGTTGTTAGCGCCCGAAGTCAGGCCATTGGGGCAGCCGTTGGGATCAAGGCAAACGTGCGGCGAGCCGGCAAGGGCCGGGTCGGTCACACCGGTATTCAAGCCCAGCCCGCTGGGATCAAAGCTTGTGTCGGAATCGCTGAATGCCTGGTTGAAGTAGCTCACTCCTGCGGAGAGTTGATTGGTAATGCTGTTCGTGAGAACGCGGTTATAGACCAGCGAGTAGTTCTCCACATGGATCGGAGCATTTTCAAAGTACGGGGACAAAGCCGAGGAGACAGGAGCGGTCTGCGTTCCCTGGCCGACAAACCAGGTGGCGGCAAGGTGATCCTTGGCCGTCAACTGCTCGTCGAGCTTGACGATGCCGTTGAAGCTATGCCCGGTCAGATTGCCGGCGGCGGTATATTCGTCAAAGGTGGCCGGGCCGGTGAGGGCGGCGGAGGGCCATAACCCAGGCAGCGTCCCGTTACCGTTGAGCAGGTTGGCGGCTACTGTATTGTGAGGTACTCCCCAGGCATCCAGATACTGGTAGGCCTCGGTTTGGTAGGCAAGGGTGGGTTCCGTGGCCTTGTTCTGCGCGCCGATCAGGAAGGCCTGATGCTCGCCGCCGAGGAAGAAGAAGGTCTTGTCCCGCCAGATCGGGCCGCCCACCGAGAAGCCATAATGCTGGTTCCGCGTCTCCGGCTTTGTGGTTGAAAAGGGATTGGTTCTCTGGAAGGCTTCGTTATGGTTGTAGTAATACGCTGTGCCATGTAGCTGGTTGGTGCCGGACTTGATGGACAGGTTGGCGGTTCCGCCGGAGTTGCGCCCCAGTTCGGTAGTTCCCGCAGTCACAAAAGAAAAATTCTCAATCGCATCTACGGGAAGAATTACGCCGGCAATTGAAGAGACGCCGCCTTGATTCACCGCCGGAATATTCCACCACAGGTCGTTGTTGTCGGTGCCCTCAATCTGCCAGTTCACCGAGTTTGACCGCGTACCGTTAACGCTGGCCACGCCTGCGCCGCCGCCGGTCGAGAGTCCGGCAAAGCCCGGCGTCTGGGCCAGCATCTGGGTGAAGTCGCGCCCACTGTTGGGTAGGTTCTGCACCACGACCTCTGGGATCGCGGTGGACTGCGTATCGGTGATTGTGTCCAGGGAGAGGGTGTCGGCTGTGACTTCGACGGTCTCACCAGCGGAGGCGACGGCCAGTTTGACCGGCAGCGCGTAGGTGGAACCCGCCGCAACTGTCACCTTGTTCACCTTCTGCGTCGAGAAGCCGCTGGCTGAGACCGTTACGGAGTATACGCCCAGTGGCAGATTGGCAAAGGCGAACTCGCCGGCACTGGAGGTCACCGCCTTTATAGTGGCATTGGTGGCGATTTCAACTGCCGTTACTTGCGCTCCGGGAATCACGGCGCCAGATTGGTCGGTGACCGAGCCGCTGATGCCTCCTCGGAAGGTCTGGCCAGAGGCCGGCAACGCCAGCAGCGCCACGAGGGCCACAAGCCAGCGACTCAACTGATTTTGTATACGGGGATGCCACATCGTTTTTTCCTCCAGAAGTTTTGCAGTTTGTTCTTTCCGGATGCGAAAGTGCCGGAAAAGAAATCAATGCGCCGGGAGCCGGGCGCTCTCAAACACACAGGGGGTTATTTTTCTTGGATTTACGACAAGGATGGAATGGTCGGGGATGATCTGCCATGCGTTACTATACTGTCAAAGTTCACAAGGATTCCATAAAAAAATGCCCGGAATTCATGAACCAATTCGGGAAAAATGCCGCATTTTGAACCGAAAGAGAGATTTTCGCTGGATTGAAATCGGCGGTGAAATGCTCTAAACGACTGGTATGTAATAATTTACAAGAAATTTACGGCATTTCTTTAGCAAGAACCAGGACGGTAATTGTGCAAGCAGTTCCGCATTCCACTTGTGCGACGGCAGAGGATGGGGCCAATCTCCACTCCTTACCTGCCGCACTGTTTCTACCCAAGGCACTCCTGTTCCCAGACCCTCACCAACATATCGCCGCTCTCATGGCGGAAAAGCACCATCAGCGTGTCTGTCGCCGGTTCCCCCGCTATGTACTTTCCGGGTTCCACCGCAGCATCTGGTACGGTCATCGAGCAGGGCCGCGGCAGCGACGATTTGATCGTTCCGGCAATCATGTTGGCGATCTCTTTGGTGGCGTCCAGCTTGTCTGCCTCCGCCACGGACTCGAGTGGCTGCATCAACATCGCGGAGGTTGCGTGCATGGCCAATCCTTCGCAGAGACGGACCTCGATTCTCCCTTTCCAGTTACCCGAAAGTCCAACACTTCCAACCACATGGCCTGCCGCCACGGTGTAATCAGCGGAGCCGGAAACCGGCTCCAGCTTCATCGCCAGCATCTGCTCCCAGAACTGGGAATTTGCCTTTATTACGCTTTGTTCGTCCAATTGAACCCACATATTTCTATCTCCCATCACAAGTCTCCAACGAACGGTTTCCATCCCGTCTGCCCCGGCGAGCGCCCTCCAGGGAAGATGGTTTTCCACTTCGCGAGGAGCCGCAGTTGACGACGAATGCGCATTCCGTTCTTAATTTCTACTCATCTCATCGGACGATAATCAAAATGCGTTAATATACTGCGGTGGGGGGAATGTTCCTTGGTCATGTGAGAATCCTAATAGCGGCCTGAATTATGCCGTTGTGTGCGGCAGGTCACTTGCAGGTTTCCTGGAATAGGGGCAATCTATATTGGGGGAGAGGTGCGCGATGCTGGAGACCGATCGTGATCGCAGGGTAAGTCCGGCCGTACTTCTGGTGGCCACCAACTTGAACGATCTTGACCGGCTCATGCTTTTTGCCTTTGAGCAGTCCGCTGCGACAGGCGCCCGCCTGCTGTTGCTGCATGTGGTAAGCCCCACCATTACACTCAGCGAGGAGCCGGACGGCGTTTTTGATCATGATCGCGCCGCTGTGCTGGAGCGTGCAGGCACCGCAATGGAACCTTGGTGCGCCTTGGCCCGCCGCCGCGGTGTGACTTGCGACGCGCTTGTTCTGGAAGGCTCTGCTGCCGCGCAAATCTCAGCTGCGGTCCGCCACTACGAGGCCGATCTTCTGCTGATCGGAGCGCATAGCGGCAATCGGGAGGGCAAGCCGCTGCTCGGTTCGGTGGCTGAGGTGGTACTGCGCACCGTCAATATTCCTATTCTGACCGTCGGCCCAGAGGCCCACCTGCCCAATTCCAGCGGTGAACGCGAAGCTTTGGTCATCCATGCCACGTCGTTGGCGCCTGCCTCGGTGATGAGTTCGGCGCTGGCCAGCCAGATTGCGGCTTCAAATCTAGCCCGGCTGCTGCTGCTGCATGTTCTGCCGCCCGCCGAACTGCCCAAGCCGAAGCAGAGCGCTGACAAATCCAGCTTTGGAAAATTTGACTGGTCGAGCCTCAAGCAGCCACCGCAACGGGTAACAGTTGTCGAAGAGGAAGTTCCGGAGGCGCTCTGCGAACTGCGCATGATGGCCGCGCAACTCTCGGAAGATTTCCCGGTTGCGGTGGAGGCTTCAGTTACCCACGGCAACCCGCTGATTGAGATACTTGCCGTTGCGGCGGAGCGTCATGCAAGCCTGATCATCCTCGACTCCGCACCACGTGCCGCCTTTGACAACCTCACGCGCGACCGCGTTGCCGCGCAGGTGATTGCGCACGCGCGCTGCCCGGTGCTTACGCTGCGCGACTCCTCGCTCCGCGCCACGGAAGCCGACCCGGAGCGTTTGGCCATCCGTCGGTGAAGCCTCAGACAATAACCTCAGACAAAAGGATAGCAATGTTGAACTCTCCCCTCCGTAGTATAGCGGCGTTTTTCGTTTTGTTAACCTCTACGGTTCTGCTCCATAGCCAGGCCGTTGTTCCGACCGTTGCGACCGGAACGTATTCCTATGGAACCTTCGACAACCCGGGTTTTGACACGATCAACGTAGGCAACCTTGACGTGCATTTTGCCATGCAGGTACTGAATAAGGCCGGCAGGGGAATGCCATTTTACTATGACCTCAGCTATGACAGCTCCGTTTGGTCAGTCGGCCAGAATTCAAGTGCTAAAACTGCGTGGGTTCCCGTGTTGAATTTGGGCTGGCGCGGCGTATCGGAGATGTCCACGGGTTATCTGTCTGGTGTGTACTCCCAGCAGTATTGCTATACAACGGTGCCAGAGGGGCCAAGTGGGTCGCAATCAGTAATCACCGGCACCACAATCTACGCCGGGGGGTTTGTGTACCATGACCAGTGGGGTGTGGCCCATCCATTTTCCGGCCAATTCAACATCGTGAGCGGCACCTGCGGCACCAACGTCAACATCCAGACCCTCGGCAACGCATTTGCCTCGGATGGCTCCGGCTATCAGTATGTCGGCGGTCCAAACGGAGCGAATGGCTCAAATGGCGGGAATGTCGTGGACAAAAATGGCAAGGTCTTTGCCGCTCCATTCAACACGGGGTCCGGCGGCGCGAACGTAACAGACAACAACGGCAATGAGATTTCCGTATCCGGGACCGGGCAATTTACGGACACGACCGGCAATGTTGCCCTGACTGTAGCCGGGGGCAGCCCAAGCGCTCAGACCTTCACTTACAGGGATACCAACGGCAATCCGCAAGCAGTGACCATGAACTACACATCCTACACTGTGGAAACGAACTTCGGTTGCAGCGGGATTGCTGAGTTTCCTGCTACTTCAGAATCCCTTGTCAGCTCGATTGTGCTTGCGGACGGCAGCAGTACATATAGCTTTAACTATGAGGCAACCCCTGGAGTTGCTGGAGCCGTGACAGGCCGTTTGGCAAGCGTGACCTTGCCGCAGGGCGGAGTGATTAGCTACACATACACCGGCGGCCACAACGGCATCGAATGCGCGGATGGCAGCGCCGCCGGCCTTACGCGCACACTGGCAAGCAGCGCCGGATCAGCGGCATCTACCTGGACCTATACCCGCACGACTGGCACCGGAACCAGCCAGACAAATGTTGTGGATGGACTGAACAATCACAAAACCTACAACTTTGTTGAAGCCAGCAACCAGCCAATCGGAACGACGGCGCAGTACTACGAGACCAACCGAACGATCTATCAGGGGGCCGCAAGCGGTACGCCGGTAGTTTCGCGGCAGACCTGCTACGACGGCGCGGCATCGCCTTGCACAATCGCGTCGTTCACGGTACCGATCAGCGAGATCGATACCTACGAAACGCTGAACGGCCTCGAAATGCACGGTGGAACCGCGTTTTACGACGCCTATGGAAATCTAGGCACGTTGAAGACCTATGATTTTGGCGGGAGTTCGGCGCGCGGTGCATTGTTGCAAACCCAGGGCTGGGATTACAACAATAACGGCGAACCTACGTATGCCGGCACGGATGATGGATCAGGCAACTGGGTGGCTGGAACTTACTATACATACGACGGAAGTACGCCAACTGCCAGTTCAGGGGTTCCGCAGCACACAAACCCTCCCTGCACTGGCCAGGTCGTCTGTGCGCGTGGAAACCTGACAAGTATTCAAGCGTACTGGTCATCCACCAACTATTTGGGCGTAACGGCAACCTACGAAGACACTGGTTCTGTCTTGTCAATAACTCAAGACACTGGTACTAACCCGCCACTGACAACAGTACCGATTGCGATTGAGAATTTTACCTACGATCCCACATTCGTCTACACAACAGGAGTGCAATACCCGACTCCACCAAGCGGGGTCGCTCTCAGCACTGGCGCGGGCTTTGATACAGCGTATACGGGCTTTCCGCTCTCGTCTACAGACATGAACAGCAACAAGACAAAGGTAGTATCGTATGACTCGATGTTGCGGCCTACGGAGATCACGTTCCCGGACGGCGGCGAGACAGCCGCGACGTACAGCCCCACGCTGGTAACGGCGAATGTCTACCAATCGTCGAGCGTTGCTTCCACAGCAGAAACACAGCTCGATAGCTATGGCCCGCCGAGCCGTTCGCTGCTGGCCAATGGGCAAAGCGGCAATTCCTGGTATCAAGCTGACTCGTGCTACGACGCGAACGGCAACCAGAGCTTTGTCTCGTATCAATACCAAGGGGCCGGATTGACCGCTGCCAAGATCTGCTCTGGCGCTGGCGACGTTTACGCCTACGATGTTCTCGGGCGCGTGACCTCGCTTACCCGCGCCAACGGAGAGAAAGTCACAACCACGTATAGCGGACGCGCCACCAAAGTTGTCGATCAAAATGGCGTGACGCGCATCTCGCAGGTTGACGGCCTGGGCAGGCCGACAGTCGTCTGCGAAATCTCTTCCAACAGCACCATGCCCGGCTCAGGCGCGCCAGTAAGCTGCGGAACCGACATTGCGGGAACCGGCTTTACCACGACCTATTCCTATAACCTTGCAAATCACACCACGAGCACTACGCAAGGCGTTCAGACGCGCACCTTCCAGACCGATATGCTGGGGCGCACCACTTCAGTCACGGAGCCTGAATCCGGTACGACAACCTACAGCTACGCCTACAACAGCACGGGGCTGGTGGTAACGCGCACCAAGCCCACGGCCAACCAGAGCAGCAGCACCGTGCTGACCACGACTACCACGCAATACGATTCCCTGAGCCGGCCGGTGAGCATCACCTATAGCGATGGAACGCCAACCAAGTCGTACAAATATGACGTGAATGCCGGCTGGGGGCTGACGCAGCCAAATATCAAAGGGCAATTGTCCTGGGCTTATGCGGCAACGACCCTCAATGGCGCCGCGACCATCTATGGCTACGACCCGATGGGACGGATTAATCAAATGTCAGAGTGTACCCCGGCCACCTGTAACACCAGTGGTTACAATCTCAACTACACCTACGATCTGGCCGGAAACATGCTCTCCTCATCCGATGGCGCGGGCGTGACGAACTCTTACGCCTACTCGCAAGCCAATGAGCTGACATCGCTCACCAGCTCCCTCAGCGATGCCACGCATCCGCCAGATATCGTCTCGAATGTGCACAACGGCCCCAACGGCCCGGTCAGCTTCAGCCTCGGCAACGGACTCACCGGCGTCTCCAGCTACGACGGACTAGGGCGGCTGAATGGCGGGTGGGTGTGCAACGGCTCTTCGATAGCCGGTTGTACAGGCGGTGTCCAGCTCTACGGGTTTTTCGGTATATGGAGTGGCAGCCAGTTGACCACTTCGTCCGATACGGTGCTGAATCAGCCGGCCAACTATGGGTACGATGAATTCAACCGGCTGACCTCACGCACGATTACCGGTGCTTTTCCCGCGGCGAATTACACCTGGACCTACGACCGCTGGGGCAACCGCACCGCGCAGACCCCGTTGAATGGCGGCTTCTCTTTCTCCGCGAGCGTCAACACCGCCAACAATCAGCTCAACGGCTATACCTACGATGCCGCCGGGAACATGACCAACGACGGCAACCACAGCTACACCTACGACGCGGAGGGCAACCTCACGGCAGTGGATGGCGGCGCGACGGCGAGTTACGTTTACGATGCGCTCAATCATCGGGTACGCACGGTGGTGGATTCCCAGGTTACCGAGTTTGTATTCAACCAGAGCGGACAGCGCGTCTCGACCTGGAAACCAGGCTTTTATCAGCTCGCCGGACAGAGCTACTGGGGCGCAAAGCCTGTTGAGTTTTACGTGGCAAGCGTGGCGAACTACCAGCATCAGGACTGGCTGGGCACGGAGCGGCTGCGGACTACGTATAATGGCGCAGTGGAAGGCTCCTACCAATCCCTGCCCTTTGGCGACGGGCAAACCTCCAGCGGCGAAGACTACGACGCCTATCACTTCGCCGTGCTGGACACTGACAGCGAGAGCGCGACCGATCATGCGCAGTTCCGGCAGTACTCGCCTGCGCAGGGCCGCTGGATGCGACCGGACCCGTATGCAGGCAGTTATGACGCGAACAATCCGCAGAGCTTTAACCGATACAGCTATGTGCTGAACAACCCTCTCGCAGGCATCGATCCGAGCGGGTTGAACTGTGATATTCAGGGGAATGGATGCCCTGGATACGGCGATTGCGCCAACGACCCGAATTGCTCCGCAGGCGACGTTCCTGGAACACCAGGATGGGGCGGCGGCGGCGTAGGAAGTCTGTGGGCGCAGTCATCAGCAGCAGAAATGGGTTGGCTGGGGAGTGGCAGCATCTCTTGGTTCTCAGTTCAAGGCGGAGTCCTGATGTTGCAATTGCCCTCCAGTAATTTATGGACCCAAAGTATTTCCTATGCAATAAATGATGACGGATCACAAACTCCGATTGGAAACACAAATGGCACTCTCACAGAACAAGAAAATTGGATGCAGGTATCTTCTGCAATACTTTCTCAAAGTAGCTTCAGTGGCCCGACTATGCCAGTCGCCCCAAATAACGGCACACCGACCGTAATGCCGCACTTGGTGTGTGGCGTCGAAGGATGCCAAGCTGTCTCAGGGAACCCGGTTGTCATACCTAAGTATGTGAAATGTCTGGGCGTTACAACCGTCGCTGGCGGTACCGGAGGATTCTTCGTTGGAGTTGCTACCTCATGGTTTACCGCGGGCACATCGATTGGCGCCGCCACAATCGTAGGTGCCGCAGGTGGCTTTGGAACTGGGTTGGTAGCTTGTGCTTTTTACAATTGAAGGAGCGTTGCTATGCCCGCGAGTGAATTTTTGAAGAGGTATTATGTCATGGCTTTGCTTGCGGGAATCGTATCCGCAGTTTTGGCCACTCGACTCGAACCGTTCAAATCGAACTTTTTTCTTGCCATCTTGGCAGGCGCTGCGGTGGGGGTAACGTGCGCGATGATCGAGGTGGCAGTACGAAGTATTGCGAAGAAGCTGCGGAGAGCTGTCCCCGGCCCCAAATAACGCGACCATTGGACCGGCGAATCCAAATTCGAGACCCAATGTGCCGCCCGATCCGGCATTTTGCGGTGTTTATCGAGATGGAACAGGAGCGGGTGACATCCTTTACGGCCTTTGCATGGGTTTCCCAAACAATCCCTGGTCCAACTGCGTCAGAGGAAAGCTACTGAATCAGTACACGCGGAATGGTAATCCGGTGGACCTCTCAATCTACTTGTTCTGGGACCACCCGGCGGATTTTGCAAGCTGCGCGGCTCACTAAGGAGAGGATCATGAGCAACACACTTCGGCTATTCTCAGTCGTCGCGGTTGGATCGTTGATAGCTACCGCCCTATATTTTGGCCTAGCTCTCGGCTTGAATGCTCTTCTTCAGAGGCCCAGCGTGCCCCGGACTGTGCAAGGGATTGGAGTGGCGATAACCGTCCTCGCGCCAATCTGTATTGCAGCGTGGTGGATTTTCCGTAGGGCGGGTGGCGCACCCTGAGTTTTTGAAATCTAAACCACCCCACCACCGCGGGTGCCCCATCCTTCGCTTTTTTCCAGCGAAGGGTGGGATCGCACGAACCCAGATCAGCTTCAATCCGGCGACCAACCAGATCAACACCGCCGGTTACGCCTACGCCGCCGCCGGCAACCTCACGGCAGTGGACGGCGGCGCGACGGCGAGTTACGTTTACGATGCGCTCAATCATCGGGTACGCACGGTGGTGGATTCCCAGGTTACCGAGTTTGTATTCAACCAGAGCGGACAGCGCGTCTCGACCTGGAAACCAGGCTTTTATCAGCTCGCCGGGCAGAGCTACTGGGGCGCAACGCCGGTTGAGTTCTACGCGGCAAGCGTTGCGAACTACCAGCATCAGGACTGGCTGGGCACGGAGCGGCTGCGGACTACGTATAATGGCACGGTGGAAGGCTCCTACCAATCCCTGCCCTTTGGCGACGGGCAAACCTCCAGCGGCGAAGACTACGACGCCTATCACTTCGCCGTGCTGGACACTGACAGCGAGAGCGCGACCGATCATGCGCAGTTCCGGCAGTACTCGCCTGCGCAGGGCCGCTGGATGCGGCCTGACCCATACTCAGGGAGCTATGACGCGAACAATCCGCAGAGCTTTAATCGATACAGCTATGTGCTGAATAACCCTCTCGCAGGCATCGATCCGAGCGGGTTGAACTGTGATATTCAGGGGAATGGATGCCCTGGATACGGCGATTGCGCCAACGACCCGAATTGCTCCGCAGGCGACGTTCCTGGAACACCAGGATGGGGCGGCGGCGGCGTAGGAAGTCTGTGGGCGCAGTCATCAGCAGCAGAAATGGGTTGGCTGGGGAGTGGGAGCATCTCTTGGTTCTCAGTTCAAGGCGGAGTCCTGATGTTGCAATTGCCCTCCAGTAATTTATGGACCCAAAGTATTTCCTATGCAATAAATGATGACGGATCACAAACTCCGATTGGAAACACAAATGGCACTCTCACAGAACAAGCAAATTGGATGCAGGTATCTTCTGCAATACTTTCTCAAAGTAGCTTCAGTGGCCCGACTATGCCAGTCGCCCCAAATAATGGCCGATATAACCGCGTGGGACCATTTGATCCACGATGGAAGCCAAACGGCGGGTATCCTGAACCACCTGGAGCTGAAGAGGCGCGCTGCAAAGGCGTTGAGAAAGCGGCGGAGGGAGCGGATATGGTACTTACTGCCGGCGGCGTGGCTACAGGGGTCACGGCTTTGGTGTCGGGTCCGGTGGCAGTAGCTCCAGCGATATTCACTGCAGGGGCGGGTGTGGCAGATTTGTTCATTCACGGTGTGCATTTCTTTACTTGCCCGTAGCACAGCGCTCGCGTTCATAAGGAGGAACTGATGGCACAATCGATTGAAGGGATGAGCGGAATGACTAACGACGGCACCATGCGCAGGCAGGAGGCG
The DNA here is from genome assembly GCA_963713645.1 of uncultured Acidobacteriaceae bacterium. GTDB lineage: Bacteria > Acidobacteriota > Terriglobia > Terriglobales > Acidobacteriaceae > Telmatobacter. The sequence continues at coordinate 24,859 of CAVQMQ010000031.1, read as the reverse complement.
GAGTGGTATCGTCCGATGGTGATTATTTTCCTATTTGTGGCTCTCGGTTGTGATGTCTTTCCCATGACCTTTGTATTTCAGCATCACGACCTTTCAAGGAGGTTGGTGGCGTTTCTTTTGTTCATAATTATCCCTCTCCTTTGGGTCTGTGTGGTCGTAGGAGACCGCAAGCTTGAAAGGATTCTCAGGGAAAGGGAGGTGGATTCAACAACTCGGCAGGCGATCTTAACTGCAAGCTCAACATTTTCGCTGACGGTTCTTTCTGTGGCTTATTCCACAATTATCGTTACGACCTGCAATCTGTTTTCTTCTTGGAAGTGAAGGCGCTTACAGCCTGCGTGTCCATAGCTTCTGAGTGACGAATTGGTCCCGGCAAGTGATCGCCCCAAATATAGGAACGATAACGCCCGTGAGCCGACTAGCGTGTGCTTCTTATAGAGCAGATAAAGAATTAAGTATCGCCTCTATGACATCGGGGGATTCGCCAGACAATCCAATAGTCCAAGCTTTCCTCGGTAACTCGATCAGCGGAGTGGTCAATCTGTTCACGACGGATGAGAATCCGTTAACAAATCTGGCAACTGGTGGATGGAACCCAGGGATACCTGGTGTTCCGTCACCGGAACTTGAAGGATTCGCACTCGACGGTGGGGCTACTGGAATCTTGGTGAAGGCTGCCGTAGGTGAAGCGACTGATGTAGTTGCTGTGCCTAAATTAGGCTACGACGCGGTTGGGTTCGCAGGCGCTTACTTGTTTATGTGCCGCTAGATTCCGAGCTTGAGGCATTAAGGAGTTGAAATGATTGCAGCAAATGGTACGGGCATCGAACAATTGGCTGGCGATATCGGAGGCTGTTTTGTGGCCCCGATCATAGTCCTATGCCTAGGGTTTGCTAATTCCAAGTTGCCTTTTAATCGTCGCGATAGCGCCTTCAGAATGAGGTTAATACTAGCATTTGCGATACTATTACTTGTGTTCAGTATATGCACAGTGCTGGTACAGGATCGAGTTTTATTGGTCAACCTCTGGCGGATGAGTCCCGTCCTTTATTCGTTTGCGTACACGGTCGTTGGTGACCTTGCCCCTGCAAAACGTATCCCTTAGCAAGCTGTTTTAATAGCGAAAGGGAAACGAAGATGACGAAGGCAGCGCGTGGACGTTACACGCTAGAGTTCAAGCAAGAGGCCGTTCGGCTGGTGGAGTCGGGCCAGACGATGGCAGGTGCGGCGCGGAGTTTGGGAGTGGTCGAGCAGACCTTGGGCAACTGGATCAAACTGCACCGTGCTGGAAGGTTGAAGGGTGCCTCTGGTAAGCACCAGGTGACTGCCGAGCAGATGGAGATTAGCCGACTGCGGGCGGAGTTGGCACGAGTCACGATGGAGCGCGACATCTTGGGAAAAGCGACGGCGTTCTTCGCAAAGGGCCAGCGATGAAGTACGCCTTTATTGAACGGCACAAACGGGTCTGGCCCATCCGGGTGCAATGCCGGGTGCTGCTTGTGAGTGTCTCCGGCTACCATGAACACTGGGCGCGGCGTATGAATATTGCCCAGCGCCGCCATCTCAGCAATGAAGCGTTGCTCGTTCATATCAGTGCTGTTTTTGCGGCGAATCGCAGCGCCTACGGATGGCCGCGCATTTGGCGCGAACTGCTGGCTCAAGGCATTCGCGTGGGCAAGCAGCGCGTGCAACGACTGATGCAAGCGCATGGCATTCAGGCGCGCGGAAAGCGCCAGTTCCGAGTTACAACCACCGACAGCAAACATAACTTGCCGATTGCGCCGAACGTGCTTGATCGCAAGTTCATCGTGGCCGCGCCTAACCAGGCGTGGGTGGGGGACTTCACTTATATCGCCACCGAGGAAGGCTGGTTGTTTCTGGCTGTCGTGATTGATCTGTTCAGCCGTAAAGTGGTGGGCTGGTCGATGCGGCCCGACATGCAACGCAACTTGGTGATCGATGCGCTGGAGATGGCTTGGTTCAAGCGCAATCCTGGCAAGAAGGCAAGGCTGATCTTTCACAGTGACCGCGGCAGTCAATATGCGAGCGAGGATTTCGCAAAGGTGCTTGAACACTGCTCCATCACGCCATCGATGAGTCGCAAGGGCAACTGCTGGGATAACGCCTGCGCGGAGACGCTGTTCGGCTCGCTGAAGGTGGAGCGGCTGCATGGGCAACGCTTTGAAACGATCAGACAGGCCAAGGATGAAACCATCGCATGGCTGCTCTGGTATAACCAGACACGGATGCACTCGACATTGAACTATGTCAGCCCGATACAGTTCGAGCAGGACTGGACAGATGCAACGATGAAGATAGCGGCCTGAAGATTTGCGGCGACAGAGGCAGGCCGTGGAAATGATGGAAATCGATGATGCCGATTCCCACATTCCCACCGCCGCGACGACGGCGGGGATGAATCAATATCCTCAAAACCAGCCGGTTAAGAGATACGCATTCTGAGGGCAAGGTCATGGTGCATTGGTTCCCGTTGGTATCGGTGCTTTAGTCTATTGGAAACTGAGACCCGAGCTATGGCGACAGCATCACCGCTCCGATACCTCGGATTCAGGTCAGCTTCAATCCGACGACCAACCAGATCCACACCGCCGGATACGCCTATGACGCTGGGTGGCGGATGGGATACCACGAACCCAGATCAGCATCAATCCGGCGACCAACCAGATCAACACCGTCGACTAGGCGGTCAGCCGTTCCAGTTGGTCGGGCTTGGTGATGGTCATGCTGGAACCCTTGATGGTGATCCACTGGTCGCGGCGGAACTGATTCAGCAGCCGGGTGACCGTCTCGCGCGAGGTGCCCGCCATGTTGGCGATCTCCTCATGGGTAAGGGCCATCGTGAAGCGAATTTCCGGCTTGCCGCTGGCAGCCGAGTGGCCCCAGTCGAGCAAAAGCCGCGCCAGCCGCCCGGCAGCCGAGCCGGAGAGTGCCAGCCGCTTGGCATCGTGGAAGACAGTGAGGTACTCGCCGCTGAGCGCTTGCGCGGCATGCATACTGGCGATACCGTGGCGGCCCAGAAAGTCCACAAACTCTTGCTTGCGAACGGTTTTTACCTGGCAGGGTTCAATGGCTTCGGCGGTGACTTCATGGGGAACATTGGCCAGCACCGCGCTGAGGCCCATCACATCACCGGGGCCGGCGATTTTGAGAATCATGGTTTTGCCGTCGCGGGAGGTGGAAGAGATTTTGACCTGGCCGAAACAGACGACAAAGACATTCCGCGCGGTGTCGCCCTCGGTAAAGAGCTTGGCCCCGCGGGCATGGCTCATCATCACGCCAATGCTGTCGTAGTCACGCAGCGCGTCCGGTGTAAGATTGCAGAACATTCGCAGATGGCGATGCTCACAATTCAGACAATCTTCCGGAGGGTGATGTGAGTGCAGGGAGGCCATAGGATATCCGCTGTGAAACTTGAGTATAACTCATTTGTCCGATGCGGCGCAGCGGGAATTTGATGCAGAAAGGGATTAGAGCGTTTTCGATTCATATGTTGGCGTTTGGAGATTGTGCAAGGTGGCTTTTTCTTGAGGAAAAAGCCACTCGGCATTGAGGTCTCTGTAAAGAGCAGAATCGAAAACACTGTAGCCGGTTCCGAAGCCGGCTTTTTCTCAACACTTAACACTGCGGCGCGGCGGCGATCACAGACTCAACTGGGAAAGGTACCGCCAGTTGCGGCGCAGGCTCTCTTCCACAGGCACGTCGTAGCCGTCCTGATCGACAAAAAACTGCCGGACGCCAAGCTGGCGGGCGAGGCCCAGATTGGCCTTCCAATCAATGGTGCCGGAGCCGGCCTCGGTATAGTGGGCGGCGTGCTCGTCTGGCGCGTAGGTTACGCCGGTCACCGGCTTGCGGTCCTTGATGTGGATCAGCTCCAGCCGGTCCTTGTGCTGGCGCATCAGCTCCAGAGAGTCCTGCCCGCCCTCGATGGCCCAGTAGATGTCGAGTTCGAGCCGGATGGCGGGGGCCAGTTCCTTAAACAGGACGTCGATTCCCCGGCCACCGGGCAGCGGCTTGTACTCGTAATTGTGCGGATGGTAGCCGAATTTCAGCCCTGCGGCATGTGCCTTGGCGGCAGCTTTATTCAGATGCTCGGCGGCCTGATGAAAGCCGTCCAGCGAATTCCAGAGCGCGTAGTCGAGCATCGGGCAGATCATGTATTCGAGGCCCAGCTCGGCGGCGTAGTCCACATGCTCTTCGAGAGTCGCGTAGTCGAAGTGGCCGCTCGGAGCTTTCAACCCGGCGTTGGTAATCAGTTTCTTCAAATCTTTAGCCGGGCGGTCGTAGACCAGCGGGTAGGTCTCAATGCTGGCGTAGCCGATGGAGTGAATCAGATCCAGCGTGGGAACGAGGTCTTTCGGGCCGAGACGGTCGCGCACCATGAAAATCTGCACGCCGAACTCGAGCCCGGAGCGGGTGGTGCCCTTCTGGGCTTGGAGGCTGGGAGCGACGGCAGCACCGGCGACGGCAGCGGCGGCAAGAGAAGTAAAACGGCGGCGGGTCAACAAAAGATCACCTCAATGAACGCAGCAAGCATAGTACATCCGGCGGTGGACTGGAAAGCGGTCGAATCATTCGGGCTGTGCTCAGCCCGAAGAGCTATTCACCACGCGCCGACTGAAAGCGACCGACGAAGCCTTCTCGCATCCAATAAGCATGGATTCATCTGATGTTCCCACAAGCGATTCTCAGGCCACGGTTGCCTCCAACGGCCAGGAAATTCGCTTCGAGTTTGACAACACCTATGCGCGGCTGCCGGAGCACTTCTATGCGCGGTTGAATCCAACGCCGGTTGCTGCGCCGCGGCTGGTGAAGGTGAATGAGGAACTGGCGCGGGAGCTGGGACTTGATGCGGAGGCGCTCAAGAGCGGAGCTGGTGTTGAAGTCTTGGCTGGGAACCGCGTGGCGGAGGGGGCTGAGCCGGTGGCGCTGGCTTATGCCGGGCACCAGTTTGGACATTTTGTACCGCAACTGGGCGATGGGCGAGCCATCCTGCTGGGCGAGGTGGCGGGGCGCAACGGCGTTCGCTACGACATACAGCTCAAGGGTTCTGGCCGGACTCCATTCTCGCGTGGGGGCGACGGCAGAGCCGCGCTGGGTCCGGTGTTGCGCGAGTACATTGTGAGCGAGGCCATGGCTGCGCTAGGCGTGCCAACCACCCGGGCATTGGCGGCGGTGACGACTGGGGAACGCGTGCTGCGGGAAACGGCGCTGCCGGGAGCGGTGCTGACGCGCGTGGCAGCGAGCCACCTGCGCGTGGGAACGTTCCAGTATTTCGCCGCGCGGCGCGATACTGAAGGCGTGCGCACGCTGGCCGACTATGCAATCGCCCGGCACTATCCTGAGGCGGCGCAGGCTGAGCGGCCCTACAGGGCGTTGCTCCAGGGCGTGATCACCCTCCAGGCGCGGTTGATTGCGCAATGGATGCTGCTCGGCTTCATCCACGGCGTGATGAATACCGACAACACTTCCATCTCGGGCGAGACCATCGATTTCGGCCCTTGCGCCTTTATGGAAGCCTACGACCCAGCCACGGTCTTCAGCTCCATTGATCATGGCGGACGCTATGCCTACGGCAACCAGCCCAATGCGGCGCTGTGGAACCTGACACGGCTGGCTGAAGCGTTGCTGCCAGTACTGGCGCTCGAAGCTGGGAGCGAAGAGGCTGCGGTGACTGCGGCAAACGAGGCACTCCGCGCATTTGAGCCGCAGTATTTGAAAGCCCGAATGGCTGGATTGCGCCGCAAGCTTGGTCTGTTTACCGAGCGCGAAGAGGATGCTGCTCTGGCGGAAGATCTGCTGGATCGCATGGCCGCCAACGGCGCTGATTTCACGTTGACCTTTTGCACGCTCTGCGATGCCGCAGAAGGGCCGGAGGGCGATGCGAAAGTACGGACACTCTTCGCCAACCCGGACGCGTATGATGGCTGGGTTGCGCAGTGGCGCACACGTCTCGAAGAAGAACATATCGAGGCGCAAACGCGCATGGTGTCCATGCGAAGCGTCAATCCTGTATTCATTCCCCGCAATCACCTGGTGGAAGAAGCGCTGAACGCGGCAACTTGGAGGCAGGATTTCCAGCCGTTCGAGGAGTTGCTGGCTGTCGTTACGCGGCCCTATGAAGCGAGGCCGGGGCTGGAGCGGTATGCAATGCCGGCTCGCCCCGATGAGCGCGTTCTGCGGACTTTCTGTGGTACGTAGCCGGGAGGTTGAGAATTTGTGCCATATGTAAGGGAATGACTTTCTTATCGCAAGGTTGCAAAATGCAGGTCCTTCGACTCCGCTGAAGTACGCTTCGCTCAGGATGACAGCTTATCTTTTGATGGAACTTTGACGGTAGAACCCTAGCCGCAAGAACAAAGACGCGGCGAGGGTGGGGCACCAGTCACTATCTGTGAAAATGAATATCAATCTTGATCCGGCAAATGGGATTCTGGCTGTACAAACGGAGATAGAGAGGATCAGACGGCCCGCAGGGGCTAAAGCCCTCCCTCATTTTGCGGCTTTTGCGGCACGACTGAAGTCGTGCCCTGATACAAGACCGGCCCAAGCGCAGGAATTCAAGGATGCCGGAGCTATGTTGATATTCATCCTGTGAAAATGCTCTATTGGTTTGTCTCCACAAGGCCGCAAAAACTCTCCGGCGGACCGAGATAGCTGGGAGCGATGCTGCCCTGGCTGACCAGCAGTCTTTCCAGAACAATGCCCGGGTCAACCATCCGGATCTTCAACGTATGCGAACCGGGCGCGTCGATCTTGAGAGTTGTAGAGGCGCGCCGCACTCCGTCGCTGACGGCCTTGGCCCAATCTTCGCCAGTGTTATGTTCCAGGGCATCGACGATCTGCGGCTGACCATCGTCAAAAGAGATAGCGAAGCGCAGGCCGCGTCCCGGAACAAAATTCAGCGTGGGCGCAAGCGTTGCCTCCACGTTGAAGACGCCGCTCTCGAAGAGCCACATCTTGTATTCGAGCATGGGAGCCGGTTGCGACTGATCGAAGCTGGGTGCGGTGACGGGAAATATGCTCATGCCAGACAGCGTCTCGCCAAAGCCGGGAATGCGCTCCCAATTGACGCCGTCAGCGCCGGTTCTCTTTGTGTAGTGTTCGGCCTCGATAGAGACATAATGGTTGGCTTCTACAAAGCCTGCTACCGGCATCGCGTTGGGGCTCGGAAGGCTTGAAAGAATGTACCTTCACTCGCACGGTCGGGCCGTCTTTTTGTCGAACCAGGACCGAGCCGCTCTGCGCGCCATTTGGAACCTTGCTCCAATCCACGCCGACCCAAAGCCGCAGATCCTTGGCCACCTTTCCCGACTCTTCGCTGAGATGTATCCAGGGCTGATCTACTGAAGCCGTGAACTCGAATGGAAGATCGCCGCTGTTGAAGAGATCAATGGAATATTTTTGCTGGTTGAAAACATCGAAGACAGGCAATTCCATCTTTGCCGCCCAGCTCTCGTTGGTCTGCGCAGTGCCCTCGGGCGAGACCTGCATGTAGGCGCGATGCAGGGGCTGCACCTCGCTGACCGCGGGCATTGCATTCACCCTCGGCTCCTGCCAGTAAGTGTAACCGATGTGCGTCTGGTCCATCATGTGGTCCCACTTGCCGTTGAGCAGGCCGTGATTGTATTGATCGGTCCAGGCAGCGTCGGCGGCAAACAGGGCGCGAACAGCGGCGGCGGAGTCATTGGTGCTGGCCCGGCCCTGCTTGGCGTAGAGATGGTTGCGTCCGGCCTCGATATATAGCTCGTTGACGATGGCCGAGGCCTTGACCGGGTAGAGAACCAGTTCGAAGAACGCATCGCGCCGCTGGGGCGGAAGCTGCGCGGAGAGGCGCTCGGCCCGCTCGGTCAGGGACTTCCAATCGTTCTCAATGCGCTCGGCTTCGTGATAGTTAGTGAGGCTGAAAGTATCCGGATCCAATTGCTCGGGCTTGCGGCGGCCGTTGTACTGCGTGTACAGCGAGACCAGATCAGCGGCCTCGACGGCGAACTGCGGACCGAACTCCCGAGCCGCCCACAGCTCGGTGAATTTGCGCAAGTCGTCCTTGCCCCACTGCTCAGGATGCCGTCCATAGGTAAGAAAGAACTCGATGGGAAACTCCATCGGCTTGAGGTCGCCTACGTTGACGATCCAAATCCGGTCGGCGCCGTACGCGTGGGCCAGATTCATCTGCTCCCAAACCTTGGTGATGGGCACAGTCAGCAGCCATTTATAGTTGCGCGGATCGCCGACGTAGTCGAAGTGGTAGTAGACGCCCGCACCTCCAGATCGAGTGCGCTCCTCCGGCGTTGGCAGGCGGCGGATGTTGCCCCAGTTATCGTCTGACCAGAGCAAGGTAACATCGTCGGGGACTCGCATCCCTTTCTGGTAGTAGCCTTGCACCTCTTTATAAAGCGCCCATACCTTGGGATCGCTGTCGAGGGTCGGGGTGCTGTGTTTTGCAAGAATCGCTCTCTGATCGGCCACAATTTTTTCGAGCAGCGCGATGTTCTCACTCTCAGCCATCGGCTCGTCGCCGTCTCCCCTCATGCCAAGAGTGATGGTGCTCTCGTAGTTCTTGTTGCGCTCTATCCCCGCTTCCCAGAAGTTCTTCAGTACATCAGCGTTGGTGGAGTAGTCCCAGGGACCGTGCCCGTGGCGTTTCCACTCCTGCTGCGCACGCAACATGGGTTCGTGATGGCTGGTTCCCATCACGATGCCGTATTCGTCGGCCAGCTTGGGATTGAGCGGATCGTCCTCGTTGAAGGCATTGTTCCACATGGCCGGCCACAGGTAGTTTGCGCGCAGCCGCAGCAACAGCTCGAAAACATGCTCATAGAACTGGTGATTGAGTCCGCCGAATTTCTCCTTTGCCCAGCCGCTCAATGCTGGAGCTTCGTCGTTGAGGAAGATGCCGCGATACTTGACAGCCGGTTCGCCCTCCACCCAGCGGCCGGCGTTTACAAAGAGCGCATCGTGGTGCTCGGGCGGCACGTCGGCCCACCAGTACCAGGGAGAGACGCCGATTTGCTCGCTCAGATCGTAGATGCCGAAGATCGTGCCGCGCTTATCGCTGCCCGCAATCACCAGAGCGCGGGCAACGCCGGGCAGCGGATCTTCCACCACCTGCGTCAGCGTGGACTCCCACTTACCTTGAATCTGCGAGACATCGATCTTGTGGGATCGGATGAGGCCGTCGATAAGGCCGCTTTTGCCGATGGTTCCGATAAGAACGATCTCTCCGGAAAGTGCCTTCCCGTCCTCAATCAGGACGGGCTTTACTCCGCTCACCCGCTCAATATCCGCCTGGAGATCGTGAGCTGCGCGGTGGACGCCGGGGTAATCGCTGCTGTCGACTACAAGTGTTGCGGCCTTCCCGGCTTGCACCAAAGGAAGGCTGCCAGCAGCGGCCGCAGTCTGTATAAACTTCGGTTGCCCCAATGCGAGACCGGCAATTGGCGTGAGCAACAGGCAAATCAAGATCGACAGGCCTGCCGCACGCCGCAGCCAACTGCTTAGCTTTTCGTGATGCGATGATTTATTTGGCGGGGAGCAGTTCGGCGCCATCTCAGTTTCTCTCCGTTCTCGATGTTAGATCTCTTCGCTATTCGTTACCGATTTCACTTTTCGATTGGACGGTAACGAAGCTCTGCTCATGCGTCTCTAAAAAACGCCTGCGATCATGCAATCCCGAATGCCGTTGCAGGAGAATGGCCGCCGCGCCACGCAAGCGCGCCAGACCGCCTTCGTAAGTTGGCTGCAGCCGCGGCGGAGTACCGGGAAGAGGCGATCTGGTCAGTTCTCTCTCAAGGATGGGCGCAAATCTCTTCCACGCGGAGACAAGGCTACCAGCCACGAGCACGACCTCTGGAGAAAACGCGCAGGCAAGCATTCGCATCCCCCTGCCGAGAAATTCCGCCTGCTTTTCAATTGCAGCCGCCGCGTTGAGATCCCCTTCGTCGGCAAGGCTCAGCAATTGCTCGAAGGTGATTTCATGCGGCTTCGAAACCAATTCCTTGTAGTACCGAACCGCGGCGCTGTTTGAGCCGACAGTTTCCCAGCATCCGGTTTGCCCGCATCCGCAAAGCAGGCCGGGGGATACGAGTGGAATGTGCCCGAACTCGCCGGCCGTGCCGTCATGGCCTCTGACCAAAACACCGTCGGCCAGCATGCCTGCGCCAATTCCCTCAGAAACGGTAACGAGCGCTGCGTTTCGCACTCCATCCATTCGGCCAAACCAAAGCTCCGAGACCAGAGACGAATTGGCCGCATTCTCAACTTCCGCCGGCAGTCCCATCTCCGCTTCGATCTGCTGTTTCAAATCAAAACCGGCCCATTTCAAATTCGGTGCAAAAACGATGCGCTCCGTCTTCTCGCTTACGCGCCCAGGCACGCTGACACCGATGCCCTCCAATGATTTGTTTGGATGAGAATCGCGCAGCCGCTTCAGGCAAGTCACAATGGATTTGATCGCTCTCGCCGGATCTTTGCCTACCGGCAAACTGGAAGAGGAGAGGATCCGGCCATTCAAATCCACCATCGCTACAACCGCTTGCCCAGGATGAATATCCACCGCCAATATGGCCACGGCGTCATTCAACGTGAGCATGGTTGGATGGCGGCCCCGCGCGGTACGCTTGCTGGACCCTTCCGCGATCCACCCCTCTTCGAGCAACTGATCGACAATTTCAGAGACCGTGCTGCGCTGAAGGCCCGAGGATCGCGCCAGATCTGCTCGAGAAATGGGCTGGAGCGTCCGGATCAACTGTAGAACAATGTCGCGATTGATCCTGCGGCCGATGTCATTTGAGCCAAGCTGGGCGTCTTTGAGATCCACTCGTCGCATGCCGCCGCTTGATTTCCGGGCTTGACTGGACTGAGCCTGTGTCATGCCATTCTTCTCCTTCGTTGTAATCAATAGCATGAGGCTCTGAGCCTGTGATCCACAACTCTTCTGTTTAGAAGATTTTGGTTGCCGCAAATTGACTGGGGCGAGGTGGAAGCTTGCCTTTTATCTTCCTGGCGAAGAAGTGGGCGCGACGATTTCAGGCCGCGCCCATCCTTTCCAACGGTTCTCAGAAGATGAACTTTCCTCCAAAGAACCACAAACGTTCGCCCTGGCTACCACCCAGACCAGCAGCATTGGTTCCCTGTAACTCGCCGGAGATGATGCCAAAGTTCGCGTTATTGAGATCTGAGGTTGGGTTGGCGAAGTGCGGCGTATTCGTGAGGCCGATCGCCTGAGCTTCAAATTGGAAGGTCAGATACTCCCTGATCTTGAAATCCCGCTGCAGGTTGGCGTCCACGTCAAAATAGCCGGGACCGACGACCCAGTTACGGCCTTGGGTACCGAAGGATGCCGTCGTAACCTGCGCAACGGTGGACGGATCGAAGTAACGGCAGGTTGTAGCACCGGCCGGGCAGACGGTCGAGGACGTGGACCAGGGAGGACGTGCATTGGTGATCTTGAAATTCCCGTTTAGATTGACCGTTTGCGTGTTGGTGCCGTTATCCCCGAGGTTGGAGTTTCCCTTCCCGGAATCCGTGATCGTGAACGGAGTTCCGGCGAGCCTGCTGAGGACGCCGCTGATCGTCCAGCCTCCCGCCAGGGAGGCTCGTAATGCCATGGGTCGCCATGCTCTGGCCCTTTCCAAAGGGAAGGTTGTAAACCCAGTAGCCCTCAAAGTTGTATTTGCGATCGAACCCGGCCCGGGCCTTGTTCTTTGCGAAATAGGCCGGATAGGGCCAACTGATTCCGTTGAGCTCTTCATTGTCTTCAAAGTCCTCAGCCTTCGACCATGTGTAAAGAATTCCGATCTGCGAGGCCTGGCCGATCCGCCGGGTGATCTTGGCCTGCATCGAGTCGTAATAGTTGTGTCCCAGCGGAATCAGAGTGCTGACCCCTGCATAGGTTTGACCGGATGGAATGAGACCCGCGGCAATACCTGCGGCGGTCAGCAACTGTCCTGCCGAGCCTCCGTTGATGGGCGCGGCATTGAGGTTCATGTTTTGAATGGGTCGAACCTCCCTGTTACCCACGTAGCCAAGATCGGCCACGAATCCGGCGAACTGCTGTTCCAAGGTGAGGTTGTAGGAATAAATGTATCCGCGGCGGAAATTCGGATACGAGCCGATAGTGCTGGTTCCTACGCCAGTTGGAAGCGGAACCAGGCCCGTGCTGAGATTCACTGGTGCTGGCGCCACAATGCCGGCGGGCAGTTGAGCATACGGCCCGGTGGCATTGAACCCGGTCAAGCTGGTGGATGGAGCGCCAGTGCTGTAGTTGACGGGGCCGCCCGTACTGTTTCCGTTGCGCTGGCTGATGATCACCGTCGGATAGTCGTTGCGGAGATAACGCCAATTGTTGTCGTCAGCTCCCATTGCCCCGCCTAGCCGAACCACGGTTTTGGGTGTCACCGAGTAAGCAACGCCGATTCTGGGCAGGAACAATCCGGAACCGACCTGAATGCCGTCGTTCTTTGGAATCGAACCATGCCCACCGATAACAACGTTCATGAAGTTTGGAGTTCCCGGCGTCGTATCCAGTACACGCGCTCCCTTGTCGTGATCGCTGTACGCCATCGGATAGCGCTCCCAACGCAGGCCGAGATTGACGCTCAGTTTTGGCGCGACTTGCCACTGGTCGCGTCCATAGAATGCCCAAGTCGACCAGCGTAACGCGATGGGGTCGGTAAGTTGTGTGGCCTTGCCGTCCTCATAAGGCAGGCCCAACAGGAAATCGGCAAATGAATTGTACTGAGTAGAACTTGGCACAGGTTCCGTGGAAGTCCCGGCCGTGCATTTTTCCGCGGAGACCGGCGGCCCGCCCGTGCAAGTCCACGGCTCGGTAGTGGTGCCGTTAAATCCGAAGGTGCCGCGCGCGGTTTGGAAGGCTGCCCCCTGCGGCTGGAAGTGATTCAACCCCACATGATCCCACTCCCCGCCAAAGCGGAACTGATGATGGCCCTTGATCCAGGTGAGGTTCTCGTTTTCGACGAGTTGGTTGTCGCGAAAAACGAAGGGATTGCCGGTGCTCGCGTTGCCCAGATTGGCAAATGTAGAGAATTGGAAGGACGGAATTCCGAAATAGTCGACGTCCGTTGCAGTGCCGTCCACCGTAGTATTCGTTCCCGGAATCTTCAACGTGTCGAGCCCGTAGGCTCCGAGCGAAGTGTCGGTATCCAGAGCCCCCAGGTGCTGCCGCGTGTATCCAATATCGCCGTCGATCAGCAGGTTGGGAGTGAAGGCATGGGTACCTCCAAAGCCGATGATGTAGATTGTCGTAGCTGCATTGCCCGGCTGGCCGCCGTTGGTCGCATTTCCTCCCGCTGGACCCAGGGACGGGGGATCGAAGATTGCCCCCTTCTGTGTGGTGAAGTGCCCAAAGACCGTCGACTGCTGCGAGGGAACCCAGTTGACCTTAGCGTCGTATTGGTTGGTATCGAAAGTTCCCTTGAAAGGGGAGATATAGTTGTTGGTTGTAAGGGTAGGAATGGTCGCTGAGGGAATCAGCGAGGACATGGTCAAAGCTGCGGGGTCGACCCTGGAAAGAGGGATATGGTTGTTCGGAAACGGGGTGCGGCCGGTGCCGTCGGGGTTTCCGGTATTCGGATCGTAAATGACAACCGCATCCCCACTCTTATTTGTGAGCCCACTAAAGTCGTAGTATCCGTTGGTTTTGGCGGTGACCTTGCCCTCAGAATGCGTATCTCTTAACCGGCTGGTTTTGAGGATATTGATTCATCCCCGCCGTCGTCGCGGCGGTGGGAATGTGGGAATCGGCATCATCGATTTCCATCATTTCCACGGCCTGCCTCTGTCGCCGCAAATCTTCAGGCCGCTATCTTCATCGTTGCATCTGTCCAGTCCTGCTCGAACTGTATCGGGCTGACATAGTTCAATGTCGAGTGCATCCGTGTCTGGTTATACCAGAGCAGCCATGCGATGGTTTCATCCTTGGCCTGTCTGATCGTTTCAAAGCGTTGCCCATGCAGCCGCTCCACCTTCAGCGAGCCGAACAGCGTCTCCGCGCAGGCGTTATCCCAGCAGTTGCCCTTGCGACTCATCGATGGCGTGATGGAGCAGTGTTCAAGCACCTTTGCGAAATCCTCGCTCGCATATTGACTGCCGCGGTCACTGTGAAAGATCAGCCTTGCCTTCTTGCCAGGATTGCGCTTGAACCAAGCCATCTCCAGCGCATCGATCACCAAGTTGCGTTGCATGTCGGGCCGCATCGACCAGCCCACCACTTTACGGCTGAACAGATCAATCACGACAGCCAGAAACAACCAGCCTTCCTCGGTGGCGATATAAGTGAAGTCCCCCACCCACGCCTGGTTAGGCGCGGCCACGATGAACTTGCGATCAAGCACGTTCGGCGCAATCGGCAAGTTATGTTTGCTGTCGGTGGTTGTAACTCGGAACTGGCGCTTTCCGCGCGCCTGAATGCCATGCGCTTGCATCAGTCGTTGCACGCGCTGCTTGCCCACGCGAATGCCTTGAGCCAGCAGTTCGCGCCAAATGCGCGGCCATCCGTAGGCGCTGCGATTCGCCGCAAAAACAGCACTGATATGAACGAGCAACGCTTCATTGCTGAGATGGCGGCGCTGGGCAATATTCATACGCCGCGCCCAGTGTTCATGGTAGCCGGAGACACTCACAAGCAGCACCCGGCATTGCACCCGGATGGGCCAGACCCGTTTGTGCCGTTCAATAAAGGCGTACTTCATCGCTGGCCCTTTGCGAAGAACGCCGTCGCTTTTCCCAAGATGTCGCGCTCCATCGTGACTCGTGCCAACTCCGCCCGCAGTCGGCTAATCTCCATCTGCTCGGCAGTCACCTGGTGCTTACCAGAGGCACCCTTCAACCTTCCAGCACGGTGCAGTTTGATCCAGTTGCCCAAGGTCTGCTCGACCACTCCCAAACTCCGCGCCGCACCTGCCATCGTCTGGCCCGACTCCACCAGCCGAACGGCCTCTTGCTTGAACTCTAGCGTGTAACGTCCACGCGCTGCCTTCGTCATCTTCGTTTCCCTTTCGCTATTAAAACAGCTTGCTAAGGGATACGTTTTGCAGGGGCAAGGTCACGGTGCTGTATGAGAGGCTCCCAACGGGCAATGTCTGCGCGCTGATCGCGGCTGGCGAGAGAACCTGCCGCACTCCCTGATAGTCCCCGAAGAAGAAGAGCTTATCTTTCTTGATTGGGCCGCCAACCGCGACGCCAAACTGATTGAAGATCGAGAACGGTCGAACTCGGGTGCCAGGAGCAGGGTTGGGATTGGTGAAGTAGTTCAGGGTTTTCAGTGCGTCGTCGGTGTGGAACTCATGAACAGCGCCGTGGAATTCATTGGTGCCGGTTTTGATCTGGACGTTGACTGCCGCGCCATTTACCCCTCCCTGTTCGGCATCGTAGGAGTTGGTGGCAATATTGACTGTCTCGATGGCGTCCGACGAGGGTATATAGGCCACATTGTTCGGCAGCCAGGGATACGCATCCAAAATGCCGTCGATGCGCGTGCCGTTGCCCTGGGAAGATGAGCCGTTGACGTTGACGGTCATGGCTCGCGCCGGATTGCCTCCAGCGGAGTTACTCTCCACTGGGATGGTCGAGCCGGGGATGATGCGAAGCAGACCCTGAAAGTTCTTTCCTTCGGATGAAACTGACGGAAGGCTCTGCAGTTCGACTGAAGAAATGTCTGTATGAACATCGGCGCGGTCGGTCTGCAACTCCGGCGGTGCGGCGGTTACCGTAATACTCGTGCTCGTTGCGGCGACCTTCAGCTTTATATCCACACGAACAGCATTGTTGGCGTCCAGTTGGATACTGTCGGTCTCCGATGTGTTGAATCCGGTGGCGGAAATGGTGATCTTCCAGACGCCGGGCAGCAATTCGGAAAAGAGGTAATAGCCTCTGCTGTCGGTGATGGTATCTTGCCGGATACCCTTCTGCATCTCGACCGCAGCCACCTTCGCTCCCGGAACCACTCCGTAGCTGGGGTCGGTTACAGTTCCGCTGAGAGCGCCGTACAGCACCTGAGCGTTCGCCCATGGACTCGCCAGAAGCGCCAACGCGAAGGCCGCCAGAAGCGTTGTGCGGCATATCGGAACTGCAAGCCAGTCCGTCATTAAAAGAAGACGTTTGCTAGGCAAGCTAAACATCGTGCGTTTTGTCATTATTGCCTCCTAAACACCGTGGTTGTGTCTTGTGATTTTGTTTGACCTCTTGCCGGTAGCCGTTGCAGCCTGCAAAAAAAGGTCTTTCGGCTGGTCGAGCGAATACCCTCGCCCCGCGAAATCACTCTGGCCTCCAGAGTTATTTCATTTGCGACACGAACTATATAGATGGAAATTGAGAAGTGTCAAGAAGAAAAGCGCGTCGCGGGAAAGGGGCGGAAGTCGCCTTGACGAAAAGCTGGAGTTCAGGGGTGGCGGCGATGCGGGGGAGGGAGGTGTTATTTGCGCCTAAGAGGATGATTTAACAGCAGAAAGGCCCGGAATGAATGAATCGTTTTATCCGTCCAGCAATTACGTACCCCGATCGCCACTCTCGGAGTTCGCGGCCATACTGAGGAAGTTTTGCCTATCGAAGATATTTGTTTTCTACGGATACCAAATATGACACTCTCGCCAGATCACCGGCCTTTGCTCTCTGTCGGGGCTGAATTGAATCGCTCTCACTCTGGCGGAGTTCAGATCCGGCAGACTTTGCTGTTCGGAATAGAGGAGACCAGTTATCTCATGTCGCGGGCGGCTGCGAGAGCCGCCCCTGCTGACGATCACTTGACGGCGGTTGGATCGATTACTGTCAGGACCGCCTGTTGAAATCCCTTCCACGCGCAGGAATCATCCGCCCGGCTGCAGGCCGGCACAAACAACGGCGCGCGCTCAGGTGGCTGGGCGAGGCTGAGTGGTGTGGAATTCCGCATCTGTTCCAGCGTCTGTGCGGTGTAGTAAGAACGGACTGAATACTCAGCCGAGCCGTGTTTCTTCCATAACTCAAAGATCAATGCTCCACCGGGCGGTGTATCGTCGCGTCGTCCGTCAATCAACCAGTTCAGCCCAAGGGCTCCAGCGATGTTGGAAACATTTGTATCGTGGCCAACCAAAAGCAGAACGCGATCTTCCGGCCTGCTCAGCGCACCTTGCACTGGCTGCCCGCTAACCGCTTGCTCCATCGACTTGAGGAGATGAGAAAGCATGTTGGACGACTGAACACGAGCAATATAGCCTGTGCGCCGCTCAATATCTTCGCTGGCGCTATGCAGTTGCAGAAGGGCACGTAGCTTCTGGCCATCCACTCGCCCCCAACCAACATCCGAGGCCTTCATGCCCTCGGTGTATTCGAGCAGAAAATTCTCGGTCATCGTGGAAGCGATTCCAAGAGGGGAACGTAGCTCGACCAGATGATCGCTTTTTCCCGGACCAATCGAGGATGCCACGTCAAAGAGGGATTCGGCTTTGCCTGCAGGCCCGCAATCCGGCTCGGATGCGCATCCGCGCAAGACATCTTCAAGGGCTTCGAGCTGCGAACGGTAGGCAGTGGCGAGTTCTTGCGGGTTTGGCCCAATGCGCCCTCTAATCGCCGCGGTTGCCAGTAACTTATCCGGGTTTCCGATTCCGGCTTCCAGTGAATGAAAGAGCGGATCGGGGGTTCCCTCCGGCAGCGCATGAACATCGATAGTGCAACCAGGCGCAATACCTGCGGCAAGCGCCTTGCCTGTTTCGCGGGTGCGCTGATCGGAGTCGGCAATGATTGTAATGTGTTTTGCGTCTTCGCAGCCGTCAACTGAAAACAGGCCCTGCTTTCCCCATAACTCGCGGTCATAACTTCCGAACTGAGTCATTAGCTTATAACCGTGTTCGGTGAGATAGCCGGGAGAGACGCTCCATGCAGGCCAGGGTTGCCGTGAGTAGCGATTGAGCTGGTCCAGCTTGCCGGTTGGTGAGCGGACGCCATGCCGGCTGATAACTACGACAAACTTCAGCTCGTCTTCCTGTGCTGCAACGCCTTGTGCAGCGGCAGCTACGGGGGACTGCGCGGCCAGGTAACTGGTCGCGCAGAAGATGAAACTCAATCCAACTGAAATAACTCCAAAATTAGTACGGACGTTCACTTGGCGCCTCCGCTGGTAGCATAGATGCGAATTGTGGCAGCTTCTTGCCCAGCTCCTGGAACACCTACGTAGAGCAGATTCTGCGATGGCACAAACAGAGCGGTCTTTGCTCCTGCGGCGGTTTGACAACACCGCGAGCGCGCAGAGTTTTAGCAGCGTCCACCTGGTAGACATCCACTTCGCCCGAGCCGGCAATTACGTAGACGCGGTGTAGGGCTGGATCATAGAAGATATCATCCGCCCCGGCGGCGGTTGGCAAGCTGGCTATCTCCTTGCCGCTCGCGGCATCAATTGCGATCACTGTTCCCGGCGTCCGGCAGGCGACATATAACAACTGATGCTCGCTGTCGAAGGCCATCGGGACATTGTCAGCAGCCTTGGTCAGCTTCCAGCGCGCGGTGATCGCTTTGCTCACGATATCAATGACCGCGATCTCTTTTGAATCCGCGATATTCGCAAAGACGCGCTTGCCCGATGGGTCAATGTCCAGCGCTTCAGGATGCGTTGCAACGGCGAGGTTCGCGACCAATGTAAAGTGATCCGTATCGATGATGGCGACATTGGCCGGGTTGGCCGCATCGCCGCTGCCGTGGCCCACAAACAGCTCGTGCGTCGCCTCGTCATAGACCATGTCATCTGCATCGTCCGAGAGTTTGATCTTGCCAGTGAGCGCCAGCGGCGATCCTTTGTAAACGCGAAGTTCAGCCAGCGAGCCATCGGCGATGTAGAGACTGCCCGTCGCGGCAACCCAGGCGAGACCATGCGGCTTGCCCAGTCCGGTGATGCTCTGCTGCACCTTGCCGCTCTGCAAATCGATGACTTCGACGGAATGATTGCCGGTGGCGGCGATGAAGAGACGGCTTCTCGCGGCGTCGATGGCAAGGTGATCAAATTTTCCTGCAACGCCGGGGAGGGAAATTGTTCTGCTGAGTGTAAGTGGGGTTGAGTTTTGCGCAGGTGCGAGCATGCAGCTGGCCAAAAGGCTCAGCATAAGAAGAGTTTTCATTCCATCCGTCCAATGTCAGATTTGATCTTCGGAGTAAAAGCACGGGCGTCCAGACTTCTTAGTCATCTGGACGCCCTGAGGTGAGGTGTGGAGCCTATTTCCCGTGCTTGGACTCCTGGCCGAATTCATAACGCAGGCTGGCGCTGTAGGTGGGTTTGTAGTACTCGCGCTGCGTCATGTACTGCGGACTGCCGTTGTAGAAACCGAAAACTTCGTTGTTGAGGTCCAGTCCCTCCACCTCAAGCCGCCATCCACCATAGATGCGGGCGCTCATCTGCGCGTCCACCTGGAAATGCGGGTAGAAGTAGTTGTCGCCGCAAGGTCCGTTGATCGGCCCGTTGAGTGGTCCGGGGTTCGGATTGGCGCCGTTGTTGCACACCGCGATTCCCGAGGCAGTGGAGTAGTACTGGTAAGCGTCAATGTTGGAGCTGTTGTAAGACATGCCCATGTGCACGCCGTACCGGCCCAACTCATACCCAGGTTCGATGTTGAAGGCATGCTTCGCCGATCCCATCAGAGTCGGTGAGTCGGTACGTTGGGGAAGGCCGCTGATGGCCGACTCATTGTAGGAGTAGTTGGCCGACAGTCCCAGGCCGCGGAAACCGCCGGGCAAATTCGTGTACTGTTGCTGCAGCCCGAATTCCAACCCCCAGACGTGGGCGCTGCTGCCGTTGGCATCTTCCTGTGCCAGTGAACCGGCTGGGACGCTTCCCGACCGCAGCCAGACAGGTGCCGGTGCAGGGAATATTCGCCGTAACAATCGGATTGGTCAGCTGCTTATAGAAGAAGCCGGCCTGGATTAGACCGAAGGGCTTCAGCTCCTGCTCCAGAAGCAGATCGTAGTTGTTGGCATGGGTGGGCAGTTCTGTGGGGTCGCCGATAGTGGCCACTACCGGGTTGTTGCCGGTGGCATTCACGTACGGCACAAGGTCGTACTGGTTTGGCCGGGAGATGCCCCGCGCATATACCGCGCGCACGGCCGTCGCGGAGGTAAAGGCATAGCGGGCTTGGATGCTGGGCAGTGGATCGATGTAGTCCTGGGTATTGATGACCGGTGTCGTTCCAGTCCAGTCGCCGTTGCTATCCACCGTGACCAGCGTTGACCATATCCCGTATTCATGGGTTGCTTCCAGACGCAGCCCAGTCTGCAGGCGGAAACGGTCCCAGGTGATGGTGTTCATGATGTACCCGGCGGAGACGCGTTCGATCAGGTCGTAGTTCGCGGAGTCAGACGAACTGCGCGTGGCAGGCACGTCCAGGGGAAGCAGTCCCGGATTGAGGGCGAGGTATCGATCCACCTTGTAGTGGTCGGTCGTTTCTCCCATGTGATAAGTGCCGTCGTAGTAGTGCGGATCCTGAAAGCCGCTGGCGAAGTTCTCTGAGTTGACTGGGGTGGCATTGTCCTCGGCCTGGGTGCAGATTGGGGGCGTGTAGCCGGGATCCGCCTGCGGGCAATAATCGTAGGTTGGCGTTTCGGCATTCTGGCCCTTGTGCGCGTTGCGGAATTCGCCCCCGAACTCCAGAGTGGCCGATTGCTTGCCGAGGTGATAGTTCAGACCCATGCTGCCCCACTCCTGCAGGTTGAGTTGGGTCGCCTGGCCGGTGGTGGTGTTGATATTGTCCAACGTGTAATTAGAGAGGCTAAAGATGTTGTCGGCCGGGCTAGCGGTATTCGGGGTCATGCAGGGCCGCCGACCACTGTGGACGGAAGGGGTCGCCGTTGAGCCCGCCGGGAAGGTAGTTGCAGTTTGCCTTTGCCCAGCTCTTCAACTCCGGGCTGGCGTCAAAGGCGCCTCCAGGGTTGCCGCCGGCGTCGAGTTCGCGGCCACGCGAGACAGCGGAACCCCAGGCGATCCACTTGTTGTTGAAGATATGGTTGCCGCCCAGCGAGAAGCTGCCAATGGCGAAGTCGGGCCGGCGGATCGAATACTTGAACTTCGGTTTGGCATTGGTCTGGACGGTGTAAGTCCACTTGTCGCCCCAGTCCTTGAAGTCGGTGAGGATGAGGTGGGCATTCAGGCTTGAGTGGTCGTTGAGTTTGTAATCGGCGCCCATAGTTCCGCCCCAGCGCAGGCGCTGGTGGCGATACTCGCGCAAATCGATGGAGTCGTAATACGGTATGGCGCTGCCGTCGGGATTGAGGTCCGGCTGCGGCTCAATGTCGTTGTATCCTCGCCCGTTGTAATCGTAGCTCGCGCCCATGATCACGCCCCAGCGCTTGGTTGGGCCGAAACGCTTGCCCAGCGTGAAGCCCGTCAGGCCCATGTAGCGGCCATTCTCGATTGGCGAATAGCCAAGCGTGGAAATAGCGTTGAATGTGGGCGCCTCGCCGGCCATCTTGGTCACCATATTGACCGATCCGCCGATGCCGTCCGCATCCTGATTCGCTGAAAGCGTCTTGTTCAATTCGATGGACTGGACCATGTCCGCAGGGATGGTGGCCAAGAGGACTTGGCGAACGTTCGACTCAGGAGAAGGAATGGTTACGCCGTCGATAGTGGTGTTGGTCAGGCGCGGATCGAGGCCGCGAACCTGGACGTAGACGGCCTCACCCTCGTCGCGCTGCACGGTCACTCCCGGCAGGCGGCCAATCGCATCAGCAACATTGGCGTTGGGGAGAGCGAGAATCTCAGACTCGGGTATCACTTGAAGAATGTTGGCGGAGGTAATCTCCTCGTTGATCGCCTGAATTTCATCTTGCCCGCTGCCTGCGGTCACCTCCACGTTTTCGTTGCCCGACGCGACGGCCAGTGCAACTTCCTCATGCGCGGTTTGCCCTGCAGCGACTGCTACGGTCTTCGATGCGGCAGCGAAACCCACGCTTGTGACCTTCACGGTATAACTACCCGTCGGCACGTCCGACAGGATGAATTCGCCGAGGTTGTTGGTGACTGCCGACAGCCCGGATGGAGAAAGTTGAACCGCGGCATTCTGCACAACCGCGCCGGTGGCGTCGGTCACACGGCCTGAAATCGCTCCTTTACCGGCCGCAGGGGCTTTTGTGGTCTGGCTGAGTCCGCACTGCGCGACTGCCAACAGCAGAGCAAAGAAAAATAGCAAGCGTTTCATCATGGTCTCCTCGCGAGGCCAGATACGAATCCGAAGAGCGATTCATTGATTCCGGCCAGCACTAAGTGGGACTCTAGGCGGTCCTGTTAAAGACTTGTTAACAGGGCGGTGAATATTTCCTAAGGTTACCGATGCGCTGCTTGATTGTGAATGTGCGGTAAATTTGGCGTGTCACTTTGTGCGCGCAGGAAAAATCCCTTTAGGCTGAAGAGAACGGAACCAAATGCGAATCCTGATTATTGAAGACGAAGCGCGCATGTTGGAGTTGCTGCGCAAGGGCCTCTATGAGTCCGGGTATACCGTGATGACCGCAGCCGATGGCGTCATGGGACTCGAGATCGTTACCACGTTCGAATTCGATGCAGTTATTTTAGACATTGGATTGCCAAAGCTGGACGGTTACGGAGTGATGCAGGCACTGCGAAGCCGTGAGTGCCGGACGCCAGTGTTGATGCTGACCGCGCGTGATGCTGAAGATGAGATCATTCGCGGACTCGATGTAGGCGCGGACGATTACCTGACCAAGCCATTCTCCTTTGCGGAACTGATTGCGCGGTTGCAGTCGATTACCCGGCCTCGCCGCGCGGAATTGAACGGAGTGATTGAAGCGGGGGGCGTGATTCTCGATTCGATCCGTCATGCGGTTTCGCGCCACGAACAGAGCATTGATCTAACGCGGCAGGAATTTCTTCTGCTTAACTGCCTGATGCGCAGTGCTGGACGATGCGTGCTTCGCCAGTCGCTGACTGAGTACGTGTGGAGCGACGGCCATGCGGTTGGTGCAAGTGCTCTCGACGTTCTGGTGAACGCGCTGCGAACGAAGATCGACGCGCCTTTCCGGCACAAGCTGATCGGCACCGTGCGCGGCTCCGGATATGTCTTCAAGCCGGAGCCCACTGCTCGAAAGGAGTTGCAATGAGACCGCTGCCCATTCGGATTCGCTTGACGCTGTGGTATTTTGTCATGTTTGCCTCGGCTGCGGCGCTGCTGAGCGTTGCAAGTTTGTGGATGCTTGAGCGCAGCCTGGACGCAACCGA
Source organism: uncultured Acidobacteriaceae bacterium (assembly GCA_963713645.1). Lineage (GTDB taxonomy): Bacteria > Acidobacteriota > Terriglobia > Terriglobales > Acidobacteriaceae > Telmatobacter. The sequence goes on along the minus strand of CAVQMQ010000031.1, from coordinate 1,635 downwards.
GTACCACGACATGCAAGAACGCGCGGAAGATGTGCAAGAGGTGCTGCTTCACGATACCCCGGACAAAAGCATTCAGCAGTTGAATGACGAATTTACGGCCATATATGCATTCAAAGACGACGGCAAATATCTGCAAGTGCGGGATGCGCAGGGCAATTGGATATTTCGCTCCCGGCGGATGATCGTCCAGAATCCTGATCTGCCGGCTCCAGACCGTCTGCCAAAGGCTGGTCAGATTGCCGAATTCCACCAGGGAACGCGCTATGTGCGCATTCTCGCCTATCCGATCACGGTGAAGGGCAGACAGTACTCAGTGCAAACAGGCATCGCCCTGAACAAATCCATGGTGCTGTTGCAAAACTTCCGTACCAACCTGCTCTGGCTTACGCCGGTGGTCATTCTCTTGGCGGCGCTGGGCGGGCATCTGATGAGCCGCAAGGCTCTGCAGCCAGTTGCAGCTCTGGCGGCGGAGGCGCGGCGCATCAACGATCGAAATCTCGATATCCGCCTTCCGGTTCAGAGGGTCAGCGACGAGATCTCCGATTTAGTACTGGCCGCAATCGTCGTACTGCCGCTCGCCTGGGCCGCTTGGGATTCGGCCTGGAGAGTGTCAGTGCTTTGGATCTTCAGACTCGCAGCCAGATTGCCTTCGTCGATGAAGGGCAAGACCCGCATCCAGGTGGTAACGCTGCCGCCGGTGATTCCGACGACGCCGCCCCATTGCATGCTGGGGGGGATAACCTCTGCCAACATTCTCGTAGTTATGCACGGCCAGGTGCACTGCTTGAGGTTGTTCGCACACTGACCACGTCGGGCCGCTTTGCGCGCGGTCTGCACGGCGGGCAGCAACAGCCACGATCAGGACGCCGATGATGGCAATCACGACCAGCAACTCCATCAGCGTGAATCCGGATCTTGCCGAGCGGAAACGGGCATGGGAGAAGCTTCCTGATTGCGGGGCGATGGAAGGGCGGGGGCTGCTTGCGGGATACTGAGACTCAATCTCATCATGAAAGCGTGATTGTAATCCTTCGCCAAACCATGTCAACCGCCGCGCTGAAAAAGATCTGGAAACAAAACCGGGGCAAGTGTGCAATCTGGGGGCCGGCAATTGACCGCAATCCGGTCCGGTTTGCGGTCGACATCGGGCCGGCAAGGAACAAGGAGTTGCACGCGATGCAAATCTGGGTCGACGCCGACGCCTGTCCCGGCGAAATCAAGGAATCTGCTCTACCGGGCCGCCAAACGCTGCAAAATCAAGGTTACGCTTGTTCCCGAACCAGCCGATGCGGATCCCGTCCTCCCCCTTTATTGACACCCTGCTCGTCGGGCAGGGGATGAACATCGCCGATCGACGCATCGTCGAACTCGTTTCGCCCGCCGATCTGGTTATTACGGCCGATATTCCGCTGGCCGCCGACGTGGTGGCCAAGGGGGGCCAGGCTCTCAATCCCCGCGGCGAACTGTATACCGATGCCAATGTCGGCGAGCGCGTGGCGGTCCGCAATCTGGTCGACGGGCTACGTGGCGGCGGCCTGGTTACGGGTGGACCGGCGGCGTTCAGCCCCAAAGACCGACAAGCGTTCGCCAACGGGCTCGACCGGTGGCTGGCCAAGGTGAAATGAGCGTGGCCGG
>CAVQMQ010000030.1:0-48017 GCA_963713645.1 uncultured Acidobacteriaceae bacterium | reverse complement strand
ATTGTGATCGCTGACGAGATGACTGAGTTCCTCACCCGCGAAAGTCCGGTTATCTTTACTCTCGGATCGGCCGCGGTTCTTCAGCCGCGACAGTTTTTTGAGGTTAGCGCGCGAGTAGCTATGCATCTTGGCGTGAGCGCTCTGCTGGTTGGCGTCAGCGCCGAGCAGGCCCGTTCGTTCGGCCAGGAATATCCGGGACTTCGAGTGGCGCGACATTTGCCTTACGACCAGGTATTTCCCCATGCGCGTCTGATTGTTCACCATGGAGGAATAGGCTCTGTGGCCCAGTCGTTGCGGTTCGGGAAGCAGATGCTGGTTGTTCCCTTTGCATGGGATCAGCCAGACAACGGTTTCCGAATTCAAAGATTGGGTTTCGGTTCAGTTCTCCACATCAAGGATTATCACGAAAGGTCTGCGGCACGTGCTCTAAGTGGATTACTCAACAACATTCATACAACTTCGATAGTTGAGCGCATGAAGTCCGCACTCCGCGAGGGAGAAGGCGCAGTCTGCTGCCGTGAACTTTATCGAGGAGTCCTTTTGAAGATATGATTCTGTTGTCGTAGCCCGGCACGCGCGCGTCGAGCGTTTCAATCGGCTTGCTGGTCAGCGGACTGATTGAGGCCCACTACTGCGTCACTGTTACTTCTTCGCTATCAAGCGTTCTGCACTGGCGGCATGCGAGCAATGGCACAGTCTGCTTGTAGGCTTCATTCGCGGTGAGGCCGTACTTTGTCCGCAGATCCTCGACCTTGCCGTGCTCGATGAATCGGTCGGGCCAACCGATGCGCACGACAGGAATCGCGATGCCCATCTCTTTGAGTGCTTCAAGAACCGCGGAGCCGAATCCACCCATCTTTACATGGTCTTCGAACGTGACGAATGCAGCTACACGGCGTGAATATACATCGAGCATTTCACTATCAAGGGGCTTGATGAAGCGCGGATTTATTACCGCGGCGGAGTAGCCTTCGCGGTCCAGTCTTGCGGCGAGCTCCAAGGCCATGGGAATCATAGGTCCCAGGCCCAGGATGGCCACATCCGAGCCATCGGCCAGCACTTCCGCCTTGCCCACGGGCAGCACCTCCGGCTCCAGTTTTCGCGTTACGTCAGCCACAGCACCACGCGGATAGCGAATGGCACTGGGTCCAGGAAGCTGCAACGCTGTCTTCATCATGTCGGCAAGTTCGTCCTCATCCTTGGGAGCCATCAGCACCATATTGGGGACACCGCACAGATAGCTGATGTCGAACAGTCCATGATGTGTGGGTCCGTCGTCGCCGGAGAGCCCGGCGCGATCCATGCAGAAGACCACCGGCAGATTCTGTAGTGCGACGTCGTGAATGACGGGATCGAAGGCCCGCTGCAAGAACGTTGAATAAATAGCGCACACGGGCCGAAAGCCGCGCGTGGCCAGGCCCGCCGCGAATACCACCGCATGTTCCTCTGCAATACCAACGTCGAAGTAGCGATTGGGATAACGAGGACGGAAGAGGTCGAGGGACGTGCCATTGGGCATGGCTGCGGTGATGGCCACAATGCGATGGTCCTTTGCCGCCAGATCCGCTAGCGTGTTCGCGAAGACCTCGGCGTACGTGGCCAACCCGGCCGCCCGGGTGTCGCCGGTCTCCGGATTGTACGGCCCAAGGCCGTGAAACTTCTTCTGCAGGTGAAGAGCCGGTTGAAACCCGCGGCCCTTCTGAGTTAGCACATGCACAATTACCGGGCGGTCCACGGTCTTGAGAAACTTGAAGGTCTCGATGAGATCGGGCAGGTTATGGCCGTCGATCGGGCCGAAGTACTCAAGTCCAAACTCTTCAAAAAGCGTTGAAGGCCACAGCATGCCCTTGGCAGCTTCTTCAGCACGACGCATCACATCGGCCGCGGTCTTGCCGCCGATCTTCTTGACGATACGTTTAGCCGAATTGTGCAGAGACTGGTAGTGCTCGTTGGTTACTATGTGATGGAAGTAGCGCGCAATAGCACCAACATTCCGATCGATCGACCATTCGTTATCATTGAGCACAACGATGAGGCGATTGGTCCGTTCGGCGATGTTGTTGAGCGCCTCGAACGAGATGCCGTTGGTGAACGCGGCATCGCCTGCGACAGCAACGATGTTTTCGCTGCCGGCCGCCAGATCGCGCGCAACCGCCATTCCCAGCGCGGCCGAAAGTGCGGTTCCCGCGTGCCCGGCTCCATAGCAGTCGTGTTCGCATTCGGTGCGCAGCATGAAGCCGTTTAGTCCGCAGGGCTGGCGAAGGGTTGCGAAACGTTCTCGACGTCCGGTGAGAATCTTGTGCGTATACGCCTGATGACTAACGTCGAAGATGAACTTGTCCTGGGGTGTGTCAAATACGGAGTGAAGTGCAAGAGTCAATTCCACTACACCTAGATTCGGGCCCAGATGGCCCCCTGTCTTTGACAGGGTTTGAATCAGGAATGCACGAATTTCCTCCGCAAGCTGCTGCAATTGTGTGAAGCTGAGGCGTTTGATATCTGCGGGGGATTGGATTGTTTCAAGCAGTGCTCCCATATAATCCTTTCTCGGACTCAATGCCAGGAAAATGCAAGACGAGCCGACCTACGGCGCGGCGGATCCTACGCTCCTGATTAACTGCGGACGGGATATGCCAAGCGCCCTCCTCACAACATCTTTGCGGAGCAAAATCTGAGGAGGAGCACAAAGGGTCAGCACCTTGTATAGTTCGCGAAGAACGATGGGATCTTCGCTGGCTAGAAGGAGTTCCTTGTATCTGCGCGTAAACCAATACAGCAATGGGCGCCGCCCCCTGGTTTGTGGATACTTAAAGTTTTCGCCGCAGCAAAGTCCCCAGGGGATATCCACCATCGACTCGACACGTTTCAGGTACTCTCTGGAGAACGATTTGTTCGGCTCCACATGACGGCGTAAGCAGTCAGCCAGAATCTCGACAGCGAGTGCCGCGGCTGTCATCCCTTGCGCAAAAACCGGGTCAAATGAGGAGATGGCATCTCCGATGGGCAGAATCCCCGCCGGAAACCGTCGCAGGCTACTATAGTGGCGCCGGGTGGACACTGGAACGCGAAAGTGCGCAAGTTGCGATACAAGCTCCGCTTGCGCTAGCACTTCGTGAACATCGGGCTCGCAAAGGCTTCTGGCGAAGGCAAGGAAACCTCGCAGGTCTGCAGGAGGATAGTCCCCGTGATAACCGGCCATTCCCGCACAGAGCAGTCCATCCTCCACCTGAATGAGTGCACCAACCCGCGTCTTTTCTGGAGGCCGGCCTACGATATACATCAAGGGATGATCAGGTAAGATCTCGCGCGGAGCCCGAAATGTCGCAGTCGTGTAACCAACATCAATATTGATCTTTGTCTCTGGAACCCGCCCATAGCCCGCCTTATTCAACCATTCAGGCAGGCGCGAATTGCGCCCACTTGAATCAACGACCAGATCGGCCCTAATTTCACGCTCTCCCCCAACTCCTGAATTCGAGACACGAACCCCTGCGACCCGTTCGTTGTTTCTGCTGAGCAATAACCCACGAACGCCAGTCCCATGAATAAGGCGTATGTTTGGAATTGCACTGACCCACTCGTTCAGATGAAGTTCAAGAAAGGGCCTCGTTTGAGCCATCGAAAACAACTCGGTCTTCACACGCGGCATCCAATGCCCATCTAGATGGAACCGCGATCGGCCGTAATCAAATTTCTGTGCTCCGCGTCTTATCAGATCCTCAAGTCGTCCAGGAAACAGACGCTCAATCACTTGAGTGCCGCCCGGCAAGAGGACATGAGTCTGCCTTCCCTGCGGCACGCCACTGCGCGGCACAGCCGCGCTTGAGCGAGCATCTCTTTCAACAATCGTGATTACAGTGAAGAAATCGGAAAGCACACGGGCGGCAAGCAGCCCTGCAACACTGGAACCTATTACCACTGCATGTTCCTTGCCCTGCATGGAATCCTTTCATGTCCGCGGTCGGGAATTGACGGGTCGCACGATCCCGTGTTCCGCTCTTATGAGTTCAGCTTCGGAGCAAGAGATTACTGCCAAACGACGATCGCTACGCATGCAGGGAGTTCGCGCAACCCGACTTTCCCTTTAGAAGCAATCAGAATAAAGACGCGCTAGTCAAAAAAGGAAGCGGAGCAGCCACTGTGCAATAACTCTTTGACGCTGAATCCGGGAGCCGATGGCGCTCAAGATTTCCGTTGCGCGACGGCACCATGACCGATCAAGCTATGGCCTGCTCTCGCTATACACTTCAGCGTCGGAATTGGTGCAGAATGTCACCCCAGTCAGCTTCTCTGAAGCCTCCCATAGCACTCGCCGCATCGTTTGATCTGACGCGCGACGTGGGATTCTCGCTAAATGAATGCCACGCCCGCCAAGCCGAAGCAGACCGTCGGGAGAGATAAACCGTTCTGGCGCGATTTCAGGGTTCAGCGCAGCAAATACGGTCGGCACTGCCCCATTTTCTGCCGAATTTCCTAGCAGACTTATACTCATCCTGGTCATGGCCTTCATCACAGGGGAGGTAATGTACCGTTGCAGATTTGAGCGTACAATTCCCGGGCTCGTTGCGTAGCCAGTGATCCCTTGTTTGTTAAAACGGCTGTTTAGCTCGAGAGCAAACATTAGACAGGCAAGCTTGGCGTTGCAGTATGAAACCCAGGGATGATAAGGATGGCAGCTCTGGATGTCGTCGGGAGAAATCCGTCCATAGTACGCTGCTTCTGAACTAACCGCAATCACACGAGACGCGCCACCGCGTAACAGCAATGGAAGCAGGAGCCCAGTCAGAGCAAAGTGTCCAAGGTAGTTTGTAGCAAACTGGAGTTCTTGGCCATCCTCCGTTGTCTGATATTGCGGTACAGCCATAACTCCTGCGTTATTAATCAAGATATCAATTTGTGCGTAGCGCTGAGTTATCGCGGCAGCGCAATGTCGAATGGACGCCTGACTGGAAAGGTCACACTCTTCGGCATCGCATTCAGCGAGAGGGAATTCTCTCTGTAAGGTCTTTACCGCCTTCCGGACCTCTGCTGGATCTCTGGCGAGCAAGACCACTCTCAAGCCCTTAGCCAAGAGAGCACGGACTGTCTGGAACCCGATTGTACCGGTGGCTCCGGTTACGCAGGCAACCTTTTGCCGAGCTGGTGGCCGGTCAACTTCTGCGGCGCCGAGAGTCATAGTCGGGACTCCTTTGTGACATCGCAAAATTCTAACATAAATACTCGACAACTCTTGGAGAAATTCATGTCTGTACGCAGTTGTAAGTGCCTCCATGATCGGTGCAGTTCACCAAAACACGCGGCTCTCAAAAACAAGCGACTGACCGCTAAGCACCGAGACTGGCACAGCTAGTTTGGATGCGCCTGTCTCGCTGCGCTCACGCGACCAACTCTATCGTTTTTCAAGTTTCATTCTCATTTGGTTTGCCGAATGCAGTGTCACCATCCCCAGCGGCTTAACAGTCTCGGCGTCTACCAATTTGAGACGATACTTTGGCAATATGGTTGCTAGGACAAGCAGCATTTCGGTAATTGCGAACGCTGATCCGAGACAAACATGGGGGCCAACGCTAAACGGAATATAGGAAAACCGCGGCCTAGTTGCTTGCTGTTCTTTCGTAAATCGCTCCGGTATAAACTCCTCCGGCCTGTCCCATAGCTTAGGGTGCCTATGAACCACCCAGGGAACGACGGTCACGATTGATCCCCTCGATATTTTTTGTCCGCAGACTTCGTCATCTGCAACGGCCTGCCTCCAGCCGAGTGAATGCACGGGCGGGTACATGCGCAGTACCTCGTCCAACACCATTCGTGTATAACTCAGTTGAGACAGGTCGTCGATGGTCGGAGTCCGGCTCCCGATGGCGCCTTCTATTTCGGTCAGTATCCCGGCCTCAATCTCTGGATAACGCGAGAGGACGTACCACGTCCAGGCCAGCGCCATGGCAGATGTTTCATGGCCAGCTGTGATGACCGTCATCAACTGATCGCGAATATCGCAGTCGGTCATTTGAGGCGGGGTACCTTCAGCAGGAGTTCCGATGAGGCGCGTCAAGAGATCAGTTGGCCTTTCATCAATAGGAACTTGCTTTCTTCGTGCAATGAGATCGTAGAGAGTGGCGTTTAAGGACCTGAGAGCGTTCTGTCCGCGACGGCGAGTCCTCGTGGCCCACACATGCTTGACCCCAGGAAGAACGCTCCATAGACTGAACTTCATCTGAGGGAAAAACTTGGCTACACCGTCAGAAATCAGCACTCTTAATTCGTTGCTGTCCGAGGAGCATGTAGTCTGCACAATGATATCGAGGGTTAGCTGCATCATCTCAGCTCCGATATCCAAAGGCTCGCCCGGTGCTTGGATATCCCATCGCGCCAGCAGTCGCGCAATAGAATCCTTCATTACAATGCTGTAACCGTTAAGCGACGCCCTATCAAACGCAGGAATCATCAGACGCCTGTGAGCCCGCCATCTTTCACCTTCGCTGGCCACCAGACCGTTCCCTACCAAGGGAGCGAGCACAGGTTGCAAACTATCCACTCTTACGTAGTTGGAAGCATTGTCCACCAGAACTCGGCGGATGCCATTGGGATCTGTGACAAGAAAAGTGGAAAGCCATAGAAACCGGCGCTCGACAATCAGATCCTCAAATGTGCGCTTGTCAAAGGCGCCTAGCAAATCCTTACTCATTCTGCTCAGATACTCGACTGTCGACAATTCCCGATCCGAGACCACAACGCCATTCAATCTGCCCAGGTCAGTCGCCTTCGCGAACGGGCTCTCGGATGTAACTAAACCAGATGTGCTCATTGAGTTTCACCAACCTCAATCTGTATGAGTGATTCCTGCGCCATCTTGCGGTTCCCAACTGCACTCGCGAAAGTCGAACGATGCGAATAAGGAAGCTCACTAGCCGGAAGAGGTAGATCGGCGCCCTCATATATAACCCGCTCCCTGCTCCCGTAAGTGATCAATTCGCGTATGGGGACAGCGAGTGTATCAATATTACCAGTCCAGACAGGAACGGAGAATCCCTGCCAGCCCCGCCTTAAGAACGCTTTCGCGGCCTGGCTGATCACTTTCGCAGCAGTTCTGAATGAACTCCGGCTTGTGAAGAGCACGTCATTTGCCCAAAACATCAACTCTCGCATTCGTTCGGGCGTGATGTTAGGATGATTCCACACCAGACATGTGGTATCGTATTTCGAATAATCGTACGTGTAAATGCCATAGGTCTTTTCTATATACTTGAACAGCTCTGTCTCGGGTTGAGGCGTAAGAACCTGAATCTGCGGGCAGTCGACGTTGTACTTACGCAACTCCTTGATATTATCCCGTATTGAGTCTTCTGTGTCTTGTTCAAAACCCAGGATGTAAAATGTCTGTACGAGCATATTATCTCTATCCAGCCATCGCAGAACCTCTCGTCTCTGGGATATGTCATTGCCTTTCCGAGCTCCGTCAAGAGAGTTCTGATTCAGGCTCTCAAGCCCTATCGACACACCTCGAAGACCCCGCGCCTTCCAGCTCTCGTAATTGCGATAGAGGGTTTCAACTCGAGTCATCGCATTCCACTGCAAACCATAGCTGTGAATGAGGTCGATTATACGGTCCGTATATTCTTCAAAGTACCCGAAGTTTTCGTCAAGAAGAATAACCTGACTCACATTACGCCTATGATACTCCTCAAGGACTTGTTCGATGGCGGGGAAGTCAAGCGCATACGGCTTTTTATAAAAACGGGGGGTCTGGCAAAACGTGCAGGTTTTATTGCACCCTCGCGAAGTAAACAATACGCCCCAGCTTTGCACATGTACTCCATGCCATGAGACATGCATATAGGTCGCGGGATGAATTAGAGGCGCGGGCGCTTTGCCCAGTTCCTCCGCGAGAGGCAACTCCCCCCAACCTAGCATCATACGATCGAACTCGTCCGCAATATCGGTTGTCATCGCGCCATAGTTACCGGCCCACACCTCGGTTACGCCATGGTCGCGCGCAGCTCGCGCCATAGTTATGGCATCGTTTGTCTCATTGATATAGAACGAGATCCCGACTGCATCCCATCCTTTCTTCAGTTCGCTTAAGAATTGCTCGCGCGTCGGGTACTCAAGAATCGTTATCTCGGGATGATTTGCCTTTAAGAATCTGAGGCCAAAATGCTCTGTCATTGGTGCATTGACGGCAAACGGATTTCGTCTCTTTTTCCAGATGGCCAAATCGTAGCTACGCTGCGGATTGAGCCAGGCAGATGCAATGAGAATTTTTTTCATGATGTCTCCTCGCGAGTGAACTGCTACCTACTCGGGTCTGACTGCCATGTCTGCGCTGAAATCTCCACCGGATGACTGGCGGTCTTTGACGGGGTCGGGGTCGTGAAGGAACCCAACAGCTCCCAAATAGGAACTGTTGCGGCGTTTTCCTCTCGAAGTTCGTGTCTTCTCCAAAACGGAACCGATGGGTAATTATGATGCTCGTAGTGCGACCATGAGCAGTGCGGTGTAATCAGCATTCGCTGCCACCAGTTGACCCTGACGCGATGCGTCGAATCGGATCCAACATGCTCTGTCCATGTCCTCAAACGAAAGAACCCCCAAAACGATGTCAGAAGCGCGATAAACCACACAACTATAGTGATCCCGAAGCCAGACTCATAGAGCAGCGCACCGATAGCTGCCCACCACACGAGCGGACCGATCCAACTTCGAAGACTTGTTTTCCCCAGCAGCCAATAAGCTTTGAATACTTCAAGAATCCCAAACCCAAGCAGGTCAAGAAAAAAAAGACTGAGAATCCGTGAGCGGGACATCGGGAGTGTCCACTGTGGCTTACTCCAGGAGTCTTTGAAGAGCAGTTCTGGATCTTTCTCTGTATCGAAATACCGGTGATGGTTCAGGTGGAACCGCCGGAAGTCGCCAAGCCCTGTAAGCAGCGGCCAAAAGCACAGCAATTCCGCGGATAGATCATTAATCTTCCGACTGCTCGATGCCGCGAAGTGCGCGCTGTCATGTCCCAAAACGCCCAGCGCGTGCTGTCTGCTGCCTAGGAGAATGATCACAATAGCCCAGACAAAAAGATTGTGGAAGATGAATCCTATGGCAAACAAGCAGACGATCACTGCCCATTCACAAAGTGCAGGTATGAGCCATTTGTGGAAGACTCGATGAGATAGCGATTTCACGTTCGCGGGCGGCATAAAACACCTCCACTTCGCATTTCAATCAATGCGATCAATCGTGATTACATCTGAATAAAGTCTGATTCAGAACCGGAGTTTCATGATATGAAAAAACTTAGCCCCAAGGAACCGCAGCACAAGTTGATGTCTTGAAGGGAAGTGCGCGAGTCCAAAGATTAACCCGCCAAAATCAACCGCGAGTTACCGTGGAACGAAGGTACACAATAATTGGGCTGTGATGCAAGTAAATTCTTCAAAAATTTGCTGCTGCTCTCTGGACCGATTTAGATTAATTTCCACTAAATCGTTTATCTCGTGGCTTTTATCACTGCTTCAGAGTATTCGCGACTTGAGTTGTTTGTGCTTTATTTGTGATGCTTTCGGGATTCAATAGCCGGGAGTGCACCGTAGAATGCGTCGACTTGCCGCCCGGAATCCGTCCAGATCCGAATACGATTTGATCGCAGAAAAGGGAAGGAAGATTGATACACAAGAGCGGGCACAGGGGGCGTCGAGTTACAGCGTTTTCGATTCAGCTCTTTACTGAAACCGTGATGCTAAGTGGCTTTTTCTTCAAGAAAAAGCCACCAGGCACGATCTCCAAACCTCAACATGTGAATCGAAAATGCTCTAGCTCGTCAAGATTGGCCCATCTGTACAAGTCCGGGCGTCTGGATTCAGAGATGGACAGGAAGCAAAAAAATAGAACGATTTGCGGTGATTCGGCGCGGGTGCTGCGGCAGGGCATTGGTATCTGGCCGATCCTCTACCGCCAAACGAGAATCTCGAAATTTCGAGATGACTTCCAGGATCAGCGCGCAGAGAACATTTGCCCTATCGCTCCACAAGAATTCTTGCTCTCTTCCGATCTGTAGCTTGAGAGCTTGGATGCTTTGCCGGAACTACGTCCGAAAGGTAGCGTTCCATCCCGATTGCAGTCTGTCATTCGGTCCCGGACGCTCGCCGGATGAAGGCGCCATGCACCATCTCATCCTCGACACAGCGTCCCCAGTCCTCTGCGTCGCGTTTTGTCCGGAAGGTTTTGATGGATGCTGGCCAGCCGATCTCCCTCACCAGTACCGATACCGTTGGCGAAGTCGATCACATGACCCATTGTCCCAGACAGGCAAAGGCGGAGGTCCGTGTCGCCGCAGGGAGCACGCCAGCCCAGTAATCGGTCAGACGTTGCAAATTGATGGCGCAAGCGACGGCCACGTTTTGCAAATAAGTCTTGGACAAACCTCGATAACGCGACCGTCTTAGTCCTACGGACCGGGCGCCCTGGGAAAAGGTCCCTTCGATTCCGGCTCGTTTGTTGTAAAGCTGCTTCCATTTTTGTGTTTGCTGGTTGATTCTACTGGCGATCAACCACTCATGTTCTTCGCGAGGAAGCATTGCCAGCTTCCGAGGATTCTTTTCTGGGTTCTTCGTACACAACTTGCCAACAGTGCACTTGACGCAATCGGCCCGGGAGAATTTCGTGTGGAAGGTCAGGCGGCCCATAGGCCTAGTATGCGTCCACCAGCCGATACTCTTCTTTCCTTGAGGGCATTCCGCAGACCGGTTATCCCAGTCGATCTTGAATGCACTTTGATCGTAGCCGCTCTCGATCTGGGCGTGGTGAACGTTCTGCTTCACGGGTTCGACCATTTCGACACCATGCTTCTTCCGGCTCTCAAGAACGATCTGGCTGCCAATATAGGCTCCGTCGACAAACTGGCGGCTAGGAAGCAGATTACGCTTTGCCAACTTCTCGTGTCCGCTTGCAACATGCGCAGCGTCTGGTGCATGAGCGGCTGTGGTGTTCACATTGGCAATCAGATGCGGCACGCAGAGCGGCAGACCTCCGTGAAGTGAACTTTGTACCCTACCCATTCCGTCGTGCGCTTCACACCGTAGTGTGCGTCGAGTTCGTAGGGGGAATCGATTCGATTTGGGGAAGGTGGAAGATTGCCTGCGTGACGCCAGCGAAGTACGCCATTGTCAGTCCCGAACTGCGAAACCCAGCATTGGCGTGAGGTTTCGACCGCAGGCAGGATGCAGAGATAAGACGGTTATTTCTCAAGCCAAATCCTTTCGAGTAATGCCATACCATCCCGCCCGATTTCTTTAGCGGTGGCTATAACATCCTCCTTCGCCTGGTTCGGGTGTCGGTTGCACTCGAAGCGCTTGGCGTATTTCAGATACCATGAAGCATCCACGTTCGCTGCTACCCATTTCGGATCGACAGTCGCCAAAACATTCAAATCAGCTCGGAGTGTTTCTCCCACTAGGTCACGTCGATTCATATTGCGGATCGAAGCCACAATGTGCGTTGAGTCGGTGCGCATATCGCTGCGTGCGCGCAACAAGCCAATGGATTTGCATTGATCCAGAAGCCGCTCCAACAGCACATCTCCGCGTTTCCTTCAATCAGCCGATCGCGGAACCGAGACAGAATGGAATAGTCAAAGCCGGGATCGCTGAGTTCAAGGCCGAGCAAGTACTTACAATCAATCCTGGACCGCACAGCTTCGGCTGCATCCCGGTCGGATAGACGCTCGGCGAACTGCAGGATCGTAACAAGTGCGAGCCTCCAGGGCGCGGCAGTCGGTTGCCCCCGGTTTTGGAACAATGGAGCAAAGAGTACATCATCGAACAACGTTCCCAAATGATCGTGTAATGCCAAACAAGTGTTGGTTGGAGGAAGAGCCTCTTTTGCGACACGGATCGTGTCAGCCGGGATGAGAGCAATTGTTCGCAATTGGAGCATGATTTTCGCCGCGCGGATCGCCACCAGAGCTAGCTCAGATATCCTAGTTTTCAAAACGGTTTTTTTAGGCAGGTGCTGCGCGGTGGAACCAAGAACTCCAATACGTCTGATATGCATGGCTGACCTAAGCGCCCACAAGGTGCTGCAGCAGCGCGCTTGGTATCCGATCTAGTGGGAGCACCTGATCGACTGCATTGAGAAGGATGGCTTCGCGCGGCATTCCGAAGACAACAGACGTGGATTCATCCTGGGCAATGTTAAATGCGCCGGCCTGCTTCATTTCGAGCATGCCCCGCGCGCCATCCGCGCCCATTCCGGTCAGTAATACGCCGAGCGCGTTCTTCCCCATGTTGCGGGCGCACGAGGAAAACATAACATCCACAGACGGGAGATGACGATTCACCCGTTCGCCCCTGTATACATGAACAGCATATTCCATTCCTCTGCGAATCACGGCCATCTGATGCCCACCTGGCGCCAGCAGGGCGTGTCCGGGAAGAATGCGGTCCGCGTCCTGTGCCTCCTTTACCCGTATCCTGCACAACGAATCCAGCCGCTCGGCAAACTGGCGCGTGAAGGCCTCCGGCATGTGCTGCACTATCACTATGCCCGGAAAATCGGCGGGGAGCGGAACCAAAAGTTCTTTGAGGGCTTCAGTTCCACCTGTTGAAGCTCCGATCGCAACGACTTTATGCGTAGCCGAAAATTGGTAGGTTCGTTCAGACAGCGGGGCGGCTGGCGCTTTAGATGCACTGGCACGGCGCACGTTTGCCTTTGCGGCCGCCTTCACCTTGGCGACAATTTCTTCGGCCTGTTCAACAGTGCCGTTCGAGACGTCTACTTTGGGCTTGGAGACGTAATCGATAGCTCCCAGGCTGAGGGCGCGAAATGTGGTGTCCGCGCCCTTGCTGGTCAGCGACGAAATCATGACCACCGGCATGGGATGGCCGCGCATCAGCTTTTCTAGAAAGGTCAGCCCATCCATCCGCGGCATCTCGATGTCCAGTGTTAGCACATCCGGATTCAACGCTTTGATCTTCTCGCGCGCTACAAAGGGATCACCGGCAGTTCCCACGACTTCAAGCGCAGGGTCGGAGCCAATGATCTGTGTGAGCAATTGGCGCATCAGCGCCGAGTCGTCCACGATAAGCACCTTTGAACGAGTCGCCATATGAAGGCCACCTCATGCCCGCCGAAAAAATCGTCCTGGACCTGCCCGCTTGGCTGCCGGCCCCTCAATAACAACATCAAAACAGCGTAATCGCACCCGTATAGTAAATATCGGCGGAATGTGCCCGCGTATAAGATATTTCGTCGCGCAGAATCTGCTGCAAGCGCGAGCCATCTACATTGCCTACTTTGGCCTTGCCTGTGTCCGTTCGAAATTGGACAATGACCGCATTGCTTCCTCCCAGCCGCTGCGCGACCAAGGGGATTCTTTCCGTGGCAAGAAACTCGCGGACAAACTTTACGTTATTGTCTCCAACCGGCGTCTGCTTCAGCGCCTGGACGACGTTGGCTCCGCCAAAGGCCTTGGCGACCAGCCGTCTCCGGTCTCCGCCCAACTGCATGATGTCGTTGATGAGCATCTCCATTGCATGAATTCCGTAACGCGTGCATGGGCGATTCAAGGATTTTCCCGGCAGCAAAATGTGGTTCATGCCGCCCAGATGCCGGATCGGATCGTAGAGGCAAACCGCCACGCATGAGCCCAACACTGTGCCCAACTCGAAGGACACGGCACTAGCCGCCACCTGGCCGATGTTGACGCGTGCATGGCTGACGAGCCGCGGAGGAATCCTCTCCTGATTCTTGGCCAGCACCGATTGAGGTAGTACGTTTCTGATCTGGATCATCGAGGTGCACCGCCGCTTTCTGCTGCCGTCCGCGCGTCAAGGCCGCCCTCATTGCTCCGCTCCCCGCAAACGGTACATGGTTTGCTTTAACGGCTCCAGAATGTCATGCAACCAGGGAATGTGTTCGGAGTTTCCCAGAAAAAGGTACCCGCGCGGCTTCAGGTAGCGCACCATCTTGCGAAGAAAAATCTCTTGCGTATCCTGGTTGAAGTAAATGAGCGCATTGCGAAAGAAGATCACATCGAAGAGACCCTCCAGCGGCCAGCGCGAATCGTTCAAATTGATGCGCTTGAACTCTACAAGCCGGGTAACCGTCGGCTTTACTTTGATCTGCCCGCTCATATCGTCCTTGCCACGCAGAAAATACTTCTTGCGCAGTTGCGCATCCACGGCCCGCAGCGATTCCTCGTTATAGATGGCCCGCCGCGCCGTCTCCAGCACTCTAGTGTCGATATCCGAGGCAACCATTTCGAGCGTCCATGAGCTTGCACCCGGGCTAGCGGTGGTCTGTCCCAGCCTAGGCTTCTGCAACGCCTCCAGCAGGGTAATTGCGATGGTGTAGGCCTCCTCGCCGGTTGAGCTGGCCGCACTCCACACCCGGATGCTCTTTGCGCCGCCGGACATTGCCGCGGCGCGCGTCTGCGGAACCACCGTATTGGCTAGAAAATCGAAGTGATGGCGTTCGCGGAAGAACGAGGTCTTGTTGGTGGTCACGCAATTGATCAGTTCGCGAATCTCGTCACTGTCGTCGGGCGCCTTCCGCACATACTCGCAGTACTCGCCGAAGCTGGACATCCCGTAATGGCGCAGCCGCCGCGCTAGCCGCGAAGCCAGCATGATCTGCTTTCCGTCGCGCAGCCAAATTCCCGTGCGTTCGTGAATCAGCGTGCGAAATGCCTTGAATTCACGCGGCTCCATCGGGTATATCGAGTTCTCTATCGCCGGCGCCTACAAATTAAGTTCTCCTTTTCAGTCACTTTGAATGCGGGGGAGAGCGGTTGAGCAGAAGCTAGCTCCTGCCGGATTAAAACGCGCGATTTACCTGCAGATTCAACGCCTCCAGCGGTTGCATCTGTCGAGCCTCTGGCGGAGATGCTAGGCCGCGACGGATTGCGGCACCGCCAACTCGCACTCAGAGAGCAGTTCTTCCAGATTCAGCGCTACGGTGAGATGCTCGCGTGACTCAAAGACACCGTTGATAAAGCGAGTATCCACGGCTGCCCCAAAGTCGGGTGCTTCGCGCATGGCGTCGTGCGCAACCATCAAGACATCGGAGACAGCGTCCACCAGAAGCCCGACGGTCTTTTCGCCCACCGTGGCAATCACAATGACGGTGAACTTGCTGTATTCCACCTCCGGCAAATGGAACTTCATGCGCAGGTCGATCACCGGAAGCACTGTTCCACGCAGGTTCATCACTCCGCGCACATGCGGAGGCACATTGGGAATCGGCGTTACCGGCACATAGCCGCGAATCTCCCGTATCTTGAAGATTTCCAGCCCGTATTCCTGGTCGTCGAGCAGGAAGGTAAGAAACTGCTGCGATTTCCGGCCCTCTTTTTCAGTGACTTCTTTCATCGCCGTTCCTTTCCGATATTCATGCGCATTCGCGCGGGTCACTTGTTCCAGGGAGTGAGAATCCTAGTCCCGCGGTCCACTGGAAGTCTTAGAACTCCTCGAAGCTGGCATCGTTCCCGCCTGATTCGCCTGCCGCCACCGCCGACAAAGCCGGCGACTGGCTTTGCTGCGCCTTGCTGCGGGAGCGCGCACTGGCTCGCGGCTGCCCATTGCTGCGCGACGACCTGGAGGGCCGCTGCGCGGCCTGGACCGACGCGGTCGAGGCACCGGGATGCGCCCCAGCCTGGACAAAATTCCCCTTCGCTGCGTGCACCAGGCTTGCACCGACAGAAAGTGTGGGATTGCTCTCACGCAATGGATATCCCTGCCTCTCCCGTGTGTTATTGCCGAGCGTAAAGGCGCTAATCAGTTCGAGCAGCCGCGCCGACTGCTCAGAGAGCGACTGCGCAGTCGCCGAAAGCTCTTCGGTCTGCGCGGAGTTCGACTGCGTCACTTGGTCCATCTGCGTCATCGCGGTATTCACTTGCTCGATGCCGGTGCTCTGTTCTCCACTGGCCGCTGCAATCTCGCCGACGATGTCGGTTACGCGCTTCACCGATCCCACAATGCCCAGCAGCGTCTCGCCGGAGCGATTGACCAGTGCGGAACCGGCTTCCACCTTGCGCAGAGAGTCCTGAATCAGACCCTTGATCTCTTTGGCCGCCACGGCGCTGCGTTGCGCAAGGCTGCGCACTTCGGAGGCCACTACGGCAAAGCCGCGCCCCTCATCCCCGGCGCGCGCCGCTTCCACCGCGGCATTCACTGCCAGCAGATTGGTCTGGAAGGCGATCTCGTCGATGGTCGAGATGATGTCGGAGATTTTGGACGAAGAAGCGTTGATCTCGGTCATTGCGGTGATGGCATTGGAGACCACCTCCTGGCCTTGGAGCGCCGAGTCCTTCGAACTGACCGCAAGTTGACTGGCCTGGTTGGCGTTGTCGGCTGTCTGCCGCACGGTCGCTGTAATCTCTTCCAGACTCGCTGAAGTCTCCTCCAGGCTGGCCGCCTGTTCCTGCGCGCCGGAGGCGATGGACTCGGCTGCCGCTGCCAGTTGCTGAGACGAAGAGCTGGCATTCGCGGCGCTATCGGCCACCTCCTGAAGTGTGCTATTCAGCTTCTCCACCGCGCGGTTCAGAGCCACAGCCATCTGCCCTACTTCATCTTTGGTGTCAACATCGAGCGTGACGGTCATGTCGCCCTCGGCAACTTTCTCCAGCACGGCCACGGCTTGCCCCAGGGGCAGAGAGAACCCGCGGGCAATGACGACGCTGAGGATGATTCCGAACACGAGCGATACAAGGGACGCGCTGATCATCGTGTTGCGTGCGGTTTGATAGGAGGAATTGCTCAGATCGAACTTCTCCTGTGCACGCTGCTGCTTGATTTCTATGGCCCGCGCTGCCGCATCAAAGAGCGGCTTTGCTGCTGCGGTCACAGCGGACAGAGCAGTTTGTGCGCCAGTAATATCCTTGGCCTCAATGCGCTGATAAATATCGCGGTGCCCCTTCTCATATCCCGGCAGCTCGTTGCTCATGATGGCCATCACGTCCTGACTCTCCTTGGAACGAGCGCCCTTCTCCGCCGCCTCGATATCAGATTGCATTTTGGCAATATACGCAAACGAGTTCTTCTCGTCCTCTGCGACTACTGCGGGTTCACTGATGTGCAGCATCGCATCCCGCACCGAGCGGCCGTTCATCGCGCGCTCATAGTTGATGTCTGTGATGCTCATTGCGCCGGTCATATCCTCTTGGTAAAGAGACTCGAAGCGGTCGTTGGCCTTGCTCAGATTGCTGATGGCCAGATAACTGAATTCCCAGCGTCAGCGCCAGCAGAACGCCGAAGCTGATCATCAGCCGGGGCGTGGCATTGAGATTCTTAAACCAGTTCATGTGCGGTTCCTCCTCTTTTCCGTTATGCAGATAAAGCTGCCCGGACAGACTGGGCCGGAGGCGCAACCTGCTGGGAATTCTTGACTGGAAGTTGAAGCGAGAACAAGTTCAGTGCCGCCGATGCCAGCCACATCGACGATGGGCGCGACACGACCGTCGCCTAATATGGTCGCGCCCATCAGCCCGTCCACCTTGCGCAAATGCCGCTCCAGGCTCTTGACCACCACCTGCTGCTGCCCAAGAAGTTCATCGACCACCAGCCCAATCTTCTTCTGTCCGGCCTCCACGATCACCGCCAGTCGGCGGTTGCAGATCTCCTCAGCGTTTGACGTCCGTGCCGCCAAGCCAAGAAAACGCGAGAGCCGCAGCAGCGGAACCGATGCGCCGCGGATCACCACCACCTCGCCCTGCTCGGCAACGCGCACAATTTGTCCATCGCGCAGGGGCACGGTTTCAATCACTGAGAGCAGCGGCAGCACCAGCGTCCGGTCGCCCACCCGCACCAGCAGTCCCTCCAGAATGGCCAGAGTCAGCGGCAGCTCGATTGACACCGTTGAGCCGCAGCCCTGCTTCGCTGGCCAGCGAGACCGAGCCGTTCAACTGCTGTACGTTGCGCTTGACCACGTCCATGCCCACGCCGCGGCCGGAGAGGTCGCTGATCTGCTCGCGGGTGGAGAAGCCCGGCTCGAAGATCAGCATGCGCAGATGTTCGCTCGCTCAACTGCGGCATCGGGGCCGATCAGTCCTCGCTCGATCGCCTTGACTCGCACCCGCTCTGTGTCGATCCCGGCTCCATCGTCGGATATCTCGATCACGATCCTGCCCGAGCGGTGAAAGGCCCGCAGCTTGATCGTTCCCTCGGCGGCTTGCCCGCCGCCATGCGTGCTTCGGCCTCTTCAATGCCGTGATCGGCGGCGTTGCGGACCAAGTGCGTCAGCGGATCGGCCAGCAGCTCCAACATGCTTTTGTCGATCTCGGTCTCTTCCCCGTCCATCTCCAGCGCGAATCTGCTTGCCGGTAGCCTGCGCAATGTCGTAGACCGTGCGCGTGTAGCGCTGAAACAGCGTTCCCACCGGCAGCATGCGCACCGCCATCACCCGCTCGTGCAATTCGCGGGTATTGCGCTCCATCGCCGCCACTGCTTCGCGCAGCTTGGGCAGGCACGAGGGTTCAAAATCCTCGACCATCTGGGCGGTCATCACGTGCGCGATCACCAATTCGCCAACCAGATCGATCAGCCTGTCCACTTTGTCGATGGCCACGCGGATCGAACTCGACTCTCCGCCGGCTGCGGGCTTCGCCGGGGACTTGCGCCGATCCGCCACGGGAGATTGGCGTCGATCTGCAACCGGCGCCTTGCGGCGTTCCACAGACGGAGATGGGCTATCCGACGCGGACACGCTTGCGAGATCCGGCGCTAACGCCGAATTCAGAGCCAGCGCGGTATTGGACTGCTGCGGCACATCCGGGCTGGAAATGCGAATCTCCGCCAGGTGCTCCACAAATTCGAAGACCTCGCGCACCTCCTCTTCCCCGCAGACACTGGCCAGCTCCACTGTCCAACCCAGATAACAGTGCTGCGGGTCCAGGTCGGCCAGCGCGGGCAAATCCTCATCATGCAGATGACAGCAACTGACCGTCCCCAATGCAGCCAGATTGCGCAACAGCATAATGGGATTGGTGCCGCTCGAAAAGATCTCTCCATCGGGGCGGAATTCCACCTTGTAGAACCGGATATCTCGTCCGTCTTCCGCATTCTGCTGAGGTGAGCCTTGCTCCGCGACAATCTGGGGAACCCCTGCGCCAGACCAGGCTCAACAGCCATCAGCGCCTCGATACGCGCGCCCAGTTCCAATGCATCCGCGGGCATTTCCTCCTCTGAATTCGCACTCTGGCCGGAATCGAGCAATCCGCGCAGCATATCCACCGACCGCAACAGCACATCGATCACCTCATCGCTGGCCTGTATCTCCAGAGAGCGCATCCGGTCGAGCAGATCCTCCAGCGAGTGCGTAAAGCGGACCAGATTCGTCAATCCAAACGACCCCGCCCCTCCCTTGATCGAGTGCGCCGAGCGGAAGATGCTGTTCAGCAACTCGACGTCGGCTGGCGTCGACCGAAGTTCGAGAAGCCCTGCCTCCATTGACGCGAGATGATCGGCGCTTTCCTGGAGAAATGTTTGGCGAAATTGGCTCAGATCGATTTTCATGGCGTTATGGCAGCACCTTGGCTAAGGTTTGCAGCAGCTTCTCGGGATCGAACGGTTTGACGATCCAACCCGATGCTCCAGCGGCCTTCCCCTGTTCCTTCTTGGCGGCAAGCCCTTCGGTGGTCAGCATCAAGATTGGCTTGCTCTTCATGGCCGGCATCTTGCGCACATTCTGGATCAACGTGATGCCGTCCATCACTGGCATATTGAGGTCGGTAATAATCAGGTCAACCGTATTGCTTTGCAGCTTGTTCAGAGCATCCTGCCCATGCACGGCCTCGACAACCTCATAGCCGCCCTGCTTCAGCGTGAAGCTGACCATTTGCCGCATGGTCGCTGCGTCGTCGACAATCAGCACCCTTCGCAATCCGCTATCCCTCCGAAAGACCTCGCGCTCTGGTCTCTCCTCCGCAATCAAAACAATTCAACGTCGCCGTGTGTGGACTCCGTTCCATGCATGCCGGCGACCTCACGCTCTTCGTGCATCGTGTACGCGCTGAACCCTTCGTTGGAAGCGGTTTCCGCGGCACTGACGGAGCCGAATTTGGTTGTTAGCCTTGAGTGAATAGTCTCCAGATCCTCGATCACATGCGCTATTCGCTGGCTGACTCGGTCCTGGAATTGCAAACCGCGAACCGCCGATCCAATTTCGCCCGCCAGCATCGCCCCTTCTTCTGTCATCCCGGTGAGCATTTCCTTCATCTCTCCGTGCGCCGACTGCAGATCTCGAAGCGACTCGTCCACCTCGTTCCTGCATTCCTCCATCCGCTTCTGACCCTGCTCGTTCATGGTCTGCAAGTCGTTCAGCGTGGATCTTGCCAGCCCGCGCAGATTGGCAATCAACTCGCCCACCTGTGCATTCACTTTCTGAGACCGTTCCGTCTGCGAGATCACTTCCATCGCCACGACCGCAAACCCCGCGCCCTGGCTGCCAGCGCGCGCCGCCTCAATACGGGCGTTCAGCGCAAGAATTGTGTTGCCTTTGGCAATCTGCTCCAACTGTTGCATCGCGCTATTGATCGATTGAGAAGCCTTTTCCATCAACCGAATCCGTTCGATGGCCCGCTTCGAAATCTCGCCTGCTTCCTCGGTCGTCTTAAGAATCTTGACCAGAGTCTCGCTGCAACTTTGGACAAGGCCCTCAAACGACCGTTTGCCCGAGACCCCGTCCGCTTCCTGGCCGAGAAAACTTTTAGTGCGGGAGACCGTCTGTCTTGCCCGCTCCGCAATCCCTTGAAAGCTGCCGCAAACTTCCACGACAGAACTTTCAATTTGAGCCGAGGTCTGCTTGAGTTGCTCGCTCATCCGGCTCAAGTGCGGCAAGTACCGGACCAGCCCACCCTCCACTCTCGGTTCTTGTTGCGCAACTCCCCCGAGATTGTTCTGAGGCAGGTTTGGCGACACCCTTTTCGGAGCGTTCTCAGCAGGTTCCCTCATCGCGCTTCAGCTCCGTCACGAAAGAAATCATCCGCTGCTCCCGAATATTCAAACCACCGCCGCAAATGCGACGAAGCATTCACCATATCCAAATGGCGACCGCGCTTCTTCTGTTCCTTGCCCAACGCCAACAGAATCTGCAACGAACTCGCGTCCAAGTGATCGACCCCGTCAAGATTGAGGGTTATGTCTCCGTCCGCCTCCATAGCCTTCAGCGCTGTTTCCCGCAATTCCTCTGCGGCCATCCAGCCCCCGGCGCACGCAACATCGATTGAGACGCGTGCCTGGCTTAGTTCACGCGCTGGCTCGGCGATGCGCCCTCGCTTTGCTCGCCCGCTTCCGTCTTGTCCATTTGGGTAATTGCTTGTCATCTGTTGCCCCTTTGCGATCAGAGTCAGGGAGCTGGCGACAAACCTTAAAAAAGCTAAATGTCTTTAATGGAGACAAATGGAGACGCCAAGCCGCATCGGCAGTCGAATGTCCATCGGCACAAAAGCACACTTGGATTAGCCTGCGCCCAGTTTTCCGCTCGGCTCAGTCACTTTTGGGAACGTCTATTTTGTGCAGTGCCAGAAATGCTTCGGTCTAAACATGGAATAGGAAAACTAGCATAAAATGATCCGCTAATAGTGGGTAGCGTCAGGGAGTCGGCGAAGCTAAAAGAAAATTGACAACGTATATGCCTGATCGCGAGACAGCGACGTGCGGAATCGACTTCTCTCCCCCGGCCGTTCAAAACAAAAGAGACAGATTTCGCCAACAGCCATCATGAGGCTTGGCCCCACAACGCCGCATGAAAATCGGGATGAGTTGCAGTACGGTCGAGGCAGGCCGCTGGCCGGAAACGAGGCCAGAGATGCATTGTGGCTATCGAGCCCGCCCAACAGCCTGACCCGGATGCCTTCTGGAACAACGCACTGTTGCCATGCCTTCGCAGGCTGAGCACGCGGAAGAGAATCGCCTCTATCCGGCATCCCGACGCTTGACGGCCAGAGGAGGTTGCAGTGAAAAGACAACGCGTGGAAGATCTGGCAGTGCTGCATACGTCCTGTTGCGGCATCGACGTGCATCAGAAGAGTATCTCGGCTTGTGTGCTGGCTGCGGATCGTAGCGGCAAGCTCACGAGCGAAGTACGGCAGTTCGCTACCACAAAACACGAATTACTGGCCTTGACAGATTGGCTCGCGGAGCACGCAGTGACGCATGTGGCGATGGAAAGCACATCTCCGGAGTTTCTGGCCGTGCCATGCTCAAGCACATCTGCGAAGGCGAGGTCGATGCCCAAGTGCTGGCGAGCATCGCGCAGGGCAGACTTCGGTCGAAGTCAAAAGCACTGGCATTTGCCCTCGAAGGCAGAGTGTCGGTCCATCATCGCTTCCTGCTCCGGCGGTTGTTGGCGCAAGCCGAGTGGCTGGAAGCCGAGGTCGCCATTTTCGAACGGGAGATCATGCTGCACGCAGCGCAATTTGCCGAGCAGGTAGCCTTGCTCGACACCATTCCTGGCATCGACCGGATTGCGGCATGTGCATTAGAGGTTCTCCAATAGATATACCCTTGCCGGCTAAGTGCAAGATGGCTTTTTTTTCTTGAGGAGAAAGCCACGCAGCGGTAGCGGTTTCGGTGTATAGCAATTGGAGAACCGCTGTAATCGCCGAGATTGGAACTAACATGGGGCAGTTCCCCTCGGCACGGCATCTGGCCAGTTGGGCCGGACTATGCCCTGGCAACCGCGTGAGCGCCGGCAAGCGCCTGTCGGGCAGAACCAGGCACGGAAGCCATGGCTGCGAGGTCTCGCCTGGATCGCCTCGCGTGCCAAAAGTACCTATCTCGCATCGGTGTTCCGACGTGTTATGATCCACCGCGGCAAGAAGCGAGCTCTCATTGCGGTCGCGCACTCTGTCCTGGTCATTGCCTGGCATATGCTCACAGATCGCAAGCCCTACCAGGACCTTGGCCCGGACTACTTCAAGCGTTCCCGAGCCGAACAGGCCAAACGCTACCACATGCGAAAACTCGAACACCTCGGCTATACGGTTACCCTCCAAGTTCAAGAGGCGACAGCTTAGGAAGAAGGGAGACATTTTCGAACAGTGTCCAATACCTTCCAAGTTCCTGATTCCGTCTTCATGATCGTCGCCGTTTCCGCACCGTTTACAACGAACTAAGCCGGAGCTGTACCGGCACTGTACCGAAGAGGCGGATTTCCAGTAAGTATGCATGCAGAGAATTGAGTGCGAAATGTGGATTTATGCCCATTAAATATTTTATAATGCGTAATTTATGTATTTCTATTTCTTGGTGCCCGGAGGGGGAATTGAACCCCCACGGCCTTGCGGCCTGCGGATTTTAAGTCCGCTGCGTCTGCCAGTTTCGCCATCCGGGCAACGAGGCGGGGCACTGCACATCCTGCCTGCTCTCACCATCGTACCGGAAAACCCTCACTGTGAAGAAAGCGGCAGCGTTCGCGATTCTGGTTTCCATCGCGGGGCAAGGAACAATCAGCCTAAGACAGCAAGATCGCTGGAGAACGGCTACTGCGCAGGTCGAAAGAGGATATTTTCGCCGTCCAGTTGATACTCCGCCGAGCAGGCTTCGCCGCCGCAGATCATCGCCTCGCCGCAGACCAGTTGTCGGCGCGTGATCAGACCCATCGTTCCGCAGCGCGGGCAGGACATGACGGCGACAAAAGGATTCTGCGCATGGCCAAGAGTGCCTTGGCTCTCCAGCACAAAGACCGTTCCGGGGTCCATTTTTTCGGGGATCCACTCTTCAAGAAACTGCAAATCAGGTGTCATCCTGCCCTCCGGTGGATTGAGGTCGTCGAGGTTGGTTTGAACATCATTGGCCAGCCTCGTCTTGTTCCTTGCAGCAGGCAACAATTTCTATCTCGGGATGAGGGGATCTGCTCCGAGTACTGACAGTCTGACGGGCGCGGGCAAGACAAGTCAACCAGAATCGCCTGCGGAAAACTAGGACAATGTTGTCGAGAGGGATTCCCTTTATCTGCCCGGCTTCGCTTCCTGTGGTATTTCTAAATTCGGTGTCTGTTTGGGGAATAAACTTCTTGTCGCAAGTTTGTAAAATGCAGATCCTTCGACTCCGTAAAAGTGCGCTTCGCTCTGGATGACACGTCATCTTTTGATAGATACTTTCGAGACAGAGCACTACAACCCTTTTCATAAAAGAGAATTTGTAAACTTGCCGACTGCGGGACCCGCATCAAAGCGGGTTGAATGCGACTCGCGCGTTGAGGAATTTGGTCGATGAGACAGGTTCTAGTGCTTCACGCCTTGCGCTGCCGCGGCATCGTCAATTGCTTTGTAAGTCTCCTCGTTGCGCAGAATGGCCTCAACGTATTCGCGAGTTTCCGTGAAAGGAATCGACTCCACAAACTCGTCGATGCCGCGATAGGGACCGGCGGATTGCCAGTCAACTACGCGATAGTCACCGGCATTGTAGGCCGCCAGCGCGTACTCCGTGACGCCGCCGAATTTGTCCAGCATCTGGCGCAGGTAGCGGGTACCCAGGCGGATGTTTGTTGCGGGATCAAGAAGCTGAAAAGTCTCAAAATGCGCTAGTCCCTCCTCGCGCGCCATCTGCTTTCCGACTGAGGGCAGCAGTTGCATCAACCCGTAGGCATTGGCGTGCGAGATCGCGGAAGAGTTAAACTCCGACTCTTGGCGAATCAGCGATGCAACGAGATATGGATCGAGATGATTTTTTGCCGACTCGGCCTTGATCGTCTCCCACCACGGCTCGGGAAAGAGGATGCGCCAGTAGACCAGCGGGATTGATTTCACCGAAGCCGTTGCCGCGTAGGGAAGTCCCTTCTTAAGCGCGCGCAAGGCGCGATACGGGTCGTCGAATGAGCCGTAGATCTGCGCCTCGGCAAGACTGCTCCACGAGGCGGAGTTGGGATCGGCGGCAATCTCCTGGGCGATGTAATCGTTGAGTCCGGCGTTGGCCAGCAGCCGCGCCTTGGCCAGATGCGGGCTGTCATTGGGGAAGCTCTCCTCCAGCTCCGGCACTGGCGGCGGTTGCAAATGATCAAGCTGCGGTTGCGGTGCGGGCTGCGTATTGCCCAGTACAGCCAACCGCTGGCGCGCCATCTGCGCGTAAAAGAAATGCTGATAAGCCCGATTCAGCGCACGATAGTTGGCTACGGCCAACTCGGGCTTATGATCTTCCAGCTCATAGAGACGGCCACGCCAGTAAATGGCCGCGGCGGCTTCCTTCGATGCGGGATAGAGCTTGATCTGCTCATCGAAGAGCCTGGCTGCATCGGTCAGGAGTCCTTGTCTATACGAGAGCCATGCGGCGCGCCAATGAGCCGCGGAGGCATTGCTGCTGTTCGGAAAATGCGCTGCCAGGTAGCTATAATAATCAATGGCCACTGGGTACTCGCGCCGCAGCAGATACATATTTCCACTGGAATAAAGCGCCTCGGCAAGCCATTGGCTTTGCGGAAAATCACTCTCCATGCGGGTAACGATACTGCGCTGCTCGTCGAGATCGTTGCGGTTGCGGGCCAACTCCAGCAGCAGCTCAAGCCGCCGCGCGCCGTTGTCGTCTTTCGTATCAGGCAGCGCCTCGGCTTCAGCTCTGGTCAATCGCTTCAGCTTCAACTCACAGGCCGCCGCTGCTACAGCAAATCCCGCTCGCGCGTTGGAACCCGGTCCAGTTCCCCGTGCAAGCTCATGATATTGCTCACTGGCCTCGGCGTAGCGGCCACCGCTGTAGTAGGCTTCGGCGAGGCCGCGCAACTCGGCGGCGCTTAATGTGGACTCGGCTCCCATCGCCGTCAGCTTGGCGCGGGCAATCTCCGCCTCGGGACTTAAAGGATGGCCGAGCAGCAAATGCTTGAAGCCCTGTTCCGCCGCATCCTTTTTGCCCAGCGTGAACTCGGCCTGCGCCAGCGCAAGCTGATAGCCTGTGCGGCCTGCCGAGCCGCTGGCCGCGGTCAACACGCGCAATGCTCCAGCGGCATCACCTGCCGCAAGCAATGTATTCGCCTCCAGCTCCGGCGCTTGGGCATTGAAGATACTGTCGGGATACCGTGCCGCAAAGCCCTTGAGCAGAGCTTCGGCCGCTTGCTCATTGCCCGCTTCGTGATTGGCCTCGGCAGCGAGGAAATCCGCGTAATCCCCAAGCACAGTTCCTGTCTGCCGCGCCTGATGCAGGCTCGCAATCGCTTCGGCATAATGCTTGTCAAGCAGATAGGCATGGCCCAGCGCCAGATAGGCCGCGGCCGCGGCTTCGCCGGTGTGATGATGCGCGTACTCTGTGACTCCCGCATAGGCCGCGGGCGTGCGCAGAGTGGCCAGTTGCTGGGCCATCGGTCGCAGTTCCGTTGAGGCTACAAACGCCTGGCGCAGCAACGCTGTCCGCGCGGCTGCGTGATTATATTGCGTGGGCCTTTTTTTCTTTGCCGCCGGTGCTTTCTTCTTTGCGCTGCCCGGTTTAGCCGCGCTGGAATTCGAGCCGCCACTACCGGCCTGCGCCGGAGCCGCATCTGCTTGCTTTGGCGCAAGGGTATCTTGCGCTGTGATCGGACCCGCAGCCAGCAGCATGGAAAGCAATCCAGCCAACAGCCGGGTTGGCATCCGGAAAAATTTGGAATGTGCGGCGTTCATACCTTCACTGTAAGCCGTTTCCGAGTTGGAGTGTGAGCTATGAACCACTGTTGTTACCATCGAATACGCCAACCTTGTGTCCTTAAGAAATCAAGACATCCACGTCTCAATCTCTTTCTCGATCACCCAGCGGCCGTCACGCCTCTCCATCACCACATACTCGCCACCCCCGCAAAGTCCGCCACAAGTATGGCTCAGATAGAAGAGCGCCTGCGTGCCATCTGCGCCAAAACCTACCCTGGAGAACCGCACAATGCCTGGAGAATCCGGAAATCGCTTGTAGAACGCAGGCCAACTCCCGCTTTTGAATATGGGATCAAGCTCAGTTGAATCTACGATTTCGTATGCAGTGGCAGTGTGAAAGGAACGTTGAAAGGTTGTTTGCTGATTGTTTGTTTCTCGAAATGCATCTAGCGTCGTCCGTTTAAGAGTAGTTGCTTTGCTTTGCAATGAATTTGCAGTTTGCGTCCAGGGAATTGGCTGTCCGTTCCCGTCAATTTGCTGATTGATCCCTTGTTCATCAGACTCTGTCAGATTCTGAATTACAAACAGGGAAATTCGATCGCCAGCCGGATCGGGTGGCACGGAGCTCTTTTGACTTGCCGATTTCGCATCTATAAACGCGGAAAGCACTTCGTATTCGGCGGCCTGAACCACATGTGAAACGCGATATTTCCAGTAAGCTGTTGCTGCAATCAGCAATGCAGCAATCACGCAAATGGTTATCGCACACGCTTTGTAGACTGGACGCATCTGAAAAATTATCTCAGGTTGATCGTGGAACTCTGCATAGAATTACAAACTGCCGTTTAGATCTGCGGGAAGCTCAATCGAAACCAGCGTTCCGCGCCCCGGGCTGCTTACGACGGTAAATCGCGCCTGGTTTCCGTACAGAACCTCCAGCCGCTCCTGCACGTTTTTCATACCGATACCTGCTCCGGTGCGGGCCAATGCCGAGACTGGTTTGTTGCCCACGCCCACGCCGTCGTCGGCCACTTCAATTGTCACGCGTTCGCCTTCAAGCCGGCTGCGTAGCGTAACCGTGCCGCCCTGCAAGCGCGGCTCCAGCCCATGTTTGATGCTGTTTTCAATCAACGGCTGGAGCAGGATGCTTGGGACAAGAATCTCCAGCGTGCGCGGATCGATTTCCTTCTCCACCTTCAGCTTCGCGCCGAAGCGCACCACTTCGATGTCCAGATAATCGTCGGTGAATTCGAGTTCCTCGCGCAGTGGAACATATGTATCGTGATCTTTCAGTAGGGCGCGCAGAATGTTCGCGAGCTTGACCGTCATCTCCCGGGCCAGTTCCGGCTTCATGCGCACCAAAGATGAGATGGAGTTCAGCGTATTGAAGAGAAAGTGAGGATTGATCTGGCGTTGCAGCGCATCGAGGCGGGCTTCGAGCAGCAGCCGCTTCTGCTCTTCGAGCTTCAGTTCGATGCGCAGCGCATTCCACACCTTGAGCGCAATTCCCACCACCATCGGCGCGCAGAGCCAAACCAGCAGTTGCAGGCCGAAGATTCCGGTATTGAGTGCAAAGAGCCGCGCAGGATACAGCCGCGCCAGCCAGTCGCGGACCATCTCCAGCGACGCGATGAGGAAGAGCATCAATATCTGGCGGTCGATGCGCGGTTTGCGCAGGTTGCGTCGCACCCAGCGGTAGAGGCTGAGGTCGATAAACGGCGTGAACGACCAGATCTCCTCAATCTCGACAAATTGGCCCAGCGCGCCGGCAGCAAGGCCCAGCGCCGCGTTGAACGGCAGCGCCAGATATTCGTGGTGGTAAACCGCCGGGCCAGCCAGCACGATCCCACCCAGCATTGCCCACCCCGGACCAAGCAACAGGCCAAGCAGAATCACCGTCTCAAAGCTGATATCTGCTGCCAGAAAGTTTGGCACGGTTGTCCGCACCCAGACGCCCAGCGTCAGCGGAACCAGGAAAAAAGCCAGCAGCGTCGCGGTTTGCCGGTGGCGGCGATGATCGGCAAAGAGCAGCTTCTGGAAGGTACGCGAGCGGGCCAAGGCGCTGGCCACCGCCGCGGCCACACCGAGCTTGACCAGCAGCGTAATGAGGATGAGCTTGTTATCGGCCACGCATCTACTCTATCGCGCCGAAGAGTGCGGAGCCCATCTTTCTAACTCTCAGGCCGCCGGCTTGCCCGTCGAACCCCTTACCACCAGGCTGGTAGAGACCAGAAACTCCCGCTGTATCTTGGGGTTTTTGCCGTCTTCGGCCTGCAGGCGCAGCGCCTCGAATGCCGCCTTCGCAAGCTCAGTACGCGAGAGCCGGATCGTGGTCAGCGGCGGCAGCGTGAACTCGGCGAAATCAATGTCATCGAGTCCGACGACTGACAGATCCTGCGGCACCCGCAGCCCGGCCATGTATGCCGCGCGCAGTACACCGATGGCAGTCATGTCATTCGAGCAAAGGATAGCCGTCGGTTGCGATTGAAGAGCCTGTAGTTTGCCAAAGCCGGCCACACCGCCCTTGAGCGTGTGGTCGCACTCAATCACCCACTGCTTCTGGACAGTAAGCTTCGCGGACTTCATTGCTGTGCGGAAGTCGTTCTCGCGCGTGACCGCGGAATGCAGTTTATGCGGCCCGGCGAGGAAAGCAATGCGGCTGTGGCCAAGATCGACAAGGTGACGCACAGCGGCATGGATGCCGGTTGTGTAATCGAGCAGAATGGTGCTGGTCTTGCTCTGCTCCAGCTTGAACTCGGCGAGCACCATGGGGATGTCGTTGTTCACCAACTGACTCAGCACCGGCTCTTCTTCACCGAAGGTCAGCACTGCCACACCTTCTACTTTGCGCTCCAGCATACGTCGCACGCAGTTAGTGAGAATTGCAGGGTCGCTGTTCGAACTGCTAACCAGAATCTCGTAGCCGTGCGCCACTGCAATCTCTTCAAAGCTCTGGATCAATTCCGGAAAGAAGGGGTTGGTAATGTTTTCAACAATGATACCCAGAATGCGGCTGCGGCCGGAAACGAGGCTGCGCGCATGGGTATTCGGGAAGTAATTCAACTGCTCTATTGCTTGCCAAACCCGTTTGCTCAGCCGCTCGCTGACCGCTGGAGAACCGTTGATGGTGCGCGAGACCGTGGCGATGGAAACTTTCGCCAACGAAGCAACAGTACGAATGTCAGGAGCCTTGACGGCGGCTTTGCGGGCTGCTTTACGAACCACGTATGAATCCTTCAGAAAAGAGTAAATGCAATGTTAAACGATTTACCATAAGATTGTTTTTCTATTTTATTGAAGGAAATGAGCAAGCGTGGGCGGATTTATTCTCTGTCGGCAATCAGAAGCCGCAGATCGCGCAGATTATGCCCGGTAGGTCCGGTAACCACCGAGTCTCCCAGCGCGGTAAACAGCGGACAGGCATTGAATGCAGCCAGCGACGCCTCGGGATCAAAGCCAAAGGCGCGGGCGCGGGAGATAGTCGTGGGGTCGGCGATGGCGCCGGCAGACTGCGTGTTGCCGTCAATGCCGTCGGAACCTGCGCTGAGCACAGTCAACCGCTCTTCGGGATATTTTTGCAGTTCCAGCGCACATGCCAGCGCAAACTGCTGATTGCGCCCCCCTGCTCCGGGCTTGCGATCCAGCGTAACTGTAACTTCGCCGCCGGAGATAAGGCAGAGGCGCGGGTGCGCCGAGCGCAGGCTATGGAAGCGCTCCAGCAGATAACGCGCCGCATCGGCATAGTCCCAGTCGTCGCAGGAGTTATCCACCGCGACAAAGTACCCTGCCTTCTGCGCCAGCGCGCGGGCGTTCTCCACCAGGTCATGGCTGGAGAGCAAAATCTCATAGACCGAGTTGCGGAAGGCCTCTTCTTCTCCATGCATCGCAACGGCAGCAGTCGCCTTGCGATGTTGAATCGCCTCCGTCCATGGCAAGCGCGGAAAAAACGGCGGCCGCCAGCCTTTGTTTCCCGGCGACTCCGGCAGGTCTTCGCGCAAGAAGAAATCGCGCACTGAACGCGGCAGTTTGGCTTCCAGATTGTATTTAGCCAGCAGTTCCCTCACCTCAGCCACGGTCGAGTGATCCGGTGAAGTCGGTCCCGAGGAAAGAGCGTCGAGGGTGCGCAGCGGCACGTCAGGCAGCAGCAGAGAAATCTTTGCCGCCTCGGGCGCGGCCATCGCTAGCCGTCCGCCTTTCACCGCGGAGAAATGTTTGCGCAGCGTGTTGATCTCGTTGATTGGAGCGCCGGAGGCGAGCAGAGTTTCATGAAATGCCTTGGTATCGTCTAGCGTGATTGCCGGGTCCAGCGGAAGGTCAAACATCGCGGAGCCTCCGCCTGAAATCAAAAAGAAAATCAGCGAATCCTTGCCGGTCCTTCGCAGCAAAGCCAGCGCCGCGCGAGCAGCTTCGAATGACTCTTCATTCGGCAACGGATGCCCGCCCTCGAAGTAGCGAAAGCGCCAATTGCGGCGCGCGGGCAACTGATTCGAGCAACAGATGCCGCTAATGGCTTTGCGGCTTCCCAGCCGCTCCAGCAGCGTCTCCAGCATCTGAGCTGCTGCCTTGCCGATGGCTATGACAAAGATCCGCTTGTAGCTGGAAAGATCAAAACTATCCGGGCCGCTGCCATCGGGAAGCAGGCGATGCAACATCTTGCCTTCAATGCGGATGCGCCGGTCCAGCGCGGACGGAATCGAACAGGCTGTCAGAGCTCCGGTAAATATCTCCGTTGCCAGCGCATCCTGCGCCTCAAGAGCAAGCGTTCCGGCCGATGTCATTGCAGTTGCCCTTTCCGGCTTGCGAATGCGGTCAATGTGCAGTTGGCGGCCGCTGAGGTCCCGCGCGTTCCGCGTGCGGCTGGAGTTGCCATAGCATCCATTTTACGCCTGTTTGCAGCTACGCAAGCGCCAACTTTGTTGCTGCACGATCGTGAATCCCAGATGGGATTGACTCGCTGCAAGCCTGCTCTGCTGCGACAGCTGCCGCGATTCATGCGGTATTCTGTGAACATCATGAACGAAGAGACCCCTTTAGCCCCGCTCGACCCCGTCGCGTTCACCCGCCAGCTCTGCGAGATCGAGTCCACTACCTATAACGAAGGCGCGGTGGGCGATTTTCTTGCAGATTTTCTGAGTGGCCGCGGCTGGGCGGTCGAGAAGACGCCGGTTCCGCAGCCGGCTGAAAGCGCCACCGGCGGCGCGCGCTGGAATGTCTATGCCGGCCCGCAAGGCGCGGCTCCGGACCTGGTCTTCTCCACGCACATGGATACCGTCCCGCCCTACATCCCTTTCAGTGAAGACGATGAATATATGTATGGCCGCGGCGTCTCTGACGCCAAGGGAATCATAGCCGCACAGGTTGCCGCCGCCGAAGCGCTGCGCGCGGCGGGATTTCGGGTTGGTTTGCTCTTCGTATCCGGCGAAGAGCGCGACTCTGCCGGCGCCAAGGCTGCGAATCTCGCGCCCAAGGGCAGCCGCTTCCTTATCAACGGCGAACCCACGGACAATCGTCTCGCACTGGCCTCCAAAGGCGCTCTGCGCGCGGTCTTCAAGGCCTCCGGCAAGATGGGCCACTCGGCCTATCCTGAACTCGGCGAGAGCGCTGTGCACAAACTGGTCGAGGCCCTCGGCAAAGTGCTGGCGCTGCCGCTGCCCTCGGTCGAAGATGTCGGACCCAGCACCCTCAATATCGGCCAGATCCACGGCGGCCATGCTCCTAACGTGATTGCCGACAAGGCCGAGGCCCAAGTGCTCGTTCGCCTAGTGGGAGATTCATCCGAACTCCGTGCCGCACTAATTGAAGCAGCAGCCGGCCTCGCCGAAGTGGACTTCACGCTCGAAATTCCCTTTGTCCGCCTGCGCGCCGTTCCCGGCCTGCCCACGATGATCGCCAAGTTCACTACCGACATTCCCCAGCTTTCCAACTGGGGCGAGCCGCTGCTGCTCGGCCCCGGCTCCATTCATGTCGCCCACACGCCTTATGAAAAGCTAGCCAAGAAGGAACTGCGGGAGGCTGTGGAACTGTACATCCAGGTGGCGAAGCAGTTGCTCTTGTAGTGCAAGCAAGCCTGAAATTCACAGGCTCCGCCTGAATCAATGGGATTCGGTCTGCATCTAAGCAGGTACAACCACATCTGCACCGAAAAGGACGCAGATGCGAGAGGAAATTCATGAGCGCAGCAATCTACGATATTCCGGTCCGCAAAATCACCGGAGCGGACGCATCCCTGGCCGAGTACAAAGGCCATGTTCTGCTGGTGGTCAACGTGGCCTCGAAGTGCGGGCTGACCAAGCAATACGAGGGGCTGGAAAAGCTCTATGAGCAGTTCCAAGACCGGGGCTTGGTGGTGGTTGGTTTTCCAGCCAACGATTTCAAAGCCCAGGAGCCGGGCACCAATGAGGAGATCCTCGCCTTCTGCACCACCAACTTCGGCGTCAAGTTCCCCCTCTTCGACAAAATTACCGTGGTGGGCCCGGAGAAGCACCCCCTCTATAAAGCTCTCATCGCGGCTCAGCCCAAGGCCGTCAATCTTTCCGAAGTTTCCTGGAGCGAGAAGCTGAAAGGCTACGGCATCGAACCCAACCCCGCGCCGGAGGTGCTGTGGAATTTCGAGAAGTTCCTGGTCAGCCGCTCCGGCGAAGTAGTCGAGCGCTTCGCTCCCGACACCGCCCCGGACGCTCCCGCGTTGGTTGCAGCAATCGAGACGGAGTTGGCTAAAAGTTAGCCTGACCCTCGCCCTGCCGGGCGCCAGAGCCGGATGCGGCACTTGGCCACCTGTGGAATGCAAGTCCGTCCTAGTTAGAAATTAAACTTCAGCGCCCCTTGCAGAATCCGTGGGGGCGCTGCGTTGATAGCATTCCCGAATGTAGAACTGCCAATATTGCCATTGATCGCTCCGGGGCCATTGAACTGCGTGTGATTGAAGACGTTGAACCCTTCAATGCGGAGGAGCAGCGACTTCGAATCTGTGAGCGTCAGGCCTTTGGCAACAGCCATATCGTAGTTATCCGCGCCCGGGCCATAAAAGAACCTGCGCTTTGCATTGCCCGGCGTGCCGAGCGCATTCATGCTGAAGGCTGTCGTGTCGAAGTAGTTGTTCCCGCTCGCGCGGGGATTGCGGTTGAGGTGGAGCGAGCCACCGCTGTAGTCGGGTTCATCGATGCTGCTGTTGTTCACTCCATTCGGATTTGTACCGATCAGCGAATTGTCTCCATTGTTCGTCATCGTTACTGGAAAACCGCTGGCAAAGCGCGTGATTCCAGAGAGCGACCAACCTTGCGTCAGTTGCTTGTCGTTCATCCGGCTCGGCGCGTGAAAGCCGGTCGAACGGCAGTTGGTACTCATAACTGAGAACGAAGTTATGCTCGACATCGAACGACGACAGCGCATAGCTGAGCACTGGATTGAAGGGATTGACCTCTTCGCCGATATTCGACGACTGATCCATGGACTTGCTGAAGGTATAGGCGGCGGAGATCTGGAGGCTGCTACTCGTGTGGCGAGCGCTGAGCTCCAGCGCGCTATAGTTGGCATGACCGATGGTCGATTGCAGCGCATCGCTGCCGAAGTTCGCTCCCAGCGGCCCGCGCGTTCCATACACCGTCTCTTTGCCCGGGCCGCAGCCCTGCGCACTAAGGCTCAGGCAGAGCGCCGGATTACCCGGATTGGCCTCCACCAACACGCGCTGGCGATGGCTGGACGTACCCACATAGCTCGCGCTAAAGACAGTCTCAGAACCAGCCTGGCGCTCAATGGAAAGCATCCACTCGTTCGTGTACGGCACGCGGTTATGCATGTCGTATCCGGGAATACCGCTGATGGGTTCGTAGCTGCTCCAATCTATCTTTGCGTCGGGATTACTGCGTGAGGAGTTCAACGGAGCAAAGATGTAGGGAAATGGCTGGACATAGTTTCGTCCATTGTAAATTTGTCCATCGACATTCAGTCCGCTGGCCGCCGAGACAAACGGCGTTGCAAACAGCGGAGGAGCCGGGCTGGAGTACGTCGTTCCGTAGGGCGCGTTTGCGGCCAGCACGCTGACAGAGAGCGCATCGATGGCGGTATAGAAATTGCCAAAGCTGGCCCGAATGCTGGTGGCTCCCGGAGATCCGAGCATCTTGGCCAACGCGCTGCCTGCATTGGCCTGCGGCGACCATGCCATGCCCACGCGAGGCGAGAATCCAAGGTTGCCGATGGGGGCGAGTGTGCGCGGGACTCCGGGGTCGCCTGGATAGAGAATGCCCGCCGGAGCGCCGGGAAAAACAATCGACTGTGCGCCCGGATCAAAAGTCGAGATCTGGTTGTACTTTTCTGACCAG
Organism: uncultured Acidobacteriaceae bacterium; assembly: GCA_963713645.1. Taxonomy (GTDB): domain Bacteria; phylum Acidobacteriota; class Terriglobia; order Terriglobales; family Acidobacteriaceae; genus Telmatobacter. The sequence continues at coordinate 13,166 of CAVQMQ010000030.1, read as the reverse complement.
GGTGCGATGCGATCCCAGCGAAGCCCGTAGTTCAGTGTCAGGCCCGGCCATGCGTGCCAACTATCCTGCGCGAACAGGCCGATATATTTGTTGCGTGCGTAGAACGGGTTGAGCTGGCTCTGGTTGTACTGGCTGGGCACGCCGATCAGAAAATCCGCAAAATCAACGCCCGTTTCCGTGCCGGAGAAGACAAAGCTGCCGTTGAATTGCGCAATGGGGTGGGCATTCACCTGGTCCGCGTGGCCTTCACCGCCAAACTTGATCGTGTGGCTGCCAAGAACCTTTGAGAAAGTGTCCGCTGCCTGATAGGTGTTGTTGGCCTGAATGAGCTGGTTGGCCGCCGCGCCGATCGAGTAACCGTTGAAGTTGAGATTCTCCACACTCTGCCCCTTGGGGTCGAGAGCGTCAATGGTGGGCGTGCCGTTGGCATTTTCAAAACCCTGTGAAACAAGGCTGACGCCGCGCCCGTGCTCCGGCTGGCCCAGGTTGGTAACGTCTCGCAGATAGCTCAGATGCACATCATTCACTGCGGTGGTATTGAAGGCTTTGGTGGCGCTAAGAGCCAAAAGCTGCGCCCGGCCTGTGGTCAGCGCATCGAAGCCGGGAACGCTGGCTCCGCTCTGCGCAGTTGGGTAGGGGTTATCGAGATTGAAATCGTCGATGAAGTAGTAGGCCGACAACAGGCCCCATCGGGAATTCGCATCCATGCGCGCCCCCGCCTTGTCGTCGTGCAGTGTCTGATTGTAAGCGGAGGTGGCAAAGCCGTTGGCATTGTTCGGAGGTGGAATGTATTGCAGCATTCGCTGCGCCGGGACAGACCACGCGCTCTGCGGAATCTGCGCGTTTCCGAAGACGCACTTTCCCGTCAGTGCATCTGTCTGCGAGCAGCCGTTGAAGTAGTAAGGCTCGTCCTGCGACACCGCATAGCCCAGCTTTTGCGTCAGAAGGTTGGCAAAATAGGGACCGCCCACCGTCCCGGTCAGCAGGCTGTTGCCGCTGCTGTCAACAAGATCGGAGAGATCGCCCATCCGATCCGCATTCGACGGCACGCCGATCTCGCCTGTATCGATTCCCTGCGTCTGCCGAGTTCCTTGATAGTCCAGGAAGTAGAAGACCTTGTCGCGACGAATCGGCCCGCCGATGGTTCCGCCATACTGGTTCTGCCGGTAAGCGCCGCGCAAGGGCGAAAAGTAGTTGCGCGCATCCAGATCGGTGTTGCGCAGAAAGTCGAATGCGCTGCCGTGAAATCCGTTGCTCCCGGATTTTGTAACCACGCTCACCTGCCCGCCGCTAAACTCACCGTACTCGGCGTCGAAGTTACTGGTTATGATACGGAACTCGGCAATGGCGTCGAGGTTCGGAATAATTGCCGTACCGGCGTTCACGTTCTCTTCCGCGTCGCTGCCGTTCACGCTGAAGTAGTTGGAGGTCTCCCGCTGCCCGTTCACTGAGATCGTGCCGGGGTTAAGCGTGCCGGACGGGCTGAGAACCGTCGCGCCAACGTCTTGCACAGTGCTGGAGCCGATGGTGGTGGACGGAGCCACGCCGGGTTGCAGCGAGAGCAGATCGGTGAAGCTGCGGCCATTCAGCGGCACGGCGGCCATCTGCCGGCCGCTGATCACTTCGCCCAACTGCGTGCTGACCGTCTCCACATGCAGCGAGTTGTCGGTCACGCTCACAGTCTCTGTGAATCGGCCAATTGCAAGCGCGGCATCGAGGGTGAGCGCCGCATCTGTATCAAGCACAATGCCCTTGCGCTGGTAGGTTTGAAACCCGGGAGCCTGCACATCCAGCTCATAACGGCCAACCGGCAGAACCGGCAGGGTGTAATTTCCCTTGGCGTCGGTGTGGGTTTCGTGAGTGATTCCCGTGCCGAGTTCCCGCGCGATCACACTGGCATTGGGTACGACGCTGCCGGACGAGTCTCGCACCGTCCCGGAGATGCTCCCGGTAACGCCTGCCCAGGCAGCGGCGGTGAGAAACAGCAAATGACAGGCCAGTACCGAGGTAAATTTACGGCTGATCTTCGACGGACTCACGCGGAATTCCTTCTCATTTCATGCGCCTCCTGGAGGGCCGACGGGCGGGTCCATTCAAGAGGGCCAGAATCTACGACCGATTTGGTCTTCATTTAATATACGACAAAATAAGTCCGAATTTGCTGCGGTGATCTAAATCACACCGGATTGTGGGAAATGCATCCTTTCAGCGCCCTGTCCGCGAGCATTTTGTGTACGGCACCGCAGATCCGCGCGACCGCTGGACGGCGGTAATCCCATTGCTTCTCCTCTGCGGGCGGAAAGACGGCCATGGTCGCATTCGCTTCAAAAAGCAGGAGATCGCCTCGATCGTTGAGACCGAAATCGATGCCGCCATAATCCAGGCCCAGCGCGGTTTGGATCGCTTTGAGCGCGGTCATCGCGCGTTCGCCGAGCACGCCTGCCATATTTTCCAGGAACTCCGCGTCCTCGGCGCGGTGTTCCGGGGAGTCGGTCATCTCCGCGCTGAAGTAGTGAATCTTCCAATGATGCGAGATCGCGGCGTGGAGTGGATAAAGCTGCCCATCGATCATCATTACCCGGTACTTGCGCGTTTTTCCGTCGCAGCCACGCGCATCCAGATACTCGATCACCAGCAGATCGCTGCCGGGAAGCGTGGCCAGCGCCTCGGTTAACCCATCGGGCGCATCCACGCGCAAGAAATGTTCTCCGCCGTGGAAGCCGGGCGTGCGCAACAGAAGCGGAAAGGCAAAGCCGTGACGGGCGAGCGTTACCTGTGCATCGGGTGCGGCCAACAGCTCCCGCGACAACGTAACGGTCTTCGCGGTGATCACTCCGGGCAAGCCGGCGAGGCGGCGCGCAATCTCGCAGCGCCCTGTAGCCAGCACCGCCGCCGGTGCATTGATGACTGGAGCCGTGGTGCGCTTGAGCAACGCCTCCGCGCCAGCCAACGCTGCTCCTGCCGCGTCAGCATCGCCTATGGCGTTCACAACGAGTTGGTGGGGCGGCAACGTGGTCGCGGCGTCAATGAACTCTGTCGCGACAAGGTATCTTTTGTAGATGCGATCACTGAGAAAAAGCTTGATGCGCGCATTGCCCGCGCCGATTGCAACCAGCTCCAACACCGTAATCGGAGCTTGTTCTCCGCGATACGTAAGCGGCACGACGCTGCGGCCTTGAAAGGCGGCGCGGCGATGCAAGGCAGCCCCTTCTGTGTCGCCCAGATCCGCCAACGCACTTGAGATGCCGAGATGCGCCTGCCAGTAGTCGGGATCGGCCGTCAATGCCCTCTCGAAGTGTTCGCGAGCCGATACAAGCTCCCCGTTCTTGCGCAGGCAGTTGGCATAGTTGACCAGGCTCATCGGATCGAATGGATGACATAGTGCCGCTTGCGCATAGAGTTTGCGCGCCTCCGCATTTCTATCTAGCGTGGTAAGAAGATTGCCGGAGTTGTTCAGCGCTGTGCGATGCGTCGGATCGAGGGCAAGCAACTCCGCATATGTCTCCAATGCTTCTATAGCGTGCCCCAGCAGTTCCTGAAAGTTGCCGCGCTGGCAGAGGAGTTCGATGCTTGCCGGCTGGGCAGCCAGCCGCTGGTTCACAACTTCGAGAGCCGCGCTCAGGACTTCATAGGAAGGAGTACTGCCGCTCTGCGATGTTGTCTTGTGCTGAACGGAACTCGACCGCAACGTGCGGCCCAGAGTGAGCGTTCCGTCGATCAAGGCATCGATTTCAATCTTGCTGGTGCGGTGGTTTACGATGGCTGCGCGAATCGCCAATCGACCTGCAATCCTGGTCGTAGACGGAGCCACGATGCCTGACTCCTGCAGCTTGACGACGATCTCTTCATTGACTTTGTCGGAGTCTTCGGCGCGATAGCGGAAGCAGACGATATTGAGTTCCACGGGAGCCATCAGTTCCAGCTCCGGCGTCGCTGCAATTCGGCCTTCAAGATAGCGGGCCAACTCGCAGGTACGGGAGATTACCGCTCCCAACGCTTCAGTTCCGTAAACCTTGAGCGTAAACCATGTCTTCAACGCGCGAAATCCACGCGAGAGATCGGGTCCGAAGTCGCAAGGCCAGGGCGCGCCGGCAGCTAATCCTCGCTCGGAGCGATGCAGATACGCGGCTGAGGTGGAAAAGGCCTTTCTGTGCACTTCGCCGTCCCGCACCAGAATGAAACCCGCATCGTACGGCGCCTGTCCCCATTTGTGAAAGTCAAAAGCCAGCGAATCGGCACATTCGATGCCCTCAAGCCGCACAGCCAGATCGGGAGCGAGCATGGCCAATGCTCCATAGGCGCCGTCCACGTGAAACCAGAGCTTCTCGCGCTCGCAGAGAGCTGCAAGGCCGGCTAAATCATCCACTGCCCCGGTATCCACCGTTCCCGCAGTGCCCACCACAAAGAACGGCGTGAAGCCCGCTTCACGATCCTCCCGAATGGCCGCTTCAAGCGCGCCCATATCTATGTGAAATCGATGATCGGCAAGAATAAGCCGCAGCGCATCGCTGCCCAGGCCGGCTATATCCATCGACTTCGCGACGCAACCATGAACGGCGGCCGAAGCATAGGCGGTCAGCCGTCTGGGGTCCGCAGCAACTCCGCGGCTGCGCACTCCATTCAGTGCGGCATCGCGGGCGACAACCGCGGCAATCAGGTTGGCCATCGATGTTCCAGTCACGAACAATCCGGTGGCGCTGTCAGGAAAGCCGAATATCTCCCGCGTCCAGCGCACGACTTCGCGTTCCACCTCGATGGGAATCTGGTCGCGGCCTCCGAGGTTTGCGTTCAGCCCGGCGGCCAGCATCTCCGCCACCATGCCCACGGGCGTTCCGCCGCCATGCACCCAGCCCATGAAGCCGGGATGAACATTGCCTGCCGCATAGGGCAGAATCTCTCGCATGAACTCTTCATGCACCAGGTCAAGATCCATCGGCTGCCGAGGAGCCGGGCCGCGGCGGCGAGCCCGCACCTGATCTGGAATGGGCTGCCAGACAGGCCTCTCGCGGATATTCTCGGTGTAATTGAGCATGTCATCGAGCATCTGGTGCGCTTGCGTCCGAAAACTTTTCCAATCCGCAGGATCAAGTGTTTCGTTTGCCTCCGCTAGAAAGCCGGCTGTTGAATTCTCGATCTGCGCCTCGATCGTTTGCGTCATCTCTTCTCCCGCGAGACAGATAGCAGTCCGCACATCACTCTGCTTGCAAGTAGAGGTCCGGGTTGATTCAACACCCGCTCAAAGTTCTTAGAGTTTTCTCATGCGATGCAGCCTCTCGACCTGTTCTGTAGACATATAGCCGGTCGAGCACACCTCACTCAATGAGGTCCGTATCCAGTACAGCAATGGCATTGATCTTTTTCCGGCGACCCTCCATCTGGCAGGCATGCTGCAAGCATCCTGTTTACGGTTGATAGCGCGAGTCCTTACAATGTGCATGAAGATCACACCTATGCGCACAATCCACTCAGCAGATCGGCACAATTCCTGCGTGAATGATCGGCGGCGCGCATTCAGCGGAGTTGATGTGCGCAGAGCATCTTCTTCTGTCGTTAGCTCCTCTCTGCGCTTCAGAATGCTTATCGCGAGTTTTCTTCTCTGCGCGGTCACAATCTGCGCAGCGCAGGCATCTCGACCAGCCGATGCCGCATTGAAAGCACAGTTGGACCGCGTGGTCGTGCTGGCAGAGAGTGGAAATATAGAGCAGGCCCAGACTCTGCTTGACGCACTGCTCAAACAGCACCCGGATTTCGTGCCTGCGCTCAAGGTGCAGGGCATGTTGCTGGAAAATGCGGGGCACGCCAAGGAGGCGTCTCTCGTCTATCGAAAGGCATTGCAGCTCGTTCCGCAGGACTCAGCGCTGCTCTTTCAGGTGGGATTGGATACGCTCACTGCCGGCGACAAGGATCAAGCCATCGATCTTCTGCTGCGCGGCCTGAAGATTGCTCCGAAGAATGCCCAGGCTCTCTATTACCTCGCTCAGGCCTATCACGAAAAACACAACGAAGTTCTCGCCCTCAAAACAATCCGTGAGTGCGTCGAACTCCAGCCGAACAACGCGCTGGCGGCTCAGAGGTATGGCGAGTATCTTGCCAATTCCGGAGACAATGCCGCGGCGGAGGAATGGCTGCTGAAGGCTCAGAAGGCGGACCCGGATCTGAAGCGCATTGATTTTGACATAGCGGTTGCAAGCTTCAGAAATTCCGATCTGCCCACAGCGGAGCGATTTGCCACCCGAGCCGCCGAGAGCCAACCGGGTAATCTGGATGCACTGCGCGTTCTAGCCAAAACCAAAGCAACGCTCTCTCAGCCACTGGAAGCCAAGCCGACCTACGAGCGGATTGTCGCCGCCCAGCCGGACGATGCTGCGTCCTTGCTCGGACTAGGGCAATGCGAGTTGGAACTGGAAGATTATCAGGCGGCAGTAGATATATTGCAGCGCGTTTTGCAACTCGACCCGACGCAGGTGAACGCGCATTTCTTTCTCTCCAGGGCGTTGCGCGGCCTGGGGCGAACAACCGAGGCAAAGCATGAGGCGGAGCTGCATCGCGTGATGATGCAGCAGAATTCCTTGATCCCTCCCAAGGATCAGTTACAGCGCGACCAGGCTACCCTCGACCGGGTTGTCCAGATGCTGCTGGACAACCGTGAAGATGAGGCTCTGCGGCTGGCGCAGCAAGACGACCAGGGAGACACGGCATCCCCTGGTCATGGCGGGATGATTCTGGCATCGGTCTATCTGACGATGCACCGGCTCGACGATGCGCGGCGTCTGCTCCATCGCGCCCTCGCGCTTGATGCTAAGACTCCAAACGCTCATACCTGCCTGGGCGAGCTGGCATTATTGCAAGACGATCTGCCCGGCGCCGAAGAGGCATTTCAAGCGGAACTCTCTCTCTATCCAAATCAGGGATTGGCCCGCGCGGGGCTGGGCGAAGTCCGTTACCGGCAACAGAGATGGGCGGACGCTGCGGAGCTGCTGACAGACTCGAAGACAACAGCCCCGCATATGCTCTATCTGCTCTGCGATTGTTACTTCCACCTCGGCAACGCAGCGACCGCCAATCTGACGGCTGAAACCGCGGCGGCATTTGCCAAGGATGCGCCCGAAGTGATGAACGATCTCATCGCATTGCTGAACCGCAATGGCCAATCCGAACTGGCACAGCGCTTGTCAGCGAATTCGAAACACTGACCGAAGGCGATATTCTCCAATAGCAACTACAGAAATTGCATGAATGTGAGTTGGCGATATATTTACAAACCCACTGGATACTCATAACAACGAGCGCCTTTTCTTCGCACTGACGAGCATTGCGAAGAAACGGCGCTCACAATTTCGACTTGTTCCCGGAGCCTAATTGGCTACCAGGTAAGGCCAGCCGTCCGAGGTAAAGGCGATGGAGTTTATGCCCAGCGTGGGTGTTCCATTGTTGTTGCTGTCGTAGTAGTGATAGACGAAGGTAAGCGTATTGCCGTTGTGTCCATCGGTGAAGACGCTGCCGCCGCCGGGGCCGACGATGTTATCGTGTGTGCTGATCAAGATAGTCCCACCGCCGGCCGTCAGATCCAATCCTCCGCGATCCACATACGGGCCAGTGACGGAAGCCGACCGGCCATAGATCGTCCGGTAATCGCTGGTGGCGCTGCAGCAAGCGTTGATGGGCGCAAAATAGTAATAGAAGCCGCTGTGGTAGAAGATATACGGCCCTTCTTCACCGGCCGCGCGCGAGGCAATTTTGTAAGAGGTGCTTCCCGAGCGGAGTCCGGTTGAGTTCACCAGCGGGATCAGGTGCGTGCCGTCTTGCCAGGAACCGAAGACCATCCACCAGTTGCCGCTGTTATCTACGAATGGAGAGCCGTCAATCGCGTTCCAGGTTGTAGAGGAAGAAAAAACCCACGGGTTGGGCGAGGGAACGCCTTTCGATGCGCCGGTCCAGGAGGAAACTACAACGCCCTTGTCCGTCCAGGGGCCATAAGGAGTGCTGCTGGTCGCCAGTCCGATGATCGCCTCCGCGCCCGTCGACGGCTCGTAAGGGATCGAGTAGTACTGGTAAAAAGTGCTGCCCTCATACATCAAGGCAGGAGCCCAGACGTCGTCATCATTTCCGCCATTGTCTGACTTGGGCGTTTGCAATCCAGTCCAGGAACTGAAGTCAGGTCCAATGATCGGGCAGCGTCCGTCATCGGTGATCCAAAAGCCGCCTTCAGTGGCCGTGCATGCGCCCTTGGATGTCGATTCGGTGGTGTAGGTGAAGGTAGTCCGGTCAGTGGAATAAGCGATGGTCTGATGGGTGCCGTAGAGCCAATAAGCTGCCGTGGTAGAGTCCCAGAGCATGTAGGGATCATGAACGTAGATTCCCGTGCCCTTGACGGTATGCGGAGTGGGGTAAGGGTCGGTTCCCGTGCTTACAAATTGCCACTCCTGACAGGTGCAGCCCGTGTCCGACCACTGATCGATCGTGGCCGTGTCGCTGGTGCTGCCGTCTTCAACCTCCAGATACAGGCCGCTGTTGACGTTCTTGATCATGTAATTGCCGCTGGAAGTCGCAATCACCTCCCAGTTGTGATCGGTGGTGCCGCTGTCGGCCCACTGCACGATATCCGCGCCATCAGAAGTAGAAGCGCCGGAGACGCCGATCACCTGATGGCTGTTCATATTCTCGATGTTGTATACGTTGGTGCCGATGGGCATGAAGTGCCATAGATGATCGGCGGTTCCGTTGTCGGCCCACTGGACCAATTGCGCGCCTGCGGTCTGGCTCGCGCCAGTGACGCCCAGAACCAATCCGCTATTGACGTTCTTGATCTTGTACTCGACGCTGTAGTTCATTGTTACCTGGGCATGAGCGATCGCGGTTAGCGCAGCCATAGCGGCTATACACGCAAAGATTCGTTTCATTGATGTCTCCTATGGAATCCTGTTGTCGGGTTGGGGGATGAGTGGAACTCTTCACGAGACACGCAGCAGCCTGTCGCTGAAATTCGCAGAGAAGATAGGCTCTGCAAATAGTAGCGGCAAGCGCCGTCCCAGGAGAATCCAACTCAGGAAAACAACATGATGCCGGAATGATTGATTGATTCCTGACTTCCCCAGCCTGAACATAGGATCTCGATAGGCGTCTTCATTCAATGCACTATTGCTTTGAAGCTCATCCCTTGCCCGCATCTCCGTGACTCGACTTTGCCGCGGAGATGCGTGAAGGTCATTTGTTACTCGATGTACGGCCAGCCGTCGGAGGTAAAAAGTATCCGGTTGAGGCCCAGCGTGGGCGTTCCATTGCTGTTGCCGTCGTAGTAGTGGTAGACCAGCGTGGGCAGGCTCTTGCTGCCATCAGCGCCAACGTCTGTAAAGACGCTTTGCCCTCCCGGCCCGACAATATGGCCGTGCGCACTGATGAGGATGGTTCCGCCTCCGCCGCCTTCAGCGTTATAGAGAGGCATGCCGCCTCGGTCCACATACGGCCCAGTCGGACTGGTAGAGCGGCCATAGAGGACGCGATAAGGACTCGTTGCGCTGCAGCACGGGTTGACGGGCGCGAAGTAGTAGTAATACTGCGTGCCGTTGATCACTTGTGGGTAGATGAAAGGGCCTTCCTCACCCCACCAGCGGTAGCCAATGTCATAAATCTGCGTGTTCGAGGCCAGACGAAGCCCAGTGGTGGGATCGAGTTGCACGATATGCGTGCCGTCTAGCCATGAGCCAAAGACGAGCCACCAGTTCCCCTGCGCATCAATGAACGGCGACGGGTCGATGGCGTTGTATGTTGTGGTGTTGACAAATCCGAAACCGCTCAACGGAGTGGAGTCGTTGCTCCAGGACTCGACCACCCATCCCTTGTCCGTCCATGGTCCATAGGGAGTGGTGCTGGTAGCCAGGCCAATAATCGCCTCGCCTCCCTGACAGGCAGCAACGGTGCAGCCCGCAGCGGGGTCCGGCTCCACAGGAATCGCGTAGTACTGGTAATAGGTTCCGTTGGCGTACATCACATCGGGAGCCCAAAGGTCGGTATTCCCTCCATTGTTGTCCGACTTGGGCGTTTGCAATCCATCCCAGGAAGGAAAGTCGGGACCAATGTCTGCGCAGCGGCCGTCTTCGGTTAGCCAGTCGTCGCTGGCTTGCGTGGCTGCACACGAACCATCGGGAGTGCTCGCGGTGGTGTAAGTGAAGGTCAAGAGGTCAGTGGAATAGGCAATGGTCTGGTGCGTGCCATAGAGCCAGTAGACGTGGTTCTGATCCTGCAACATGTACGGGTCATGGACGAAGATGCCGGTACCTTGTACCGTAAGCGGAGCAGAATAGGGTGCGCTGCTGGTATTGACCAGCGTCCATTCCTGGCAGGTGCAGCCAACGCCGTTGCCGGTAGCCCGCGCGCCTTGATCGATGGTGGCCGATGAGGTCAGATTTGAGCTATCGTCCTGGAGATAGAATCCGCTGGCATGATTCTTGAACAGATAATTTCCGTCGGCCAGCAGATACAGCACCCAGTTCTGATCGTCGTTGCCGGTGTTGCTGTATTGCAGCGCCTGCGCTCCGGAAGACAGCGCCGCTGAAGGTGTCGCGCCATAAGCCGGAGGAATGCTGGAGAGTCCAATGACCTGATGGGTGAGCATGTTTTCAATGTTGGCCCGATAGTCGCCGCTCGCGTCCACCTGCTGCATGAAGTGCCACATCGAGTCGGTCGAGTTGGTATTGGTCTCTTGCACTACACTCGTGCCAGCGGCCTGGCTTTGCCCACTAACGCCCAGCACCATGCCGCTAGCGACATTCTGAATCTGGTATTGGTTGCTGTCTAACACCGTGGACGCTGGGTATTGCACATTGACCATAGTGCCCATATCCACGGTGCGAGTGAAGGTTGCAGTGGCTACCGCGCTGCTGGTGTCTCCAGTGGCCGCCGCCATCGCCTTGACCGTCGCTGACGTGGTCGTCGATACAGTAAATGCAGCCGTATACGCCGTCGATGCGGTGGTCGGCGTCGTGCCATCAGTGGTGTAGTAGATCGTCGCGCCCGCTGTTGTATCGGTGATCGTCACCGTCTGCGCGGTCATAATTGAACCCCCTGCAGGGAAGATAACCGGCGTGGCAACAGTCGTTGGAATGGAAGTGGTCGTACTCCCTCCTCCGCCCCCGCAGCCCACGAGAAGAATCGCGCATCCCAAAGCCAGCCCGATGGCGGCAGATTCTTTGACCATTCGATTCATTTTGTGTTGCATCAGCATCTCTTCTCTCTCCCGGCCCAAGCAGTGTGGACCATTGCGTTCTGTGGGGTATTCGCGAGTCTTATCGGGGATCTTCCAACCCGCCGTCGCTCCGTCTCTATTTCGATTCACCTGTGGTTGCCAGCGCGGCGTGCGGCCAACCTTGTTCCCAGGTGAGGGTAGAAATCTGTAGCGCAGGTTTGCCGGTCACCGCGTCGTACGCGTGGAAGACGATGATGTCCCCCTCCGGACGCTGCAATATCGACTCCCCGCCCGGACCGATCCAGCGGCTGTTGGGTTGGAGCAGTTGTGTGCCGCCACCCTCCAGCATCGGCTTGCCTTCCGCATCCAAGTAGGGACCGGTGACATGAAGCGAGCGTCCAACCATGGTCCGATAGTTGCTCCTAGTGCCGCGGCAGCAGAGGTCGAAGGAAACGAAGAGATAGAAGTAGTCGCCGTGGCGCACAATAAAGGGCGCTTCAATCGCCTGCCAGTCCGGCGGCAATCCAGGCTTGGCCGGATCTGCACTCGCTGGCTTGGCCCTTGTCGCCAGCGCGTAGGTCTTGTCGTTGATCACAGGCGGCTTGCCGGTGACAGGGTCAATGCGGCGCATTTTGATGCCGCCCCAAAAGCTGCCGAAGCTCAGCCAGGGCTGGCCCGTTTCATCAAAGGTGATGTTGGGATCGATGGCATTGAAGTCGTCGGCCTGTGTGGACTTCAGGACCAGCCCTTCATCGTGCCAGCGATACTTCGGACTCAGCGGGTCGAGGGTTTCGTTGGTGGCCAGCGCTATCCCTGAGGTGTTCACGCCAAAGGCCGAGTAGGCGTAGTAAAGATGGTATTTTCCTTGGAAGAAAGAAATGTCCGGCGCCCAAAGATCCTTAGTCGTCGGGCTTGCCTCGTGAATCCAATCGGGAATCTTGTCAAAGACGTGGCCGCACAACTTCCACTCTTTCAGATCGTGGGAGCAGCGAACAGGAAACTGGCCTTCGGCGGCATTCGAGGTAGTCGCGAATACGTAATAGGTGTCACCCTCGTGAGCGATGGAGGGATCATGGGTAATTGGATAGTCACCGCTCAGGGACAAGGCCTGGGGTTGCTGACCAGAAAGCGGGAGTGCAAGGACGAGGGCCAACACGGCCGGAAAACAGAAAGAACGCATGAAGTTGCTCCCCTTATGACATCAAGTAAGAAAACGTATTCCAGTTTGGGCAGCTCGCCGAAACAGCAACGAGACAGCGCGTAAAATGTTTTACGGTTGCGCAGGTTGTTCGGCGGCGGAATTCAGCCGCAGCCCGCTGCGCGCCTTCTTGTTGGCCTCGTCCGCAAGCTTGGTGGCCAGCGCCAGTTCCTGCTCGGACTCTTCCTTTCGTCCCAGCCGCGCCAGGGTGAGTCCGAGATAGTAGTGGCTCTTCTCGTACTCCGGAGCAGCGGCCACGGCTTGTCGCAAAAACGCCTCCGCTTGTGCGTACTGCTTCTGCTTGAAGTAGGCCTGGCCTGTTCCGGCAAGCGCGCCCCCGTGTTTGGGATCGCGGGCCAGCGTCTTGGCGAAATCGGCAATCGCCTCGGCAGGGTTCTCTTGCCCCAGAGCGATGTCTCCCAACTGGTAGTAAGCCTCAGTCTGCACCGGTTGCAGCTCAACGCAGCGCTGGAACTCGGCGCGCGCTTTGTCTATCTCCAGTTTGAGCTGATAAACACGGCCCAGCCCATAGTGGGCGCTGGCGTCATTTGGCTGAGACTTGAGATAGACCAGCATCTTCTCTTCCGCGGCGGCGAGCTGGCCCAGGTCGAGCTTGACGTGCGCCACGGCATACGCCACCTGCGGATTGCCGGGCTGCAATTGCTCCAGCACGGCCAGCGTCCGGTCGGCGTCCTGGTAGAGATGCATCTCCTCCTCTTGAATCCCAAGGTCAAAAAGCAGGCGGGGATTCTTTGGCGCAACAGCCTGGGCGCGTAGCAAATCGCG
>CAVQMQ010000029.1:0-26641 GCA_963713645.1 uncultured Acidobacteriaceae bacterium | reverse complement strand
TGTGGCGATCAATGAAGCGGAGCTCGCACCGGAATTACCTTTCTGCCTGCTGGGTGCCTACCGGGGAAAGATGAGCTGGGACGAGGACGCATTTGACCCAATGACGGACGAGGAATTGGTGGAGTCTGGATTGGGCTACATGCTGGATGCAACATTGGTTTCGCCTCCGGTAAACGACCCTAGCAAATGACCTACCTGCTTGACACGCACACGCTGCTCTGGATTTTGAATACGCCCGAGATTTTGCCCACTCAAGTTCAGGACATCGTCGGAGATACCTCCGCCACACTGATGGACTCACTTGCTATTCCGTGGGAGATGGCGATCAAAGTTGGCTGTGGCAAGTTGGACGCGGCGGATATTTTTGACGATTTTGAAGGGGCGTTAATACGCGGCAGGTTCACCCTTCTCGATACTACAATCCGCCAAATTATTCGCAGTGGCCGGCTGTACCTTCATCATCGCGACCCGTTTGACAGGCTATTGGCAGCGCAGGCGCTGGAGTTGCGAATTCCGCTGATCAGCCGAAACCGGGTCTTTGACCTGTATGGCGTAAAGCGCATCTGGGATTGATTGCCACACTTGCTGCCGCCCCGTTCAGCCGATAGAGAATAGAAGAATGCCGTCTTGCCTGCGGGCCGGGCGGCGATTGGAGCCTTGTTTTGTCGAAGTATCATAAGTCCGTTGTGCCGACGAAATGGCTGGCCGGTTCCTTGCCGCTGGTGGCGATTTCGGCCGTCCGAAGGCGGACAAGTTACGCTCTTCAACCGGCTGACCAAGAGCCGCCGTTCGATTGTGGGCCACGAGCCGGGGATCACGCGGGACCGCATCTATGGCGAGTTCGAGTGGATGGGCCGCGAGTTTCGCCTGGTGGACACAGGCGGAATTGTACCCGATGACCCGGAGCTGATTCCGACAGAGATTTTTGCCCAAGCGAAAGTCGCCCTCGAAAGGGCGGACGCACTGATTCTGGTGGTGGATGCGCGCACCGAGCTGGCCAGCCCCGATTACGATCTGGTGCGGATGCTGATTCGTGGCGGCAAGCCGCTGTTTTTGGCGGTAAACAAGGTCGAGGGCGATGCTATGGCCTACGCGGCGGAGAACTTCCGCCAGTTGGGCATTCGCAATGTTTTTCCGATCAGCTCAGAGCATGGGCTGGGGATTGGCGATTTGCTCGAGGCCATCGCGGAGGCGATTCCGGCGACTACGGCGGAGTTAGTTGAGGAAGAGGCTTCTGCGGTTGCAGAGTCAACATTAGCTGAAGAAGCTGATGACGCTGACGCTACGGCCGAAGAAGATCAAGAGGGCGAGCAGCCCCATAAAACGCATGGGGAGTTTGAGCAGCATGAGACTTCGATTGCGATTATTGGCCGGCCAAATGTCGGCAATCGACGCTGCTGAATGCGCTGACCGGAACGACCCGCGCAATTGTTTCGCCGATTGCTGGAACGACGCGCGACGCCGTGGATGAGGTGATCGAGTTTGAAGGCCACCGGCTGCGGTTTGTGGATACGGCAGGCATCCGGCGCAAAGGCAAGACGCACCTGATGGCCGAGAAGCTGAGCGTGGTGATGGCGCGGCGGCATCTGGAGGCCGCGGATGTGGCGCTGGTGGTGATTGACGCAACCGAGGGCGTGACCGGCGCGGAGGCCCGATTGGCGGCTACGCGCACGAGAGCGGCCGCAGCGTGATTATCGTGGTGAACAAATGGGATGCGGTGACGACGGCTCGTATCGACGGCAAGCCGCCCGCCGACCGCACAGTTTATGAGGAGCAGTTGCGGCGAGCACTGAAATACCTGAACTACGCGCCGGTGATTTTTCTCTCGGCTTTGAAAGCTACGGAAGGGGAGCGCAAAGGCGTGGCCCGCGTCCTCAATGAAGTGGTGGCCGTGGCTGCCGAGCGGCGCAAGAGGGTTTCAACCGGCACGAACCGCTTCCTCGACAAGATCGATTTTCAGCGCGCGGTGCCGATGGCCAAGCGGATTCGGATTTTTTATATGACGCAGGCGGCTGTTGCTCCGCCAACCTTTGTGCTGTTTACTGACCGCGACATCCAACTGCATTTCAGCTTTGAGCGGTTCCTTGCAAACCAGATTCGCCGAGGCCTTTGGGTTTCAAGGATCGCCGATCTGGTTCAAGATCAAGGCGCGCAACGAAAAGAAGGACGATGAGGACTGTGCGTGTTGTAGATGCCTTCGGGCCTTGGGGTTGTTGACTTCGCGGATATTTGCGGCATTCTCCCCGGTCCCCAACAGCGAGGGACCGGGGCACCCTCGGTATAGTTTTAGGGCGTCGAGACCGGGGCCACCCGCCCGATCTGGTTCAAGATCAAGGCGCGCAACGAAAAGAAGATGAATTGCAAACGCTACCTGCCACCTGCGGTGGGGCCAACTGCCTTCGGCCTCGGGGCTGTTGACTTCGCGGAGATTTGCGGCAAGTTTCCCCCGGTCCCCAGGCTGCCAGGGACCGGGGCACCTTCGGTGCGGTTTTAGGGCGTCGAGACCGGGGCCACCCGCCTGTGGAAGCAACCAGCTATCACGCGCGAGGAATCCGCTTTACTTTCGCTGCTCGTTCTTTCGGGCTAACCAGATAGGTTTTCATGTGCAGACCTCTTAGGTTTTTCATGTAGGCTCGGCGCATTGTTTTGTAGTCCTCGCCGAACCTGCAATTTTCCGCTGACAGCGGACACAACAGAACTTTTGATGAGCAAAACTGGCAAAAAACCAGTCTCCACAATGGCAACGTCGAATTTTGCATAAGAAACCCGCACGCGCAAGATCAACGATGGCTACAATGGCATCCTCTTCCGTAAACCAAGCATCTTCCGTTGGATCTTCTTCGCTTTGGCCTATTCTTTCCTGACCACCATCCAAAGATCGGATAATCACCCAAGGTGACCCAATACCACGGTGATAGCTTGTACCGAAGTAAGCGAAAATTCAGTTCGTGTGCAAGTTGAACCTCTCGGTCGCTCCGCTCTGGATAAGATCCTCTTCCCATGTTCACTTTTGCCGTGAAAGCTCTTCCACGCCAACCAAAGGTGTGCTCTTTTTTGTTGCCGTCCTTCAGGCTTAAATCCTCTAGCTCAACAATCAACTGCAGAATTGCATTGATTCTTTCCGCGCCCTTAGATTTGGTTGTCGAAGCCCAGGCAAGAAGATCCTCGCCCGTCTCCGGGCCTAACTGACGGCGAAGCGACATCGGTGCAGACCCTTGCGTTTGACGTTTGAAGGAAAGACTCCCGTCAGAATCGATCACTTTGAAAATGTGTGACTATGGCTTAACCGATTAGTCATACGCACGATTGTACGCCTATTGGCAGCCCAACTGCGCAATACTTTCGATGACTGAGGACAACAACGTGTCATCATTTCCGCGCACATCCCGCCGCCCCGGCAAGCGCAAAAAGCGCAACTCCTTCGATCTCCATACTTTCCTAACAAGCGTAGAACTGGCCTCACTGCGTATAGCCATGACTGTTGTTTTTCTCACATGGACCATCAGATATCTCATACAGGAGGTTTGGAAATGAGAACTGGCGGGCGGTTCCGTTCCGGCGGGTGCCCCGGTTTCAGGGGAATCCTATCAAGTTGAGGGTGCCCCCGGTCCCTCGCCTTTGGGGACCGGGGAGGTCGAGGAGGCAGGCGGGCGAAGGCTCATCCAATCGGGCAGTTGACCGCCTCTCAGCCGCGCTGTCCATTCCGATTCAATCTCCACGGTTCCGGGTATGCCTGTTGGTAGTTCCTAATACTACAGTTGTAGATCCTCAGTTGCCTGGAGTTCCCGAAAGGCCCGGGCCTGAAGGCCGCGTCTTTTTGGCCCGTTTTCAGGGGGTTAAAATCCCCTGCTCCCTCCGCAAAAGCTATCTGCAACTGTAGTACTAAGAACTTGTTGAAAAGTAGCTCAGAGCCGAGAGATCCGCCCTCCGGGGCTAAAGCCTTTGATTTTATTAGCGATCCTACGTACGGCCTAAAGGCCGTACCCTTCATGAAAGACTTGTTCAGAGCTTCCCAAGAGATAGCGCTGGTGGGCGCACTCCAGCGCATCTTCAAAAAGATCCCTGGCGCTGGCCGCCGCGAAGTATTTGAGCCGGTGGAAACAACTGAAGGTGAGAAAGTGGAACTCCCCGGTTTGCTGATAACGGATGCGCTTGCCGTTCATGCAGTGCGAGTTTACTCCAGTTCGGAATCGGCGAGACGGGAAAAGTGCGGCCATCCTTCCCGGTCCCCAAGTGCGAGGGACCGGGGGCACCCTAATTGGTTGAAGATGTCATCGGGATGGGGGACACTCTCATTTGAAACCGCACTACCGCCGGGTCATGGGAGAATAGTAAGTACCTGCCATGACTGACGAATTGATTGTACAAACCATGCCTGTTGCCGAAGAAACTCAAGAGACCGCACCCGAAGTTGTGTCTGAACCTGCCGTTGAAGCGGTCGCGGAGCCTGTTGCTGAAGCTGTCACCCTGCCGGTTGCGGAAATCGCTGACGCGCCTGTGGCTGAATTGGCTGCTGATTCGGCTTCGACTCCAACCATTGAAACCGAGCCGGAGTTAATTGCTTCCGAGCCGGTTGGCGGGACGGTTGCGGCTTCGATTCCTGAACCGACAGTTGCGCCGGTAGCGAAACCCGCAGCGGTGGCGATTGCTGTGCCTCCTGTTGCGCCGATTGCCGAGCCACCCGCTGAGCCGGAGGAGTCTTTTGGCGATTTGCTGAAGGAGTTCGAGCGCAGCCACAAGCACAAGTCCGACGATGGGCAGCGGCAGTTGCAGGGGACGGTGATCACTGTCTCTGCGGACGAAGTCTTTCTCGACATCGGCTTCAAGGTAGAGGGAGTGCTGCCGCGCGCGGCCTTTGCGCACAATGCGGAGAAGGTGAAGGCGGGGGATAGTTTCCCTGTCTCGGTAAAAGGGCGCAACCTGGAAGGCTACTACGAGCTTTCGCTCTTCAAGGTGGCGCAGCCCAGGGATTGGTCGGCACTGGAAGCGGCCTTTGAGCAGAAGACGCCGGTGGTGGGTACGGTGACGGCGGTGGTAAAAGGCGGCGTGAGTGTGGATGTGGGTGTGCGCGCCTTTATGCCCGCCAGCCGCAGCGGGACGCGTGAAGCCGCCGAGCTGGAGAAGTTGGTGGGCACGGAGATTACCTGCCGAATTACCAAGCTCGACGTGGCCGACGAGAATGTGGTGGTTGATCGGCGCTCGGTGCTTGAAGAACAGGCGCGCGGAGTGCAGGAGGGCCGCTATGCCGCGATGGCCGAAGGCGATGTGGTGAGCGGCACGGTGCGCAGCCTGGTTCCGTATGGAGCATTTGTGGACCTGGGCGGGATTGACGGCTTGCTGCACATCAGCGATATTTCGCACGCTCGGGTGAGCAAGAGCGAAGATGTGCTGACCGTTGGGCAGGAACTGCGCGTCAAGATTCTCAAGATCGATCAGGAGACGAAGAAGATTTCGCTGGGCCTGAAGCAGCTACAGGCCGAGCCGTGGGAGACTGCGGGGGATCGGTACAAGCTGGGCGAGCGCGTGACGGGCCGCGTAACTCGCGTCATGGAGTTTGGAGCCTTTGTCGAGGTAGAGCCGGGGATTGAGGGATTGATCCACGTCTCGGAGATCTCATGGGGCAAGAAGGTGCGCTCTGCCGCTGATGTCTTGAAGCCGGGCGACACGGTGGACGCGGTGATTCTGGGCCTGAAGCTGGAGGAGCGCAGGCTCTCGCTGGGGCTGAAGCAGACGCTGGGCTATCCCTGGGCGGATGTGCCGGCACGTTTCCCGCGGGCGCGCAGGTGCAAGGCCCGGTCACCAAGCTGATGGCCTTTGGCGCCTTTGTGCAGATTGCCGAGGGGTTGAGGGGCTGGTGCATGTGAGCGAGATCAGCGCCGAGAAGCGTATCCATCATCCGCAGGATGTTCTGAGAGCGGGGCAGGTAGTAAAGGCGCAGGTGCTGGCCATTGACGGCGGCAAGCGGCAGATCAAGCTGAGTATGAAGCAACTGATCCCCACCAGCATCGATGAATATATTGCCGAGCACAAGGCAGGCGATGTGGTCTCAGGGCGCGTCGTGGAAGAATCCGGATCAGCGATTGTGGAGCTGGGCGAAGGCATCCGCAGCACACCTCCGGTGCATCAGCGTTTCAGAGAGTACAGGAAACGGCAAGTGCCGGCGCAGGAAAGTGGATTTGTCCGGGCTTTCATGGATGCTGAAGGCGCGGTGGAAGGGCGATACGAAATCGGCGTCGAGTAAGCCGGAACCGTTACAGGCCGGGGTCAGATTCGCAGCTTCCGCATTGTCTAGCTCGAAGCCGAGACCAAGAAGATTGAGGTCGAGTTGGTCTGAGGCCAATTTGGGGCCGATAGGACCATTAGCAGAGAAAAGCCAGATATTCTTGAGAGATTCTTTACGTTTTGGCGTGGAAGAATCCAAGCACTATGACTTATGATTTGATGACGACCACGGAAGAGATTCTCGAACCCGGAGATTGGCCGGACCACTACCTCATCGACTCGATTGTGGCGCGCAGCGGCATGTCTGTGCTCTACAAGGCGACGGACATGAACAGCGGCCGCGAGGTGGCCGTCAAGGTTCCTCATGCGGAGATGGAAGCCGACCCGGTTCTGCATGAGCGTTTTGAGCGGGAGCGGGAGATTGGCCTGGAGATTGACCACCCCGGCGTGGTGAAGGTTTTCAGCGGGGAAGAGCAGCGCCGCGTGTACATGGTGATGGAGTGGGTGCCGGGGCGACTGCTGCGCTCAATACTGAACCGCGAACGCAAGCTGCCGATTGAGCGGGCGGTGGCGTTGACGCGAAATCTGCGATGCGATGGACACGATGCACAAGTACGGCGTGGTGCATCGCGACCTGAAGCCGGAGAACCTGATGGTCAGCGACGAGGACCACGTCAAGCTGATTGATTTTGGCATTGCGATGAAGGAAGATGCGCGGCGGTTAACCTTTGTGAATTTGTCGGCGACGCTGGGTACGCCGGATTATATTTCGCCGGAGCAGGTGAAGGGATTGCGCGGCGATCAGCGCAGCGATATCTATTCGCTGGGCATTATTCTCTACGAGATGCTGACTGGGCAGGTTCCTTTTACCGGCTCAAATCCTTTTACGGTGATGAACGAGCGGCTGTTGAATGATCCTCCATCGCCACGCAAGCTGAACCCGGAGATTTCACCGGCTCTCGAAGAGATTCTTTATCGCGCGCTGGCCCGCGATCCCCGCCACCGCTACGCGACCGCACAGGAGATGGCCTGGGAACTGGAGCACCCTGAGCTTGTCGCATGGCTGAGCGCGGCGGCGTCTTGCGTGGCGGGCAAAGGCCCGGCCGGCGCAAGATACTACTCTATGCCTGCCTGGCGCTGATTCCTCTGGCGCTGTTTGGATTGATGCTGGTAATGGCGCGGCATCGATCAATGCCTGATTTATAAAATGCTCCAGTTCCGCAGGTTTCAAGTACGCAGGGAGATGGATATTTTGCTTGGTCTATTGCTTGCCTCGCCGCGCAACCGCCCTCGCCGGTTTCGTCGGCTCCATCCGGACCCGTTGTTGAAGCGATTGAAGTAGTCGAACAACCCAATCACGCAGAGCAGTTCTACAATCTCGCCTTCCGAGTAGTATCCGCTCAACTCCGCAAATTGCTCATCGCTCACCGCATTTGCATCGCGAGTTACTGTCTCGGCCAGCCGCAACGCGGCCTTCTCCGCAGGCGTACCACCCTCGCGCTCTGGCCACTCGGCTAAGTGCGTCAACTGATCCTCGCTCCATCCCAGATTTTTAGCAAGGATCATGTGACTGGCCAGGCAATACGGCGTCTGGTTTACCTGGCTGGTGCGCACAATGATCAGCTCCTTCAGCTGCGTTGAAACCGTGCCGGTGTTCAGAACAGCGCAAAATTGGCACATTTTGCCGCTGTTCTGAACACCGGCACGGTTTCAACGCAGCTGAAGGAGCTGATCATTGTGCGCACCAGCCAGGTAAACCAGACGCCGTATTGCCTGGCCAGTCACATGATCCTTGCTAAAAATCTGGGATGGAGCGAGGATCAGTTGACGCACTTAGCCGAGTGGCCAGAGCGCGAGGATTTTACGCCTGCGGAGAAGGCCGCGTTGCGGCTGGCCGAGACAGTAACTCGCGATGCAAATGCGGTGAGCGATGAGCAATTTGCGGAGTTGAGCGGATACTACTCGGAAGGCGAGATTGTAGAACTGCTCTGCGCGATTGGGTTGTTCAACTACTTCAATCGCTTCAACAACGGTGCTCCGGATGGAGCCGACGAAACCGGGCGAGGGCGGTTGCGCGGCGGAAGGCAAGAAATAGACCAAGCAAAATATCCATCTTGCCCTGCGTACTTGAAACCTGCGGAACTGGAGCATTTTATAAATCAGGCATTGATCAATGCCGCGCCATTACCAGCATCAATCCAAACAGCGCCAGAGGAATCAGCGCCAGGCAGGCATAGAGTAGTATCTTGCGCCGGCCGGGCCTTTGCCCGCCACGCAAGACGCCGCCGCGCTCAGCCATGCCGACAAGCTCAGGGTGCTCCAGTTCCCAGGCCATCTCCTGTGCGGTCGCGTAGCGGTGGCGGGGATCGCGGGCCAGCGCGCGATAGAGTATCTCTTCGAGAGCCGGTGAAATCTCCGGGTTCAGCTTGCGTGGCGATGGAGGATCATGCAACAGCCGCTCGTTCATCACCGCAAAAGGATTTGAGCCGGTAAAAGGAACCTGCCCAGTCAGCATCTCGTAGAGAATAACGCCCAGCGAATAGATATCGCTGCGCTGATCGCCGCGCAATCCCTTCACCTGCTCCGGCGAAATATAATCCGGCGTACCCAGCGTCGCCGACAAATTCACAAAGGTTAACCGCCGCGCATCTTCCTTCATCGCAATGCCAAAATCAATCAGCTTGACGTGGTCCTCGTCGCTGACCATCAGGTTCTCCGGCTTCAGGTCGCGATGCACCACGCCGTACTTGTGCATCGTGTCCATCGCATCGCAGATTTCCAGCGTCAACGCCACCGCCCGCTCAATCGGCAGCTTGCGTTCGCGGTTCAGTATTGAGCGCAGCAGTCGCCCCGGCACCCACTCCATCACCATGTACACGCGGCTCTGCTCTTCCCCGCTGAAAACCTTCACCACGCCGGGGTGGTCAATCTCCAGGCCAATCTCCCGCTCCCGCTCAAAACGCTCATGCAGAACCGGGTCGGCTTCCATCTCCGCATGAGGAACCTTGACGGCCACCTCGCGGCCGCTGTTCATGTCCGTCGCCTTGTAGAGCACAGACATGCCGCTGCGCGCCACAATCGACTCGATGAAGTAGTGGTCCAGCCGGTCTCCGGGTTCGAGAATCTCTTCCGTGGTCGTCATCAATGCGTAAGTCATAGTGCTTGGATTCTTGCACGCCGAAACGTAAAGAATCTCTCAAGAATATCTGGCTTTTCTCTGCTAATGGTCCTATCGGCCCCAAATTGGCCTCAGACCAACTCGACCTCGATCTTCTTGGTCTCGGCGTCGAGCTTGACAATGCGGAAGCTGCGAATCTGACCGGCCTGCAGCGGTTCCGGCTTACTCGACGCCGATTTCGTATCGCCCTTCCACCGCGCCTTCAGCATCCATGAAAGCCCGGACAAATCCACTTTGCCTGCGCCGGCACTTGCCGTTTCCGATGTACTCTCTGAAACGCTAGATGCACCGGAGGTGCTGCTGCGGATGCCTTCGCCCAGCTCCACAATCGCTGATCCGGCATTTTCTTCCACGACGCGCCCTGAGACCACGTCGCCTGCCTTGTGCTCGGCAATATATTCATCGATGCTGGTGGGGATCAGTTGCTTCATACTCAGCTTGATCTGCCGCTTGCCGCCGTCAATGGCCAGCACCTGCGCCTTTACTACCTGCCCCGCTCTCAGAACATCCTGCGGATGATGGATATGCTTCTCGGCGCTGATCTCGCTCACATGCACCAGCCCCTCAACCCCTTCGGCAATCTGCACAAAGGCGCCAAAGGCCATCAGCTTGGTGATCGGGCCCTGCACCTGCGCGCCCACTGGGAAGCGTGCCGGCACATCCGCCCAGGGATCGCCGAGCGTCTGCTTCAATCCCAGCGAGAGCCTGCGCTCCTCCAGCTTGAGGCCCAGAATCACCGCGTCCACCGTGTCGCCCGGCTTCAAGACATCAGCGGCAGAGCGCACCTTCTTGCCCCATGAGATCTCCGAGACGTGGATCAATCCCTCAATCCCCGGCTCTACCTCGACAAAGGCTCCAAACTCCATGACGCGAGTTACGCGGCCCGTCACGCGCTCGCCCAGCTTGTACCGATCCCCCGCAGTCTCCCACGGCTCGGCCTGTAGCTGCTTCAGGCCCAGCGAAATCTTCTTCGTCTCCTGATCGATCTTGAGAATCTTGACGCGCAGTTCCTGCCCAACGGTCAGCACATCTTCGCTCTTGCTCACCCGAGCGTGCGAAATATCGCTGATGTGCAGCAAGCCGTCAATCCCGCCCAGGTCCACAAATGCTCCATACGGAACCAGGCTGCGCACCGTGCCGCTCACCACATCGCCTTCGGCCATCGCGGCATAGCGGCCCTCCTGCACTCCGCGCGCCTGCTCTTCAAGCACCGAGCGCCGATCAACCACCACATTCTCGTCGGCCACGTCGAGCTTGGTAATTCGGCAGGTAATCTCCGTGCCCACCAACTTCTCCAGCTCGGCGGCTTCACGCGTCCCGCTGCGGCTGGCGGGCATAAAGGCGCGCACACCCACATCCACACTCACGCCGCCTTTTACCACCGCCGTCACCGTACCCACCACCGGCGTCTTCTGCTCAAAGGCCGCTTCCAGTGCCGACCAATCCCTGGGCTGCGCCACCTTGAAGAGCGAAAGCTCGTAGTAGCCTTCCAGGTTGCGCCCCTTTACCGAGACAGGGAAACTATCCCCCGCCTTCACCTTCTCCGCATTGTGCGCAAAGGCCGCGCGCGGCAGCACTCCCTCTACCTTGAAGCCGATGTCGAGAAAGACTTCGTCCGCAGAGACAGTGATCACCGTCCCCTGCAACTGCCGCTGCCCATCGTCGGACTTGTGCTTGTGGCTGCGCTCGAACTCCTTCAGCAAATCGCCAAAAGACTCCTCCGGCTCAGCGGGTGGCTCGGCAATCGGCGCAACAGGAGGCACAGCAATCGCCACCGCTGCGGGTTTCGCTACCGGCGCAACTGTCGGTTCAGGAATCGAAGCCGCAACCGTCCCGCCAACCGGCTCGGAAGCAATTAACTCCGGCTCGGTTTCAATGGTTGGAGTCGAAGCCGAATCAGCAGCCAATTCAGCCACAGGCGCGTCAGCGATTTCCGCAACCGGCAGGGTGACAGCTTCAGCAACAGGCTCCGCGACCGCTTCAACGGCAGGTTCAGACACAACTTCGGGTGCGGTCTCTTGAGTTTCTTCGGCAACAGGCATGGTTTGTACAATCAATTCGTCAGTCATGGCAGGTACTTACTATTCTCCCATGACCCGGCGGTAGTGCGGTTTCAAATGAGAGTGTCCCCCATCCCGATGACATCTTCAACCAATTAGGGTGCCCCCGGTCCCTCGCACTTGGGGACCGGGAAGGATGGCCGCACTTTTCCCGTCTCGCCGATTCCGAACTGGAGTAAACTCGCACTGCATGAACGGCAAGCGCATCCGTTATCAGCAAACCGGGGAGTTCCACTTTCTCACCTTCAGTTGTTTCCACCGGCTCAAATACTTCGCGGCGGCCAGCGCCAGGGATCTTTTTGAAGATGCGCTGGAGTGCGCCCGCCAGCGCTATCTCTTGGGAAGCTCTGAACAAGTCTTTCATGAAGGGTACGGCCTTTAGGCCGTACGTAGGATCGCTAATAAAATCAAAGGCTTTAGCCCCGGAGGGCGGATCTCTCGGCTCTGAGCTACTTTTCAACAAGTTCTTAGTACTACAGTTGCAGATAGCTTTTGCGGAGGGAGCAGGGGATTTTAACCCCCTGAAAACGGGCCAAAAAGACGCGGCCTTCAGGCCCGGGCCTTTCGGGAACTCCAGGCAACTGAGGATCTACAACTGTAGTATTAGGAACTACCAAACAGGCATACCCGGAACCGTGGAGATTGAATCGGAATGGACAGCGCGGCTGAGAGGCGGTCAACTGCCCGATTGGATGAGCCTTCGCCCGCCTGCCTCCTCGACCTCCCCGGTCCCCAAAGGCGAGGGACCGGGGGCACCCTCAACTTGATAGGATTCCCCTGAAACCGGGGCCACCCGCCGGAACGGAACCGCCCGCCAGTTCTCATTTCCAAACCTCCTGTATGAGATATCTGATGGTCCATGTGAGAAAAACAACAGTCATGGCTATACGCAGTGAGGCCAGTTCTACGCTTGTTAGGAAAGTATGGAGATCGAAGGAGTTGCGCTTTTTGCGCTTGCCGGGGCGGCGGGATGTGCGCGGAAATGATGACACGTTGTTGTCCTCAGTCATCGAAAGTATTGCGCAGTTGGGCTGCCAATAGGCGTACAATCGTGCGTATGACTAATCGGTTAAGCCATAGCTCACACATTTTCAAAGTGATCGATTCTGACGGGAGTCTTTCCTTCAAACGTCAAACGCAAGGGTCTGCACCGATGTCGCTTCGCCGTCAGTTAGGCCCGGAGACGGGCGAGGATCTTCTTGCCTGGGCTTCGACGACCAAATCTAAGGGCGCGGAAAGAATCAATGCAATTCTGCAGTTGATTGTTGAGCTAGAGGATTTAAGCCTGAAGGACGGCAACAAAAAAGAGCACACCTTTGGTTGGCGTGGAAGAGCTTTCACGGCAAAAGTGAACATGGGAAGAGGATCTTATCCAGAGCGGAGCGACCGAGAGGTTCAACTTGCACACGAACTGAATCTTCGCTTACTTCGGTACAAGCTATCACCGTGGTATTGGGTCACCTTGGGTGATTATCCGATCTTTGGATGGTGGTCAGGAAAGAATAGGCCAAAAGACGAAGAAGATCCAACGGAAGATGCTTGGTTTACGGAAGAGGATGCCATTGTAGCCATCGTTGATCTTGCGCGTGCGGGTTTCTTATGCAAAATTCGACGTTGCCATTGTGGAGACTGGTTTTTTGCCAGTTTTGCTCATCAAAAGTTCTGTTGTGTCCGCTGTCAGCAGAAATATTACAGGTCCAGCGAGGACTACAAAACAATGCGCCGAGCCTACATGAAAAACCTAAGAGGTCTGCACATGAAGACCTATCTGGTTAGCCCGAAAGAACGAGCAGCGAAAGTAAAGCGGATTCCTCGCGCGTGATAGCTGGTTGCTTCCACAGGCGGGTGGCCCCGGTCTCGACGCCCTAAAACCGCACCGAAGGTGCCCCCGGTCCCTCGCACTTGGGGACCGGGGAGACTGCCGCAAATCTCCGCGAAGTCAACAGCCCCGAGGCCGAAGGCAGTTGGCCCCACCGCAGGTGGCAGGTGGCGGCTATTCGTCTTTCTTTTCGTTGCGCGCCTTGATCTTGAACCAGATCGGGCGGGTGGCCCCGGTCTCGACGCCCTAAAACTATACCGAGGGTGCCCCCGGTCCCTCGCTGTTGGGGACCGGGGAGAATGCCGCAAATATCCGCGAAGTCAACAACCCCGAGGCCGAAGGCGTCTGCCGCACCGCAGGTGCTTATTCGTCCTTCTTTTCGTTGCGCGCCTTGATCTTGAACCAGATCGGCGTTCCTTGAAACCCAAAGGCCTCGCGAATCTGGTTTTCTAGGAACCGCTCAAAGCTGAAATGCAGTTGGATGTCGCGGTCAGTAAACAGCACAAAGGTTGGCGGAGCAACAGCCGCCTGCGTCATATAAAAAATCCGAATCCGCTTGGCCATCGGCACCGGCGCGCGCTGAAAATCGATCTTGTCGAGGAAGCGGTTCATCTGCCCGGTTGAAACCCTCTTGCGCCGCTCGGCAGCCACGGCCACCACTTCATTGAGGACGCGGGCCACGCCTTTGCGCTCCCCTTCCGTAGCTTTCAAAGCCGAGAGAAAAATCACCGGCGCGTAGTTCAGGTATTTCAGTGCTCGCCGCAACTGCTCCTCATAAACTGTGCGGTCGGCGGGCGGCTTGCCGTCGATACGAGCCGTCGTCACCGCATCCCACTTGTTCACCACGATAATCACGCTGCGGCCGCTCTCGTGCGCGTAGCCGCCAATTGTGGCATCCGCGCCGGTCACGCCCTCGGTTGCGTCAATCACCACCAGCGCCACATCCGCGGCCTCCAGATGCCGCCGCGCCATCACCACGCTCAGCTTCTCGGCCATCAGGTGCGTCTTGCCTTTGCGCCGGATGCCTGCCGTATCCACAAACCGCAGCCGGTGGCCTTCAAACTCGATCACCTCATCCACGGCGTCGCGCGTCGTTCCAGCAATCGGCGAAACAATTGCGCGGGTGGTTCCGGTCAGCGCATTCAGCAGCGTCGATTTGCCGACGTTTGGCCGGCCAATAATCGCAATCGAAGTCTCATGCTGCTCAAACTCCCCATGCGTTTTATGGGGCTGCTCGCCCTCTTGATCTTCTTCGGCCGTAGCGTCAGCGTCATCAACTTCTTCAGCTAATGTTGACTCTGCAACCGCAGAAGCCTCTTCCTCAACTAACTCCGCCGTAGTCGCCGGAATCGCCTCCGCGATGGCCTCGAGCAGATCGCCAATCCCCAGCCCATGCTCTGAGCTGATCGGAAAAACATTGCGAATGCCCAACTGGCGGAAGTTCTCCGCCGCGTAGGCCATCGCATCGCCCTCGACCTTGTTTACCGCCAAAAACAGCGGCTTGCCGCCACGAATCAGCATCCGCACCAGATCGTAATCGGGGCTGGCCAGCTCGGTGCGCGCATCCACCACCAGAATCAGTGCGTCCGCCTCTTCGAGGGCGACTTTCGCTTGGGCAAAAATCTCTGTCGGAATCAGCTCCGGGTCATCGGGTACAATTCCGCCTGTGTCCACCAGGCGAAACTCGCGGCCCATCCACTCGAACTCGCCATAGATGCGGTCCCGCGTGATCCCCGGCTCGTCGCCCACAATCGAACGGCGGCTCTTGGTCAGCCGGTTGAAGAGCGTAGACTTGCCCACATTCGGACGGCCGACAATCGCCACCAGCGGCAAGGAACCGGCCAGCGACTTCGTCGGCACAACGGACTTATGATACTTCGACAAAACAAGGCTCCAATCGCCGCCCGGCCCGCAGGCAAGACGGCATTCTTCTATTCTCTATCGGCTGAACGGGGCGGCAGCAGTTGCGGCAATCAATCCCAGATGCGCTTTACGCCATACAGGTCAAAGACCCGGTTTCGGCTGATCAGCGGAATTCGCAACTCCAGCGCCTGCGCTGCCAATAGCCTGTCAAACGGGTCGCGATGATGAAGGTACAGCCGGCCACTGCGAATAATTTGGCGGATTGTAGTATCGAGAAGGGTGAACCTGCCGCGTATTAACGCCCCTTCAAAATCGTCAAGAATATCCGCCGCGTCCAACTTGCCACAGCCAACTTTGATCGCCATCTCCCACGGAATAGCAAGTGAGACCATCAGTGTGGCGGAGGTATCTCCGACGATGTCCTGAACTTGAGTGGGCAAAATCTCGGGCGTATTCAAAATCCAGAGCAGCGTGTGCGTGTCAAGCAGGTAGGTCATTTGCTAGGGTCGTTTACCGGAGGCGAAACCAATGTTGCATCCAGCATGTAGCCCAATCCAGACTCCACCAATTCCTCGTCCGTCATTGGGTCAAATGCGTCCTCGTCCCAGCTCATCTTTCCCCGGTAGGCACCCAGCAGGCGGAAAGGTAATTCCGGTGCCGCCGCTTCATTGATCGCCACAATCTTTGCCACTGGCTTCGATCCGCGCATCACAATAACCTCCTTGCCCGCCTCCGCCTCTTTCAGCAGCCGCGAGAAGTGAGTCTTTGCCTGATGCACGGTGTACGCCATGGACTAAGCTTACTTAGTCCACCACTGAAAGTCAACCCGAAGTACCGGTCCACAGCAGTCCAAACCATTGAATTTCCCTCACTTTCAGAGCAGACTCATGGCATCAAAGTTGCCCGCACGCCCCCAAGGAGGGCTGAATGTACATCAATGGCAGCTCAATGAACGTCAACGAGGCCAGCCTCTACTCGGCCTCCGCGGCGGAAAAAGCCACCTCGGTGCAACGCGCCACTGATCTCCGCCGCAAGGCGATGCATGGGGAAGACGATATCGAAGGAATCGCCAGCCCCGACGATATCGTCAGCATCAGCCAGTGGATGGACCTCAAACACAGCCAGGTCCGAGGCCAGAACCCGCATCCCGATCACAGCGCGGCTCTGGACGGAGATGAGTATCACTCCGGTTCCCTGGAAGACGAGGGAGCGGCCTAGCGAAAGCGTGGCACGAGGCCAAGGCTCGACACCAATCCCGGCAAACCTATTGGCCGTATACGAAAACTGTGCCCGCTTCCCAATAAATTAGAGAATTCTTCTCGTCTCCTCCTCGCTCCGGTACCGGAAATGCCAACCTCCAACGCAGGAGGTCGCGATGCACATTCACGGCAACTCCATGAACCTCAACCAAGCCAGCCTCTACTCCGCTGCCGCGGCAGAAAAAGCTGCCACAGCACAGCGGGCTGCTGACACCCGCAAGAAGCTGCTGATGAAAGCCCAGGAGGCTGACAGCGCCTCCATCCCCGATGAGACGGTCATGATTAGCCACTGGCTCAACCCACAGTCCGGCCCCTTTGAGACTCCCGGCCCGCCGAAATAACGCGCCGTGATTCGTCAACGCTCATCGACAGCCTTCCCCGGTGGCTGCGAGGAGTCCTTGTGATCTGCGCTTCCGGCATCCTTCGCATCGCGTATGGTACAAAGACGTGGGGGAATGTACGCGATGAATCCCACACAACAAATCGGCACAACCAGGCGCGAATATCGCTTCAAAGGCTGGATACGCGCCCTCTATCTGCTCTTAGGCTTGGGAATGACACTCGGCTTCTGCTTTATGGCCGAGCAGATTTTCGCCCAACAAAATTCCGTCGGCCTGGCGGCCATGATGCTGCTCTTCTCCGCAGTAGGCCTCTACCTGCTCGCCTTGGCTCTCCGTTCACGCCTGGTAATTGACGGCACGCGCATTGAGATCCGCGGAGCTCTGAAAGAATCCTCCGCCGATCTCAGTCAAATTGAAGGCTGTCGCACATTTACCACCCGCAACGGCACCTATACCGTACTCCATCTCAAAGAAGACCGCAGAAAAATCACCATCACGCACTCCTTTGCCACCGACGACGATTACCGCGCCTGGTTCCGGCAAATAACCGATCTCGACAAGCGCGATCGCGATGCCGTCCTTGCCGAAATCTCTCAGGATCAGGAGCTCGGCGCCACACCCGAAGAGCGCCTGAACGCCCTCAAGCAAGCCAAGACCCGCGGCATCATCGCTACGGTCATCGCCATTGCCGCCGCGCTCGCGGTCAACCTCGGCCCCGCCAACGTCACGCTGCTCTCCGCCGTGGTGCTCGCTCTTGCGCCAGTGGCTGTATGGATGCTGGCGCAGCGTTCACCACTGCTCTATGTGACCTTTAAGAAAAAGGCCGATCCGCGCGTCGATCTGGGCTTTGTGTTGCTCGTTGCCGGAGGAGGATTGACTTTCCTGATCAGCGATCTGGAGTTCGTCTCGATGCAGCCTCTGCTTTACCTGATCATCCCGGTTGCGCTCGTCTACCTTGCGGCATTCTTCAGCACTATCCGGAAGAACTCGACGAATATCACAGCAGCAATCATCGTAATGCTACTGGCAGGTGGCTCTTACAGCTTTGGCCTGGCCATCGCCGCAGACTCGCTCCTCGATCATTCCAAGGCGTCCACATACATCGTGCCGGTCACAGGCAAGCACAGCAGCCACGGAAGGTCCACAACCTACTATCTCAATCTTGCTCCCTGGGGACCGGTCGATCACCCCAACAACATCAGCGTTGCCGCGACCATGTACCGAGAAACCTCTATCGGCGATCAGATATGCCTCGGCCTCCATCCCGGCCAACTGCACGCACCCTGGTATCAGCTAGTCGATTGCCCCGATCAACCAGCAGCCGCGCCCAACCCGTAATCAGGGCGCGACTGTCACTATGATGGGAATAGCGGTCAACACCGCTCTGCCCATGCCCCCAACAGAATCGACAACCCGCGCCCTGCCCACCCTCCACGAGTTCTTCTCGCCCGGCGGCATCCTCGCGCAATCGCCGCTGCCTTACGAGTACCGTCCCGGCCAGCTTGAAATGGCCCGAGCTGTGGAACGCGCCCTTGCCGAGCGCCGCCATCTCATCGTCGAGGCCGGCACCGGCACCGGAAAAACCCTCGCCTATCTGCTGCCCGCCCTGCGTACCGGCCAGCGCGTCATCATCTCTACCGGAACCAAGGCCCTGCAAGACCAGCTCTACTTCCGCGACATTCCCTTTCTCGAAACCCTTCTCGGCGAGCTACGCGTCTGCTACATGAAGGGCCGCAACAACTATCTCTGCCGCCACAAGCTCGTCGCGCTGCGCAATCAGCCTATTCTGTCGGGATTGGAAGAGATCGATCAGTACCGCCAGATCGCCGAGTGGGAGCAAACCACCGAAACCGGCGACCGTTCCGAGCTATCCGAACTCCCCGAGTCCAGCGCCCTCTGGCACAAGCTCGACGCCCGCAGCGAAGCCTGCCTCGGCTCTACTTGCCCCGATTATCGCCGCTGCTTCATCACCGAGATGCGCCGCAAGGCTCTCGAATCCGACATCATCATCGTCAACCACCACCTCTTCTTCGCCGACCTCTCCGTCAAGCAGGAGGCCGCCGGAGCGCCCGATGCCGGCATCCTTCCCGAGGCTGCCGCGGTCGTCTTTGACGAGGCCCATGAGCTGGAAGATGTCGCCTCCAACTACTTCGGCCTTTCGGTCTCCAATCTTCGCTTTGAAGAGCTGGCCCGCGACACTGAAACCCTGCTGCGCGGCAAAGAAGGCGCGCAAAACTTCCCCGCCATCACCCAGCAACTCCGCGACCGCGCGCGCATGTTCTTTGCCGGCCTGCCCATCGCTGCCGACGGCCGCCAGCCCTTCAACGGGCGCGAGGAGTTCCTCGAATCCTCCGGCGAACTGTATTTGAGCGTTCGCGCGACGCTCCGCCGTATCGAAGCCGACCTCGACATGCTCAAAGGCGTAGACGAAGCTCCAGGCCTGCAAAAGCGCGCCGCCCGCCTGCGCACCGAACTTGAATTTCTCCTCGAATCCAACGCCAACAACATGGTCTATTGGATGGAGCGTCGCGCCTCCGGCGGTCCCAGCACGGACAAGTCGACCTCGCGCAGCACATTCAGAAACCAAGCCAGAAATACGTTCCTGCAAGCTACGCCCATCGATGTCTCCGAGCTTCTCCACGAGCAGGTCTTCGAGCAGATTCCCACTGTCGTCCTCACCTCGGCCACGCTCACCGTGCAGGGCGGCTTTGAGCACATGCGCAAGCGCCTCGGACTCACCGAGACCCGTGAGCTGGTCGTGCCTTCGCACTTCAAATATGAGCAGCAGGCTCTCCTCTATCTGCCCCCGCAGATGCCCGACCCCCGCGACGCCGAATTCCCCGAAGCCGCCGCACGCACCATCCAGCGCGTTCTTGAAATTACAAAAGGCCGCGCCTTCTGCCTTTTCACGAGTTATAGTCAGATGCGCGACTTATACGAGCGCCTGCTACCAGTCCTCGACTTTCCTATCCTGCTGCACGGCGCCGCGCCGCGCAAAGCCCTGTTAGAGCAATTCCGCGAAACTCCGAACGCTGTTCTCTTTGGGACTTCGAGTTTCTGGCAAGGGGTAGACGTGCAGGGCGAAGCTCTCAGTTGCGTCATCATCGACCGCCTGCCCTTCGCCGTACCCAACGATCCGGTCGTCTCCGCGCGCATGAGGGCCATTGAAGAGGCCGGCGGCAAACCCTTCTTCGACTACCAGGTCCCCGCCGCCGTCCTCACCCTCAAGCAAGGCTTCGGACGCCTCATCCGCTCCCTAGAAGACCGCGGCGTTTTGGTCCTCCTCGACCCCCGCATCACAAGGCAACGCTACGGCCAAACCTTCCTGGCCAGCCTCCCGCCCTACCGGGTAACCCAGACAATCACCGATGTAGAGCAGTTTTTTAGCCGAAGCTCCTCGACTTCGGTAGAATGATTGAAAGCTGCTGGCAGAATTCCAATTTGCCGGCTGCTACCCGAAGGTAGCCATGACAAAGATCTACTTCCTCAAGCCGGATACAGACCAGATCCGGCACCAAATCCGCGGAATCCTTGATAGCTACAGCCATGAATGGGATTTACTGTCAGAACTTGCACAGAATTCTATTGATGCTATTCGTAAGGGGGGAGCGAAGAAGGGTAAAATCAAGCTTCAGATTAATGCAAAAAATAGGACCATTGAAATCGCCGACAATGGAGTTGGAATCAATCCCTCTGTTGTCGAGACGCTGCTCAAGCCATTCGGGACTGATAAACGTGGCAAACCTAATCAAGTTGGGGAAAAGGGTGTAGGGCTCAAGTTTGTTATTTTTTCAAGCTCAAAGTTCTGGTTAAGCACCAAGGGCGATGAAGGAACCTGCACTGTCGCAATTGATCAAGCGTCTGGCTGGGTTGAATCGGACGGCCCAGAGGAGCTTTTCTTGACAAAGTCGCTAGAAGCGGAATTCAAGAATTCCGAACAAGGCACAAGAGTCTCTTTAACAGTCGCGGATCCGCAATACCCACTTTTTGACTATTCATTCGAGGAGCTTATTTTTCTGTTACGCACTAAAACTGCCCTTGGAGATACAGGATTCATTTGGAATGACGATCTAAATTCAGAAGTGGTGTTTTCCCATATAGACAAGGGCGGAATAGAGTCCACGGAGACTTTTGACTGCAAGTATTTGCTTCCTATCGACAGGATCAAGAAGGCTGATGCGGTAAATATCGATGACTTTTTCGAGTGGCTCAAGGAGCAGGATAGGTCAGATCAGGACAAGCGCAGAAAGCTTTTGAACAAGGTTGTATTCACGAGTGGGAAACAAAATAAGAGCGGTAGAGAGATTCGATATTGGTCTTGCTTTGTCCCGAGAAGAGAGACATGGCGGAAACTCTCGCAACTCGTTGGCGTTAACCATGACAATGGGGCAGAGGATCTATTTGTGAGTGAACTCCCGGGAGTTGGATTCTCGGGAGGCTTTGTGACCTCAACAAAAGGAATGCCTACTGGAATTTCGATTGAGCTAAAACCTCGTGGGTCGGCAGGCTATGTCCCGAACTTCTTCATCATTATCGATGACCCTGCCTTGAAGTTCGATATCGGACGGAAGTCCGTGCATGGTAGACAGCAGGGTATGCTGCGGGAAATTGCCTATGAGAACTTTCGCGAGTACATCAATACAACAAGAAGGTATATGGGTGGCGAGATCGACCCAGAAGTCGCTGATTGGAATCGAGATGAGGTCTTTAACGAAGTGGAAGGACTTCCTGATCTAAGGAGTTCAAAAACACGTTTTGTAAAACGACCAAATAGCCAAGAAGCAACCGTCGCCGCAATGTTCTTCGAACAGATGGGTAAGGGGCAATTCGAGGACGTTAAACCATTAATTTCTGGGTATAAAGAGAGGTATGACCTTTATGCAAAATGGAAGAATCGCCGGTTTGTTTTGGAGTTCAAGTTCAATCTTGCAGAACTGTTTCGCGATTTCACTGAGGAGAGAAAAATGTTCAGCGAAATCAATGCGGTGGTCGTATGGGAAGTAACAGAGATTGATCGTATTCAAGCGGAGCGAAGAGGTATGACAGTAAATCACATTGAAGCATCCGACTTGGTTGACTACAAGGGATTCCCAAACGCCACAAAGACCCTTACATTAGGAGATGTACCACCGATCTATGTAGTTGAGCTAAAGCCGATGCTCAATGGCCACCTGTAAAAGATCAGCAGATGCACTGGAAAAGTAACCATGAATCAGCGACGCAGTGCACCGCTAGAAGGTAACGCCCCAGACATCGATAGTTTTTTTGAGCAAGAGGGCACTATGTATGAAGTAGAAACGGAGGCGATCCAGCGGGTGACTGCGAGGCAACTAGACATCGCTGCCTTCACAGATGCCAACGAAGGCATCCGCCAAGGCCTGGAAGACGCCGAAAACGGCAAACTGCGCCCTGCCAGAGAATTCTTCGCCGAGTTTGAAGCTCTACACCCTGAGTTGCAATAGTCCGCTGCCCAGCGGATTCACAAGCCCAACCGAAGATTTCTGGTTATGATGAAGAGGCAAATCGCTCGACAGGAAACCACGCCATGAACACCCAAGTCGCTGAAGTCACCCTCCGCCTGAATATCCCCTACCTCCACACCTACTGGCTCCGCGCCATGGAGCCGACCACCAAGTTTCGCAACGAGGCTCGCGAGTGGGACAAGGAGAACACGCTCCTCTCTGGCCTGCGGCTGAACCTGCTTGAGACCCACCGCTTTCTTTACCAGCCCGACCGTCCTTCCTTCGAGGCCTTTGAAGAATGGGTTCTCGCCATCAACGGCGGCGCAATCGACGAGACCAGCCTCGCCCGCCTCCGCGACGCCCTCGACGGCAAACTAGTCAGCTCTCCTGCCGGCAACCTTGACGCCGTCCCCGGACTCACCGCCGACGAGCTGGCCTTTTGGGACGAGCACGGCTACGTCGTGCTGCACGATGCCGTTTCGCCCGAGAGTCGCGACGCCGCTGCCGTCGCCATCTACGAATTTCTCGCCGTTGATCCCGCCAACCCGGAAACCTGGTACACAGATAAAGTCGGCAAAAGCATCTGGGTGCCGCTCACCCACCACCCAGCCTTCTGGGCCAACCGCCACGCGCCGCGCCTGGTCAAAGCCTTCGCTCAGCTCTGGGGCCGCGAAGATATGTGGCCCACTGTTGATCAGGGCGGCTTCAATCCCCCCGAGCGCCCCGGCTGGCCCTTTCCCGGCCCCCACATCCACTGGGATATGACCCTCCTTCCGCCGCACGTCTTCGGCCTTCAGGGCATTCTCTACCTCACCGATACCGCTGCCAACCAGGGCGCTTTCAGTTGCATCCCCGGCTTTCATCGCAAGCTCGAATCCTGGCTCAAGGCGCTGCCGCCCAACGTTGACCCGCGCCACGCGGTCCTGCAGGAACCGGGCCTGACGCCGATCGCGGGCAAAGCCGGAGACCTCGTCATTTGGCATCACGCACTGCCCCACGGCAGCAGCCCCAACTTCAACACCCTGCCCCGTGTCGCCCAATACATCTTCCACCGCCCCAGCCGCTGGCCCTACACGCCAGAGTGGAAGTAACAGCCCAGTCAAGCAAAGCTGCAATGGAGATTCAGCATGCAATTCCACCTCGAAGAGGCAATGGAAGTCCTCACCCAGACCCCTTCCGTCCTCAACGCGTTGCTGCGAGGTAAGTCCGCCGCGTGGTTGAACTGCAGGCGGTCGCCAGAGTCCTTTAGCCCAGTCGATGTGCTCGGCCACCTGATGCAGGGCGAGCTCACCGACTGGATTCCGCGCGTCCGCATCATCCTCGATCGCCAGGATAAGCAGGCCTTCGAACCATTTGACCGGTTCGCATTTCAGTCCCTGATCGCCGGTAAATCCGCAGACCAGTTGCTCGATGAATTCGCCGAGCTGCGGAGCCGCAGTCTGCAAACTCTTCGCGACCTGAGCATCGGAGAACATCACCTCAATCTCCCCGGCATGCATCCTGAACTTGGCCCAGTAACCATGCGCAATCTGCTCGCCTGTTGGGCGGTTCACGACTTAGGCCACATCGCGCAAATTGTGAAGACGATGGCCTGCGAATACCGCGATGCCGTTGGTCCTTGGCGCGCATATACATCCATATTGGATTGAAGGTCTTGTGTAGATGGACTTGCATCTCGATTTCTAGACTTGGGAGTCCACGTAAATTTCGATGATGATCTCCGTGCCCAGTTGCGCACGGGCCAGCAGACCTGCGATGTCGCGGATCGCTTCGGCTTCCGAGATGCGGATAGTTGCCATAGTGATAATGACACCCCGGTTCTGATGCGATTGGCGAAGGCCGGATGACAGGAACTCTCATGGGTGGTGCTTTCCCATCTCTCAAAATGCAAGGGGCATGGGGCATCCAGCCCTCGCTCCTAAGGAGAGATCAGATGTGCATGGTTCATCACCCGCTGGCTGGAGTTGAGGTCTATAACCCAATACTCGGGAACGTAGGGAGCGTACGGATGTGCATAGATGAACTCCTCGGCACAACCAGCAGCTTGACCACCAAGGTACTTGCCACAGCCCTCGTCTTTCCAAGGATGCCCCATGCGTTTCAACACGAGATCTTTTGTGTCGTTCTCCTGGACTTCATCGAATGAACCCTCCAAATGGCGGACCATTACGACTGGCCAGAGAATCAACACTAAAACAATCAAGATTAGTCCAATGACGATGAGCACTAAATTTCGCTTCAATTGACTTATCTCCTCTTCCTGCGCGCGCACTTACTTCCCTGTATAACTCACATGCCAGATCGACCGCGACCCGTCATCGGAGACAAACAACGATCCATCTTTGGCAACGGCCACGCCCACCGGCCTTCCCCACACCGTGCCATCGGGCAGCGCAAAGCCTGTCAGAAAATCTTCGTATTCGCCGGTTGCGTGGCCATCTTTCATCGGCAGCCGGATCACCTCATACCCGCCGCGCTTGGCCCGGTTCCACGAGCCGTGTTCTGCCGCGAATCCTTCGCCCTTGTACTCGCGCGGAAACTGATTCCCCTCGTAAAATAGCATCTCCAAAGAAGCAAAATGCGGATTCAGCAGAATGTCCGGCGTAATGACTTTGGCCTTCAACTCAGGATGCTTGCCCACATGACGCGGGTCCTGAACCCCGCCCGACGCGCCGCCCATGTAATACGGAAACGGGCCACATTCGAGTGATTCACCTGGTGACCGCAGTGGACCTCGGCGTGGCCATCAATCCCATGCAGGCGGAGGGGCAGAGCGAAGGCGCATCCGCTCAAGGTCTGGGGTATGGGCTGACGGAAGAGATGGTGCTTGATGCCTCCGGCCGCCCCGATCAATCCTTCCTTCCTCGATTACAAAATGCTGGGGTCGAAAGATATGCCCAAGCTCACGACGATTCTGGTGGAGACCGAAGAGCCCCTGGGGCCGTACGGAGCCAAGTCGATCTCCGAGATCCCCATTAATGCCCCGGCACCGGCGGTGGCCAACGCGGTGTTCCACGCCATTGGGGTTCGCTTCCGGAAACTCCCCATCCGGCCGGAAGATGTGTTGCGGGCATTGCGGGAAAAGGGAAACAGATAGGTGCCAGGTGTCAGGTGCCAGGTGTCAGGAATTAGGTGACAGGTGACAGGTTTTAGGTAACAGGTGTCAGGAAAAACGGGCGCTGGAGCCGCTGACACCTGATACCTGACACCTTCTCGCGTTAGAAAGGAAACGTTCCAGTCCATGATCAACGCACCCGAAAAAATCGTTCTTAATCGCGACCGCATCGCGGCCCTCGCCCAATCTTATGAAGGCGGAGATGGTCAGCTTTCTGCGCGATCTGGTTGCCATTCCCGCGGAGAGCAGCCATGAAAAGCCGGTGATCGAGCGCGTCCACCGGGAAATGGAGAAGGTGGGCTTCGATGAAATCCGCACCGACCCCATGGGCAACCTGCTGGGGCGCATTGGTTCCGGCAAGAAGATCATTATGATGGACTCGCACACCGACGCGGTGGGCGTGGGCGATCCGAAGGAATGGGCGTGGGATCCCTACAAAGGCAAAGTTGAAGACGGATTCGTGTACGGGCGCGCCTCCAGCGACCAACGCGGCGGCATGGCCAGCCTGGTTTACGCGGGGAAGATCATCAAGGAGCTTGGCCTGGAGGGAGATTACACGCTTTACGTGGTGGGCTCCGTGCAGGAGGAGGATTGCGACGGCCTCGCGTGGCTCTACATCCTGAAAGAGGACGGCATCCCCGCGGATTGCGTGGTGCTGACCGAGCCCACCAATCTGCAAGTCTACCGCGGCCAGCGCGGACGGATGGAGATGGAGGTGCATTTCCGCGGGCGCTCGTGCCATGCCAGCGCCCCCGAGCGCGGTGACAACCCGATTTACAAAATGACTCCGCTGGTGCGGGAGATTGAAGCGCTGAACACCCGCTTGCGCGACGATGCCTTTCTGGGCAAAGGAACGATTGCGGTGACGGATATCCGCTCGATGTCGCCCTCGCTGTGCGCGGTGCCCGGCGCCTGCTCCATCCACCTGGACCGGCGCCTGACCACGGGCGAGACCAAGGAAAGCGCCGTGGCGGAAGTAAAGGCTCTGATGGGCGCGCAGGGCGCGGAGGTGGAAATCCTCAACTACGATGTGCCCAGTTACACGGGGCTCCGCTACCCGATGGAGAAGTACTATCCCACCTGGGTGCTGGAGGAGAATCATCCGCTGGTGCAGGCGGGCGTCAGCGCCTATGCGGCCTTGCACGGCAAGCCTCCGGTGGTTGACAAGTGGACGTTCAGCACCAATGGGGTAGGTTCCATGGGGTTGATGGGTGTGCCCACCATCGGCTTTGGGCCGGGCGAAGAGGAGGTGGCGCACAGCGTCCTGGAACGCGTGCCCGTTCGCCACCTGGTGGAAGCCGCCAAATTCTACGCGGCGTTTC
>CAVQMQ010000028.1:0-37528 GCA_963713645.1 uncultured Acidobacteriaceae bacterium | reverse complement strand
GAAGCTCTGCACAAGTTGCAAGCCGCGTGATTCTTGGATAAACTATAGGCATGAAGCAGATGGCGCGTTTTCAGCAGACGTTTGCCTCGCAGGCGAGTTTTGAGAAGCATGGGCGCAAAAGCAAGCGGGAGCTGTTTCTTGACCAGATGAACCAGGTGGTTCCGTGGGCCGAGTTACAGGCGTTGGTCGAGCCCGCTTATCCCAGGGCGGGCAACGGTCGTCAGCCTGTGGGCCTGGGGATCATGCTGCGGACATATTTTCTTCAGCAGTGGTTCAGCCTCTCCGACCCCGGCATGGAAGAGGCCTTTTACGAGTCGCCCGTGCTGCGCCGTTTTGCCGGGGTCGATCTGGGCCTGGCCGCGGCGCCGGATGAAACCACGATCCTTCGCTTCCGACACCTGCTTGAGCGCAACGAGTTATGCGGCCAGATGCTGGACACGGTGAATCGCTATCTGGAGTCGAAGGGCATCCGCATCACGACGGGCACCATGGTGGACGCGACCATTATCAGCGCGCCCTCGTCGACCAAGAACTCCAGCGGCAAGCGCGATCCGGAGATGCATCAGACCAGGAAAGGCAACCAATGGTACTTTCGGAGCCAAGGCGCACATCGGCGTGGATAGCAAGGAGACGGTGGTGCATTCGGTGGCGACCACCGCGGCCAGCGTGGCCGACAAACATATGCTGCCCGAGTTATTGCACGGCGAGGAGCGCAAGGTGTGGGGCGATGGCGGTTATCAGGGCCAGAGCGAAACCATCCGCGCCGCCGCGCCGCGGGCGCAGGATATGACTTGCCGGCGGACAAAATACAAGAATTATGTGGATGAAGAAGCCAGACGCAAGAACACGGCTAAGTCGCGAGTTAGAGCCAAAGTCGAGCACCCTTTCCGCATCCTGAAGCGCGTCTTTGGATTTACCCGGCTGCGCTACCGGGGCATCTTCAAAAACCACCAATGGATTTGCGCGGCCTTTGCGCTGGTGAACCTGTACCAACACCGCAACCGGCTGGCCTCACAAGCGGCGTAGTGTCTCTGGAGGCCGGAAAAACCGCCTGCGGA
This sequence comes from uncultured Acidobacteriaceae bacterium, assembly GCA_963713645.1. Lineage (GTDB taxonomy): Bacteria > Acidobacteriota > Terriglobia > Terriglobales > Acidobacteriaceae > Telmatobacter. The sequence continues at coordinate 36,470 of CAVQMQ010000028.1, read as the reverse complement.
GATCAAAGAGACGAACTGAACCTCGCCGCATTCCCTTGTAAACCGCAGCAAAAGGAGAAAAATGATCGCCGGTCGCCCCCACGCTGCAAAATCACAAACCTGCGCAGAGGTTCCTTAACGTGGGCGAGAGGCTGGTCTGTTCCTGCCGCATCAACTGGCTGAGCCGGTTGTTGAGCGTTACCGAGCCTCGATAACAGCGCTAGAGCCTGTTATTAACTTTGTCCCTTTATTTGCTTTTGTATAGGGGGTTTGGAGTTAGCTGGCAGACGATGGAGGCATGGGAAAACGAGTCCGGTCTGGCTATCCGAGCGATGTTTCCGATGAGGAGTGGGCATTTATAGCTCCCTATTTGGCGCTGTGCCGGGAGAACGCTCGGCAGCGGGATTATCAGCTTCGCGATGTTTTCAACGCGCTTCGCTACATTGCCAAGACAGGCAATCAGTGGCGCTTCCTGCCCAACGATCTGCCTCCGTGGACAGTGGTCTATCAGCAAATGCGGCGATGGATTGATGCGCGATGTTTCGAGATCATGGTGGAGGATTTGCGCATTCTGCTGCGCGAGTTTGCCGGACGCAAAGGCCAGCCCACGGCGATGGTTCTCGACAGCCGCACCTTGCAGTCGACGCCAGAGTCGGGTGCGCGCTCAGGCTACGATGGGGCCAAGCGCCGCAAGGGATCGAAGGTTCATGCGGCGGTAGATACGCTGGGGCATCTGCTCGCCCTTCACGTTACAGCGGCCGATGAGCAGGACCGCGCACAGGTGGAGAAACTGGCCGAAGCAGTGCAGCAGATTACCGGAGACACCATCGAGTTGGCCTATGTCGATCAGGGATATACCGGCGACAACGCGGCCCAGGCAGCAGAGAAGCACGGCGTGCGGCTGGAGGTGGTCAAACATACCGAGGCCAAACGAGGATTCGTCCTGTTGCCGCGCCGCTGGGTGGTGGAAAGAAGCTTTGCCTGGGCTGCCCGCTTCCGCCGACTGGCAAGAGACTACGAGCGGCTAAGCAAGATACTGGCCGGTCTCCACTACCTTGCCTTCGCCATCCTCATGCTCGCAAATCTGGCCCGGAAACTCACGCAAAGTTAATAACAGGCTCTAGAAACAAAGCGATCATTATTAATTTGCGCATAAAGCCCCCCGAAATCTTCACGATCAATTTAGCATATGACGCCCAGTTCGCGGAGAAGAAAGGCGTAGTCGAGGGCGATTTCTTTGAGGTAGTCGTAGCGGCCGCTGGAGCCTCCGTGGCCGGCCTGCATATTGGTTACCAGCAGCAGCGGGTTGCTGTCGGTTTTGAGGGTGCGGAGTTTGGCTACATACTTTGCCGGTTCCCAGTACATGACCTGGCTGTCATGGAGACTGGTTTTTACTAACATCGCTGGGTAACTCGCTGCCTTCAGATTGTCATAAGGCGAGTAACTCAGCATGTAATGAAAGTACTCGGGCTGATTGGGGTCGCCCCATTCTTCATACTCGGGGACAGTCAAGGGCAGGGAAGCGTCGAGCATGGTGTTCATGACATCGACAAATGGGACATGCGACAGGACGGCGCGGAAGAGATCGGGGCGGAGATTGGAGACCACGCCCATCAAAAGGCCGCCGGCAGAGCCGCCTTCGATGGCGACGCAGGCGGGGTCGCCGTAGCCGTTGGCTGTGAGGTGCTCGACGGCGGCGATGAAATCGGTGAAGGTGTTGCGCTTGACGAGCATTTTTCCGGCATCGTGCCAGGGCTTGCCGAGATCTCCTCCGCCGCGGATGTGGGCGTAGGCAAGGATGACGCCGCGGTCGAGAAGGCTGAGACGGTTGCCGCTGAAGCCGATGGGCAGCGAGTAGCCGTAAGAGCCGTAGGCGTAAACATACAAGGGATTGCTCTGCGAGCGGCAATCTTTTCGGTAGACGAGCGAGACAGGTACTTGCACGCCATCGGCAGCCGTGGCATGGACGCGCTCGCTGGCGTAGAGAGTGCGGTCGAAGCCGCCGGGGATCTCGACCTGCTTGAGGAGGGTTGACGATCCAGTCGCCAGATCGTATTCGTAGACAGAACTGGGCGTGACCAGCGACTGATAGCCATAGCGGAAGGCAGTTGTGTCGAAGATGCGGTTGATGTGGGGATGGGCGCTGTAGGCTGGCTCGGGGAAACTGATTTCGCCGCCCGGCGCGGCTTCGGGGCCGTAGCCGGTGAAGCGGGCGATGCGCAGGCGGGGCAGGCCGTCTTCGCGCTCGCAGGCGATGTAGAAAGTGGCGAAGAGGTCGATGTCTTCGAGCATCACATCGGCTCGATGGGGAATGCGCTCGGTCCAGTTTTCGCGGGCGAGCGTAGAAACGGGCGCAGTGACCAGCCGGAAGTTGCGACCCTTATCGTTAGTGCGGATGAACCAAAGTCCGTTGCGATGGTCGATGGAGTACTCGTGCTCGTCTTCGCGCGGAGCGATGAGCGTGAATGCGTCGAGGGGTTTGTCGGCGGGCAGGAACCAGCTCTCGGTGGTGATATGGCTGGCGGATTCGAGAATGAGATATTTGCCGTCACGGGTGCGGCCGACGCCGATGTTGAAGCGCTCGTCGTCATCCTGAAAAACCACTACGGCTTCAGAGATTTGCTCGCGGTGCGCGCGCCAGAGCTGGAACTGGCGCTTCTGCTCCTCGTCTTCGACGGTGTAGAAGAGGGTCTGATTGTCGGCGGCCCAGGTGACGGAGCCGACGCGCTCGACCTGCTCGGAGAGGGTTTCACCTGTTTCCAAGTCTTTGATCTGGAGCGTGTACTGGCGGAAGCCAGTGGTGTCTGTAGTGTAGGCCAGCCAGCGGCCGTCGTCGCTGATGTCGGTTGCGCCGATGGAGAAGAAGGCGTGGCCTTCGGCAAGCTGGTTGCCGTCGAGGATGACTTGTTCGGGTGAGGATTCCCATGTATCTGAATCGAGCGTCGTGTCGTTCGGGAGTGGTGGGTTCCCAGGTCCCCAAATGCGAGGGACCTGGGGCACCCGGTCGTCTTTGCGGCAGTGGATGGCGTACTGCTTGCCTTCTTCGGTGCGGGTGTAATACCACCATGCGCCGTCGCGGAAGGGAACGGAGATGTCGGTCTGTTTGATGTGGCTGAGCATCTCCTGGTACAGCTCTTCGCGGAGGTTGTTAAGTGGGGCCATGAAGGCCTCGGCATATTCATTTTCCGCGTTGAGATAGGCGGTGACGTCGGGATTCTGCTTGTCGCGCAGCCATGCGTAGTTGTCAGTGAGTGTGACGCCGTGAAGATGAGTTTCAGTGGGTTCGATGCGGGCGATGGGAGGAGTGGGAAGGGGCTGGGTCATATCAATACCAGTTTAGTGGGTGCGGGGGGCGTAGAGCTGTCAGGGAACTTTCCGATGGCCGCCCGCGTAGAATAGAGAGCGATGATAGGCTTTCGCCGTTACCTTTCGACTGTCTCCGGGCTTCTGCTGGCCGCGCTGGTTTGCTTTTCTGCCGTTGGCGCGCGGGCCGAGCGGGTTGAAGACCTGCCCAAACCCACCGATTACGTGAGCGACTATGCGCACGTGCTTTCGCCGGAGGCGATTGCGCGGCTGGATAGCCTGTGCGCGCAACTGGATCACTCGGCTGCGAATGCGCAGGTGGCGGTGGTGACGGTGCGCAGCCTGGATGGCGAGGACGCTGCCGATTTTTCCAATGAGCTGGAAACCAAATGGAAGATGGGCAAGAAGGGTTCGGACCGCGGCGTACTGGTGTTGCTGGCTGTCAACGACCATAAGCGCCGCATCGACGTGGGATTCGGTCTCGAAGGAATTCTGCCGGATGGCAAAATCGGCGACATTGGCCGGGAGATGGTTCCGTATCTGCGCGCCAACGATTTTGACGGAGCGGTGACGCTAGCCGTGGGACAGATGGGGCAGGTGATTGCCGACGATGCCAAGGTGACGCTGAATGACACGCCGGTTGCGATGCAGCCGCAGGTGAGGCACCACTCTTCAGCGGGTACTGTCGTTAAAATCATCTTCTTCGTGATCATTATCGGTATTTTTGTGATTTTGCAGATCATACGCGGGGTTGGCCGCATGTTTGGTTTCTGGGGCGGTCCCTGGATTGGCGGCGGTGGCTACGGCGGCGGTGGATTTGGGGGCGGCGGCGGTTTTGGCGGGGGCGATTCCGGTGGTAGTAGCGGCGGCGGAGGAGATTCCGGAGGCGGATTCGGCGGATTTGGCGGCGGGGATTTTGGCGGCGGCGGTGCTGGGGGAGATTGGTAGTTCTCGGACTGAATATTGATTGAGGTTTTTGGGTTCCCACCCTAGCCGCAAAAACAAGTACGCGGCGAGGATGGGGCACCCAGTTTGATGCAGGTGTGAAGGTCCCTCCCATGTCCTCAAAGACGAGGGATATGGGGCACCCAGGCCGGTGCTGGAAATGATTCCCTATAATTCGCAAATGATGTGCTGAGTTTGTAATACGGTAGCCTTCTTGATAGAAGGCTGGAGGAGAGGAAGAGAGTATGGGTCGTGGAATGAAGATTTTTCTGGGTATTTTTGTCGTGCTGGTGCTGGGTTTTCTGCTCGTAGCCGGCGTGGCTTTCTCCAGCTATGTTGGGACGAAAAACCAATTGGTTGCGAAACAACAGACGGTCGATGCATCGTGGTCCGAGGTTGACGTACAGTTGCAGCGGCGTGCTGACCTGATTCCCAATCTCGTGGAGACAGTGAAGGGATTTACCAAAGAAGAAAGCACTGTCTTTGGCGACATCGCTAACGCCCGCGCCGGGATGCTGAATGCGCAGGGACCGGCGGCGAAGATTGAGGCCAACGGTAGGTTGGACGGCGCGCTGGGCCGCTTGCTGCTGTTGACGGAAAACTATCCGCAACTGCGGTCGAGCGAGCAGTTCATGCGCTTGCAGGATGAGCTGGCCGGCACCGAGAATCGCATTGGCGTGGCGCGGCGGCGGTATAACGAGAGTCTGCGCGATTACAACACCTCTGTACTCCAGTTCCCGAACAGCATCTGGGCGGGGATGGCTGGCTTCCATGAGAACAAGGCGTATTTTGAGGCCAGCGAGAGCGCACGGACCGCACCGACGGTGAAGTTCTAGGTATCTCACTCCATTTCGTTGATTTGAGCGGGCTTACCCTCAAGGGCTAAAGCCCGCTTTCTATTTGCGCTTCTTTGGCATGACTGAAGTCATGCCCTGATACAAAGCTATTGGCTATTAGGCCGATGCAATGCCGTTGGAGCTACAAGTTAATGCGTGGCAATCCTTCTCAATGATAGAGAACTGCCTCTGCAATTGAATTCACGATCCGTGCGGCTTCCGAGTGGTGATTTTGACATCCGATCGGGCGCGTTCTTCAAAGCTTCATGTGCAATTTTTCCGGAATTGGCGGAAAATGGGAGTGGAGAGATTTGTAGAGGATTGAGGAAGTTTTGACGCTGACACAGATTGAGATCCCCAGGTGGACGGCAGAGGAATTTGAACGGCTAGTGCTGACCAGCGAGCCGAAGGTTGCTGTTTTTGATTGCGACGGGACGCTCTGGAGCGGTGACGCGGGTTCAGGATTTATGACCTGGTCGATGGAGCAGGGTTTGGTTTCGCGCTCGACCAGTGACTGGATTGACACGCGCCATCGCGGGTATCTGGCCGGCAAGGTGAACGAAGAGGCGATCTGCGGCGAGATGGTGCAGATCTACGCCGGGTTGCGCGAGCAGGAATTGCAATCCGCGGCGGCGCAGTATTTCAAGGAGTTTGTAGCCGACCGTGTTTTTCCCGAACTGGTTTCGCTGGTGGAGACGCTGCGCAAGGCGGGTACTGCGCTGTGGGCGGTGAGTTCGACGAACAAGTGGGTGGTGGCGGAGGGCGTGCGCGCCTTCGGAATCCCTGAAGAGCGGGTGCTGGCTGCTGAAGTGCGCGTCACGGATGGAGTGATTACCAGCGAGATTGTGGATGTGCCCACCGACGAGGCGAAGGCGGTTGCGCTGCGGCGGGTTGGTTTTGACTATCCTGATGCGGTCTTTGGAAATTCCATTCACGACTTGGCGATGCTGGAGATGGCGCGCCATGCCTTTCCGGTGAATCCTTCGCCGGCACTGATTGAAGCAGCGGCGCGACGGGGTTGGGGTTACTTCCGGCCGGCGTCGGTTGAGGGCGCGGCGGCTGCCGTGGGCGGCGAGTAGCCAGAGTTACCAGAGAGTAAGCTGAAAGATTCCCCCCGTTCCGGCCCGGAGCTGCATCTGTTTTTGTGCGTCTACACTAGAGGTGTGGAAGAGACGCAACAGAGTTCCGGCGCGCGGCCCGCTGGCCCTGCCCTTCGGTTTGTTGTAGCCGCGCTGATTTTGCGCGGCGGTGAGATTCTGATCTGCCAGCGCAGACCGGATCAGCCGATGGCCTTGCAGTGGGAGTTTCCCGGCGGAAAGATTGAAGCTGGCGAAGGTCCAGAGCAGGCGCTGGCGCGGGAGCTGTGTGAAGAGCTGGGCATTACCGCGCAGATTGGGCCGCGGATTACGCGCATCCGGCATAATTATCGCCACGGCGGCGCAGTCGATCTTCAGTTTTATACGGTGCATGAGTTTACAGGTGAGTTGGAAAACCGCATCTTCAATGAGCTGCGCTGGGTGAAGCTCGAAGACCTGCCGGAGTACGATTTTTTGGCTGCCGACCGGGGATTGATTCGGGATCTGGCGGCGGGAAAGCTGCTGTAGTTTGTTTGTGTGTTTTATTTGAAAGTAGAAATGCAGGTCCTTCGACTCTCTGCGCTACGCTTCGGTCGCTCAGGATGACATATTTTTCTGATGCGAACTTGAGAGACAGGACACTAGCGTTCTGGAAAGCTGGGTTATACGACAGACAACAGCTATTCCAGCACGACTTCCGGCTCTGGCGCATGGCTTCGGGTGGTTAGCGTGACGGCTGCGGCGAGAATGAGTCCGCCGCCCAGCCAGGCGTAGGGACCGAGGTGTTCGCCCAGCAACTCGACCCCTAGCAGCGAACCGAGGGCCGGTTCGATATTAAGAAAAACCCCGGCGCGTGACGCTGGAACATGATGAATGCCCCAGTTCCATAGAAGCGTCGTCGAAGCGGTGCAGAGGAGTCCGCCGGCAGCGAGCGCGGCCCAGGCTGTTGCGCTTATATGGGCCACGGGCGGCGGCGGGACGCTGGCGATCCAGCCCAACTGGCCGAGTCCCCAATGACCGAAGACCCAGGCGACCAGCATCGCGGTGCCAGAGAGAATGGTGCAGGCCGTCACCACAGGAGGGCTGTGCGTGAGCATCAGCTTTTTGCTGAGCAGAATCCACGTCAACGCGGTGCAGAGCGAGGCCACGACCAGCAGATCGCCGACGAACGTGGGCTGGCCGCGTGTTGCAGGGCCGTGCGTTCCGCCGAGCACAATGAGCGCTGCGCCCACGGTTGAACCGGCTAGTGCGAGCCAGCCAAATACGTCAAGCGTTTCTCCTGCAAAAAGCGCGGCGGCGGCGGCCAGAAGCACGGGCATGGCACCCACCATCAGCGAGGCATGGCTGACGGTGGTGTGGGCCAGGCCTTCAAACTGGAGCAGGAACTGAATGGGAATCCCGAAGGCCGCGGCGGTGAGCAGAGTGCGGAGTTCGCTCCGCGTCAGCCGGAAGCTGCGGCGGTGGATGACCAGCACCGGCAGCATTCCCACGCAAGCAAAGAGAAAGCGGTAGAGCACCATGTGCTCCACACTCATTTCGTTGAGCGCGAGGCGGCCAAAATAAAAGCCGGTTCCCCACAGGCTGCTGGCCAGCGCGCAGGCGCCGTAGCCAAGAAACGCGATGTGCTGCCCGGTTTTGATGTGCGAGGCCATCTCTTTTTACTTTCGCACAGCGTTGTGGAGAGGCGTCTCAATGCAAACCCGCACAGATCGGCGAAAATAGAGAAAAGAGTGGGGATGGCAGAGCAGTGACTCGGAACGATTTACGCGGCGACGGGTGTTATCGGGAACGTTGGTTGAGAGCTGGTCTGGTTGCCGCCTTTGCCTTTGTTGCACTTGCAGCCGACGGGCAAACCGGCATTCTCAATCCCGAGGAAGCGACGGGCAAGCACGCTGAGGCGGCAACCAAGGCATCGCAGCCGCCGGCCTTCGCCATTTCTGTTTCTGACCTGGGTTTTGCTGCTCCCGGCCCGCTCTATCTGGGCGAGCGGAACAGCCTGGCCTCACTGGATTTTCTCGATGAAAATCACCTGCTCTTCACTTTCCGGGTGCCGGGGCTGATTCGCCGCGAGACCTCGGCGGCGGGCAATGATTCTAGTCTCGCGGTCGCGCCTGAGTCCGAGGAACGGCACATCCGGGCTGTTGTGCTGGCGCTGCCCGCAGGCTCGGTGGAGGCGGAGGCATTGTGGACGTTGCATGACCGTGCGCCTTATCTCTCGGTGCTCAGGGATGGCCATTTTCTGGTGCGTGACCGGGAGCAGATCCTCAAGGGTGACGCGACCCTCGAGTTGAAGCCATATCTCCGCTTTCCGGGGCCGGTGCTTTCGGTTGAGGTTGATCCGTCGCAGCAGTATTTCGTTACCAATTCGCGCGAAGCTGCCGCAGCGCAGGCAAAAACAGGAGCGGTGCCCACTCCCGCGACCGCTGCGGCCACAGTTACCGAGGCGGCAGCCGACGCAGACCCAAAGCCTGGTGCGCAGCCGGATTTGCTGATGCGGATTCTGCGTGCCAGTGACGGAAAGGTGATGCTCTTCAGTCATATTCGCGTACCGGTTTATCTACCGATTAACCAGGACGGATATATGGAGCAGTTGCGGGGTCGGGGCAGGGAATGGACGCTGGTGATGAATTATTTCAGCGGTGGGAGCAAGGCATTGGGGCAGTTGGAATCCGGTTGCACGCCCGCTTTGCGGTTTATCTCGGGGCAGGAGCTGTTGGCGACGGGCTGCGGCGCGCGGGGTGGCGATCTGCTGACGGCTGTGACCACAGACGGCCGGAAGCTCTGGCAGCAAGAAGCGCCCGCAACTGAGGTTTGGCCTTGGATTGCTATCGCGGCGGACGGTTCGCGGCTAGCGCGAGAGACGCTGGTGCTGCCTTATGAAGTCAACGCCAACTCGCCAATTGGCACGGGAGACATCAAGGGGCAGCGTGTGCGGGTTTATGACGCGGCGGATGGCAAGGTTGTGTTGACTGCCCCGGCCAGCCCGGTATTGGATGCGGGCGGCAATGCGGCGATTTCTCCCAGAGGCAAGCGAGTGGCAATCATTGATGGCGGCGCGATTCAGGTTTATGAACTGGACGCCCCGCCGCCGTTTCCGGTTGCTGCTCCGCCGGCGGCGAAGAATGACTCAGTTACGAAATAGCCTTTATCGATTCCAACTTCTGATTGGCTGGTTGCGAGATATTAAAAGGTGACAGCAAAGGTCAGGCTGGAGGTTGCGCCGGAGGCGGGCAGAACTTCACTGGTTCCTGACAGCGAGCTATTGCGCAAGACTACGGGCAGCGCGCCGGTAGCGCTGACGGCTTGAATTTCGTAGTTGAGCAGGACATTTGTCTGGTTAGAACTCAGTGTCCACGCGAAGGGGATTTCTACGACGCAGTTGGCTGTGGAGCCGGAGACGGTGGCCACGCTGGCGGCGGATTCTACGGGAATGACAATTCCACTCTGGCCTTCCGCCCCTTGCAGGGCAGGCGCAATCTGGGCTTTACAGAATATGGTTGTGCCCGCGGCGAGCGTGGAGACGACGTCGATATTGAACGTGACTGCATAGACGCCGGTGACGGCTGAAGGGGTTCTGCTCTTTTGGTAATCGGGGGTGGCAGCCAGTGCGGATACGGGAACGAGGATTGCGGCAACCAGCAACAGAGAATTGCGCAGGCGGTTCATGGGGTTCCTCCGTACTGCGTTTATCGGCCCTGCCGATAGTGGCGATGAGCAAAGCGAGCCGAGACGCCTATTACGGAGGTGACCTTACGATTGGTGCTAATTTGCTGATTTCAGGCAGGATTAAGCTGAAAAGATCAGCCGCGGTGAGGGCAGGATTTGGTGTTGAGGCAGTCCTCGGCGAGGCGGAGCCGTTCGACAGGACGGCCGGCGACGAGGTGCTCGGAGACGATTTCTGCGGCGTCTTCGGGCTGGACGTGGCCGTACCAGACGGCCTCGGGATAAACGACGACGGTAGGTCCGTGCTCACACTGGTCGAGGCAGAAGGACTTGTTGATGCGGACGGTTGAGCCGAGTCCGGCGGCTTTGGTGAGTTGTTGCAACTGCGTGTGCAACTCGCTTTTTCCGCCTATCGTGCAGGATGGGCGAGGCGCGCCGGCGGGGCGTACGTTATGACAGACAAAGACGTGGCGTTCAAATGCGGGCAAAGGGAACCTCCTCGCTTAGAGTAAATGCCGCCTGCGGTGGTGCAGACGGCATTCGGCGTGGTGAATGGAGGGTTGTTTGCTTTACGTCCTTCGCTAGAACGAAGCGGCGGACGGGGTGTTCGGCGCGTTGTGTACATAGAACTTCTGGAAGGCGAAGGGTGCGCTGCGGTAGACTGCGTTGCCCTGCTGCTGAGCCTCAACCGAGCACTCGCCCACGGCAACCAAATTGATCGTCCAGGCAGCGCCTTCTTGAGAAACCGTGCAGATGGCTGGATGCACGGAAAGATAGCTGACCGCAAGCCCCGATGTGGCCGTCGCTGCTGGAGAGACCGAGCCGCCGACATAGACCGGCTCGGCGATTGACGGGAAGGTGATCGTTTGCGCGTTGCGGTCCACAGTAAAGGTCATTGCAACTGGCTCAGCCGGAGACCACGCGCCGTTCCCCGTTTGCTTGGCATGCACCGTGCAGCGCCCTCCAATCAGCAGTTGAGCTGACCACGCCCCGCCGGTCTCGGAGACCGTGCAGACAGCAGGTGTTTTCGAGACAAAGCTTACCGCCAGCGACGAAGTTGCCGTTGCGGAGAGTGCAACCACGTTGCCAGCGTAGACTGGGCCGCTGATTGGCAAGAAGCTGATGGTCTGCGGTTGGGTGTGGACGTAGAAGTTCTGGAAGACAAAGGGAGCCTGGGCGTAACTGCTGTTGCCCCACTGATAAGCCTCGATGGAGCACTCGCCGGCGGTGAGCAGAGATACCGACTGCGTGCTGCCGACTGTCCCGCTGACCGTGCAAATAGACGGATGCACGGAGACAAAGCCAACGGCCAGGCCGGAAGAGGAAACGGCCAATAGCGGAATGTTGCCGCCCACATAAACCGGCTCAGCGATCGCTGGGAAGGTGATGCTCTGGGAACTCTGGATTCCTGTTCCTGTGACAGCGATATTCTGCTGCGCGCCGCTGAGATTCAAAGCATTGTCCGTCAGTGTTACGTTCTCGCCGAGGCTTCCGCTGTTCTGCGGAGTGAAGTCGATCGGCAGATCGCACGCCGCCCCCGCATTCAGGCTCGTCGAACTGGTGCAGGCATTTGCATCGCCCGCTGCCGCTGGGAAGTCCGCCGGATAACTCACTCCGCTGAAATTGAGTGGTGCGTTGCCAGCATTGGCGATGGTCACGGTTTGCGGACTGTCTGTGCTGGCTACGCCTACTGCCGCGCTGGCGAAGGTCAGGCTTGGCGCGTCGGCGAAGTCTTCTTTCAATACGCGGGCGTTGCCAGTGTCAGCGATATAGACGTTGCCGCTGCCGTCCACCGCGATCCCGTAAGGGGCATCCAGCGGACTGGTTGATATGAAACTCTGGGTGTAGCTGCCCGCCGACAGTGTCTCTTTCAACACTGTGTTATTTGTCAAATCGGAGATATAGACGTCGCCGCTCCCATCCACCACGACCCCCCAAGGCGCACCCAAGCCGCTGGTTGGCAACGTGCTTTGGGTGTAGCCGCCTGTCGAAGGAGTTTCCACCAACATTTGCTTGTTTGCGAAGTCGGCAACGTAAATATTACCGCTTCCATCCACCGCGACATATCCTATCTCGGATGAACCTGTTTGAATAGTACTCTGCGTGTAGCTGCCTGCCGACAAAGTCTCGACATACACGGTACCGAGGATATAGGAAAAGTAGACGTTCCCGTTACTATCCACTGCAATCCCAAAAGGTTGGATTTGGCTGGACGAGAGGTCGGCGACAATGCTCTCGGAATAGCCGCCCGCCGAAGGCGTTTCCTTCAGAACTCGGTAATTGTTCGTGTCAGCAATATAGATGTTGCCGCTTGCATCCAGAGCAACGTCGAAGGGAGTATACAGGCTGCTGGTGGAAATTGTGCTCTGGGTGTAACTTCCCCCTGACAGACTCTCCTTCAGTATCCGGTCATTAAGGCTATCGGCGATATAAATGTTTCCGCTTCCGTCCACTGCAACCCCAAGGGGATACAGGCCGTCTGGTGCGACCGTGCTCTCGGTATTTGGCAGGAAGTTGATCTGCGGTCCGACACCGTTGCCCTGGAGATAGGCAGTCGCAATCATGTTTGCATTGTTGTCATTGAGCACCACCGCGCCATTGCGGGTTCCGGCGCGCTCTGGCGTGAAGGTTACGTTCACTGTGCAGGATTGGCCAGCGGTGTAAGCGGTTCCTGCTACGCAGGTGTCCGATCCAGCGTCAGAGAAGTCGAGTCCAGTTGCTCCCTGTGTCAACACCGCCGTGGAACCCAGCGTGATCGGTGCGCCGAAGGTGTAGGTCAGCGTTTGCATAGGACTGGCAGTCCCTATGTTGACTGTGCCGAAGTTTGCATTTGATGGAGCAAAGCCGGGCGGCGGAGTAACTGTGAGCGTCACACTGCCGGATGCCGTTGTGTAGTCGACGGTGTCAGTTGGGATAAATGTAACGGACAAAGTATACGCACCAGTGGTCAACACTACCCCGGCGGCCGGTGAATAAGTAAAGGTTCCGGCAACAGTAGAGCTGGCGTTCAGTTGAGTGGCGCTCAGCGGCGTTCCCGAGCTGATAGGCGCCGGTGTGGCCCAGATAATAGATGGCGTTGCCTGATTGACGGTCAGCGCGACAGTTACCGTTATGGCCGCGTAATCGATGGTGTCGGTTGGCGCAAAGGTTGCGGTCAGCGACTGTACACCGGCGGTGAGCACGGCCCCGGCTGCGGGCGAATAGGTGAATGTCCCAGCAACGGAAGCGGCGGCATTCAACTGGGTTGCGCTGAGCGCAGTGCCGTAAGTGATGGCCGTTGGTGTGGCCCAGTTAATAGTTGGCGTCGCCTGGGTCACGGTCAGCGTGACGGTTGCCGTTGCGGTCGTGTAATTGGTGGTGTTGGTTGGCGTGAAGGTTACGGTCAGCGTGTGCGCACCGGCGGCGAGAACGGTTCCGGCTGCGGGCGAATAGGTAAAGGTGCCGGCAACGCTTGAGGCGGCGTTTAACTGCGTGGCACTCAATGGCGTTCCATAAGAGATAGCTGACGGTGTTGCCCAGGAGATCGATGGCGTTGTTTGAACAGGTTGAGTCCCCGTTCCATTCAATAAAATGCTTTGCGTGGCATAGCCCGGAGCAGCGGCGTTCAGATTGTTATCGGTCAGCGTTAACGAACCGGTGAGAGCGCCCGCCACTGTTGGTGTAAAGCTGATGGGCAACTGGCAGGATGAGCCTGCCGCCAGCGTCAGTGGCTCCGAGGAATTGGCGCTCAACAGTGGGCACGCCGAGGTTCCGTTATCATTCAAAGTGAAATTAGTCGAGATATTCGGATTGCTTCCGGTCGATGGAATCGGGAAAACTAACGGAGCATTGCCGGCGTTCACGACCGTAATCGTTCGCGGACTGTCGCTGCTGGTTGAGCCTGAAGCTGTGCTGGCAAAGATCAGGCTCGGCGGGTCCGCGAGATCCAGCTTCGCCACGCGATTGTTTCCGTAATCGGCGACGAAAACGTCGCCCCGGCTATCCACCGCTACACCACCGGGACTGCTGAAGCCGCTACCCAGTGTGTTGATGGAAGAGGAGATGCCCATAACGGTCACAATTTGTTTTACCGTGCCGTTCCCGCCGTCGGCGACATAAACATTGCCGCTACCATCCACCGCAACGCCTGCTGGATATCCAATACCACTAGCCAGGGTAACGATTGTAGGCGTGGTTGGGATTTTGCCGTTGACTGCCAATATTTCTTTTACCGCGTTGTTTCCATTATCAGCAACGTAGACATTTCCGCTGCCATCTACTGCTATGCCGTCCGGATTGCTGAAACCGCTACCCAACGTTTCTATTACCGGATTAGAAGGGATGATGCCGTTGACTGCCAGTATCTCTTTCACAATATTGTTATATGGCTCGGTGACATAAACGTTGCCACCTGCGTCTACGGCAATACTCCAGGGATTGGTGAAACCGCTTCCCAGGGTGTTTATAACTGGTGATGGTGGAATGCTGCCATTGACTGCGAGCATCTCCTTCACCACATTTTCCTGATCGGCAACGTAGACATTCCCGCTACTATCCACTGCTACCCCAGATGGATAGCTGAAACCACTTCCCAATGTGATGATGGTAGGGGAGGCTGGGATTACGCCATTGACCGCCAAAATCTCCTTCACCACATGGTTGTTTTCATCTGCGACGTATACATCCCCGCTCCCGTCCACCGCTATGCCTCCGGGATAACTAAATCCGCTGCCCAGCGTGCTCTGGGTACCAGGCTGAAAGGCGATCTGCGGCCCTATGCCTGTACCCTGGAGACGGCCGGTGGCAATCGCGTTACCGGCGCTGCTATAGAGAACAGCCGCGCCATAGCGGGTTCCCGAGAATTTTGGCGTGAATGTGACGCTCATTGTGCAGGTTTCACCGGCACTATATGCGGTGTTTGCCGCGCAGGTTCCCGTGCCGGCATCGGCGAAGTCTTGCCCGGTTGCGCCTTGCGCCAATACAGCCTTGCCGCCGAGTGTTCCGGCAGTATCAAAGGTAAAAGTCAGTGAAAGTATTTGCGTGCTGGTGCTCCCAACGCTGGCCGATCCGAAATTGCCGTAGACCGGTGACTCTTCCAAAACGCCACTACTGCTTGAGATATAGACGTTGCCGCTCGCATCCACAGCGATGCACGTCGGGACTGTCTGACCAAGGCTGAGAGAGAATTGGCCGTCTAACAGAGTCTCCACGTACGCAAATCCGCTAGACACATATGCTCCGTTGACAAGCGAATACTGGATGCCGGCAATATAAGCATTTCCGTTCCGATCCACGGCGACCATATTGGGGATTCCTGGGCCGCCCTCACCGACTAGGCTTTGGTTGTAACTTCCTGAAACCAGCGTTTCTTTCACCGCGGTGTGGTCGGTTTGATCCGTAAAATAGAGGTCGCCGCTCTGATCTGCCGCGATTGAGGTGATTCCATGCGGTAGTGCATTGATCACAGTGGTCTGGAAATAGCTGCCGCCCGACGGTGTCTCTTCCAATATCCGGCTGTGGCCTTCATCCGCTATGTAGAGATTGCCACTCCCATCAACTGCGATTCCCGCAGGCAAGAATGGATTGCTGGCTGTTGAGGCAGCGACCAGACTTTGAATATAGCTGCTACCCGAAGGCGTCTCCTTCACCACTTGGTTATTTTCCACATCGGAGACGTATACGTTGCCGCTTCCATCCACCGCAACGGCGTAGGCGAGACCAAGGCCTCCGCCGAGGGAGCTATAGGTGTAGCCATTCGCCGACGGCGTTAACTTTGTTACGAAGTTGCCAGCTGCGAGATAAATGTTTCCGCTTCTATCGAGTGCGATTCCGTTGGCACCTCCTGGAATCGGTGGCGTGCTCTGAACCCAACTTAGAGGTGCGGAACCGCTGAAGTGAGCGGTCTGGGCGAACGCGATGCCTCCCGCGCCGCAGACCAGCAAGGCAAGAAGAATGAGCGGGGCGGTCATCCTGCAAAGCATGCGCTGAAGGTGTGATGGGCGGGCAGAGACAGACGCAAAGATTCCCTGCAAGACTGGGGGGAGGGTAGTACACATGGCGAGATAGCTCCTAAAATTCGTTGGACTGCACACCGTTGTTTACCGCGAGTAAATAAACTCGGGCAATCTGCTATCTCCGGATGCAGTGCAGGCATATAACTTCTGAGATAGCCTTCGTCGATTTCCACGTCGAGCATAGCACACTACCAGCTAGAGTTTCAGAAAAATATAAGTTAAATAACGAGAGTGTGTTATCAGCTTTGCAGAGTTAGCTAGCGGGGTTTGCCGTCATCAGGATGGCAGTAGAGAGGCAGAGGAGGGTGGCACCTGTCTTGGCCGCTGTCATAATTCCTGCAAAGGGATAAGGTCAATAACAGGCTATAAAAATGACCAACTGTTGCGGCTGGAGTCAGTATCAAAGAACCTGGCACCCGAACTGCCATGGCGAAGCGCAATATCTAGAACCTGGCCATAAACCAAATTCTTCAACTCGCGAGTCGCATTCAACCCACTTTGATGCGGGTCTCATAGTCGGCAAGTTTACATATTGCCATTTATGAGACAGGTTGTAGGCAAATTGGACGGGGAATATCGCGACAAGGGTCTGGCAATTATCGCGCTCGACTTTAAATGGCCGGAACAGCAGGGAACCGGCACATATTGATTACAGAATTGACGGAGATCGGCGCAGGAGACCAAGCCATTATAAAGGGCCTAGCTCTGCGAGGAATATTTACTCGTTCAGTACATTGCCGATGGTCAGCTGAACAATCCCATCGGCCTATAAAGATATATGTGAACAAAGTGATTTGTGGCATCCTTCAACCCCAGCATTGCGCTGACTGGCCTTCCTGGTGGTATTTGACAGCAGAAAATCTTCAATGAACAACGAACTGTGACAACGATCACAACCAGATGTGTGTGAGCTATATCACACTTCTCGCCAACAGTATCTCTATGTTGTGATTTGAAACACTCTGTCCGAATCAGGAGCGCAAATAAGTTAGACCCCGGGGCAGATTGTGATCAGGAGGCTTCATGAAACGCAGTTTTTCTCTTTATGTATTGGCATTCTCTGCCGGAGTTTTGAGCTTCGCTTTCAGCGCGAAGGCGCTGCCCAGCTACGCGCGGCAAACGGGCTTGGCATGCAATGGCTGCCACACCACAGCGCCTGAGTTGAACAATGCAGGACGGCTTTTCAAGCTGCTGGGGTACACCGACCGGGCACAGAACAAGAGCATTACAGCGGAACCGGACACACGGCGCGCACCACTGAACATGCTGGAATCGCTACCCTTGAGCGCGTTCTTCGAGGCGTCGATGACTGGCACGAAGAAGCCGCAGACAGGCACGCAAAACTGGAACAATCAGTTTCCGCAAGATATTTCTCTCTTTCTGGCTGGAGCCTGGGCCACGCATCTGGGCAGCTTTGTGCAGGTGACGTATGAGGTGCAGGATGATCACTTCACCATGGACAACACCGAGATCCGCTATGCCAACAAGACCAAAGTCTCGGGCAAAGAGCTGGTTTACGGATTAACGTTGAACAACAATCCGACGCTGGAAGATTTGTGGAACAGCACACCGGCCTGGGGTTATCCCTTTGTGGGTGCGAATGGAGCGCCTGGTCCCTCGGCAAATCCGGTGATCAACGGATCGTTGGCGCAGGATGTGGCGGGCCTGGGCGCTTTCACGATGCTCGATCAGCACTTCTATGTGGCTGGAACATTGTATCGCTCCGATCATGTAGGCGACGCACAGCCGACAACAGGCGCTTGCTGCACATACAATATTCAAGGCGCAGCGCCGTACTGGCGCGTGGCCTATCAACAGACCGGACGTACCAATATGCTGGAGGTCGGCGGCTACGGCATTCATATGAAATCCACTCCCGGCGGAGTGACTGGAGCAGAAGACAGCTACACCGACTTTGGCCCGGACATTGAGTATGACCGCACCATAGGCAAGGATGTGGTTTCATTGCGCGGCACATACATTCGTGAGAACGACGCATTGCTGGGCGGAGTGGCGGCAGGAACTGCAAGTCCTGGCGCGCACCATCTGAACGAGGCTAACGTCAATCTTGCATATCACTACGGCAACCGCGCATCGGGAACCGTGGGTTGGTTCAACACACATGGAACCGTCGACCCGCTTCTCTATCCGCAGGCGGCGATCAGCGGCAGCGCCAATGGCGATCCGAGGAGTGCTGGTTGGTCGGCAAATATTTCGTACTGGCCGATTCAAAATCTCGATCTGGCCTTGCAGTACACCGGCTACACGCGGTTCAACGGCGGAGCTACAAATTACGACGGCGCGGGCCGCAATGCAAGTGATAACGACACCGTATATCTGGTAGCGCGTTTCGTCTTCTGACGCGCGCGTCAGCAATGACCTCTGTTCTATTAGCTTGAACACACACGGCATTCCCAAGAGGAGAAAACATGAAACACGTCGCAATCGCAGTTCTCATTACTATGACCGCGTTCAGCACAGCGGCCTTCGCCGGCTCGGTCCACGGAAAAGTTTCCGAAGTCAAAGGCCAGTCGGTTGTCTACGTGGAAGCAATTCCAGGAAAAACCTTTCCAGCGCCCGCCGCACATATCACGATGGACCAGAAGGGGCTGATGTTTTCACCTCACATCGTTGCCATCCAGCTTGGCACGACTGTTGAGTTTCTCAACAGCGACAGCGTGGCGCACAATGTCTTCTGGCCCGCAATCAGCGGCAACAAGAAGCTCGGCCACAACCTAGGCACATGGCCACAGGGGCAGCGTCAGTCCTTCAAATTCGATAACCCCGGCATCGTTCCGCTCTTCTGCAATGTACATCCGGATATGGCGGCATACCTGATCGTTTCGCCCACGCCGTACTTTGCTGTTACCGACAAGACTGGCGTGTACAAGATTGAAAACGTGCCGGACGGAAGCTATACCGTGACCGCATGGAATGAAGGCGCCAAGAACAAGTCGAATCCGGTGACGGTTTCCGGTGATGCCACGGCTGACTTCACGCTAACCAAGTAACTGCAGCACAAACGCGGGCGGAGATTTCACGCGCCGCCCGCGCTATCTTCTTCACGTAACAGGAGAGCTATTCATGCTGGAACGCTTTGTCGACAAAAAGGTTGACAGGGATTGGCTGAACACCAATTTTCCTTGCATGATGGCTTGTCCCGCGCATACCAACGCAGGCCGCTATGTTGAGCTGATTGCGGAACGCAATTTTGAAGAGGCCTATCGCATCGCGCGTGAGCCGAATCCGCTGGCCAGTATCTGCGGCCGGGTCTGCGCGCACCCTTGCGAGACCGCCTGCCGCCGCGGCGAGATTGACAAACCGATTGCGATCCGTGCGTTGAAGCGCTTTTTGACTGAGCGCCACGGTCCTGAGTCGCGCCGTCCGGTCAACGTAAACAAAGGGCGCAAGCAGCCCAAGCTGAGTTTTCGTGTTGCCGTTGTCGGTGCAGGCCCGGTGGGACTTTCAGCCGCGCACGATCTGGCGCTGATGGGTTACAGCGTCACGCTCTTTGAAGCATCGCAGGTTCCGGGAGGAATGTTATACCTCGGCCTGCCTGAATATCGCTTGTCGCGCGATGTAGTGGAAGCGCAGGTGCGCGAGATACTCGCGACGGGCGACATTACTCTCAAGTTGAACCACGCGGCAGGACGCGACTTCAGCATTGCTGACTTGCGCCGCGACTTTGACGCCGTATTGATTGCCGTCGGCGCGCATCGCAGCCGCGACCTCACCATTCCGGGTGTGAATCTGGATGGCGTTTACAAAGGCATTGATTTTTTGCTCAATGTGAATCTCGGTTACACCTTCACGATCGGCAAAAAAGTTCTTGTCATTGGCGGCGGCAACGTGGCCATGGATGTGGCTCGCTCGGCGGCGCGCGAGGTGTTGCGCCAGCACGCGAGCGGCGTCGAGCACTTTGAGCCGGAACAGGGAAATCTGGATGCGGTTGCTGCGCGAGAGATGATGGACGTTTCTCTCTCAGCCCTGCGCCTGGGCGCGCAGGAAGTGCATCTGGTCTGCCTGGAAAATCGCGAGGAAATGCCTGCCGCTTTGGAAGAGATTGAAGAGGCCGAAGAGGAAGGTATCATCATCCATCCCGGCTTCGGTCCAAAACAGATCATCGGCGAGAACGGCCGCGCCGTCGCGCTAGAAGTATTAAAAACGAAATCGGTCTTCGATGCGAATCGCCGCTTCAGTCCTACATTTTTCGAGAATAGTGAGACGCGCATCGAGTGCGACACGATCATCATGGCCATTGGCCAGGCGGCGAATCTTGCCTTTCTCTCCGCCGAAGATGGAGTCGATGTTTCGCCACGCGGATTGATTGCCGTGAACCCGCAATCGCTGATGACTTCGGCCAGCGGAATTTTTGCCGGCGGCGATTGCGTCTTTGGCCCGCGCCTGATCATCGACAGCGTGGCCGATGGCAAGCGCGCTGCTGTAGGTATCGATGAGTTTTTGCGCGGCACCGAACACCCCGCCCCGATCATTGAAGTAGAGATACTCGAACGCCATCGCATGCCGCTTAACCTCCTCGATCTTGTCCGGCCCGAGATTCCGATGCTGCCCATCAATCGCCGTACTGGAGTTACAGAAGTCGAAGTCGGCTTTGATGAAGAGGCCGCTGTGGCTGAGGCCCAGCGCTGTTTACATTGCTGGATCAATACCGTCTTTGAAGGATCGGAGGCTGATGCAACCTCATGCATTCTCTGTGGCGGCTGCGTGGATGTTTGCCCGGAGAGTTGCTTGGAGCTGGTCTCGCTCGATCGCATTGGATTTGACGAAAGCACCAAGGCTCAACTGGCCGAGGCGCGCGGATTGCTTGGCCTTGAACTCGACGATATTCAGGCCGAGGAACTGGGCATCATCACTGGCTCAGCGATGCTGAAGGATGAAACTCGCTGCATCCGCTGCGGACTGTGCGCGGCGCGCTGCCCGGCGGGAACCATCACGATGGAGTCCTACAACCTGACCTCCGCTGATCCGACGGGCTTGATCTCAGTGGAATCGATTGACCGCAGTTTCCGGCCAGCGCCGGCGCCCGCAGCAGTAGGGAAGAGGTAACAGATATGTCCCACGAGAAAAACTTGAAACAATTGCCCACGGAATTTGACCGCCGAACCTTTTTCACCAAGATCGGCCTAGGATCGCTGGGTGTTGCAACGGCGGGCACGCTGCTTTTCTCTTACGAGTATCTGTCGCCCAATGTCCTCTATGAACCCTCGGCCATTGTGAACGTGGGAAAACCGGAGAGCTTTGCGGTGAACTCGGTGACGATGGATGTCAACTCCGGAATCTATCTGGTACGCGCCGAAGAGGGCTTCTTTGCATTGAACGCTGTGTGCACGCATCTGGGCTGCCTGACAGCATGGAATCAGGAGTTAGGAATAATTGCCTGCCCCTGCCACGGCAGCAAATTCAAGCGCACCGGCGAAAAGATTGAAGGCCCCGCGCCGCGCCCGCTGCCCTGGCTAAAAACCTGGGTGAGCGATGAAGGCGAACTGATGGTTGACCGCTCCACTGAAATCCCCGCGCTGCAGTTTTTGAGGATATGAGCATGCAATTGAAGGCCGACAAGTTGGTGGATCAACTGCGCGAGAGCCGGGTGTGGCGATCGATTTTTCGCACCGGAACGGGCAACAGTACGCTGCACCGGGCGCTGGCTATCCAGCAGAATATTTTTCTTCACTTGTTTTCGACCAAGGTGCGCAAGCGCATGGTGCGCTTCAGCTCCACATGGTACCTGGGCACGCTGACTTTTGGAACCTTTCTGATTCTGGTCATCACCGGCATTCTGCTGATGCTCTACTATCATCCATCCGTGCCGCAGGCTTACGCGGATATGAAAGATCTGCAATTTGTTGTTTCGTCGGGATTGTTCCTCCGCAACCTGCACCGCTGGTCGGCGCAGTTGATGGTCTTTCTGGTTTTCGCGCACATGTTCAAGGTCTTCTATCGCGGAGCTTATCGCGCACCGCGTGAGTTCAACTGGGTGATCGGCGTGATTCTGCTGTTGATTACGCTCTTGCTCAGCTATACGGGCTATCTACTGCCGTGGGATCAGCTGGCCTTCTGGGCCATTACGGTTGGCTCCAATCTTTCATCTGCCGTGCCGCTGGTAGGCAACAAGATTCACTTTTTGCTGCTGGGCGGAAACCAGGTGAATGCCAACGCGCTGCTCCGCTTCTATGTGCTGCACTGCGTGGTGCTGCCTCTCGCGGCGATTCTCTTTATTGCGATTCACTTCTGGCGCATCCGAAAAGATGGAGGCTTGTATGTGCAGCAAACCGAACCCAAGCCTGTTGCTGAAACTGAAACTCCAGTGCCGACACAGGAGGTGAAATGAGCGATCAAAAAGACTTCATCGCAGGAGTTGACTCAGACCAGCGCCGCTCTCCGGTGCGGGTTGCCTTTGTCACGCGCCGCACCTCGGCGCAGGTTAAGGTGAACCGCGAAGATCAGGTGCAGACTTTTCCCGAAGTGCTTTTCCGCTCTGCGCTGGCGATTGAGCTTTTGGCAATCGGGCTGGTGCTGGTTTCGCTCTTCTTCAATGCGCCTCTTGAAGGCATTGCCGACCCAACGCACACGCCGAACCCGGCCAAAGCGCCTTGGTACTTTCTCGGCCTGCAGGAGCTGCTGCATTATTTTCCGCCGGTCGTGGCCGGGGTGCTTGTGCCGACTGTGCTGATTGTTGCAATGATCGTGATTCCGTACTTCAACATCAATATTGAGGCCACAGGGCTGTTTCTTGTGAACCGGCAAAAGCGATTGCGGATTTTTTATCTTATTGCGATAGGGATGATGATCTTTCTGCTGGCCTTTCATGTGTATGTAGCGATTGCGCCGACGGTATTGATTGCAGCGGCAATGATTGTGGCCGCGCACAGCAAGCCAAATTCGCCTTCGCGCTTTCGCCGCTATCTTGTCAGCAAGCCGATGGCCTATTGGGTGATGACCTGGTACCTGCTTGAGCTGATTCTTTTGACTGCCATCGGCACCTGGTTCCGCGGCCCCGGATGGTCGTTTGTACTGCCCTGGAGGAGTTAAGTGAGCACGATGAAAAACATTCTTTCCTCTTTTTGGCAGAGGCTTTTCGGCGACCCGGTGCGTGCCTTCGGCGTGGTCAGTGTCTTGTTACTGCTGGCGTTGGCGATTGCCCCTGCCAAGGATCACTTCAGCGAATGGCACAGTTACCAGCGCAAGTACCTGTCGCTGATTCACGATCGCGGCGACGCGGTCAGCCTGCGCCGCCGCTTCGAGCCCGGCATTCATCAGATATGGATGCCCGAACTAGGCGTCACGGATCGCTGCACCACCTGCCATCTCGGTCTCAAAGAAGCTTCGCTGGCCGATGTCAGTCAGCAACCGTTCCGCAAGCATCCGGTGGTTCCGCACTCGCTCGACGGATTCGGCTGTGTCATTTGCCACGGCGGACAGGGCCAGGCGACAACGGTTGCCGAAGCTCACCATAGCGAACGCGCCGGCGAGCAACCGATTCTGCCCACTCGGTACATTGAGTCTGGCTGCGGCCAGTGCCACCAGAATGCACTGCCTGGAACTCCACAACTCAATCTGGGCAGAGCGCTGCTGGCGCGCGAGGGATGCGTTCACTGCCATACGATTGCGCGGCCCGATGGCTCAAAGATCGAAGCCACGGATCATCCGCCAGCTCTCACACACATCGCCGACAAAACCACGCGCGAGTGGATTTACAGCTGGTTAAAGGATCCGCAGGCCTACGCGGCATCAACCACTATGCCAAATTACAAATTGAGCGACTCGGATGCCGGTGATATTTCGGCGTATCTGATCAGCACCAGCACTCCGCTGCCGGGCTACACAGTTGCGATTGACGCCAAGGCTGTGTCCACGGCGGATGCGGCGGCAGGGCCGAGCCTTTACGGTGAGTCCTTCTGCGCTTCGTGCCATGCGACGCAAAACGCTGCGGGAAATCTGGTGGGCGGCGACCTGGGGCCGGAGCTGACGCGGATTGGCAACAAGGCGAAGCCTGAGTGGCTTACTGCGTGGATTCAGAATCCGCGCGGTTATGACGCGACGACACCGATGCCGCACTACCGCTTTACTCCGCAGCAGACGGCCACGCTGGTTGCATTTCTGCAAGCCAAGAGCGATTCAGATTACGGTGCGAATGTTCATCTCGAAGCAGCGAATCCAAAGCAAGTCGCTAACGGCCGCAAGCTGATTGTCGAGTTGGGATGCGCAGCCTGCCATCAGATCAATGGCGTGCAGAAGCCGGAGAACTTCGCTCCGGAACTCAGCACCATCAGCAGCAAGCCGCTGACGCAGATCAGCTTTTTGGGCGACATGGAGCACGCCATTCCCGCCTACATCGTTGCGAAGATTCGCGATCCGCGGGCCTTTGGCACCAGCGTGAAAATGCCGCAGTTCACGCTGACTCCTGCACAGACCGACGCGCTGACGACGGCGCTCCTGGCGCAGAGTACGCGCGCGCGGCAGATGCCGGACACTCTGCGCGTGGCGGTGATTCCGGAGTCGAATTATCAGCCGGCTGGCCATGCCGGAAAGCTGATCGCCGAGTTGGCCTGTTTCAGTTGCCATCGCTTCAACGGTCGCGGCGGCACAATGGCTCCTGATCTGAGTTGGGAGGGAAGCTCGGTGCAACGCGAGTGGCTTACTGACTTTCTGCACAATCCGAATACGCTGCGTCCATCGCTCATTCGCCGCATGCCGCGCTTCAACCTGAGCGACGCCGACAACAAAGAGTTGACGGACTACATTCTCACCGTCTATCAGTCGTCCAGCATCGATGCGGACGCAGTGCAGATTGCTAATACTCCCGAAGCAGTGGAGCATGGGAGGCAGCTCTTCTACTCCAAGTACGCCTGCCAGGGTTGCCACATTATCGACACAAAGGCAGACAAGGGCTACATAGGGCCGACGCTTACACAGGTTGGTTTGCGGCTGACTCCGGCGTGGATTTACGCGTGGTTAAAGAACCCGCAGGCACTACGACCCGGAACCGCAGAGCCCAACCAGAACCTAAGCGATGAAGACGCTCGCGCGCTGACTGCTTTTCTGAGCTCACTGAAAAGTACAGACGCCAAAGGATCGAGCAAGGGAGGAGCGAAGTGATGACGCAATTGAATACGCGCACAATGATTCAATGCTCTGCTGCCGTGGCGACACTTTCGCTCGCACTGCTTTGCGGCTGCCACCATGCCGCGCCGGCCAACAGCGGTCTCAAGCCCACGGCAGCCGGCACAGCGCTGGTCGAGTCAAGCGGCGGACATCAAGTAGGTGCAACTGGTACCTCGCTCAAAGAGCCACTGGTGGTGCAGGTGAACGACGACCAGGGAACAGCGGTGGTGGGAGCATTGGTGGAGTTTCACGGTCCTGCTGGTGTAAGCTTTCAACCGGCTGCGGCGTTGACTGACTCCAGCGGCCAGGTGACTACTGCGGTCACACTGGGTAGCATCGCGGGTCACTACCAGATCTCGGCGATAACTCCAGGTAAGACTAAGCAGGTTTCGCTCGAAGTTGTTGAGACTGCGCTGGGAGCGCAGCAAAGACTGGGTGCAATTCTCAACGACAATTACTGCAGCCGCTGCCACGATCCGGAGTCGTCGCCCGAGCGCGTTTCCAATTTTGACAACCTCGAAGTCAAGCCGCATCCGTTCACCGACGGTGCAACACTAAACAAAATGAGTGATGCCGATCTGACATCAATTATTCAACACGGAGGTCCTGCGCTGAATCGCTCGGCGCTGATGCCGCCCTATGGGAATACGCTGAGTGGCGCAGACGTGAAGGCTCTGATCGCTTACGCGCGCGCTGTCTCAGACCCTCCGTATGAACCAGCAGGGACTGTCTATGCACGCAAGTAAAAATGAGCCTCGGAGCGATGGATCAGCAATCCGAAAGGGTAGATCGCCAGGTTGTAGTGTCAGAACCCCATACGAGGCTGCCCGTACACCTGACTTGCAGATTGCTGTGCATTGTAGAGATCCCTTACCGATCATGGAGAATGGACCCCTCCATTGGCGGTTGAGCCTGGCATAGGTCCAAGCGTAGCGAGGACCGGAGTCCAGCTCATCCGGCGGCGTGTTGGGAGCAAGACACCATCTCTACTTCGCCGTACCTGTGATGGCGAGTGCCTGAGCGGGAAGCGCCTTTCGTAGAAGTGATGCAATGCGCGGCGCCACAGGGTCTTTCGTGCCTTGAAGCGGAGGTCAACCGACTGCTTTACCTTTTGGCTCCAGCCTGTCAGCGTCTTTGGCTGGTCCATGTTAACAAAGCTTTAGAAGCTATAACGGATACCACCTTCTACCCGTCTACCGTCATCAGCGGCATAAGGAACTCCAAAAAGAGGAGATCCAAGAACATTGCCTACAGCAGTAACATTTGTGACGTTAAGTACATTTGAAGACCGAAGGTTGAGATCTAGGACCTGCTTGTGCTCTCCGTGCGTGGTCGGCTTCAAATGAAAGCTACGTTGTGCGTTTACATCAAAATATGCGGTGCTCGGCATTGTTCCGATATTACGCGGCAAAACGCCGCTGCCTCCCGAATTAATAAGTAATCCAAATTTTGTGAGGATGGCTCCAGATGTTCCAGGTGCGGCGTATTGGGGACGGTCGTTGAAGTCTCCATCACCGTTATTATCGAATCCGGTGAGTACGTTGTATGGCAATCCTCCAGATATATTCACAATTGAGCTAAGTGCGATCCCTTCTGGTAGCCGAAGCGTTGCATTTCCGAAAACATGCCAACCTGCTTGACCAGTTCTGTGAGCAAACTCACCAGCGTTTGACAACGAACTCTGCGGAGCAAAAAAGACGTTTCCATCGTTGTCGTCGATCTGGTCAACTCGAGAAACACCGACGTTGAGTTGAATGTGTCTCAATTTGCTCTGGGACAGGGTTAGTACTTCGGTGTTGGCATGGCCGTGTGCACCATTTTGAAGCTGAAGGATATCCACTAATGGCGCAAGCGGTCGGGGGCCAAGCGGAAGATCGTTTAGAGGAGAATTGATATTTAATGTACGTGGCGCTTTCCATATGTGACTAAAGTTAAAATCGCCAGTGATTTTCCAGCTGCGGGCAAGATCGACATTCACGCCGACGTTTGCCGAGCCTTGGATGAAGTTGCAGAAAGCGGGATTGACGGAACGGAAGGAATGGATTGGAGTAGCACCTGAGAAAGGGTCCCCAAAGATAGGGCTGTATATAGTACTCGTGATACGTTGAATGCCGTCCATGCGATGAAGCTCATTGGCATCATCTGAATTAATTCGTCCGGTGAATAGGCCATAATGTGCATGGAATGAAGCCATACGCTTTTTCCCGACAGCCCAACTCATTCCAATCCTTGGAGTGAGTCCATTGGCGAGAAGTGGATTGTCCTGGATGTAGTACCTGATCCCAGTAGAGATGTGGGCATTCTTCGCAATATTCCACTCATCCTGGCCAAAGAAGGCCGACGATATTTGCGAGTACGCAACCTTCGGTGTGCCTGCCACGTTAGAAAATGTGGTTGGTATACCGCCGGGCAGGTTGAACAGAGTACGTCTGTACTGTTCGAGACCGGTCAGAATTTCTGTTTGACCGGGAATTGGCGCATTGCTGCTGTCGAGTACAGGACCGGGTCCACCTCCGAATAGATAGCTCCCATTAAAACCCGTTGTCAGGCTGGGGCTTTCAACAAGAACAAATGTTTGTGTTCCTGCTTTGATAGAATGCGCTCGTGCGACGAGCGTTACATCGTCATCGAGTTCAAGAAAACGTTCATGAAGATGCTGTGGTCCTATTGTTGATCCTCCGCCACTAAAAGCACCCGAAACAATTACCTGGGGCAGTGTGGAGTTGGGTATATCGCTCTCACCGGTAAAACGTAAGCTCGCATGAACCGCATGCATGAGGTGAGATGAGATGGTAGTTACGTCGAGCATTCGTAGAACATCGTCATATTGATTGGAGGTATAGCCACTCTCTTGAAGGTTCGTACCACCGACGCCGACATTATCCATGTCATTGCGCCAAGCACCGTAGCTGAGCATGAACGTATTTTTCGTCCCTAATTGCCAGTCAAGTCGGGCTGAACCAATCCAGCGTGTCTGTGGTATTGGCACTGTGGCAAGGGTGTGCACTTCAGTTCCCGAACCATCAAGGGTAAAAGCGTTAATTGAAGCTGTATCAGCAGTTGAGCGATGCTCAAGACTTAGTGCAAATATCCTATTCTCACGCGTCACGGGACCGCTAAGGTTGAATCCAAAACGTTCTTTCCCAAGGGATGCGGCACCCGTGGAGAACGGATTACGTGCATTCAGCCAAGCCCCGCTTGTAACGGCAAACAGATCTCCGTGAAGGTGCGATTGACCTGGTTTCGTGTAGATTTCGACTCTTCCACCACCGCTCGGAGGCTGGCGGTATTCTGCAGAGTACAGATCTGAGTTGACTTTAATGTAGGCAATGGAAGAGCGTGGGGGAATCTTAGTGCTGTCCTGAAATCCATCAACCGTAATAACGGTATCAGTTGGATTTCCACCAACGGCACCTGCCAGTTGTTGGAGTTCTCGTTGCAGGTCGTCAGGGTCATCTGCAAGCTCTCGCAAGCGCTCTCCTTCAAACACTTGCGCAGGTCCTACCACTGTAGCCTTTTGTAAAGAATCATCATCACCGCTGACCTGTACATTGGTAATTACGAACGGAACAAGTTTGATTTCTAAGCGTCCACGTTGCAAAGGAACATTAATGACCTGATCGATTGGCTTAAATCCAGGCGCTGATACAGATAGGTTATGTGTTCCTGCCGTTAGACAGGAGAATGAGAAAGATCCGTCAGGACCACTGGTGCGTGATGGCATGGAGTCAAGCACGATCATCGCGCCTGATACACGATATCCGTCGCCATCTTTGACTAGGCCATCAAGAGAAATCTTGCTGCACGTTTGAGAGCAGGCAGAACTAGCAAAATACAGCAATATCCCCATGCAGTAACCGTTTCGTATTCTAGGATGCAATATCATCGTCTATTCCTTTCGTTATAGCTGACAGAATTGCTTGCGAGAGGTCACTATCGAGCCACGACGTTAAATCGCACAGTTTGGGTATGCGATACTCCGAGGTGCATTCACTAGTCGGAAGCGACCAGGATGTTCCAGATAGAGTGTTAGACAAGTGAAAGATCCGTAGCGGTGATTCGGGAGGCTTACCCCTGCCTAAGAAATAGCTCCAGCCTTCAGTATTCCAATAATCTGCGAACCACTGCTGAAAGTGGAAATAGTCTGTAAACGTCAATTCTCCCCAGCGGGAATCGTAGAATCTGCATAACCGACTCGGTTCTATCAGCAACCCAATTCTGTGGCCACGCCCGGCACTTTTTTGCCTTGAATCCCAGAATCGGATAAGAAGCAAATATAAACCGGTGCTGGGAGAAGGCCCTAGCGCTCCTAAAATCTCAGGTACTGTGCCGATCAGGCACCACTGCTTCTTGATCTGCATGCCATACTGCAAAGACAAATCCAACTCCAACATTGTCCTGACATTCATCTCATCCATGAGGGAACGGAATGCTGCATCGCTCCCATACTTGAACTGGATCAAGGCCCGTTCTGAAGAATTTAACGAATCCGCATTCACAGGAAGCGCATTTAAGTAGACGCTATGCAACTGAGACAGAAGGATTGTACGAAGAATAAAAGGAGCCGCTGTACGTAGGCGTTCAATCGCATCGCGTCCGCGAACGCATTCACTCGCCCAGATACGAACCAGTCCCGCGCATAACCCGATGCCAAGCTCGTTGATTCCTGTTTGTACTCTGACTCCGGTTCGCCGTAGAGACGAACCGTCAACGGCTGATGTCTTTCGTTGAGGGTCTGAAATCGAAGCCGTCGTTGCTCAAGTCGAAGATGAAGATTCTTCGAACGATGCAAAGAGAAAGGGAAAACCTCTGCAGTCAGATTGTCTGTCAGGCATTCTGGTTCTGATATAGCCGACCGTGAAGAATCATGAACATTCTTAGTGGAAACTAGCTCACCGTGGCACATGTGCTATTTTCCTCCTTGGATGGTGTGTAGCCGGTGGTAGCGAATCCAGCGGCTTGCAGGTTAAACAACTGTGCATACCGCCCATTCTGACGCATCAACTCGTCATGACTACCTTCTTCGGCAATGTTCCCATTTTGAAGGACAAGAATTCTGTCGGCGAGTCGTGCAAATGACAACTTGTGAGAAATGATGACGATCGCTGGGCCATGTGTCGAAGACTGAAGCTCACGGACAAAATGATCCTCCGCTTCTGCATCTAGGCTGGCTGTTGGCTCATCTAGGATCAGTAATAGCGCGTCCGGCATAAGCGATCTAGATAAGGCGATCTTTTGCCATTCGCCACCGGATAAGTCAACTCCTGTCTTATATCGTCGGCCAAGAAGCTGATCCCATACATAAGGTAGTCCCTTAATTAGGGACGATGCGCCAGCTAGGATTGACGCATTAATTAGGCACTGCTCGTCGTTCATCTTTGACAGCGACCCGAATCCTATATTTTCACGAACACTCAAGTCATAGCGCATATAGTCCTGAAACAGAACACCAATACTCGTCCGGAGGCTTTTGAGGTCATAGTCACGCAAATCTATTCCATCAAGCAGTATCTTTCCGGAGACAGGATCGTAGAGCCTCGAAAGGAGCTTAACAATAGTTGATTTTCCTGCACCGTTATCACCGATGATAGCGATTTTTTCAGAGGGGCGAATGTGCAGGTTTAAGCCGTTGACGACTGTTTGGTTCCCGCCCGGATAAGCAAAGCAAACATCTCTGAATTCAAATCCATGATGGGCCGTGCGCGGCACGGGTTGGGGAGTAGGGGGAGAGAGAATGCATGGTTTTAGACTAAGCACATCAAATAGCTCCGTGAGCAAGAGCGCTTGCTCGGTTATGCCATTGAGGTACGAGAAGATTCGTTCTGTACTTACGCGTGAGCGTGCTAGCGAACCTACGAGAAACGTAAATGTACCAATCGTTATATGACCAACAATAGCCGCGTTAAGGATGATTACATACCCGGCATAGTAGCCGATGAGTGCAATCAGACCCAGTACCGTTCCTCCAAATGCACGCTTTACTATCAGTGAAGAATTTTCAGCGTAAAGGTCTTCTGCGACGCGGCGATACCAGTCCGACAAATATGTCGCGAGGCCATAGATACGAACCTCCTTGGCACTGTCTGCCCACGAGCCAAGCAGGCGAATATATTCTAGTTGGCGTCTTTGCGGTGTTCGACGATAAAAGGCCGAATATGATAGCCGGGAGAAGCGGCTCTCGCCGATAAAGGTGGGAATCGTCGAGCACACAACAAGAAGAAGTAGCCAAGGTGAGTAAAGAATTAGCCCAGCTGATAACATAAGTAATGTAACTACCTCCTGGGCTGCGCTAAGTACGGATGTAACCAAAAAGACGCGACCCGTTGCCTGGCCGCGCACACGTTCAAGCTTGTCGTAGAACGCAGGATCTTCAAAGGAAGTTAAATCCAACGTTGCAACATGAGTGATAAGTCTAGTGGCTACTAATGTTGTGAGACGTTCTCCGAGTAATGCATCAAGTACTGTGTTGGCTTGAGTAAGAAAGTCGCCGGATAGGCTGAGTAGGCATTCCAAGAGCAGAAGCATCCAAATATGAAACGGATGGGAAGAGCCATGAATCGTGCCAATAATGGCGTCTATGATCTGTTTTGGAATCCATAGCAAAGCAGCGGGCAGTACGGCGCGAAGTAGCCGAATGAATACAGTGCCAAATAGAAGGATAGGGCTTGCCCGCCAGAGCAGGCCGCACATGGGCGCGATACTTCTCAGAGACCGGAAGCTGTCCCGCACGCTTAAGTCAGCATCATTATTGAAGGATGACATTATTCGTTGACTCTCCTAATGATTGCCTATCACGCCATGCAATCCCGTTGACGGTGTTGCCCTATGCTAGTGGAGAGCGTAATCATTGCGAATGCTCTGCGGCGTGCATCGTGCCCTGCCGAATGATTTCGTTCAGGTCCGCTCGTGGATTATTTATATGGACCAGCCGTATGTAGTCGATGTTAATCTTACCAGCGCGAATCTGAACTAATTGAGGCAAGGAGGGAGTGAAACCCATACTACGCAACTCTCCTACTTCCTGTGGAGTAATACCGACGGTTCGCATTTGAATGAGTTGACTGGCCTTCAGATCAGATAGGCCGACTTGGTGGAACTTTGAAACATATGCATCATCCACTCTTAAGGATTTAAGAGCAAGAAGGTTCTCGGCGTTCATCTCGCTCACGCCAACATTGTGAAGATTCTTTACCCAACTTGTTGTTATATCCATGACAAGGAAATCTTGGAGTTCGTTAGTTGTTCTGGGCGTTATTCCGAGAGAAGTCAGCGCTGAGCCAAAACCAGCCGTGGGTGCAAAGATGTAACGGCCGACGAGTGCGCCATTAACAATGGTTCCAGAGCAGGTCAAAGTACCTGCTTCTCCGGAAAGACTGGCGTTAATTAAAACCCCTGGTTGGCTTAGCGTTGCAGGCGTTATGCCTCGCCAGCGGTTCCAATCTATATCAGAATCCTCTGAATGTTCACAGTCCTTCTCAATATCGCAAGGAGAACTCCGCAATCCAACGACAAGGGTCTCCTGCGGAGACCCAATATGGCGCGAAGAAAGGCTGCAGTCGCCTGTCGTTGACTGGCCTGCGCCAACGTGAGGCAGCAATAGAATGATAATGGCAAGAAAGCGAGTACCCACTGGATTACCTCCGACAGAGTGAATGGTTAAATTAACCCCGCATCTTGGCTCGGGGGTATGGGAAAACATTTATCGGCTCGAACCGCAGCCACGCTGCACTGTTTTGACTACGCTCCTTTTTTTCGACAAGATGCATTAAAGTAATCCGCCGGTTGTTGATATATGGACAAAGATCCACAGAAGCCATATCCTGTAGTGCTTCTGAAACCTGTCCCCTATTAAATTGAGAAACGAGCTGTTCGAGCAGGAGGTAGGAAGGCCACGACGTAGAAGCTGAGTGGATAATAATCGAGGCGGCAGGCGCGAGTCGAGGCAGAAAATGACCAAGCAAAGCGAGAATCTCGAGCCCACCGTGCTTGAAGTCAGAAAATAGAAGATCGATAGGCCTACCATGAAAAGAATAGAGGTCGAAATGATTTCGCTCATTGAGCTGTATCTGACCTTTTACGAAGGTTAATACAGAACTGAGTCTTAGTCGGTGCCCTAGAGCAGAGTAGAAACCTGCCGCACTAGGATCGACAACGTCTAAAATATCCGAAGAGCGTAATTCGGCAATGATGCCTGCGGCGCGTTCTGGCCGCCGGTTGAACCATTCGAAGTTATCCACGGTCCACATGTGTCCTGAGCCATTTTCGCGCATCGCAAGAGCCATCCAAAGCGCGGAGATTGCTAGTCCTGTCCCTAGCTCCACGATCGTTTCTGGTTTGTGCATGCGGACGAGGGAAAAAAGGAACAAAGAGAAATCCTCTGTTCCGAAATCTTCACCGCAGATGGCATTAATACGAAGCAAAGTGGAACGATCCTCAATTAGCTCATTCAAGCCACACTCTCCAATGAATACCTGGGATAAACGCTAACACCTGCAGCAAAAATCATGCGTTTGTGCGGTACGGTATTCCCATCTCACTCGTTGAGCGCACATGCAGAAAGTCGTTCTTGTAGGTTAGTCCGCAGAGTACTGGCAATTTTATAGACCTCGTAACGGACTTTGGTTGCGTGCGGGGCCAGCATCTCTATTGGGTTGCGATCCTTAAAACCAGATGTGCAACGTTGTAGTTCATCATTCAGATAATTCTGATCAAAAACGCCACGGGACCTGGCTTGCAGCCAAAAATTCGAAACCCCATACCAAACAAAGCAGGCATGAATAAATGAGTGAAGTGGGAGATCTCGTCCAGTCCAAAGTGACGTGGCACGCGCGTCATTGGCGTCCGCATCCGGAGTGATGAATGAACCATTCCATTCGAGAATGTACATCAATTGGTGTATGGATTCATGCACGAGGGCGGATGCCAGTGCTGACTCAGAACTACGCTCGACTCCGCTGAGCAGAACACGGCCGGGTATCCGAGGCTGTGAAGTGGAACCATGACCCGAAGCTGAATTCAAGGGCACGATTACTTTGATGAATGTCCTGATCAGATCAGCGGCCGAACTGCTGGCCTTTCCAATCAGCTCTATGGTCCTATTCAGATGATTGCAGATTTGTGCCTGCTGCTCTGCAGAATACTTCCCATAGGTTTTCTTGACTTTTGATTCCTGTGCATTCTCAACGAGAGGACTTGAGAAATCGACTGGAATGCGGCTTGCCACGATGGGAGCGCGAACGACCCAAGCTTGAATGCTGTCATCCCACACCGAGTTAACGAATTGTTTCGGCTTGTCCTGGTCAACGACGAAGTAGTCTCCAAGTGCGCTAACGTAGCCTGACTTTACAGAGCCTAACCCCGACATTGCCGCCTCTCCATTCAGCATGTTGCAGAGCGCAATGATCGAATCGACTGGCTCCCAGCGCATCCGTGAAATTCGATAGAAAGTCTCCGGTGCTGTCGTAAAACGACGTTGACTGGAGAGGGGAAGCTTTTGGAAAAGAAACTGCATAGAGATGCGGAGAGAAGAATCGTAGTAGCCGATGAAATCGAAACAGCTTCTGAGGCGACGGCTAGTCACGCTATGCATCAGTGTGGTAATGGTATTGAGATATTCCGGGCACTCCTCCCAAGCAAACACTGAGGGTAGTTTTCTGAGAGCTGCTGCATAATGCGAGTACGTATTCGCTACCCATAGCAGATCGACGGACGGCGATTCAGGAAGCCAGTCTGACGAAGTGCGGATATTGTTTACAGTCCCAAACGAAGTTGGATCTTTGACGTGGATCTCTGCAGTCGACATGGTTATCTCTCCTTTACGGTCCTCAAACTAATCTCCAGTCTCACCGCACGGCAAGTCCGGAAACGTTAGAGGACATCAGTTTTCTGTTACACAGATGAAAGTGGCCCGGACAGTTCGTCTGGTCCGGGGTCATCACGATCATGGACCTGGTCATCACCATGGGCTTGGTTGTAGTCATAGTGGCTTTCTTCGTAGAGTACTGGTTTGAATCAAGTGTTTTGTTGAACATCTGGCCCAGCTTCTCGCCAACTGTACGCGCCGTAGCAATTAGTACGCAACGCCGCAATCGCAGCGTGACGTTACGGAGTAAAAGCAGTCATCAGGGTTAATCTCCGGGACCGCCGCGAGGCGAACCCGGAGACGTTACTCTCGACATCAGTTTATTGGTTATTCCGGGTCTGGCAGACTGCTGTGATCATGGTCGTGATCATCATCATCTAGGCTTTCTTCGTAGATCAGGTTTGAATCAAGTGTTTTGTCGAACACTTTGCCCAGTTTCTCGCGGTCGAGTTCCTCGATCATTATGCTACCTCCTTTCTACGGGGGAATTATTGAAGCTTCTCTTCAATTTGGACAGTCTATATCCAAAATGTTTCTTGTCAATAGCAATGACAAAGCAATGACAAACCGCCTCGCACAATTGACGGGCTTTTAACGCTACTCGGACGGCGGCGAACTGCCATTATCGCCAAAGTCCAAGACGCACGTGCGGTCACTCATGCACGGGCTTGTGGAATTTGCGATGTAGTCCGGCCTGTTGGACATCAGTCGCAATCCCGTCTCCCTCGTCCGCAATATCGGGGCAACGCGGAAGGTGCGGAAAGCCCGGAGCCTCACAGCGGAACAGTTCCACGCTCTGTTGCGAGAGCTGCAAGAACCATTCGGGACGATGGCTTTGCTCTCTGTGTGCTTGGGCCTTCGCTTCAGTGAGGCGCTCGCACTCCGGTGGGCTGACGTGGATTGGCTAGGCTCAAGGCTGAGCATCCGGCGTGGCATCGTGAATCAAATTGTGGGCGATGTGAAGACGCAAGGGTCCGCAAAGACATTCAACCTTGCGAGCGAATTGCTGGAGCGCCTGAAGTCCTGGAAACAGTCTTCCCAGTTTTGGGAGCGGAGGATTGGATCTTTGCCAGTCCGTTCAAACTCGGGCGACTTCCTTACTCCTACACCGGCACAAGGCAAGAGCTGGAGCGGGCATCGAAGGCAGCCGGAATTGGGCACATCAGTTCGCACGCTTTCCGGCACACCTACCGCTCTTGGCTGGACGCTGTGAAGACTCCGATTGCCGTGCAACAGAAGATGATGCGGCACACGGACATCCGCACGACCATGAACATTTACGGGGATGTGGTCACGGATGAGATGAGCACAGCGGGCTTGAGAGTAGCTGAACTTGCATTCCAGATAAATGGAGCGCAAGCAGAGCGCGAATCTAGTTAAGTTGTTGATTCTATGGTGGACGCGGTAGGAATCGAACCTACAACCTGTCGGTTAAGAGATAGAAAACCGTCCTGTTCAGCATTGCTCAGGATTGTTCTATATTGCTTGATTTCAATGGTTTGTGGCATTCAATGAGCGCGCGAACAGTGTAGGGACTACCCAGGATTGCGCACCATTTTGAAGGAGAGTCCCTACAAAAGTCCCTACAGTGCTCTTTCATGTTTCACGCGGCTTCAAGCATATCCAGCTAGTGTGCCGGCAGGAAGCGGCAGGCCATCCGGACGTCTTGATCCTTGAATCGAACGATCAC